>JBBQLP010000014.1:0-54079 GCA_038327995.1 Caulobacterales bacterium | reverse complement strand
GGCCAGGGCCTTCAGCCCTTGCGTGATCTGGCTCACTTCCTGAACCCGGTTGTCGTTGCTCTTCAGGTCAGACCCGGTGACCAGTTGCAGATAATCCACCACGATCAGATCGAGTCCCGCCGTGCGTTTCAGGCGCCGCGCCCGAGCCGTCAGCTTGGCGATGGAGAGACCGCCGGTGGCGTCAATGAAGAGCGGCGATTCCTGGATGGCGAGGGAGGCTTCGCGCACCCGGCTGAACTCGCTCTGATCGATTTCACCCTTGCGCAAGCGATCCGAAGAAACCCCGGAAGCTTCGGCCAACAGACGCATGGCAAGCTGTTCGGCGGACATTTCCAGGCTGAAGAAGGCGACGACGCCGCCGTTGACAGTCTTCTTCGTCCCGTCGGGCTGGATGTCGTAAGCGTAGTTCTTGGCGACGCTGAAGGCGATGTTGGTGGCCAGCGCGGTCTTGCCCATAGAGGGGCGGCCCGCCAGGATAAGAAGGTCGGAGGGGTGCAGGCCGCCGAGTTGCCGATCAAGATCGATCAGGCCGGTGGAGACCCCCGCGAGCTTGCCGTCCCGGCTGAAGGCTTCGGCCGCCATGTTCACCGCGCCCGTGACCGCCGCTTCGAAGGTAACGAAGCCGCTGGAGACCATACCGGACTCGGCCAGGGTGTAGAGCTGCTGCTCCGCCCGTTCGATCTGGTCGCGGGCCGAACTTTCCACGTCGGCGGTGGCGTTCGCCGCCACATCGCCGCCGATGCGGATCAGGTCGCGGCGAAGCGCCAGGTCATAGATGGTGCGAGCGTAGTCGGGCGCATTTGCTGCGGGGGGCGCGCGGTCCACGAGGTCGGCGAGATAGCGCAGCCCGCCCAGCTCCTCGAACGCCGGGTCGCGCTTGAATCGGTCAGCGATCAGGATCGGTTCGGCCAGTTGCCCGCGGCGGATATAGTCCTCCATCGCCCCGAACAGCCGACCATGGAAGGGCTCGTAGAAGTGGCGGGCGTTCAGTTGGTCCGACAGCCGTTCATAGGCGGAATTATCATAGAGCAGCGCGCCGAGAAGCGCTTGTTCCGCCTCGATATTGGCGGGCATATGGTCCACCACCGGCAGAGCAGAGGCGTTTGGCGCGAAATCGAAGGCGGGCGAGGTCATTGGCTAACAATAGCTTAATGACCGGGGGCGGACATACCGGGAGGTGTCGATTCTTGGACATATCCCCTGTTTGATTCTGTGCTGTGGATCGAACAGTCGAGCTTCGGCGTTGATGCTCGTATTGCCAAGGTTGGAACCGCATGGCCATCCCCGACGACGTTCTGAAAACCTTTCCGCCGCTGCCCTACGTGGAGGTGCGCAAGCTTGTGCGCGACGGGGATATTATGCTTTGCCAGGGGCGCGACGCGTTCTCGAAGCTGATCCGCTGGTCCACCAAAAGCCCGTGGAGCCACATCGCAATAGCCTTCCGCATCGATACGCTGGACGAGGTTATCGTGATCGAGGCGGTAGAGAAGATCGGTGTGCGAGCGGTGTCATTGGCTGAGTTCGTTTCCCGAAACTCAGCCGGTGTAAGCCCTTATCCGGGCAAGATTTTTTTGACGCGTCACGCGGGATTGAGCGGTGACTCCAGCGATCCCGGCGTGCGGGCGCTGGCAAGGTTTTCGTTCGATCATCTGGGCTGCAAGTTCGCTAACCGCGAGATGATCAAGATTGTCGCCCGGATCGCTGAGGCGCGCTTGTTCAGCCGCCACCATACGCCCCCGATGTTAATCCCGGAAAATGAGTTCATCTGCTCGGAGTTCGTGGCCAAGGCGTTCGAGGAGGCCGGTCTGAAGGTGCCGTGGGACGGGCTCGGCTTCATCGCCCCGTCTGATTTCGCCAACGACCCGAAGCTTGAGCCCATTGCGCAGGTGGACGTGTCGAAACCCCCGCGTCCCAATAAGTCAAAGAAGAAATCCTGAGAAGTGGCGGAGCGGCTCCTCACCCCAGCCCCCTCCCCGAGGGGGGAGAGAGGTAGGTGAGGAGGCTCACTACAATCTAGGCCGCGTAGTCGCGGTCATCGCCTTGGCTGCCTGCGCCGCCTTCGAGCATATCCTGGGCCTGTTCAGCGGCCAGGACGCGCTCTTCGTCGAAGGCCGAGGCGACCACGTTTTCACCACGCAGTTGCCGCTCAGCTTCGTCCGCAGAGCGGGCGATGTTCACCTTGATGGTGACGGTCACTTCAGCGTGCAGGCGCACCTTCACCTCGTGCAGGCCGAGGGTCTTGATCGGCTTGTCGAGCACCACCTGGCTGCGATCCACCTTGCCGCCATCGGCTTGCACCGCTTCGGCGACGTCGCGGCCCGAGACCGAGCCGTAGAGCTGGCCGCTCTCGCCTGCCTGGCGGATCATGACGTAGGACTGGCCTTCCAGGTCGCCGCCCTGTTGTTCCGCCGCGACTTTCGCCTCGGCGTTGCGGGTCTCGATCTGACCGCGCTGGGCTTCAAACACCTTGAGGTTGGCGTTGTTCGCGCGCAAGGCCTTGGAACGCGGAAGCAGGAAGTTGCGGGCGAACCCGTCCTTCACCACCACCACATCGCCGATGACGCCGAGGCGCTCGACGCGTTCGAGAAGAATGACTTTCATGACTGGCGCTCCCTACTTCACGACGTAAGGGAGCAGGGCCAGGAAGCGCGCGCGCTTGATCGCCTTGGCGAGTTCGCGCTGCTTGATTTGGCTCACCGCAGAGATGCGCGAGGGGACGATCTTGCCGCGCTCAGAGATGTAGCGCTGCAGGAGCTTGACGTCCTTGTAGTCGATCTTCGGCGCCCCGGCGCCCGAGAACGGACATACCTTGCGGCGACGATAGAAGGGGCGGCGCTGGCCAGCCCCCGCGGCAGGAGCCGCATCCGGAGTTTCGTTGATATCGGTCATGCGTCTGTTCCTTAGACCTCTGCGTCGTCGGAGATGCGCTCAGCGCGCTCCGGACGATCTTCGCGGGGTTCGCGGGGCTCACGGTCGGGGCGGTCTTCACGATCGCCACGCTCGCGGTCCCGGCGGGCCAGGATGGGGGAAAGCTCCAGATCGAGTTCCTCGACCCGTACGGTCAGGGTGCGAAGCACGTCTTCATTCAAAGACAACTGCCGCTCCATCTCTTTCACCGCCGGCGCAGGGGCGTCGATGGCGAGCAGGGAGTAATGACCCTTGCGGTTCTTGTTGATCCGATAGGTGAGGTTGCGAAGACCCCAGTACTCGATCTTGGCGACGTGGCCGCCGCCTTCTTCGATCAGGTGCTTGAGTTGGTCGTTGAGGGCTTCGGCCTGTTGCGGCGAGATATCCTGCCGCGCGATTATAACGTGCTCGTAGAGCGCCATTCGGTTCCTCTTCCGGTGAATGAAGGCGGCGCGGGGCGTTGGCCGGAAGACCAGGCTCCACGATGGATCTCGACGCAGCGGGGAGGGACGTCCCACCCCTTGCTTGTTTGCGCGCCACGCGAGACCGCCTTCGGAGAAGCGCGGGTGGATACATGAGATAGGGCGGAGGGGCAAGAGCAGGCAGGCGGAACGGTCGCTGCAATCTCGCTATTAGCTGACGGGTCTGCAAGCCTCGGTTCGGTCGGTGAACGCAGCCAGATCGCGCCACGATTTGGCTAGCTGGATATATTCGGCGCGATATGCGGGTGATGTCGCCACCTCGGCCTTCTGATCCGCGGAAATCGCAAATCTGAGGTATTCGGCGGGTTCAAACATCAGAACACTACTTTTCAAATTCTGCCAGCATCATAAGCTCCAAGTTTCAACGGCCCCTACGCTAAATGAATATTTATTGCCGTAGGCACGCACATACCGCGAAGGTGCGAATAACCGCTCTGCGAGATCAGCGTCGTTTAGGCTGCGTGCGGTATAGTCGATACGACAGGAGTACGCGTAATCGCAACGCTATACCCGGTGGAGCCTCCGAGTTCACGCCCCGCCCTTCATCATGAGGATGCTGGCGATGATCTGGAGGCTGTTGGCGAACCGGTGTTCCATCTCCTGAAGCAGCACTTACCTTCTGGCGGACATACTATACTTTCCATACCCACACGGCCTGATAAGGTAGCTCACATAAGGAGTTACCCCGATGTCCGCGCTATCCACCCCGCACTTCCACAACGAGAAAGCCGCCTACGCCTACGTTGAAGCGAGGGTGTGGCCGCAAGGTCCGGTTTGCCCGCATTGCGGCTGCATGGATCGGATCGGCGTCCTGAAGGGCGCAAGCACCCGGATCGGCGTCCGCAAGTGCTGCGACTGTCGTAAGCCCTTCACCGTGAAGGTTGGGACCATCTTTGAAGCCTCGCACGTCCCGTTGCGCCTGTGGCTTCAAGCGATCTACCTGATCGCTGCCAGCAAGAAGGGGTTTAGCTCCAACCAGCTTCATCGCACCTTGGCGTGACCCTGAAGACCGCTTGGTTCATGTCCCATCGTATCCGCGAGGCTATGCGCGATGGCGCACTCGCCCCGTTCGGTGGCGGTGGGGGCGTCGTTGAGGCGGACGAGACTTTCATAGGTCGCCTCAAGGGCGCGAAGCCCGGCCCGAAGGGCAATCTCCCAGGTGTTAGCGGCATGATGAAGGTGCTGACCCTGCTGGACCGGACCTCCGGCGCCACCCGCTCGGTTGTGATCGCGGACCTTCGCCCCGAAACCGTGGCCCCGATCATCCGCGCCAACGTCTCACGTGAGGCGATCCTGATGACCGACCAAGCTCATCACTACAAGAAACTAGGCAAGGAGTTTGCCGGTCACGAGTCGGTCAACCACGGGAAGGACGAATACGTCCGCTACGACGTGCCCGGACTGAAGATCACCACCAATACCATCGAAGGCTATTTCGGCATCTTCAAGCGCTGGATGCGCGGCATTTACCAGCATTGCGGCGAGCAGCACCTGCATCGCTACATGGCCGAATACGATTTCCGCTATTCCAACCGCGACGCCCTTGGGGTGGACGACATGGCCCGCGCTGAAACCCTGTGGGCCGGTGTGGTCGGCAAGCGGCTCACCTATGAAACAGTTGGTGGGTGCGCGTGACCGAAAAGCCAAAGGCCAAGCGGAAGTAGGACGATCCGAACCAGTCGGCATGGAAGGCGACACTATCATGCGGCGCTCACTTTGGGTATGCGAAGTATAACATGTCCGATAAACTTGACACCACATCATGTCAGCCGTAAACGCCTCCATGTCCTATAAACTTTACATGGAGATATTGGGGTGACGTTTCGGGAGAAGAATGCGGCGGCGACGCTGCTGATCCTTGTGGCTATGTATGCGGTCTATGGCGTCTGGCTTCTGGGCCACCCGCATACCCGTTGGGAAGTGCTGGGCGCCCTGATCGTCGGGGTGGCTCTGATGACCCTGATCTCCATCGTCTGGGCGATTGGCCTGAAGTTCTACAGCCTTGCCCGGCGGGAGCGCGACGAGGAGGCGGATGAGCGGGACCGGCGGGTAGATCAGAAGAGCGCCCGCAACGCCTATTGGGTGATCCTGTCGATCCTCTGGGTCATTCCAGTGGTGGCCCTGGTCTCTCCATCACACGTTTTCACCGCCAATGTCGTGATCGCCACCCTGGGTCTTGCCGAGATGGTGCACCACGGGTCGCGGCTCTACTACTATCGCTGGGGCGCCTGAACCGTGGGGAGGCCCAAGACGCGAGTGACGAACCGCATTCGCGCCCTGCGCTTTGAGCACGGGGAGATGACGCAGCAGGCGCTGGCGGATCGCATTGGCGTAACGCGCCAAACAGTGATCGCCATCGAACAGGGACGCTATTCCCCGACGTTGGAGGCGGCGTTTCAGATCGCAGAGGTGTTTGGCGCGCCCTTGGATGCAGTATTTAGCTATGAACGTGCTGAAAATCGACAGTAGTCGGGTAATTATTCCCCTAATCGCTGGATTTTACCGATATCAAGAAATAACTTTCCTCAAGCGCTCGAATCTGGCATAAGGGAGCCATGACGCGCGCCAACGCCCCCAAGCAGACGCAGGACTTCCCAGGGTCCATGCCTGTCGGCGCGCGTCTACGACTAGCTGTCCCCCGGGCGTGACCGCGGCCTGAGCCGTCGCCGCATCCGGGGGATGAGCTTTTCGCGCGTATCCTCCTCCTCCTCCTGCACCGGGCGTCCCATGGGTTTCCAGCATCCAAGCTTTGGCCGCATGGCCGATGATCGCGTGATCGTGTTCGACACCACGCTCAGAGATGGCGAACAGTCGCCGGGCTTCTCCATGACCCTGTCAGAAAAGGTGCGGATGGCTGAGGCCCTGACGCAGCTTGGGGTCGATGTGATCGAGGCCGGTTTCCCGATCACCTCCAACGATGATTTCCTGAGCGTGAAAACCATCGGCGAGACGGTGAAGGGGCCAGTCGTGGCGGGTCTGTGCCGGGCGCATCCGGCGGACATACTGCGCTGCGCCGAAGCCCTTCGGAACGCGCCGCGCAAACGCATCCACATCGTCATCGCCACCTCCGCCCTGCACATGAAATACAAGCTGCAGATGGAGCCCGATGCGGTCATCGAACGGGTAACCGCCTCGGTCACGCTGGCCCGCCAGCACGCCGAGGACGTGGAGTGGTCGGCCGAAGACGGCTCCCGCTCCGACCCTGACTTTCTTTGCCGTGCGGTGGAGACGGCGATCAAGGCCGGCGCGACGACCATCAACATCCCCGACACGGTGGGTTACGCCTTTCCGGACGATCTGACCCGAATCTTCACCGACCTCCGAACCCGGGTTCCGGGCGGGGATGAAGTGATCTTCTCCACACACAACCACAACGACCTCGGCGTGGCGGTCGCCAACAGCCTGGCGGCGATCACAGCCGGAGCGCGGCAAATTGAGGTGGCAGTGAACGGCATCGGCGAGCGCGCGGGCAACGCCTCGCTGGAAGAGGTGGTGATGGCCATGCGCACCCGCCCAGACGCCATGCCTTTTGTGACCAACATCAGGACCGAAAACCTGCTGAAGGTCTCGCGCCTCCTGTCCACCATCACCGGCTTCGATGTGCAGCCGAACAAGGCCATCGTCGGCCGAAACGCCTTCGCCCACGAGAGCGGCATCCACCAGGACGGCATTCTGAAGAACGCCCTGACCTATGAGATCATGACGCCCGCCAGCGTTGGCTGGACCAAGTCCAACCTTGTGCTGGGCAAGCATTCCGGCCGCGCCGCCTTCCGCGCCAAGTTGAAGGAACTCGGCTATCCCGACCTTGGTGATAACGAACTGAACGACGTGTTCGCTCGCTTCAAGGACCTGGCGGATCGCAAGAAGGCGGTGTTCGAGGAGGACATCATCGCCTTAGTGGACGATACCGTAGTGCGTGATCACGAGCGGGTCAGGTTCATCGAACTCGATGTGCACACTGGCTCCAGATTGCCCGCCGTGGCGACGCTGACGCTGGAAGTGGACGGCCAGATGATCGAGGCGTCCGAAAGCGGCGACGGGGGGGTCGACGCAGCCTTCAGGGCGATCCGCGCGATCTTTCCACATGACGCCAGCCTGCAACTCTACTCCGTTGGGGCCGTCACGGAGGGCACGGACGCGCAGGCCCGGACCACGGTTCGTCTGGAAGAAGACGGGCGACTTGTGGACGGGCAGGGGGCCGACACCGATACCATAGTCGCCGCCGTGCGCGCCTACGTGCACGCCCTGAACAAGCTCCTCGTGAAGCGCGAGCGCCATGTGCCGGAGGCCATGACCGCATGAGTCCTCGCACCCTCTTCGACAAACTCTGGGACGCACACGTGGTGCAGACCCTCCCCGACGGCACGGCCATCCTCTACATCGACCGGCATCTGGTGCACGAGGTGACAAGCCCACAGGCGTTCGAGGGACTCCGTGCGGGCGGTCGCAGGGTGCGCCGCACCGACGCCACCATCGCCGTCGCCGACCACAACGTAGCGACATCTCCCGGGCGGGTGGGCGCGGATGCCGATGGGCTCCTGCAACTCGCCACGCTGGAAGCCAATGTGAAGGCGTTCGGCGTGCCCTATATCCCCATCGACGATGCGCGTCAGGGGATCGTGCACGTGATCGGGCCGGAGCAGGGCCTCAGCCTGCCCGGCATGACCATAGTCTGCGGCGACAGCCATACCTCAACCCACGGCGCGATGGGGGCGCTGGCGTTCGGCATCGGGACCTCCGAGGTCGAGCACGTTCTGGCTACCCAGACCCTGCTCCAGAAACCCGCGAAGAATATGCGCGTCACGATCGGTGGCGTGTTGAGCCCCGGCGTATCGGCAAAAGATATGGCGCTGACCGTGATCGCCGCCATCGGCACGGCAGGTGGCACCGGCCACGTGATCGAATATGCTGGCGAGGCCGTGCGGACGCTGAGCATGGAAGGCCGGATGACCCTCTGCAACATGTCCATCGAGGCGGGCGCCCGGGCCGGGCTGATCGCGCCGGATGAGACCACGTTCGCCTATATCGCGGGCAAGGCCTTTGCGCCGAAGGGTGAGGCGTTCGACCAGGCGGTGAACTGGTGGCGCACCTTGCCGAGCGACGCGGACGCCATGTTCGACCGCGAGGTGACTCTCGACGCCGCAGCTATTGCACCGATGGTCTCCTGGGGCACCAGCCCCGAGGCCGCCGTTCCGATCACCGGCCATGCGCCCGATCCCGCAGCCATCGCCGATGAGGCGAAGCGCGCCGATTGCCAGCGGGCGCTCGACTATATGGGTCTGGAACCAGGTCAGCCTATGGCGGGTCTTGCGGTGGACGTGATCTTCGTCGGCTCCTGCACCAACGGCCGGATCGAGGACATCCGCGAGGTGGCGCGCATCGCCCAAGGCCGCGCCGTGGCGCCCGGCGTTCGCGCTCTGATCGTGCCGGGCTCCGGCATCGTCAAGCTACAGGCCGAGGCCGAGGGGCTGGACCGCATCTTGATCGACGCGGGGTTCGAGTGGCGCGAGGCGGGGTGCTCCATGTGCCTCGGCATGAACCCGGACAAGCTGACGCCGGGCCAGCGCTGCGCCTCTACCTCAAATCGCAATTTCGAGGGGCGGCAGGGTCCGGGGGGCCGAACCCACCTAGTCTCGCCTGCCATGGCGGCGGCGGCGGCGGTGACGGGCCGATTGACCGATGTGCGAGAGATGAACTGATGCGCGCTTTTACGACGCTGACGGGCATTGCCGCGCCCCTGCCGATGGCCAATGTCGATACCGACAAGATCATCCCCGCGCGGTTCCTAAAGACCATCTTGCGCTCTGGTCTCGGCAAAAGCCTGTTCGACGGAATGCGCTATCAGTGGGACGGGCAGGAGAATCCCGACTTCGTTCTGAACCGCGATTCGTGGCGTCAGGCGGAGATCCTGATCGCGCACGAGAACTTCGGTTGCGGATCATCCCGTGAGCACGCGCCTTGGGCGCTGCTGGACTTCGGCATCCGTTGCGTAATCGCCCCATCGTTCGCCGACATTTTCCACACCAACGCCATGAAGAACGGTGTGCTGCCGATCGCTCTATCGCGCGCGATCTGCGACGCTCTGATGGAGGATGCCGCCATGGGCGAAAACGCGCGGCTGACGGTGGATCTCGCCCGCCAGGTGGTGATCCGTCCGAACGGCGAGGAGATCGCGTTCGAGGTCGATCCTCTCCGGAAGCACCTACTCTTGAATGGGCTCGACGACATTGACGAGACGCTGCAGCACGAGTCGGCGGTGACAGCGTTCGAGAACGGGCGTGAAGTCACTCAGGCTTGGTGGCCGAAGGTGGACATGGTTTGACGCTTCACTGCCAGCCCGCCTCATCCCCTTTCTCCTTAGGATGAGGGATGTTGGTTGAGTCGGAATACGAAAGGTCCAGCATGACCCCCAAATCCCTGCTCGTTCTCCCCGGCGACGGCGTTGGCCCGGAGGTGATGCCTGAGGCGCTGCGGGTGCTGGAACGGGTGTGCGATCGCTCTGACCTCAAGGTCGACATTTCCACTGGCCTCGTCGGCGGCGCCGCCATCGACGGGGAGGGGACGCCATTGTCGGACGACACCCTCGCCCGGGCCAAGGCGGCGGACGCCATCCTGTTTGGCGCGGTGGGCGGGCCGAAGTGGGAGAAGCTGGGCTTTGATCTTCGCCCCGAGATCGCCATCCTGAAACTGCGCTCCGAACTTGGCCTCTTCGCCAACCTCCGCCCCGCCGTGGTGTTTGACCCCCTGATCGACGCCTCGACCCTGAAGCCCGAGGTGGTGCGGGGTCTCGACCTGATGATCGTGCGCGAGTCCACCGGCGGCCTCTATTTCGGCGAGCCACGCGGGATTGAGACTCTCCCAGACGGCCAGCGACGGGGCTTCAACACCGAGAGTTACTCCACGCACGAGATCGAGCGACTGGCGCGGGTGGGGTTCGACCTCGCCCGCACCCGTCAGAACCGGGTCGCCAGCGTCGAAAAAGCCAATGTGATGGAGAGCGGCCTGGTGTGGCGCGAGACGGTGCAAGCCCTGCGGGACCGCGAATATCCCGATGTCGCCCTCTCGCATATGTACGCCGACAACTGCGCCATGCAGCTTGCGCGTAACCCCCGCCAGTTCGACGTGATCGTCACCACCAACCTGTTCGGGGACCTGCTATCCGATCTGGCGTCGATGCTGACAGGTTCGCTAGGCCTTTTGCCCTCCGCCACCCTCGGCGCGTCGGATGCGAGCGGGCGGCGACCGGCGCTTTATGAGCCGATCCACGGATCAGCGCCCGACATTGCGGGTAAGGGGATCGCCAATCCCTTGGCCCAGATTTTGTCGCTGGCGATGTTGTTGCGCTGGAGTTTCGGCATGGAGGGCGAGGCGGCGGCGGTTGAGGCAGCCTGCGTTGCAGCGTTGGAAGCGGGTGCGCGCACCCCTGACCTGGCGGGTTCGCTAAGCACCGTCCAGATGGGCGATGCCGTGCTGGCGGGGCTTTAGCAAAAGTTCCTACCCTGCGCCGCGGGGGAGGGGGCCGCCGAAGGTGGTGGAGGGGGCGCTGCCGCCGCTGACCGATAATCGCCCAGCCTAGCGACGCCCCCTCCGTCACGGCGCGTATCCGCACCGAGCCACCTCCCCCGTTTCACTGGGGAGGATCAGAAGTCATGGAGAACTGAGGGTTAGTGGACCTTCGCGTGCATCATCGCGCTGTCGGGCAGGCAGCCCCTTCCGAAGTTCGAGCCATTTCCTGTGCAAGGTACGATCATGACCGGCTGCGCGCCGT
This sequence comes from Caulobacterales bacterium, assembly GCA_038327995.1. Lineage (GTDB taxonomy): Bacteria > Pseudomonadota > Alphaproteobacteria > Caulobacterales > Caulobacteraceae > CAIOYC01. The sequence goes on along the minus strand of JBBQLP010000014.1, from coordinate 42,922 downwards.
CGCGCACGCCGCGTTTCCGTTCATCAGCGGTCACCTGCTCGTCGAATCGAGCTCGCTTGTCTGGATCGATCCCGCTGAAGGGCTCGGCCTTCTTTGCTTCCTTGCCGAATCGCTGGGCGCAGGCTTCGCGTTCGGCGGGGGTCAGGTGCGTGGCGTCTTCGTTGCTGCAGCCCACCGTGGCGCGAAGCATGGCGCGCACGCCGCGCTGGCTATCTTCATAGGGAAAGGGTGCAGGGGCGAAGCTCACACCGGCTCCAGATGTCTGCCCGGCGCCGGCAGCCTTTGCAGGCGTCGAGACTGGCGATGGCGCGGACGGGGCGCTGGGTGTGACGATGTGAGGGTTGAGCGGGGAGGGTAGAGAGGTGGAGGCGGCGTTGCGCGACTTCGCTGCGGAGGGCGCACGCGTCTGATGGGTTTGCAGGCGCGCGATGCGGGGGAGGAGTTGAACGCGCAACGTTGGCGTCTCGGGTATATCGCGAAAGCTGGGGCGCGGCGCCACTAACCCGATCCCCGCCAGCACGACGAGATGCACGGCGATGGAGACGGCGATGGCTGGCCAGGAGACCCTTTGGCGTCGCGGTTCGCCCGCTCTGGTGTCGCCCCGTGCCACCGCGCCAAAAGACAGGTCGATTGTGACCGCGCCACGGCCAAGTCTGGTTCCTGATAGGGCTGCAATGAAAGCGTGCTGTGCTTGACCCCAACGCCCAATCCGCCTATTAGCCGCCCCGTTCGGAGAGATCGGTTCGCCGCCTCTCCGCTAAAATTTGACGCTTGGGCTGTGCCCGCCGGAACGCCCAAAGCGCGCGTCCCGGCCAAAACTGCTTGAGCGCACCGAACTTGGCGGCTTCATAGAGGTCGAACACCACCCCGCTCCTGGCGCAAGCCTGGAGATCAAAAGCAGGATGCGAGGGCGCACCGGCCGAAAGGCACAGGCCCTCGAACACGAAGGACGACACCCAGCCCTATGCCCACAGTCAACCAACTGATCCGCAAGCCCCGCAAGGCACCCCCCAGCCGCAACAAGGTTCCGGCGCTCAAGGGCTCGCCCCAGCGCCGGGGCGTCTGCACCCGCGTCTACACCACCACCCCGAAGAAGCCGAACTCCGCCCTGCGTAAGGTCGCCAAGGTGCGCTTGACCTCGGGCATTGAAGCGGTGTGCTACATCCCGGGCGAGGGCCACAACCTGCAGGAGCACTCCGTGGTGCTGATCCGCGGCGGCCGCGTGAAGGACCTTCCGGGCGTCCGCTACCACATCCTGCGCGGCGTGCTCGACACGCAAGGCGTGAAAAACCGCAAGCAGCGCCGTTCGCACTACGGCGCCAAGCGTCCGAAATAAGAGAGAGATCAGAGAATGTCCCGCCGCCGCCGCGCAGAGAAGCGCGATGTACTGCCCGATCCCAAGTTTGGGGATCTGATCCTCACCAAGTTCATGAACTACGTCATGTACGAAGGTAAGAAGGCCGTCGCCGAGAACATCGTCTATGGCGCCTTCGACATCATCGAGACCAAGCGTCGCGACATGGATGTGATCACCGTCTTCCACACCGCGCTCGACAACGTGGCGCCCGCGATCGAAGTGCGCTCGCGCCGGGTCGGCGGCGCCACCTATCAGGTGCCCGTGGAAGTGCGTCCTGACCGCCGCCGCGCGCTCGCCATCCGCTGGCTGGTCAACGCGGCGCGCAAGCGCGGCGAGAACACCATGACCGAGAAGCTTGCGGGCGAGCTTCTCGACGCGTCCAACAATCGCGGAACCGCGGTGAAGAAGCGCGAAGACACCCACAAGATGGCGGAGGCCAACCGCGCCTTCTCGCATTACCGCTGGTAATTCCCATATAGGGGCGAATGCCGAAAGGCTTTCTTGCGCGGGCGGTTTACGCTAAACCCCCGCGACCCTTCCAAGTCCCCTTATTCCGCCCGCAGCCTCCCCGCCGCGAGCCCGTTATCAGAGCCGTTCCTATGCCTCGTATGCACAAGATCGAAGACTACCGAAACTTCGGGATCATGGCGCACATCGACGCCGGAAAGACCACGACCACCGAACGGATCCTCTACTACACCGGCAAGAGCCACAAGATCGGCGAAGTGCACGACGGCGCTGCGACCATGGACTGGATGGAGCAGGAGCAGGAGCGGGGGATCACCATCACCTCGGCCGCCACCACCGCCATCTGGAACGGCCACCGGCTGAACATCATCGACACTCCCGGCCACGTGGACTTCACCATCGAAGTCGAGCGCTCGCTGCGCGTGCTCGACGGCGCGGTGGCGGTGCTCGACGGCAACCAGGGCGTAGAGCCCCAGACCGAGACCGTTTGGCGTCAGGCCGACCGCTACAACGTCCCGCGCATCGTGTTCGTCAACAAGATGGACAAGATCGGCGCCGACTTCGAGATGTGCCTCGCCACCATTCGTGATCGCTTGGCGGTGAAGGCAGTGCCGATCCAGCTTCCGATCGGTTCCGAAATCGACCTGAAGGGCATCATCGATTTGGTGCGCATGAAGGCGGTGGTGTGGGAAAACGACGGCCTCGGCGCCAACTATCACGACGAGGAAATCCCGGCGAACCTTCTGGAGAAGTCGAAGGAAGCGCGCCACTACCTGATCGAAAACGCTGTCGAAATGGACGACGCGGCGATGGAAGGCTATTTCGCGGGGGAAGAGCCCTCCGAGGAAGTGCTGAAGAACTGCATCCGCAAGGCGGTGTTGACCGGCGCCTTCTATCCGATCCTGTGCGGCTCGGCGTTCAAGAACAAGGGTGTGCAGCCCCTGCTCGATGCGGTGGTCGACTACCTGCCCTCGCCGGTGGACATCCCCCCCACCGTGGGCATCGACTACAAGACCGAAGAGCCCGTGACCCGCAAGGCGTCGGACGATGAGACCCTGTCCATCCTGGCGTTCAAGATCATGGACGACCCGTTTGTGGGCTCGCTCACCTTCTGCCGCATCTATTCGGGGAAGCTGGAGACGGGCGTAGGCCTGCTCAACTCGACGCGCGACAAGCGCGAGCGGGTCGGCCGGATGCTGCTCATGCACTCCAACAACCGCGAAGACATCAAGGAAGCCTATGCGGGCGACATCATCGCTCTGGCGGGCCTGAAGGACACTCGCACCGGGGACACCCTGTGCGATCCTAACAAGTCGCCGGTGATCCTGGAAAAGATGAACTTCCCGGCCCCGGTGATCGAGATCGCCATCGAGCCAAAGTCGAAGGCCGACCAGGAGAAGCTGGGCGTAGCGCTGGGCAAGATGGTCGCGGAAGACCCCTCCTTCACCGTCTTCACCGACCAGGAGTCGGGCCAGACGATCATGAAGGGCATGGGCGAGCTTCACCTCGACATCAAGGTCGATATCCTGCGCCGGACCTACAAGGTGGACGCCAACATCGGCGCGCCGCAGGTGGCCTATCGCGAGAGCCTCGGCAAGAAGGTCGACATCGACTACACCCACAAGAAGCAGACGGGCGGCACTGGCCAGTTCGCGCGGGTGATGATCACGTTCGAGCCCGGTGCGCCGGGCTCCGGCTTTGTGTTCGAGAGCAAGGTCGTCGGCGGCTCCATCCCCAAGGAATTCATTCCGGGCGTGGAAAAGGGTCTGGAATCGATTAAGGACAATGGCCTTCTGGCGGGCTTCCCACTGATCGACTTCAAGGCGACGCTGACCGAGGGCAAGTACCACGATGTCGACTCCAGCGTGCTGGCGTTCGAAATCGCGGCCCGAGCCGCCTTCCGCGAACTTCGCGAGAAGGGCGCGCCGAAACTGCTCGAGCCGATTATGAAAGTCGAAGTCTTGAGCCCGGACGAATATCTGGGCGACGTTATCGGCGATCTGAACTCCCGCCGTGGGCAGATCCAGGGGTCGGAAACCCGCGGAAACGCCCAGGTCGTCACCGCCTTTGTTCCGCTCGCCAATATGTTCGGCTACATCGGCAACCTCAGAGGCATGAGCCAGGGCCGAGCCCAGTTCACCATGCAATACGACCACTACGAAGACGTGCCCCAGGTGGTCGCGTCTGAGATCATCAAGAAGTACGCCTAACCCCTACGATTTACGCTTAACCAAACCCCCAGAAGAGGACCCCGTTCTGGGGCCGGAGCTAGAGAAAAATGGCCAAGGAAAAGTTCGAACGCAATAAGCCGCACTGCAACATCGGCACCATCGGTCACGTGGACCATGGCAAGACCACGTTGACCGCCGCGATCACCATCACGCTGGCCAAGGCTGGCGGCGCGAAGGCTATGGCCTACGCGGACATCGACGCGGCGCCCGAAGAAAAGGCCCGCGGCATCACCATCAATACCGCGCACGTGGAATACGAGACGGCCAACCGTCACTACGCCCACGTCGACTGCCCCGGCCACGCCGACTATGTGAAGAACATGATCACCGGCGCGGCGCAGATGGACGGCGCGATCCTGGTCTGCTCGGCCGCCGACGGTCCGATGCCCCAGACCCGCGAGCACATTCTGCTCGCCCGTCAGGTCGGCGTTCCGGCCCTGGTCGTTTACCTGAACAAGGTCGATCTGGTGGACGATCCCGAGCTTCTGGAACTGGTGGAGATGGAGGTGCGCGAGCTTCTCAGCTTCTATGAGTTCCCCGGCGACGACATCCCCATCACCCACGGCTCGGCGCTGGCGGCGGTGGAAGGCAAGAATCCCGAGATCGGCGAGCAGTCGGTCCTGGCGTTGATGAAGACCGTCGACGAATATATCCCGCAACCGGCGCGTCCGCTCGACCTGCCGTTCCTGATGCCGGTGGAAGACGTGTTCTCCATCTCGGGGCGCGGCACCGTGGTCACGGGCCGTATCGAACGCGGCATCGTCAAGGTGGGTGAAGAAGTCGAGATCGTCGGCATCCGTCCCGTTCAGAAGACCACCTGCACGGGCGTGGAAATGTTCCGCAAGTTGCTCGATCAAGGGCAGGCGGGCGACAACGTTGGCGTTCTCTTGCGCGGCACCAAGCGCGAAGACGTGGAGCGTGGCCAGGTTCTCTGCAAGCCGGGCTCGATCACCCCGCACACGCAGTTCATGGCCGAAGCCTATATCCTCACTAAGGAGGAGGGCGGGCGCCACACCCCGTTCTTCACCAACTACCGTCCGCAGTTCTACTTCCGCACGACCGATGTGACCGGCATCATCAAGCTGAAGGAAGGCGTGGAAATGATCATGCCCGGCGACAACGCCGAGCTCGAAGTCGAACTGATCACCCCGATCGCGATGGAAGAGAAGCTGCGCTTCGCCATCCGTGAAGGCGGCCGCACCGTGGGCGCGGGCGTCGTGGCAAAGATCATCGCCTAGGCCTCAGCCTCAGCGAAAAGCTATGGATTGCGGCCGTCGGAACCTCCCGGCGGCCGTTTTCTGTTTCGAGCGAACGAGGTTGTGGTTCAGGTATGACGAGGCTCCGGTGAACAGTCTTGGGATCAACGCCTCCGCAGCCTCGCCGATCCTGTCGCTGGTGATCTGCACCCTGAATGAAGCGGCAGCGATTGGGCCGCTGCTTGCTGAAATAGGGAGCGCTCTGGAGGGCGTTTCGCACGAGATCATCGTCGTCGATGACGATTCAGCGGACGGGACAGCACAGGTGGTCGCCGGGCTGGCGGAGGCCGATCCCAGTATCCGCCTGATAGTGCGCACAGGAGTGCGCGGTCTGGCATCGGCGGCGGTGGCGGGATGGGATGTCGCCAGGGGGAACCACCTTGCCTTGATGGACGGCGACGGACAGCACGACCCTGCGCTTCTTCCCCGTCTGCTCGATGCGCTGGACGCAGGAGATGTGGACGTGGCCATCGGCGCACGGAACCTGGCGAACGAGGCGCAGGCGCTTTCGACCGGCCGCTTGCACCTCAGCCGGGCGGGGGTGTGGCTTGCGGGGCTGGTGCTCGGCGCCCGGCTTTCCGACCCCCTGAGCGGCTATTTCGTGATGACGCGGGCTTTCTACACTCAAGCGCGCCCAAGACTCTCGGCGGTCGGGTTCAAGATCCTGGTCGATCTGGTGGCGTCCAGCCCCATGCAAGTTCGCTTCATTGAGCGTCCGACAGCGCTTCGGGAACGAAGGGGAGGCCAGTCCAAACTCGACGCCCGCGTCATCGCCGACCTCGGGGCGTTGTTGATCGAGAAGAAACTGGGGGGGCTGATCCCGGCGCGGTTTGTGCTGTTCTCCGGCGTGGGCGTCAGTGGGGTGGTGGTCAATCTGGGCGTGCTCGCGGTGTTGCGGAGTCTTTGCAACCTGCCCTTCATTCCGGCGCAGGGACTAGCGATCCTTACGGCGATGGGCTCGAACTTCCTGATCAACAACCTTCTCACCTTCCGCGACCAGAGGCTGCGCGGCTGGGCGCTGGGGCAGGGGTTTCTAGCCTTTGTGCTCGCCTGCGCGCTGGGGGCCGTGTTTAACTGGTCCGCGTCGGTGGGGTTGCACCAGCTTTTGGGCTGGCCCTCGCTGATTGCCGCCGCCGTCAGCGCCGTCCTTGCGGGGGTGTTCAACTTCTGGGCCGTGCGCCGCGTGACCTGGAGCGAAGCCCGCGCCTGACCTGTCAGCGCACGAAGACACAGCGCGCTTCGCCATCCAGGGTCGTTCCGTCGGTGCGGGTTATCCGCAGAGACAGGCGGTGTTCACCTACCGTCATGGCGTTGGCGGGCAAGGTGACATTGAACCACAGCTTAGGATAGTTGGGATCGTTGGCGAGTTCCGGCGGAGCGGGCGATGTCGCCGAGTCCTCGCCATAGGTCGCTCGTGCGACGGCCCTGCCATCGACAACGGCGTCCACCCTCGTCACGCCGAGCGGATCGGAGGCCAGGCCGAAGAAGCTCGGCGAGGGTCTTCCCGCCCTGAACACCGCGCCCCGGTTGGGTTGGGCGAGGTAGAGGCGCGGCAAGAAGGGGCACCAGCCGCCCTCGACGCCCCGGGAGGGGAGTGTGACCCGGGCGGTGTAAAACTCGATGGCCAGCTTGCCCGGCGGCAGTTCGGTGACGCCCGCTGGTTCCACGGCGGCGAACTCCGAACAGAGGCGGCGACGGAAAGAGATTTCCGCCGGGCTATTGTAGAGGTAAGACGGCTGGGGCAGCACCAGCGCCACGCCGCCGCCGGCGTGCGCGGCCTTCAGTCCCGCCTCGTCCAGGCCCCACGCCTTGCGCAGCACCGAAAAACGGGTGAACTCGTCGTAGGGTTCGTCAAGCGCATAGACCGTGCGTCGCCCTACGCCGGGGAACTCTAGTTTCAGGGCCGGGATGTGGCCGGCCGAGGCGATCACGGGCGCTGATCCCGGGAAGCGCGCCTGGGCGATCGCCAGCGTTTTCGCAAGCGGCGCCTCCAGCCGTGTCCAGTCTTCCAACCGGGTGAACAGCAGGGGCTTGAGCGAAGGCGGCAACCGGTCTGCGTGTGCCCAGCCCTCCTCGAATGCGGTTCCAGCCGAGGCCGCAAGCACGGTGAACAAGGGACCGAATATCGCGATGGCCAGCACCCGTATCCGCCGCCCGGACCAGCTTCGCGCGCGATCAGCAAATCCAATCAGGAACGCAGGCGCGAAGGGAATGAAGGCGACGTAAGCCATGAAGGGCCAGTGCGGCATGATCTGTTTGTCGAAGGGCGACAGGATGAAAAAGAAGCCGAAGATCAGGCCCCCGGTGATCAGGAGCAGGGCCGAGGGGACGTCGCCGCCGCGAGCCATGCGCCACTCGCGCCGCGCCGCCGCCGCGAAGGCGATGAAGAAGACGGGCAGGCAGGCCCCTAATTGCTGTTCCAGAAAGCTCAGCACCAATCCGGCTTCCGGCTTCCAGCTTGGGCGGTTTCCGACCTGATAGGCGATGGCGGGCCAGTGCTCGCGCATATTGTAGATCAGGCCTGGCAGAAGGCCGATCAGCGCGATGGCGGCTGCAAGCCAGACGCCGGGCCGTTTGAGATAGCGCCAGCCCATGGGCGTCAGAAGGAAGAAAAGAGCCACGCCCGCGCCCGGCAATACGAAGCGGAAATGGATGAACAGTCCGAGTGCGCCGCAGGCACCCGCCCGCGCCCAGTTCTCCAGCCAATCGTCGCGCATGGCCCGGATCACCGCTCCGAGCATCATAGCGAGTAGCAGTTGCAGCGCGCCCTCCGGATAGAAGATCGTGCCCGACGCCCCGAGCGCCGGGATTAGCATGGAGATCAGCGCCGCCCACAGCGCCTCGCGCCTCGGAACCACAGCGCTGGCCAGGTAGTAGATCCCGAACGGGATCGCCTGAGCCACGACGAGTCCCGGCAGCCGAATCGCCAACTGCGACCAGCCGAACAGGCTGGTGCAGAACCGCGCGAACAGGGGCCAGCCCGCAGGCACGTCGGGGTAGGCGAGATCGAGATGCTGGCCCAGAACGACGAAATGAGCTTCCTCCCAGATCACATTGCCGGTGCAGGCGATCGCCAGCTTCCAGATCGTCATGAGGAGGCCGACGCCGATCACCACCCGGAGGAGTGACGTGTCGTTGCCGAACAGCGGTCGCTGCGCGCCGAGCGGAGGGTCGATGTCTTCAATGGTGTTGAGTTCGATCAGGTCATCGCTCATGGCGCATTCCGAAATCTTCTCTGAAACAAGTATGCCCGACCCGCCTCATGACACCGTGCGGCGGAGTACCGCCTCCAGCTTGGCGAACCAGCGGCGACCCTGCAGCACCGCCTGTTCGGGTCCCGCATCGCCGCGGCGACCCATGTCGGTGGGAGCGTAGAGTTCAAGCTCGAACTCCGGGTCACGCACGTCGTCGAACACGAAGCGCAGCAGGATATGGGTCACGGAAGGGTTGATCTGGTCGAGCGCCCGGCGTCCCTCGCCGCGAAAGCTGCGGGCGCAAACGGCGCCGTCGAAAATCAGTTCGGCCCCAATCAACTCGCTCAGGTCGTAGACGAGGCCAGGATCGCCGGGGCCGCGCACGATGGCTAGCTTTTCATCCTCAAGTCGCAAGGCCGCGCCCTGTCCTCGCGCCGCCGCCACCGCGATCACGTCGGGCGGTCCCGCCAGCCCTTGCCGCAGGATACGCTCCACCCGCTGCTCCTGATCGAACCACCAGGACGCCCACGCAGCCACGCCGATGAGCCCGACGCCCATGATCCCAAGCAGAAGAATGACGCCGAGGGCATGGCTCATGGCGCAAGCCTAGCGGGATTCCCGGCCCCTGAAAGCGTCAGCTTAATGTCACTACCAGCGGCACGTGGTCGGAGGGCTTCTCCATGGCACGGGCGTCGCGGTGCACCTCGCTGGCGACGAGGCGGTCAGCGGCCTGGGGGGAAAGCAGCATATGGTCGATGCGGATGCCGTGGTCGCGCTGCCACGCTCCGGCCTGATAATCCCAGAAGGTGTAGGCGTGGGGATCCGTGCCCACGGCGGCGTGGGCGTCGGTGAGGCCGAGCCACTTCAGTCCTCGCCACGCCGCGCGGCTTTCGGGCTGGAACAGCGCATCGCCGAGCCAGCCTTCCGGGTGATCCGCGTCTTCCGGTTCGGGAATGACATTGAAATCGCCCGCTAGCACGAAAGCTTCCTCGTTTTCGCGAAGGGACGCAGCATGGGCGTGCAGGCGCGCCATCCAGCCGAGCTTGTAGGCGAACTTCCTGGTTTCGATGGGGTTGCCGTTGGGCAGATAGAGGCAGCACATCCGGATCGGTTCGGGCGCGGCGATCACAGCCTCGATATAACGCGAGTGATCGTCTGCGACATCGCCGGGAAGGCCGCGACGGACATCCTCCAGCGGGTATTTGGATAGCAGCGCCACGCCGTTATAGGCTTTCTGCCCGTGGACGGCGACGTTGTACCCAAGGGATTCAAAGGCTTCGGATGGAAACTTCTCGTCGATGCACTTGATTTCCTGCAGACATGCGACGTCGGGCTGGACCTCCCGAAACCAAGTCAGCACCGTTTCCAGTCGCGCGTTGACCGAATTGACGTTCCAGGTGGCGAGTTTCATGCGCCCCTTTTCGCGCCTAGCGCCGGTTTGCGCCAGCCTTGAGAACGAAATCCGCCACGTTGTCCGCCACGCCCGGCGCCAGAGGGGTGTCGGGATCTTTGTACGTCGCCACATTGGCGGCGCGCTTAGCGGGCGCGGTCTTCAAAACGTGGTTCACGCCTTCCAGCAACACCAGCCTGGCGCGTGGCTGGGCGGCGGCGAGACGCCTGGCGTCCGCAACACTGACTTGGATGTCGGTCGTTCCTTGCAGGATCAGGGTGGGGGCCGACACCCTACTGATTTCCACCGCTGGATCGATGGGCAGCCATGAGATCAAATAGGGTTGGATCGAGGGTCGGAAGAGGGCCGGAATCGGAGCGTTGGGCACCGTATGTCCCGCCTTCAATTCCGCCATGATGTTCTTCACCTGTTCCAACATCGCGGGCGTGGCCTGGGCGGCGATCTGTTCCAGGATCACCTGGTCTGCGGGGTGACCCGCACCCGAAATCGACACCAGCCCGCAGACCGGAACGCGCTGGGCTGCCATGGTGGCGATCAGCGCCCCTTCGGAATGGCCGAGGATCACCACGCAACCGACACCAGGCTGAGCAGCCAGATATTTCGCCCAGGCGGCTGCATCGTCCACGTAGGTAGTGAAGCGAAGCTCGCTTTCGGCGCTGCCTGCCCCCGCGCTGGCGCCGATGCCGCGCTTGTCGATGCGCAGGGTCTCGATCCCGCGCGCCGCGAGGCCCTGAGCCAAAAGGCCAAAGCTGTTGGGCTGAACACCCGCGATGCTGGAGTTGGAGTTGCGGTCGGTGGGGCCTGATCCAGCGATCATCAGGACCGCAGCAGGCTGGCGCGGTCCCTCCGGAGCGAGGAGAGCGCCGTGCAGCGCAGCCTTGCCGCCGTCAATGGTGACTTCCTGATCCGCTGAAGCCGCATTCGCTGCACCTGCCAGCGTCAGAGCCGCCGCCGCGCTCAGAATCAAGCCTATGCACTTCATGACGTTCTCCATTATTCGGTGATTAGCAAAATACCGAATATGCGGCGTTACGGCAAGAGGCTTAGATCGAAAAGCTAACTCCGCATCCGCAGCTCGACTTGGCGTTGGGGTTGCGAACCTTGAACTCGGCTCCGGCGAGGGCGTCGATGAAGTCGATTTCCGACCCCTTCAGCAGCGCCACGGAGATGTCGTCTACCAGCGCCGTCGCGCCGTCGCACTCGATCCGGTGGTCGTCGGGCTCGGACGCGTCCACCAGGTCGAACCGGTACTGAAACCCCGAACAGCCGCCGCCGTCCACCGCGACGCGAAGCATCAGGGCACGCCCCTCGTTAGAGCCTATGGCGAGGATGCGCTGGGCAGCGGCGGGTGTGAGGGATAGGGGTGCGGCAGTAGTCATGAGGCTATGGATGCCAAGCTTTCGGTTATATCCTATATGAGCCCTCGAGGCGCCGGGCGAAAGGCCATGCGTCCGTTTGCATCGGTCGCCGCCCGCGATACACAGGATACGCCCTTGCCCGACAACGATTTCGCTGCGCCTCAGCGCCTTCTATGGGCCGAAAATCCCGCCCATTCGCGCGGGAGGCTCTATCCTGAAGCCGACAGCAAGACCCGCAATCCCTTCGCCCGCGACCGCGACCGGATTATTCACTCCACCGCCTTTCGCCGCCTGAAGGAGAAGACCCAGGTCTTCGTGGCGCACGAGGGAGACTATTACCGTACCCGCCTGACCCACTCACTGGAGGTGGCGCAGATCGCCCGCTCCATCGCTCGGGCGCTGGGGCTGGACGATGATCTGGCGGAAACGGTGGCGCTGGCGCACGACCTTGGCCACCCCCCATTCGGCCATGCGGGAGAGGATGTGCTAGCCGACTGCATGAAGCCCTACGGCGGGTTCGACCACAATGTTCAGACCTTCCGTGTCGTCACCGAGCTCGAGCGCCGCTATCCCGATTTCCCCGGTCTGAACCTCACGTGGGAGACGCTGGAGGGGGTCATCAAGCACAACGGTCCGGTGCCGCAACGGTTGAAGGAGCCCGCGTGGAAGGCCATCGCCGACTACGATCTGCGCCAGGACCTGCGCCTATCTACTTACGCCTCCGCGGAGGCCCAGGTGGCGGCGCTGGCGGACGACATCGCTTACAACAATCATGACGTGGACGACGGATTGCAGGCGGAAAGCTTCGGCATCCGCGACCTTCTGGAGGTCCCGTTGATCGGTCCGGCGCTGGAAAGCGTGCGGCGCGACTACCCGCATATCGACGACCGGATGCTGCGGTTGGAGGCTGTGCGGCGGATGATCGGCGAGATGGTGGGCGATGTGATGCTCGAGACCCGCGCCGTTGCGGCGTCCACCTGCGTGGGATCGCCTGAGGCGGTGCGTAGCCTGTCCCGCGCTGTGGTCGCCTTTTCGCCGCGGATGCTGGAGGACCTCGGCCACCTGCGTGTTTTCCTGATGGAGCGGATGTATCGCCACTACAAGGTCAACCGCACCCGCAGCGCCGCCCGCCGCATCCTGCAACAGTTGTTCGACCTGTTCATGAGCGAGCCGGACACCATGCCCGCCGAGTGGGGCGCGCAGGGGCATGACGCGCCCGAATACGATCGGGCGCGTCTGGTATGCGACTATATCGCAGGCATGACCGACCGCTTTGCCATCGAGGAGCACCGCCGCCTGTTCAACCTGGACCCGTCGCGTTCGGCGTAGGCGCTTTAACGCTGCGCTAACCATAATCGTGGCTGGCTAAGACAATTCGACTCAAGGGCGCTGCTGCGCTTCGACCCCGTGGCGCGCTTCGATAGAGTAGGATGAGAGGCGGCGCGATTCGTCCGTTCCATTCCTGTGGGCGGCGCGTCCAGCGAAGGCATTTGGCGATGAGCGATCACGACCGGGGGGCCTATACGCCCCAACCCGACGCCCCCCTGCAGTTCGACGCGCGCGGGCCACGCGGGCGCAGACCCCTGCCGATGACCCTGATCGGGTCGGGCGGGGTGTTGGTGGTGCTGCTGGGCGCTCTGGCCCTGCACTATCAGCACGGGGTGCGCGGCGCGGGCGATCCGGCCCGGCCCGTGGGAGAGCCCATCGTCGCCATCAAGACGGTCGCTCCTGCTGGCGCTGCGCCCCGATCAACAGGTGTTGGCGCGGACGTTTATGGCGCGAAGACCGCCGAGGTCGCCAAGATACCCACCTTCGCCCCAGCCCCCGAAGCGCCCCAGCCTCGCCCAGCGCCACACCTCACCGTGCAGATTGAGGGCGCGGCTCCCAAGGGTACGCCGACGACGCGCGTGGCGACCACGGCGTCCCCTGCTGTTCCCACCACGGTCGCGACGGCTTCTACAAAGGCTGCCCCGGCCAACGCCACAACTGTAGTCGCCAAAATCGCCCAGACGCCCGTCGCCAAACCAATTGCCCCGGCCAAAACGGTCGCGCTCGTCAAGGCTACCCCGCAGCCCACCAAAACCTCTCCGGTCGCCCCGGTCGCCAAGACAACCGCAGGCGCTGCAACGACCGTCGCAAGCGGCTCCGCTGTGGTCCAGATCGGCGCCTTCTCATCCACAGCCCTCGCGGACAAAGGCTGGGGCGATGTTTCATCGACCATGTCAGGCGAAATGGCGGGCAAATCCAAGCGGGTCGAAGCGCTTGAGAAGGGCGGCTCGACGCTTTACCGGACCTCCGTCACTGGCTTCTCCAGCCGGGCGGCGGCGACGGCCTTCTGCGACGGGCTGAAGGCCAAGGGCAAGATTTGCTTCGTCAAGAGCTAGGCGCATGTCCCACACCGCCCACTCGGCTTGCATTCTCGGCTGCTCCGGCCCGCGCCTGAGCGAAGAGGAGCGCGCCTTCTACTCTGATGTGCGCCCCTGGGGCTTCATTCTATTCAAACGCAATGTGGAGACCCCCGATCAGGTGCGCGCACTGACTGCGGCCCTCCGTGAAACAGTGGATGATCCCACCGCCCCTGTCCTGATCGATCAGGAGGGTGGGCGGGTGCAGCGTCTCGGTCCGCCTCACTGGCCGAAATATCCGACGGGCCGGGCCTATGGCCAGATCGCCACCAACGATCCCCTGACCGGACAGGCGCTGGCCCGGCTGGGCGGAAGGCTGATCGCAGAGGACCTGCGTAAGCTCGGTATCAACGTCGACTGCGTGCCGGTGCTGGATGTGCCGCAGCCCGGCGCCCACGATGTGATCGGCGACCGTGCTTATGGCGAGACGGTGGAGGTGATCGCCCGTCTCGGACGCGCCGCCGCCGAGGGGCTGATCGCGGGCGGGGTCCTGCCCGTCATCAAGCACATCCCCGGTCATGGCCGAGCGATGAGCGACAGCCACCTGGCGCTGCCTGAGGTAGACGCGAGCCTCGAGGCGATCGAAGCGAGCGACTTCCAGCCCTTCCGCGTGCTCTCCGATATGCCCATGGCGATGACCGCGCATGTGGTCTACCGCGCCATCGACAAACACCGCCCCGCCACCACATCCCGCCGCGCCATCAGGCTGATCCGCGACGGGTTGGGCTTCAGGGGGCTATTGATGTCGGACGATCTTTCCATGAAGGCGCTTTCAGGCGATTTCACCGAGCGGGCCAGGGCGTCTCTGCGGGCCGGGTGCGATGTGGTGCTTCACTGCAACGGCGACATGGGGGAGATGAAGGCTGTCATGGCCGGAACCCACGCGCTGCGCGGAAGCTCCAAACGCCGCGCCGAGGCCGCTATGGCCCGCGTCGCCCGTTCGCCCGAACCCTTCGATGAGGCCGAGGCCCGCGCCCGCTTCGACGCCGCCTTTCCGGGGCTGAATACGTGAAAGAGCGCGACGCCTTCCAGCCCGCCCTCGACTTCGAGGCAGCAGACAGCGCGGCGGACATGGGCGAGGCATTGATCGTCGATCTCGACGGGTTCGAGGGGCCGTTGCACGTGTTGTTGGCGCTGGCGCGCAACCAAAAGGTTGACCTGCTAAAACTGTCGATCACCACCCTGGCCGACCAGTATCTGGCCTTCGTGCGCACAGCCCGTCAGCGTCAGTTCGCCCTGGCAGCGGACTATCTCGTCATGGCGGCATGGCTGACCTACCTGAAATCGCGGCTCCTTTTGCCCAAGCCCAAGCGCAAGGGGGGCGATGAGCCGCCAGCGACCGAGATCGCCGCCAGCCTCGCCTTCCGCCTCGCCAAGCTCGACGCCATGCGACGGGCCGCAGAGGCGCTGAAGGCACTGGCGCAGACGGGGCGGGACGTGTTCACCCGCGGTGACCCGGACGCCATCGCTGTCCACGCCTCCACCCGCCACGACGCCGATCTCTACGATTTGATGCGCGCCTACGCGGACCAACGGAGGCGGACGGCGGGGGTGGCGCTCTATCATGCGGCGGGACGCAAAAAGGCCTATCCTCTGGAAGCAGCGCGGGACCGGCTTCGCGAGATGCTGGTGGAGATCAAGGGCTGGACCCCGCTTTCCGGCCTCGCTCCCATGCCATCCGTTCAGCACAGCGGCGAGGCCGGACCTAGCCGCGCTTCCTACGTCGCCTCCACCCTCACCGCGGGGCTGGAACTGGTGAAGGAGGGCGAGCTTGAGGCCCGCCAGCTCGAAGCCTTCGCAGACGTCTATCTCCGCCGCCGCGCGGGGGAACTGTTCGAGACCGCCGCGTGATCGAGGGTGAGGTTCCGGAGGCGCTGGATGCGCCCGATCCCGCCGAGACCGAACGGCGGGTCGAGGCACTGCTGTTCGCTGCTTCGGGGCCGCTCAGCGTCGCCGATCTCGCTCGCCGCCTACCGGAAGGCTCCGATGTGGTGGGCGCGCTGACGGCGCTGGGGCAGCGTTATGCTGGACGGGGAGTGGAGCTAGACTGCGTGGCCAATAGCTGGCGCTTTCGCACGGCCGCCGACCTTTCGCATCTGATGGTGGAGGAGCGCGAGGTGGAGAAACGCCTCTCCCGCGCCGCCATGGAGACGCTCTCGATCATCGCCTACCACCAGCCCGTCACCCGCGCCGACATAGAGGCGATCCGGGGGGTGGGCCTGTCGAAAGGCACCTTGGACCTATTGCTCGAGATTGGCTGGGTGCGGATGCGGGGGCGGCGGCGCACGCCGGGCCGCCCGATCACGTATGGCACCTCTGACGCCTTCCTGGAGCATTTCGGCCTCGCCAGTCTCGTCGACCTGCCGGGCTCGCAGGAGATGAAGGCAGCAGGCCTCCTCAGCCTCGACCTGCCCCCTGACTTCGGCGCCCCCATGCTCCCCGGCCTGACCGACGACGAAGACCCGCTGGACCCGGGCGACACGCCGGAGTTCTATCAGGACAGCCTGGGGGAGGGGTGAAGGTGAAGCGCATGGTCGCCGCCGCTTGCGCGCACCGCCCTCTGCTATAGAACCCGCACTCCAATCCCTGGGGGTCCGATGGACCGTATTGCCATCATCGGGGGCGCGGAGCTAAGGGGGGAAATCCCCATCTCCGGCGCCAAGAACTCGGCCATCAAGCTGATGGTGGCGAGCCTGTTGACGGATGAGCCCATCTGCCTGCGCAATATGCCCCGCCTTGCCGATACGCGCCTACTCGGACGCCTGCTCCAGCGTCTCGGGACGGAGGTCGAGGAGCGCGACGGGCCGGACGGGCAGGAGACCATTCTGCAAACCCGCGAGATCGTCTCCGCTATCGCCCCACACGATCTGGTGCGCCAGATGCGAGCGTCGTTCAATGTCTTAGGACCGCTCCTGGCGCGCTCGCGGCAGGCCAAGGTCAGCCTGCCCGGCGGCGATCCCATCGGCGCGCGACCATTGGATTTTCACCTCAACGCCTTCGCCGAACTGGGGGCCACCATCGACATGAACGGCGGCTACGTCTTCGCCCAGGCCCCGCGCGGGTTGAAGGGCGGGCACATCGTCTTCCCATCCATCTCCGTCGGGGCCACTGAGCACACGCTTCTGGCGGCCGTGCTGGCGCGGGGCGAGACCCTGATCGAGAACGCGGCCTGCGAGCCGGAGATCGTCGATCTGGCCGAATGCCTGAACAAGATGGGGGCGAAGATCGAGGGCGCGGGGACCTCCACCATTCGGATTACCGGCGTCGCCCGGCTGGGCGGAGCGACCCACTCCGTCGTGCCCGACCGGATCGAGGCGGGCACCTACGCGGTCGCCGTCGCCATGGCCGGAGGGGCGGTGACGCTGACCGGCGCCCGTCCCGAGCACATCCTGCCCCTTCTGGAACGCCTGCGCGCCGCCGGGGTCGACATCGAGACCACCGCCGACACCATCACCGTCAGACGCGACGCGTCCAAGCGCCTGAGAGCCGTGGACGTGGAAACCCAGCCCTTTCCCGGCTTAGCGACCGATCTGCAGGCCCAGTTCATGGCCTTGATGACGCTGGCGGACGGCGAGAGCGTGGTGCGCGAGACCATTTTTGAAAACCGTTTCATGCACGCGGGCGAACTGGCGCGTATGGGCGCGGACATCGCCGTCTCGGGCGGTGAGGCGCGGATCACCGGGATGGACTATCTGACCGGTGCCCCGGTGGTTGCGACAGACGTGCGCGCCTCGGTCTGTCTCGTGATCGCCGGGCTGGCGGCGCGGGGGCAAACGCTGGTTGAGGGCGTGCATCACCTTGATCGCGGCTTCGACGGGCTGGAGGCCAAGCTGCGGGCCTGTGGAGCGGATGTGAGACGGCTCACTGACGCTGACGATGAGGGGGCCAATTGATGACAAACGCCATCTCCAATGCTCGCCTTTTGCGCTTGCTGGCCGCTGATGCGGATGACCTCGGGATCATTTCCGCCGCCCTGCAGGATGCGCTGGCCAAGGTCGGCGACGTCGAGTTTGAGGCGGGCGCCAAGCGCTTCACCCTCGCCGCCAACAGGTATCGCTGGGAAAAGGGGCGTGGCGCGCCGGAGCGGGTGCGCAGCGCCCTGCAGTTCGGCCGCGTGACGCACGTGCGATCAAAGGGCGTGGTGATGAGCGACAGCGAGGCGGTAGTCTCAGTGCTGGCTATCGCGTTCGATGCGTCGGGCGAGGCGGAAGACCCTTCCGGGGTAATTCTGCTACGCCTTGCTGGCGGCGGCGAGATCGCACTGAAGGTCGAGTGCATCGACGCCGTGCTGAGCGATCTCTCCGAGCCCTGGGCCGCCCGACGCGCGCCCCGTCACGGGGTCTGAAAGCGTGCGGACATTCGTCGCCACCGATCCCGACTTCGACGTCCGGTTCGCCGCCTTTCTGGGCGAGCGGAGAGGGCAGTCGGATTCGGTCGACGCCGCTGTGGTCGAGGTGATTGAGCAGGTGCGCGCATGCGGGGTTCAGGCCTTGCTCGACCTGACCCGCAAGTTTGACAAGGTCGATCTTGACGAAACTGATCTGCGCGTCTCCGCTGATGAGATCGAAGCGGGTGCCGGCGCCTGTTCGCCCGAGGTGCGGGACGCGATCGCCTTCGCCGCCAGACGCATCCGCGCCTATCACGAACGACAACGACCCGCCGACGCCCGCTGGACCGATGAGGCAGGGGTGTCGCTGGGCTGGCGCTGGACGGCTATCGACGCGGTGGGGGTCTATG
Source organism: Caulobacterales bacterium (assembly GCA_038327995.1). Taxonomy (GTDB): domain Bacteria; phylum Pseudomonadota; class Alphaproteobacteria; order Caulobacterales; family Caulobacteraceae; genus CAIOYC01. The sequence goes on along the minus strand of JBBQLP010000014.1, from coordinate 24,505 downwards.
TGCCTGGCGGGCGCGCCGCTTATCCTTCCACGGTGCTGATGAACGCGTGCCCGGCGCAGGTGGCGGGCGTGGGGCGCATCGCCATGGTCACGCCCCCAGGCAGGCTGGAGCCCGCCGTGCTGGCCGCTGCGAAAGAAGCCGGGGTGAGCGAGATATGGCGCATCGGCGGGGCCCAGGCTGTAGCGGCGCTGGCCTATGGTGCGGGACCCATCCGCCCCGTGGACAAGATCGTCGGCCCCGGCAACGCGTATGTGACGGCCGCCAAGCGCCGGGTCTATGGGGTGGTAGGCATCGACGCCTTGGCGGGACCGTCTGAAATCGTAGTGGTGTCCGACAACAAGTCCGACCCTGAATGGATCGCCGCCGATCTGCTTTCGCAAGCCGAGCACGATCCGGCGGCGCAGTCGATCCTGATTACGGATGACGCCGCCTTCGCCGCTGCAGTGGATCGTGAGATCGAGGCACAGCTTCAGACCCTCGCCACAGGCGCCGATGCGCGGGCGTCGTGGGACAACCACGGAGCCATTGTGATCGCGTCCTTGTCCGACGCGCCGCGCCTGGTGGACCAGATCGCGCCCGAGCACGTGGAGTTCGCGGTGGACGATCCCGAAACCCTGGCCGCGAGTGTGCGTCACGCTGGGGCGATCTTCCTGGGTCGGACTACGCCCGAGGCGATCGGCGACTATGTGGCAGGATCGAATCACGTGCTGCCTACGTCGGGCGCGGCACGGTTTTCATCGGGCCTGTCGATCTACGATTTCCTGAAGCGCACCTCGATCGTCGGCTGCGACGCCGCAGCCTTCGCCGAACTCGGCCCGCCCACCGTGACTCTGGCCGAGGCAGAGGGGCTGCCCGCTCACGCCCGATCCGCCGCGATCCGCCTGAACCGGGCGCGGGAGTAGGTCATGGCGGACGGCTATCGCCTCCGCGCCGTCCATATCGACGAGACTTCGCTCGTTCCTGCGTCGCGCGAGGTGCAGCACGAGCGCGAGGTGGCGATCTTCGACCTGCTGGAAGCCAACGCCTTCAGGCCCGAGGGTGCGCCGGAGGGACCCTACGATCTCGCGCTCTCGCTGGTGGACGGGCGGCTGGCGCTCGATATGGGAGCGGACGCCGGGGGCGCGCGGTTCGAGCGGCGCCACCTGTTGTCGCTGACTCCATTCCGGTCGGTCATCAAGGATTATTTCCAGCTCTGCGACAGCTACTACGCCGCGATCCGCAACGCCTCGCCTGGGCAGATCGAAGCTATCGACATGGGTCGCCGCGGTTTGCACAACGAGGGCTCCAAGCTCCTGTCAGAGCGGCTGGAGGGCAAGGTGGAGATCGACCACGACACTGCCCGGCGGCTCTTCACCCTGATCTGCGCTCTCTACCGGCGGACCTGACGGCGCGTGGTCCCGCCTGCCGCCAGCGACATCGGCGCGGTTCTGTTCGCCTGCACCATGAACACCGTGCGCTCGCCCATGGCGGCGGCGCTGCTGCGCCAGCGGTGGGGTGGAAGAATCTTCGTCGATAGCTGCGGCTTGAGGCGCGGAGGACAGCCCGATCCGTTCGTAGATGTGGTAATGGACGAGGTGGGCCTCGATCTCACCGGCCATCGGGCCAAGACCTTCGATGATCTGGAGGACGGCTCGTTCGATCTCGTGGTCTCCCTGTCGCCCGAGGCGCAGCACCGGGCGGTGGAGTTAGCGCGGGGCAGGGCGGTGCATATCGAATACTGGCCGACCTTCGACCCCACCCTGATCGAGGGCTCGCGCGAACAGCGGCTGGACGCGTATCGGCGCCTGCGCGACGAACTGAAACAGCGGATCTCGGCCCGATTCCAGCGCCCATCGACCTTTGGCGGCTGATGCGCCTATAAGGCCGCAACGACCATCATGAGTGAGGCCCAATGCCGAAAGAGGAATTGCTCGAGTTTCCGGGCACGATCAGCGAACTATTGCCCAACGCCACCTTCCGCGTGAAGCTCGAAAACGACCACGAGATCATCGCCCACACCGCTGGAAAGATGCGTAAAAACCGCATCCGCGTGCTGGCGGGCGACAAGGTGCTCGTGGAAATGACGCCCTATGACCTCTCCAAGGGCCGCATCACCTATCGCTTCAAGTAGGGCACGGGTTGGCCCCCGCCCGCGAGCAGTCACGGCTGGTTCTGGCCAGCGCCAGCCCGCGAAGACTGGAACTCCTCCGCCAGATCGGCATCGAACCTGATCTGGTCGATCCTGCCGACATCGACGAAACCCCCGAACGCGATGAGACGCCGCGGCGCTTGGCTCTGCGCCTTGCTCAAGGCAAGGCTACGGTCGTGGCGGCGCGTCACTCGGGCGCCTTCGTGCTTGGTTCCGACACTCTGGTGGCTGTGGGACGCCGCATCCTGAACAAGCCAGAAGATGCGGTGCAGGCCCGGGCCATGCTCGCCCTCCTGTCAGGTCGCGCGCACAAGGTGCTGACCGGGGTCGCGGTCGCCGCGCCGGACGGGCGGACTGGCCAGCGGCTGGTGGAGACCCGCGTGCGATTCAAGCGGCTGTCGCAGGAGGAAACCGACGACTTCATCGCCGCAGGCGACTGGAGGGACGCCGCCGGCGGCTATAAGATTCACCAGAGCGCAGGCGGCTTTGTGATCAACCTGCAAGGCTCATATTCCGCCGTTGTCGGCTTGCCGCTTTATGAGACACGGATGCTGCTTGAGGGGCTGGGCTGGCGGCCTCCCGCAGCTCCGTGAGCGGGGTGCGGCGGCTCTACCTCGACGACGCCCCAGGTGAGCGACGAGGGGTGGTGATGCTGGACGGCCAGCCCGAGCGGCTATTGATCCTGCGTTCAACCGACCTGTCCGAGCACCAACCGGGCGCGCGGTTGGTTGCGCGGGTGCGGCGGATTGATGCGACCCTCGCCAGCGCCTTCCTCGATGTGGGTTCATACCCCGGCGCTATCCTGCCGCTCGGGGGTCTGAAGGGATTGAGCGAAGGCGCGCGAATCGAAGTCGAAATCATCGCTCCGCCTCGTTCTGGAAAGGGCGCAGTGGTCCGTCTAATCGGCGTAAGCCAGGGCGATCCACGCCTCCTGACCCCTGCGCCAGACCTTACCGAGCGCCTTTTGGCCTTCGCGCCCGGCGAATCAGTCGTGGGCGGTATGCAAGCGAGGGACGCCGCCGACACGGCGGAGGAGGCCGTTCTCGCCGACGAACACCCGTTGCCGGGCGGCGGCAGGATCAGTATCGAACCCACTCGAGCCCTGATCGCCATCGACGTCGACATGGGCGCCGCTGCGGGGGATCCCCGGCGTGCGGCCTCCCGGACCAATCGCGCCGCGCTGACGACAGCCGCGCGTCTGTTGCGCCTCAAGGGGCTAGGCGGCCCGGTGGTGATCGACCTGGTGGGCAAGGGACACGACGGGAAGATGTTCTCCGAGGCTGCTCGTGCGGCTTTCGCGCCGGATCAACCCGGCGTCGCAATCGGGCCGATCTCGCGCTTTGGGCTGATGGAACTGGTCCTGCCCCGCCGAACGAGGCCGCTGTTTGAGAGACTGCTCGACGACGATGGGCACGAAAGTGCGCAGACCACAGCGCTGCGCCTTTTGCGCCGGATGGCGGCGGAGATCGCTCCCGGCGCCTGTATCGAGGGCCGCTGCGGAGCCGAATCGCACGCCATCGCGCAAGCCTTGGCGCCTCTTCTCGCGTCTCGGATCGGTCCTCGCTTCAGGATCGTAGCTGATCCCGCCCTGCCCGCAGGTGCCTTAACTCTCTATCTCTTGGACCGCCTCCCATGACGCTCGCCTCCGAGAAACCCTGCCCGATCTGTAATCGCCCGGCCGCGTCGGAATTGCGTCCGTTCTGTTCGAAACGCTGCGCGGACGAGGATCTGACGCGCTGGTTCACCGGACGCTACGCCATTCCCGTGCTTCCCGAGAGTGAGGATGAGGAGGAGTAGGAGGCGGAGACAAAGCCGCCCAAACAGCCGCCTCGATGCTGGACACAGCGGGGCGGCTTTCGTATATGGCCCCTCCTCGACGTCGCCTATTTTCTGCGTGCCGTCGTTTTAGCCCCCTTGCCTGGGTAGCTCAGTTGGTAGAGCAGCGGATTGAAAATCCGCGTGTCGGTGGTTCGAATCCGCCCCCAGGCACCATTGGCCATTTTGTCCGTATATTCCGCGCCGCACCATTTATTCCCTCCGGTGGGGAATAGATCACACAAAGGGCGGGGCTCGCGGGCCGCTTAGCGAATTGTGCAATGCAATATGCTTTAAGGCCAAGATTCCCCCGTTAACAACAGGCTCTTGACGTGGAAGAGCGGTGTTGCCAAAGGAGCCAAGACCTTTTCTAACACGGCGGTAAGATTTCCGCTGTCAGACGGCGGGGTCGCGGATGTTTCGTTTACGAAATCGTTTGTCGGGCGTTGTCCGGTATCGCGACAATCGGAACGATGCAGCGATAGCGAACCGGACGGAATTATACCTTCATCCGGTAACAAATCTGAGTAGGGTAGAGACGCTCTCGCGCGACGACCCTCGTTTTCAACGAGTTAGACCAACCAGGAATTGGCGGAAGATGCTGGAAACCAAACGAACCACCCCCATTCTCGCTGTGCTCGGAGCCTGTGCGCTCATGATGACAGCGGCGCCTGCGTTCGCGCAGCCCGCCCCGGCGCCGGATGCGGCGGCGGCTACCACTCCTGCAACGGCGAATGCCGCTGCTCCGGGCGATGCCGCGCTGGCCCCGGCCGCCGAGGCCGCTCCCACCGCCATCAAGCACGCGGGCAAGGTGACACCGATCACCATGTTCCTCGACGCCGAGTGGGTAGTTAAGATCGTCATGATCGGCCTGCTTCTGGCGTCGATCCTGTCGTGGACCATCCTGATCATCAAGATGCTCGAGTTCGGCGGCCTGTCGCGCGCCTCCAACCGGTTCGTGGAAGCTTTCCGCGGCGCCCGTTCGATCGCCGACATCAACCGGATCGCGACCTCTGAAGAGTTCGAGGGCAACCCGCTGGCCGATATGGCCGCTGCGGCCTCGGGTGAAGTAGAGCTGTCGCGCCAGGCTGGCTTGGCGGTCAACGGCGCCAACGCCGGTTCGACCCTCAGTCGCGCATCGCAAGCTGTTTCGGCGGTGCAGTCGAGCCTGGCCCAACGCCTCTCGGGCGGGATGCAGTTTCTGGCCTCGGTCGGCTCCTCCGCGCCCTTCATCGGGCTGTTCGGTACGGTTTACGGGATCATGATCTCGTTCATCGGCATCGCCAACACCAACACCACCAACCTCGCTGTCGTCGCTCCGGGTATCGCCCAGGCGCTGCTGGCTACGGGTATCGGCCTCTTCGCCGCTATCCCGGCGGTTATTTTCTACAACTACTTCCAGACCCGCATCGCGGCGTTCGGATCGCGCACCGACGGCTTCATCGCTGAGCTGATGAACGCTATCTCCCGTCAGCTCGACAAGGGGGCGTAACACCGATGGCGGCCCAGCTTTCCGGGCCCGGCGCGGGTAAGTACTCGGTCAAGCAGAACAGCGAGATCAACGTCACGCCTTTTGTGGACGTAATGCTTGTTCTGCTGATCATCTTCATGGTCGCCGCCCCTTTGGCGACCGTGTCGGTGAAGGTCGAACTTCCCACGGCGGTGGCCCCCCCCACGCCCAATCCGCCGAAGCCCATCTTCATTTCGATCCAGAAGGACGGCAGCCTGTTTATCGGTGACTTCCCGACCACGAGGGACACACTGGCTGACGACCTCAAGAAGAACATCATTAAGCGCGATCCTACGAAGGAGCGGATTTTCATCCGCGCCGACAAGGAAGCGCTCTATGGCGCCTTCACGGACGTGATGAGCAAGCTTCAAGACAACGGTTTCTATAGTGTCGCCCTGATCGGCGAGGACAACAGCAAGTAGGGAGGACTGCATGGCAGACGCACCGCAAACTCCCGAACATCGGTATGATCCGTTGTGGGATGCACCCCGGCGGAAAAAGTCGGGATCAACAAATATCGTCGCGGGCGGCATTATTATCGCTGTCCACGCTGCGCTCTTCTTCTATCTCTACAAGTCGAAGATCGAGCCGCACTACATCAGCTATGAAGATACGGCTGTGAAGGTGGAACTGCGGAAGAACACGCCGCCACCGCCACCGCCACCGCCACCCCCTCCGCCTCCGCCGCAGGCTCACCAGCCGCCGCCCGTGGCTCCGCACAATACCCCGCCTCCCCCGGTGGGGATCACGGCGCCGCCGCCACTTCCCTTGCCGCCCGCTCCGGCGCCGGTGCGGGAATCGGTGGCCCCGCCAGTCGTGGCACCTCCCGCTCCGCGGGAACATACGGTGACCGGCGCGGTGCTAGAGCGGCAACCCAACGGTGACGATTTGGCGAGGTTCTACCCGGAACGCGCGCAGCGTTTGGAGAAGACGGGTACGGCGACGATGCGGTGTTCCGTGACAGCCCAAGGCCGCCTTACGGGCTGTTCGATCGTGTCGGAAGATCCCAGCGGGTACAACTTCGGTGAGCAGGCGCTCAAGATGGCCAGTCTGTTCAAACTTCGCCCGCAGACCTCCGATGGAACTCCAGTTGATGGTGGAACCTGGACCACCAAGATTACCTTCCGCCTCGGCGAGGGGTAAGCTGACCACTAATGTTGAAGGTCGTCCGCGTATGCGGGCGGCCTTTTGCATTCCGTCTTCTGCGCTTCTCCGCGATCAGGGTTGTTGATCCTCGTGTGAGAGCCCGTTAGAAGGCCCTCGGCTCGTGCGCCGCCTTAGCTCAGTTGGTTAGAGCGCCGGTTTGTGGAACCGGAGGTCCTCAGTTCAAGCCTGAGAGGCGGTACCATTCCCCCCCGCGCCCTGAACCCGTGCCATCAGGACGTTATTGCTGCGCTGCGGAATATGATTGGACTCGGAACCTTGGCGGCGCCAGAGTGCTTGTTCTGGTCAGGCTCAAGCTGGCGAGGGCGCAATGACGGACGTGGTTATAAAACTACCGATCCAACCTGGCGAGGAAGCGCTTCGCTTCGGTCGCTACCTCACTCGCTTCATGGAGGGTTTTTCTCCAGAGACCGAGGAACGGGCTGCGCAGAGCGACTCACCCTTGCTGATGATCCGCGCCGACCCTGCGGCGGGCGAAGAAGCCAAGATACTGATTTTTCAGGAAAGCGGCATGGCCAATGCGTTTTCTACTGGTTGGATGCACTTTCAGAGCGCTCTCGGCTGAGCGGGTCGCCGCGCCGTCAAGCGCGGCCCTCAACTTTGATTTATGACGAAGACTAGCACGCACGACATCACGGTGGTGGGCGCGGGCGTGTTAGGTCTGGCGATTGCGATGCAATTGGCGCGCGCCGGTTTGAGGGTCGATCTTTGGGACGACCCAGAGGCGGGAGAGAGCGCTTCATCTGTGGCGGCGGGTATGCTGGCGCCGCTTAGTGAAGCTATCTATGACCCGATTGCTGCGTCGCACCGCGCCTTCCTCGACGACGCAATGAGCCGCTGGACCGGCTTTCAGCAGTTGGTCCCCGGTCTGGAATTGGGCCGCTCGGGCACGATCCTCCTGGATGGGCCTGATCCCCCAAACCTCGAAGGTTTTGATCGGGCACCAGCTCGCACTTGGGCCCGTTTTGGCCCTGCAGCCCTTTTCGCCCCGTACGAAGAGTGCGTCGCTGACGTGGGATTGGCGCTGAAAGCAATACGCGCCACATTTTCTGAAGCCGGAGGCGTGATCACGGCGCGCCGCTTCGTGCCTGGAGATCGCAAAACTGGGCGGGCGGTGATTTTCGCAGCCGGAAGCGGGTGTTCCACTCTGAGTATTCTCGCGCCGGAACTGTCCCGCTTGAAGCCGGTCAAGGGCCAGATCGCCATCTTGAAGGGCGGCCCGGCGGAAGGCCCTACGGTGCGCTGGCCCGGCGGATACATGGTTCCGCATCCGAACGGGGCGCTGGTGGGTGCCACCATGGAAGCCGGGGTGTCGGACACTACGGTGCAGATGCAATCGATCCTCGCCCTGCGGGACGAGGCGGCCGCTTACCTGCCCGAACTGGCAGGTCTTGAGGTTAGCGGTCGCGCCGGGGTGCGGATGCAAACGCCCGATGGCTTGCCGCTGGTAGGTCCTTCGCGGACACCGGGGGTGCTGGTCGCCGCCGGGGCGCGGCGCAACGGCTGGCTTCTGGCGCCGCTTGTGAGCGAGATGATTGCGGCCTACGTCACCGGGGCTGAGCCGGGCCGATGGGCGCGCTCGCTGCACCCTGGGCGTTTTGAAGTCTGAGGGCGGATGGATACGGAGGGGCTATGTCGGCGTTCTGGCTAAGCGAAGAGCAGGAAGCGATCCGCGAAGGCGTAGAGCGCGTCACCGCCCGTTTCGACGACGATTACTGGCGCAAAACGGATGAGACCGGCGACTTCCCCGAATCGTTCGTTGCGGCAATAGCCGAGGGCGGCTGGCTCGGCGTCGCCATGCCCGAGAGCGTGGGGGGGGCCGGTCTGGGCCTAACCGAAGCGGCTATCGTCATGCAGACGGTGGCGCAGTCCGGGGCTGGGTTCTCCGGCGCATCGGCTATCCATCTCAACATCTTTGGCCCCATGCCCATCGTGAAGTTCGGAACCGAGGCGCAAAAGATGGGCAGCCTGCCCCGGATCATCTCCGGTGAGGACAAGATGTGCTTCGCCGTCACAGAGCCCAATTCGGGCTTGGACACCTCCAGCCTGGAGACGCGGGCAGAGCGCACCAACGACGGCTATCGGATCAATGGGCGAAAAATCTGGACCACCTCGGCCCAGCGCGCCAACAAGATCCTGTTGATCGCCCGCACCACGCCCAAGGCGGAGGCGAGAAAGCCTACGGAAGGCCTCAGCCTGTTCTACGCCGACTTCGACCGTACCGCGATCGACGCCAAGCCTATCCCCAAGATGGGGCGAAAGGCCGTTGAATGTAATACGCTTTTCATCGACGACCTGAATGTGCCGGCGGACGCTCTCATCGGGGAAGAGGGGCAGGGGTTCAAATACCTTCTGCAAGGGCTTAACCCGGAGCGGGTGCTGTTCGGAGTGGAGGCGGTGGGGCTGGGGCGCGCTGCTCTAGCCAAGGCGGCGCAATACGCAAAGGAGCGGGTCGTGTTCGGGCGGCCCATCGGCCAGAATCAGGGCGTCCAGCACCCTCTCGCACGGTCATGGGCCGAGCTTGAAGCCGCCAACTTGATGGGCTTCAAGGCCGCCGCCCTCTATGACGCCGGGCGGGAGTGCGGCGCGGAGGCCAACGCCGCAAAGTACCTTGGCGCGGAGGCAGGTTTCAGTGCCTGTGAGGCCAGTGTTCTGGCGCACGGGGGCATGGGCTATGCGAAGGAATACGATGTGGAGCGCTATTTCCGCGAGGCCATGATCGCACGGATCGCCCCGGTGAGTCGGGAGATGATTCTGAACTTCATCGCTGAACGGGTGCTGGGGCTGCCGAAGAGTTATTGAGGGTAGGGCGTTCGGGCGACCTCAGGCTCCTTCTCCATAAAACGAATCCTCATCCTGAGGCGCAAGTGCAGCGAGCGTCGGAAGGACGAGGCACATCGGCCATTGCATCCTTCGAGGCTGCACCTGCGGCTCCGCATCTCAGGATGAGGAAAGGCGGTGGGTCAGGAAGCCTGATCTAATGTGTCTCGGTCGTGACGGTCTTTTCTACCATGTTATGATGGTGGTGATGCCAGCGATGGTGGCGGTGCCGATAGGTCGGCGCCAGGGGTCCGCCGGGCTTGGAGGCTTCGTGGCCCGCAACGCCCCCAGCGACACCGCCGACAACAGCGCCCACCGGACCGCCGACAACAGCGCCCGCCACCGCGCCGCCGACAACGCCCGTGCGGGTCGGACCAGGGGCTGCGTTGGCTTGGGCCGCAGCGCCCAAAAGGATCGCCGCACTGGCGAGCGAAATGAGAATTTTCATAATGGACGGCTCCTTAAGGCCAAGGTTTATGGCCACGCGGTTGAGGCTGAACTCCGCCAAGGGTCCCGTCAACCGCTGGAGGCTGTCCGCACCGCTGCGAAGAAGCCGGAGAGCTTGCGGGCGTCGAGCTTACCCAGGGTGCGCACCCCGCTGCAAAGATCGACCCCGAAAGGGCGCACCGTCTCGATCGCCTCGCCCACATTGGCCTCGTTCAACCCGCCCGCCAGATAGACTGGCTTGTTCACCAGATAGACGATCTGGCGACTGAGCGACCAGTCGTGGATGCGGCCCGTGCCGCCAAGCTCGGCGATCTCTGCGTCGGGCCTGCCGGAATCGAGCAGCACGGCGTCGGCGGTGATGGCGTAACCGCGCGCCAGTTCCAGCGAAACCTCGTCCTCAACGTGCACCACCTGCACGATCTTCAGCCAAGGCAGAACGGCCCGCAAGCGCGCGTGCTCGCCGGGGTCAACGTGGCGCACAATCTGTACCACCGAGGCATCGACCCGCCTTAGGTGATCGAAGATAGTTTCCGCGTGGGTTTCGCCGGTGAGTAGCCAGGGCATCACTCCGGGCGGGGCGGCGTGGATGGTTGCGCGGGCGGTGTCGTCGTCCACCGGGCCGGGGCCGGAGGGCATAGGCCCCACCACGCCCACTGCGTCCGCTCCGGCCATCACCGCGGCGCGCACCTCGGCGGGCGAGCCCATACAGCAGATTTTTACCCGGGTCCGCATGGCCTAGCTCCACAACCTGGGGCGCGGCGCGCCGTTGATGGGGCATGAACGCCCTCGCCATCAACGTCCTCGCCGCCACCGTCAGTTCGATGGCCAGTTTCACCCCGCAAGTCGTTAAGATTTGGCGAGAAAAGGACGCTTCCTCGGTCTCGCTCAAGTATCCGGCACGAGCTTGGTCCTGAAGTCGCGTTATCGCGGTGAGCACTCTCAGCAAGTGAATCACCGGGCGAATATACCGCCTTTTTGCGTGCAATCAGTTTAATCGGGCGCAATGTTATGGGAGACGCCGCTCGGGTGTTGCCTCTATCCCTTTCGCCGGGATTTCGGTCTGTCGCTCTCCATGTTCCAATTCCTGACCACCCGGCCCGACATCACCGAAGCCCACTTCGCGTGGTTTGGGGTTGCGCTGTTGCTCAGCCTCATTCTCGCCTTCGCTATGTCTCCGCGCCGCCGCAAGGTGATCGGCAATGTCAGATACCTCGCCGCGTGGGCGCTGATCTCCGGTACGGCGCTGTTTGGGGCGGTGTGTATCCGGGGGGGTTATGTGCAGACCTATCGCGAGGCGGGCATGGACGCCCTTCCGGCCCAGTTCTTCGGCTCCCTGTGGGGCGTTGGCTTCATTATCCTGGCCCGGACGGCGCTGATCCTCTTCCCTCCGAGCGCGTGGCTGCTTAGAGAGTGGCGGCGCGCGAATGTGGAGGCGTCCATGCTTCGCGCCGCCTTTCGCCCGCGCGGCCCCGCCGCCTGATGAGTTGAACCATGAGCGTCCGCCGTCTGGCCAAAATCCAGCCCGTAAGCTTCGCCTTCAGCGCTGAAACGCGCGAGCTGTGCGACTGGTGGATCGCAAAATACCCCAAGGGCCGGCAGGCCAGCGCCGTCATCCCGATTCTGTGGCTGGTGCAGAAGCAGGAGGGCTGGTGCCCGGAGCCCGCCTTGCGCGCCATCGCCGAGCTTTTGGAAATGCCCCTGATCCGGGTGTTCGAGGTCGTGACCTTCTACACCATGTTCCAGCTTGAGCCGGTGGGGAGCAAGGCCCTGATCCAGGTCTGCGGAACCACGCCGTGTATGCTGCGCGGGGCAGGGCAGTTGATGGACGTCTGCAAGGCGAAGATCGGCCCGAAGGATCATCTGTCAGCGGACGGCGCCTTCACCTGGCAGGAGGTCGAGTGCCTCGGGGCCTGCGTGAACGCCCCGATGGCCCAGATCAACGACTACTACTATGAAGACCTGACCGCCGAGAGCATGGGCCAGATCATCGACGACTTCGCGGCGGGCAAGACGCCCAAGCTGGGATCGTACGCGGGACGGCACACGTCGGAGCCTGCAGGGGGAGCCGACACCCTGACCGATCCCAAGCTCTACGACGGCTCAGCGGCCACGAAGATCAAGACCTTACCAAACCTGCCGCAACCGGAAACGGAGGGCGCGGCATGACCCCCGAATTCGCCGCCTACAAGGCCGAGTTGAACAAGGTCGCCCGCCCGGTCAGGCTGACTAGCATTTCCTGCTTCCTCGCCGCGTGCGCCATCATCTTGCTGCCCTACCTAACCGGGCGTGGCGCGGCCAATTCCGGGATCGGCTACGCCTTCCTCGCTATCGGCGTCATGTGTGCGGCGGTGGGTATCTTCCTCCGCTCGCAGTGGGTGAAGAACCACCCTTACACGGGGCCACGCTGACCATGCCGGGCATACTGGAAGACAAGGATCGCATCTTCACCAACCTCTACGGCTTCCACGACTGGGGGCTGGAGGGCGCAAAGCAGCGCGGTTGTTGGAACGCGACGCCAGACATGATCGCGCTCGGGCGCGACTGGGTGACGGCGCAGATCAAGAACTCTGGCCTGCGCGGCCGGGGCGGCGCGGGCTTCGGTACGGGCCTCAAGTGGACCTTCATGCCCAAGGAGGTGAGGGAGGATCGTCCGCACTATCTGGTCGTCAACGCCGACGAGTCCGAGCCCGGCACCTGCAAGGACCGGGAAATCATGCGGCACGATCCGCACCTCCTGATCGAAGGCTGCCTGCTCGCCTCCTTCGCCATGCAGGCCCACACCTGCTTCGTCTATATCCGCGGCGAGTATGTGCTGGAGCGCGAGCGGCTCGAGGCGGCGGTGAAAGAGGCCTACGAAGCCAAGCTGATCGGCAAGAACAACGTCAACGGCTGGGATTTCGACCTTTACGTCCACCACGGCGCGGGCGCCTACATCTGCGGCGAGGAAACCGCCCTGCTCGAAAGCCTGGAGGGGAAGAAGGGTCAGCCGCGCCTGAAGCCGCCCTTCCCGGCGGGGGCGGGAGTTTATGGCTGCCCCACCACGGTGAACAACGTCGAGAGCATCGCCGTCGTAGGAACCATTATCCGGCGCGGCGCGGACTGGTTCGCTGGCTTTGGTCGCCTGAACAACACCGGCACCAAGCTGATGTGCATCAGTGGCCATGTGAACAAGCCCTGCAATGTGGAGGAGGCGATGAGCATCCCCCTGAAGCAGCTTCTGGAAGATCATTGCGGGGGGGTGCGGGGCGGCTGGGGCAATCTGAAGGCCATCATCCCAGGTGGCAGCAGCGTGCCGATGATCCCGGCGGAACAGTGCGAGACCGCGCTGATGGATTTCGACAGCCTGCGCGATCTGAAATCCGGCCTTGGCACGGCGGCGGTGATCGTGATGGACCAGTCCACCGACCTGATCAAAGCCATCGCCCGGCTCTCCTATTTCTACAAGCACGAGAGCTGCGGCCAGTGCACCCCCTGCCGCGAAGGCACGGGCTGGATGTGGCGGGTGATGGAGCGGATGGTGCGCGGCGAGGCGGAGATGAAGGAGATCGATATGCTCCTGAACGTCACCACCCAGGTTGAGGGTCACACCATCTGTGCGCTGGGCGATGCGGCGGCCTGGCCGATCCAGGGCCTGTTCCGCCACTTCCGACCCGAGGTCGAGGACCGCATCAATCAGTATCGCGCCGGCAAGCCCCACGTTCAGGGCGTGACTTTAGTGGCGGCGGAGTAGGGCGGATGAATTCTAGCGGCATCTTGTCCATAGATGGCCCTTTGCTCCTAGGCCTAATGTATTTCTTTTTTGGAGAATGGCTGCTGACAATCGGGGGTATTATTCTTTCAGTCAGGCTTGCGATGCGAGGAAATGGTCAAGTCGGCTTTGCCTGTTTTGCCGGACTCCTCTCGCTAGCTCCGACCCCGTATATATATATATGGAAGTTGCCTCTGTTTGCCGGAATTGCCGCAAGCAATCTGGTAGTGATCGGGTTGATCGTTAGCGGGCTCCTTTTGGCAATTGCCGGCCCTCTTCTGGCTGGTCTTCGACTCCGTAAATTTGGTCCGTCAATCAAGCGCATAGCTGCTGGTGAAGGGCCGCCTGATGCCCATAGCTAAGGTCAACGGCTTAACCCTCTCCGTCACCCTCGGCCTTGTGCCGAGGGTCCATGCCGATGCGCCTTCCGCCTGGATCCTCGGGACAAGCCCGAGAATGACGGACTTAGATGAAGGGGCCAACTCATGCCCATAGCTAAGGTCAACGGCGTCGAGGTCGAGTTCGAGCCGGGCATGACGGTGCTGCAGGTGGCGGAGCTGGCGAGCGTTTAGGTACGCAGACGCGCTGACTGCCTCTGCAAATCGCGCTCCACATTGAGTCCGCACCACCTCCCCCTTGAACCGCACTCGCAAATGCGCGACCACGCACGCGAACCGTCTATCGATCCCTTGGTTCGCAGGGACTCGCCGCCTCTATGCCCACCGCCGTCCGCGCCCGTAGCTCAACCGGATAGAGCACCCGCCTTCTAAGCGGGCGGTTGCAGGTTCGAGTCCTGCCGGGCGCGCCACTCTTGCGGTGGCTGCGCGACCTATTGTCGTCAAAAAAGTCACATCACCTGTTGAATTCTCGTCACACTGGTCGATACTGCGCGGCGTGGCGAATTGGGTCGACAGCATCTGGAGCCGAGCGCAGGCCCGGCCGATAGCCGAGCGGTTGACCGGCCCGGCGCGCTATGTGTTCGGCGCGGGCTTCGCCCTTGCCGCCTTCATCACCGCTGTCACGGTCTTCCTCACCGCCGCCGCTCCTGGCGCCCGAACCGCCGCCGGACCAGGCGGGCTCGTTCTATGGGTGCTGTCGCTCAATCTCGTACTGATTCTCGCGCTCGCGGCGGGTGCGGCGTGGCGAGCCCTGAGCCTGTTCTCGCCGCGACAGCAGGATGCGGGGGTTCGCCTGCACCGGCGGTTTGTGGGCCTTTTCGCTCTCGCCGCCGTCTTGCCCGCGGTGATCGTGGCGCTGTTCTTCGGGCTTCTGGTCACGCGCGGAGTGGAGAACTGGTTCTCCAGCCGCGTGCGCACAGTGGTGGAGAACGCCGCCGCCGCCAGCAAGGCCTATGTCGACGAGCAGGTGGTGAATATCGAAACGCCCCTGGACTCGATGGTGACGGACCTTAACCGGCCCGACTACGCTATCATGTTTGTGCGCAGCCGGATCGGTTACAGCGCGCTTCTGGCCCAGGCACTCGTACACGACTTTTCCGCCGTCTATGTGATCGATGGGGAGGGACGGGTGATGGCACGGGCCGAGGCGACTAGTGCCCCCGGGTTCGTGGCCCCGCCAGCATCTGTGTTCACCAAGGCGGCGGCGGCTTCCGCCAGCGACAGGCACGGCGCCCCCAATCAGGTCGATGTGCAGGCGAACGTCATCCGCGTGCTATATCGACTGTCGAGCTACCCGGACGCCTACCTCTACGTGGTTCGGCCGGTGCGCACCGGGATGCTGAGCCAGCTGCGAGCGTCGGAGGAGGCCGTGACCTCTTACCGACAGGCCGAGCAGAGCCGAGCACGAATTCAGTCCGTCTTCGCTCTCAGCTATATCTCGACCGCCCTTCTGGTTCTGGTGGGCGCCGTGTGGGTCGGGATGAGCCTCGCCACGCAGATCTCCAGCCCCGTGGCGCGATTAGTTCAGGCAGCGGATCGGGTCGCTGGCGGCGACCTTAGCGCGCGCGTCACTATTGATCGAGACCCGGAGGAGATCGCGGTTTTATCGAGAGCGTTCAATCGGATGACCAGTGATCTTCAAGATCAGCAAGCCGCCTTGAGAACCGCCAGTCTCGACGCTCAGGCGCGCAGCCAGTTTATCGAGGCGGTGCTCTCGGGAGTCAGCGCGGGGGTGCTCGGGCTGGACAAAGAGGGACGCATCTCCGCCGCTAACGACCGCGCTCTTTCTCTGCTCGGCCTGGAGGAACCGGGAGCTTCTGGACGCCTGATCGCCGACGCCGCGCCGGAGATCGCCGGTGTCGCCCAACGCGCGATGGAAAGCGGAAACGACGCGGAGACTGAGGTTGATGTGGTGCGCGGGGCCGAAACCCGGCGTTTGCGTGTGCGGGCTTCGGGCCGTTCCGACGGGCTGGTGCTGACCTTTGACGACATCACCCGGTTGGTTGCCGCCCAGCGCAATGCGGCTTGGCGCGACGTGGCCCGGCGCATCGCTCACGAGATCAAGAACCCTCTAACGCCGATCCAGCTTTCCGCTGAGCGACTGCGCCGCAAATACCGCTCCGAGATCACCCATGACATCGAGACTTTTGACCGCTGCACGGAGACCATCATCCGGCAGGTGGGCGATATTGGCCGGATGGTGGACGAGTTCTCGTCTTTCGCCCGGATGCCAGCTCCGCAGTTCACCCAGGAAGATGCTGCGGAGTTGCTTCGCCAGGCCGTATTCGCCCAGCGCGTAGCCTATCCAGAGATCACAGTGGAGCTGGAGGAGCTTGCGCCCACCATCTTCTCCGCCGACGCGCGGATGGTGGGCCAGGCGCTGATCAACGTGCTGAAGAATGCAGGCGAAGCCATTGCCGCACGTCGGGCTAAGGAGCCGGGTCTTTCCGGCCATATCATTGCCCGGTTGAAGACCAGCACACGCGATGTGGTGTTCGAGGTCGATGACAACGGCGTCGGCCTGCCAACGCGCGATAGGGAGCGCCTGATCGAACCCTATGTGACGACGCGGGAGAAGGGCACCGGCCTCGGTCTCGCCATCGTCAAGCGTATCCTGGAGGAGCATGGCGGCGACTTGTCGCTGTCGGATGCTTCGACCCTGCCAGGCGCGCGCGCAACCCTGAGATTTCCCAAGCTGAATGCACCGACGACGGGAATGCCGCAAACGGCTCCCTTCATCGTGGAGAAGACCTGATGCCCGATATTCTAGTAGTCGATGACGAAGCGGATATTCGAGAACTGGTCTCCGGCATTCTGGAGGACGAAGGCTATTCCGTCCGCACGGCAGGGGATTCGCACAAGGCGCTGGCGGCCATCCGCGCCCGCCAGCCCGCGCTGTTGATCCAGGACATTTGGATGCAGGGTGGGGGGTTGGACGGGTTGGAACTGCTCGATCTGGTCAAGCAACTCGACCCGGATATGCCCGTGGTGATGATCTCTGGCCACGGCAATATCGAAACCGCCGTTAGCGCCATCAAGCGCGGAGCCTATGATTTTCTGGAGAAGCCCTTCAAGTCTGACCGGCTGTTGCTGATGGTGGAACGCGCTCTGGAAGCAGCGTCCCTGCGCCGCGAGAACCGGCGCCTCCGCACCC
This sequence comes from Caulobacterales bacterium, assembly GCA_038327995.1. Classification (GTDB taxonomy): domain Bacteria; phylum Pseudomonadota; class Alphaproteobacteria; order Caulobacterales; family Caulobacteraceae; genus CAIOYC01. The sequence goes on along the minus strand of JBBQLP010000014.1, from coordinate 7,321 downwards.
AGGCGATCACGCCGGAAGGGATCATCGGTCGCTCCGCCGCCGTGCAGCAACTTCGCCAGACGATTGCCAAGATCGCCCCGGCTAACAGCCGTATCCTGATTGCGGGGCCTTCGGGTTCAGGCAAGGAACTGGCGGCGCGGATGATCCATGAATCCAGTCCCCGCGCCCGCAATGAGTTCGTCGCCGTCGGTGCTGCGGGGATGACCCCCGAACGCATGGATCTGGAGCTTTTCGGCGAAGAAGGGGAGGGCGCTCGCCCCTCAAGGATCGGCGTGTTCGAGCGGGCGCACGGGGGTACGCTCTTTCTCGACGAGGTGGCCGATATGCCCCGCGAAACCCAGGGCCGAATCTTGCGGGTGCTGGTCGAACAGCGGTTCCGGCGCGTGGGAGGCGATACGGACGTGCAGGTGGATGTACGGGTTGTCTCCTCCACCGCGCGCGACCTGAGGATTGAAATCGCCGAGGGTAGGTTTCGTGAGGATCTGTTCCACCGCCTGAACGTGGTGCCGCTGCGCGTGCCGGGCCTTTCGGAGCGCCGGGAGGACATTTCTGAACTGGTCGCCTATTTTATCGAGCGGATCAGCGAGGCATCGGGTCTGCCCAAGCGGATACTGGCGGACGACGCGATCGCCACTCTTCAGGTCCACAACTGGCCAGGGAACGTCCGTCAGCTTCGCAATAACGTCGAGCGTCTGTTGATCCTGGCGACCGGCGACCCTTCTGAACCAATCTCGGCGGAGATGCTCCCTTCCGAAGTCGCGTCGGCGGGCACGGCGGGCTCGATGGGCCCCGAGCGCATCATCGCCCTGCCGCTCCGGGATGCGCGCGAAGTGTTTGAACGGGAGTATCTCGCCGCCCAGATCATGCGCTTCGGCGGTAATATCTCTCGCACCGCCGCCTTCATCGGCATGGAGCGCTCGGCGCTACATCGCAAGTTGAAGTCGCTTGGGGTGGCGGCCCTGCGCGGCGCCGAGGAAATCGAGGAAGACTGATGGCCCGCCTCGCTTATGTGAACGGCCGGTATCTGCCGTTGAACGAAGCCAGCGTGAACGTGGAGGATCGTGGCTTTCAATTCGCCGACGGGGTCTATGAAGTCTGGGCGGTGGTTGCCGGAAAACTGGCAGACTCAAACGGACACTTCGAGCGGCTGATGCGCAGCCTTGGCGAGTTGCGTATCGCCATGCCTATGCCTCGCGCAGCGCTGGAGCGTGTGATCCGCGAGACGATCCGACGGAACCGCTTCGAGGAGGGTATGGTCTATCTGCAGATCACGCGGGGCGTTGCGCCGCGCGATCATGCTTTTCCCTCGACGTCTGTAGCACCGACCGTGGTGGTTACGGCAAAGGCCGTGGACTATGCTGCGGCGGAGAAAAAGGCGCGCGCCGGAGTGGGCGTCGTCACCCTGCCCGACAATCGCTGGGGCCGGTGTGATATCAAGACCGTGGGCCTGCTGCCCAACGCTCTTGCTAAGCAGGCCGCGCGCGAGGCTGGGGCCTACGAAGCCTGGCTGGTGGACAAGGATGGGCTCGTTACCGAGGGAGCGTCGACCAACGCTTGGATCGTCGATGACCAAGGCAGGCTGCGCACGCGTGACACTGGTGCCAACATTCTGCGCGGCGTAACCCGCAAGACCCTGATCGAGATCGCCCGCGAATGCCAGATCGAGGTGATCGAGCAGCCCTTCACCGTCGATGAGGCCAAGCACGCCAAAGAGGCGTTTCTGACCGCGGCGTCCGCCTTTCTGACTCCGATCACAGCAATCGACGGAGCGCCTGTCGGGGATGGCGTTCCGGGACCCGTGACTTTACGCCTGCGCGACCTATATATCCGAAACGCCCGAGCCATGGCCGTCTGAAGCCTGCCGGGTGCAACTCAACTGTGTGTGAGAGGATTATGCCTCTCGTGGGGAGACCATCGATGTCCGCCGAGAAGAAGCAGAACCTGCAGGACACCTTCCTGAACAGCGTTCGTCGCAGCAAGACCCCGCTCACCATCTTCCTCGTCAACGGCGTCAAGCTGCAAGGGGTAGTGACTTGGTTCGACAATTTCTGCGTCCTGCTCCGCCGCGAGGGGCAGAGCCAACTCGTTTACAAGCACGCCATCTCCACCATCATGCCCTCCGCGCCGGTTCAGCTTTATGAGCCCGGTGAAGACGCCGAAGACGATTGACGATTTCACCTGACAATCCCCGTGGCGGCCGGTCCATCGACCGCACCGCGCCGGTCCAGCGGGCTCTTGTGCTGCATCCTGTGCGCGCGAACGCCAAAGGGAAGCTACGCGAACCGGCTTCGCGACTTGAAGAGGCGGAGAACCTCGCCCGCGCGCTTGATCTTGACGTCGCCGCCGCCGACCTGATCCAGCTTCGCAGCGCCACGCCCGCCACCCTGCTCGGCAGCGGCAAGGTCGAAGAGATCGGTCGCCGCGTGGAGGAGATCGAAGCCGACGTGGTGGTGGTCGACGACGCCCTGACGCCGGTGCAACAGCGCAATCTGGAGAAGGCATGGCAGGTCAAGGTGATCGACCGCACGGGTCTGATCCTGGAAATCTTCGCCCGCCGGGCCCGCACGCGCGAAGGCAAGCTGCAGGTCGAACTGGCGCGTCTGGCTTATGAGAAATCGCGGCTGGTGCGCACCTGGACCCACCTGGAGCGTCAGCGTGGCGGCTTTGGCGTCATGGGCGGTCCGGGCGAAACCCAGATCGAAACCGACCGACGCCTCCTGGCGGAAAAGATCGATAAGCTGAAGCGCGATCTTTTGGAGGTGCGCCGAACCCGCACCCTGCACCGTTCGGCTCGCCGCCGCACACCGTTCCCGACCATCGCATTGGTCGGCTACACGAACGCCGGGAAATCGACCCTGTTCAACCGGCTGACGGAAGCCGAGGTTGAGGCGCGAGATATGCTGTTCGCCACCCTCGATCCCACCCTGCGCGAGTTGAAGCTGCCGGACGGTCGCCCGGCGATCCTGTCCGACACGGTGGGCTTCATCTCCGATCTGCCGCACGAACTGGTGGAAGCCTTCCGCGCCACGTTGGAGGAGGTTCAGGAGGCGGACCTAGTTCTGCACGTGCGCGACATCGCGGGCGAAGACAGCGCCGCCGAAGCCGAGGACGTGCGCGAGGTTCTGGCCGAGATCGGGTTGGAGCGGGACGATCCGCGCATTCTGGAAGTCTGGAACAAGATCGACTGCATCCCGGAGGAAGATCGCCCGGCGCTCGCGGCCCGGGCGCGACGGGGCAGCAGGGCGCATCAGATCGAGGCGGCGTCGGTCTCGGCCCTGACAGGGGAGGGGTGCGAAGCCCTCCTTCAGATGCTCACCGAGCAAATCGACCAAGCTGAACCGCTTGACATCGCGCTGGGCTGGGACGCCGGAGACGCCGCCGCCTGGCTCTACCGCCATGGGCGGGTAACGGCGCGCCACGAGGGCGAAGAGGGCGCGCTGACCCTGACCGTGCGCCTCGACCCGCAAGCCCTGGGGCAATTCGGGCGGCTATACCCACAGGCGGGGCTGGTTGGGGCGGTTGAGGAGTAGAAGCGCGTTTCGCCCAACCGCGCCTACAACTTCGCGGCCTTCTCGATCCGTTTCGCATCTACCCAAAGCGCCTCCATCTCCTCCAGCGTCGACTGTTCCGGCCCCCGTCCCTCAGCCGCCAGCGACGCCTCTATATGCGCGAACCGGCGGGTGAACTTGGCGTTGGCGCCGCGCAGGGCGTGTTCGGGATCGATGTCGAGCTTGCGCGCCAGATTGGCGAGCACAAATAGCAAATCTCCAAGTTCTTCCTGAGCCTTGGCGTGATCTTCTGCGGCGATCTCCACCTCCAGCTCAGCCGTTTCCTCGTGCAGTTTTTTTAGCACGGCGGTGGCGGTCGGCCAGTCAAACCCCACTCGCGCGGCGCGTTTGGTGAGTTTTACCGCGCGCATCAGGGCAGGCAGGCCCGCAGGCACATCCGACAATACGCCGCCCTCGCGCCCCTTGTTCGCCCGCTCGCCAGCCTTGATCGTCTCCCAGGCCGCGCTTTGCTCGGTCACATTCGCGAAAGAGGCGTCAGCGAACACGTGCGGATGGCGGCGCTCCATCTTGTCGCAAATGGCGGCGGCCACGTCCTCGAAGGCGAAGGCGCCCGCTTCCTCGGCCATGCGGCCGTGGAAGACAACCTGAAGCAAGAGGTCGCCGAGTTCCTCTTTCAGGTCGTCAAGGTCGCCGCGCTCAATGGCGTCGGCCACCTCATAGGCTTCCTCGATGGTGTAGGGGGCGATGGTGGCGAAGGTCTGCTCCACATCCCACGGACACCCGCGTTCGGGATCGCGCAGCCGCGTCATGATCCCCATCAGGCGGTCGATCGAGCGGGAAGGGGGAGCAGGGAGGTCGTCGGCCAAACATTGTCCCTATCCTGCGGCTCCGTCGCGTTCCGCGAGCAAGGCCCTGATTTCGCCGTGGCGGCGCTCGTCAAGCTTGTAGCCGATCAGGCTGAGCCCGCCCAGCACCACAAAGCCCACCGGGAAGATCACGAAGATCAGTTCCAGCCCGTGAATGGCGCCCGGCGCGTTCTTCGGTCCCGCCTTGGCGACGAAGCCGATCCATTGCAGCAGGGGATAGGTGATGCCCACCGCCACCGCCGCACTCATCTTGGTGATAGAGGTGTAGAGGGCATAGACCATGCCGGTGCAGTCGATCTTCATGTCCAGGCGCGCCTCGTCTGCGGCGTCGGCCACCATGGCCCGGAGCAGGATCAGAGCGGCGGAAAAGGCGATGCCCGCCACGAACAGGCTGCCAACGCCCCAGATCATATTCCCCTTGGGAAACAGCAGCGTCGCGCCTTGAACTACGGCGTAATAGACACACGACAGGGCAAGGGTGCGGTGTTTACCGAACCGCTTGGCGAGTTGGGTCCACAGGGGTGCCCCCGCCAGCCCACCGACGAAATAGATCAGGAGGAGCAAGGTGGATTGCTCTCCGGTGAAGCCGCGAATCCTGAAGAAAAACAGAAACAAAGCGCCAGTGATGCCGGGGGCCAGCGCCAGAAGCACACCGCAGAGCAGGAGCCGCGCCAAGGTCGGGCGCATAGCCAGCCGGGCATAGTCGAGCAGACTACCTGCAGCCTTTTGCCCGACGACGACCGCGCTCCGGGGCGGCTCGCTTACCCGCCATACCGCCAGAAGAATGGTGATAGGTGTAAGAACGATGATGAACCAGCCCATGGACTGAACGCCCACGGCCTCGTTGCCAGGGAACATTCGGGTGACGATAGGCGGCAATACAAGCACCAACACCATACCGCCGACGGTGAAGGCTTGCAGCCAGCCATACACCCGTGACCGCGCGTGATAGTCTCTGGCCAGCACCGCACCCCAAGACAGGTGCGCCACAACGGCCATGGAATAACCCGCGAACAACAGCACCAAAACCGCCGTCAGGTAGACGGGCGTCGCTCCAGGCTGGGGCATGAAGGCAAGCCAGGTGGCGATCATCAAAACCGGAATGCTGGCGACCATCCACGGCCTGAACCGCCCCCATTGGGTGCGGGTGCGGTCCATCAAATAGCCCAGCGCCGGGTCGAGTACGATGTCCGCCAGCCGGACCAGGGTGAAGATCAACCCCACGGTTGCCAGACTGACCCCGACATAGGTGGCATAGAATGGGGGAAGATAGACCGTCATCGGCAAGCTGAGCGCCGCGAGCGGGATGCTGGGACCGGAAAACAATCCGAGGAGGCCCGCGCGGATGCGGCCCGAATGCATATCCACCGGCTCGACGACCGGCAAGTCGACACTGACGCCGTCAGCGCTGGGGGTCAGACTCATACACTTCCTCCCGGCGCCTCTCCGGACGCGCTATCTCAATCAGACCCCGGTTTGATCGGGGGGGCAAGCCGAGCGCTGATAACAAAAGGGTGGAGCTTGCGACATTGAGATTGAAACAGCCGCGGCTCCCGCTCAAGCTAATTGACGGACGGCTCGCCCCTACGGAGGGAAGGCTTTGGGCTGGGGGAGGGGATGGCAATGATCGTTGTCGGCAGGCGGGTCTTTAGCTTGGGCGCCATCGCGCTCGGGATCGTTGAGTTGAGATATGGCGCCTTCGCTGCGGGCTGGCTGCCGGTGCCCCCGCACATTCCGGGCTACCACCTCCTGACATACGCCAGCGCCGTGTTGTTAATTCTGGCGGGCCTCGCGATCAATCTGCCACGCGCAGCGGCGGTCGGGGCTTTGGTGCTCGCGGGCATATTCGCCACTGGAGTGCTGGTCTTGCACCTGCCGCACGCCATGGTGAAGCCCGCGATCTGGGGCGGCTGGCAGGGCGTCGCCGAGGGCGTGGCCATGGCGCTGGGGTGGAGTGCTGGCCTAGACCCTCGCCTTGGGCGTCATCGAGACACGTGCGGCGACCATGGCGCGAATTGCCTGGCTGGCGTTCGGCCTGTGCGTGCTGGTCTTTGGCATCAGCCACTTAGCCTACGCCAAGTTCACGGCATCTCTGGTGCCCGCTTGGCTTCCGCCATCGCAGTTGTTCTGGGCCTACGTCACCGGCCTGGCCCAGGTCGCAGCGGGACTGGCCCTGCTGTCGGGAGTTCAGGCGCGGCTGGCGGCGATCCTGCTGACCGTGATGTACGCGACCTTCGGCGTTCTGGTGCACATCCCCTTGGTCATCGCCGATCCGTCGAGCCACAACAATTGGGCCGAGAACGCCATTAACCTTATCCTTACCGGCGCGGCTTGGTGCCTGGCCGACTCACTCTGGAAGACGAGGGCGCGAAGTTCGCGGCCCGGATGAGGCAGTCTCCAATGTCTACGTCGGTTAGACGAGAAGGGTGGAAAGCGGCTTTGGCTAGCCTCGCATCATGCAGTCGGGATTTCCAGACAGGGCATGACCTCGACCCCGTCGCCGGGGAAGATGCTGAAATGAGGATGACCCTCGAACATGCGGGCTGCGGCCTCGTGGTCATGCGCCTCGACGACGACATAGCCTGTGATGTTGTTCTGGATGTTGGCGATCCCCGCGGTCGAGACCTTCTTGGTCTTGCCGAGCGGTCCGCCCGTTTCGACGATCCTGTCAGCGTTGCGCGCCATCCACTCGCTCCAGGCCTTCATGCCCTGGGCGATGGTGGTTTTGTCTGGCCGCGAGCCATCGCCCGGCGTCCCGGTATAGATTGCCATGAACTTCGCCATCGCGTCCTCCTCTGTAGACCGTGTCTACGCCGGTTAGAGATGTCGCGGGTTCTGCCAGATAGAGATGTCACCCGGGTGAGGGGAGCGGGCGGGCGCGTAGCCCTCACATCGCGCAGAGCCCGACCGCTTCACTCCGCACTGCCGCTGCCGCCGCTTGTTTTC
>JBBQLP010000013.1:0-58341 GCA_038327995.1 Caulobacterales bacterium | reverse complement strand
CGCTGCCGCCGCCTCGCCAAGGACTTCGAGGCCACTGTCCAAAGCGCCGTCGCCTGGGTGCTCATCGCCCACATCCGACGCCTCACCCGAAGGCTCGTTAGGCCGTAAAACCCACACAACCATTTTGAGTCAGACTCTTAGGGATGTAAACCGCCTCTCGGGACCGTGTTTTATCAACGATTGCCTGTTCGCTGCAGTTGGCTCGTTCACGTGCGACCCGACGCTTTCCTGCGACCAAGCGATAGCTTGGTATTGGATGATCCCGTATGGGCATCCCTCTGCAATTCCGGACCCCTTTTGATGTCTCGATCAGCCCCGTCCATTCTGTGCGCATCAACTGCCATGGTGGCGGCGCTTACGTTCATGCCAGCCTCCTCGCGGGCGGCACCGGACCCCGACGGCGACGATGGTCCGGCTAAGCCGGTGACTGAGATCGTCATAACGGCGCGCCGCCTTGATGCAGCCCGGGAAAACATCAACACCAGCCTCGGCGCTTCGACCTACGCCCTTTCGAACGGGGCGGTAGAGAGCCGACCCGGCAGCGAGACGGTCAGCATCAGCCAGGTGTTACTGCAAGCTCCTGGCGTCAGCCAGGACGGGTCCGGACAACTGCACGTGCGCCAGTCGCACGGGGATCTCCAATACCGCATCAACAATGTCATTCTACCGGAGGGGCTTTCAGACCTTGGCGAGTCCTTGAGTTCCCGGATCGCAGCGAAGGTCGAACTCGTCACTGGGGCCCTGCCAGCTCAATACGGCCTTCAGGTCGGCGGAGTCGTCAACATCACCACCAAGAGCGCTGCCTATCAGAGTGGCGGCCAGCTTGAGGTCTACGGAGGCAGCCACGCACAACTGGAGCCAGCAATCGAATATGGCGGTTCGGTCGGTTCGACGAATATCTTCGTTTCCGGGAGCTATTTGCGCAACAATCTCGGATTGGCGTCTCCTGACGGCAGCGGAAGCCCGCTTCACGACCACACAGACCAGATCGATGCCTTTGCCTTCATCGATCACACGCTTGACCCGCAGGATCGTCTCTCGCTGATCCTCGGCGTTTCCGATGACCGCTTTCAAATTCCAAACCGGCGCGGCCTGAACGCGCAAAGCTATTCGCTGCCAGGTGACGCCTTTCGAAGACCGTTGACCGCCAATGGGGTAAGCCGCTTCTCGAGCGAACAGGTGAATGACAGCAAGCGGGAACAGACCCAGTTTGCGGTCGCGAGCTTTCTGCACGCGACGGAAAAGGCCTCCGTTCAGGTCTCGGCCTTCGCCCGATATTCCGCGCTGACCCTACAGTCCGACGAGGTGGGTGATCTTCTGTTCGTTGGCGTCAGCCAGGATGCCCGCGATACAGATGCGGCGTTTGGCGTTCAAATCGAGGGCGTCTACGAGTTAGCCACGGACCACACCCTGCGTGCCGGTTGGTAGCAGCATCGACCGGTTTAATGGTCGGACGCAGACCTTAGCGCTGCCAATCGACGGCTCCGGCGCTCAGGTCTCGGACAGGCCTCTACTTTTCAACGAGACGGCAAGTCTGAACGGTCACAAGGACAGTCTGTTCGTGCAGGACGAGTGGCGACCGCTCGACCGGCTGACAGTCAACTTCGGCCTACGCTACGACGACGTGAGGACGACCCGTGGAGACAGCCAGATCAGTCCCCGGATTAGCGCGGTCTGGACATTGCCGAGCCTGACAACCTTCCATGCAGGGTATGCCCGCTACTTCTTGCCGGCCCCTATTGATGATGGCGGGGAAGCGCCCACCCATCTCTCGGGAACCACGGCGGCCCCGCCGAGCAACCGTGGCGAACCCCGCCGAGCGGAAACCGACGACTACTTCGACGTTGGTCTACAGCAAGCCCTTGGTGGTCTGACCCTTGGGGTCGACGGCTATGTTCGCGACGCCAAGAACCTCATAGATGATGGACAGTTCGGCGCCCCCAACGTGCGTAGGTCTTTCAACTATCGGCGCGGCCGGATCAGAGGCGTGGAGTTCACCGCAACCTATTCAAAGGGGCCGTTCACGGCTTGGTCTAACTTGGCTTTCGCCAGGGCGTTAGCTCGGGGCGCGGTCTCGAACCAATTTTTCTTTGCACCCGCAACGCTCACCTATTTGACCGATCACGCCATTCACATCTCGCAGGATCAGGCATTAACGGCCTCGGCTGGGGTCGGCTGTCACCTCGGCAAGGTGCAGTTCTCCGGCGATCTCATCTTCGGAAGCGGCCTGCGCCAAACGGCCACCGGAGCCGCCTTGAACGGCGAGACCCTACCGGCCTACGCCCAAATCAACCTTGCTGCTGTCTACCATCTCGTCGGCATCACCGGACATCCGCTGAATGTCCGCATCGACCTGCTCAATGCCTTCGATGCGCGATACAAATCCAGGACGGGACCGCTCTTGGGGATGGGGCCTTGGCTCAGTGGGGGCCGCGCAGGGGGGTGTTTCTCGGCGTGGAACAGACGTTCTGACGACCTGAGATCGCTGAGGCCTATTTGACTGGATCGACCACAGTCACTTCGCCTTGCGCGGTATCTGCGTGCAATTCGCCTTTAAATTTATACTTTCCCGCCTTCAACGGCCCGACAAAGAAGCTCACCCTACTGTGAGGTGCGACATCCTTATCGACTTGCAGGGCCTCGCTGTCGAAGTCGTCCGCCGTGCTGTCGCGATTGACGAGATCGATGCGGAACTGCTGACCGGCAGGCGCCGTGAACGCGGCAGGGCTGAACCGGTGATCTTTGAGGGTCAGGGTGACCACTGTCCCATCGGGCGCGGCGTTTGCCGCACCAAACCCCAACGCCAAAAGGACGCCTCCGGCCGTTGCAAGGCGAAGAGAATGCATGTGGATGCTCCATTCGCCCGAACGAGGGCTACTAATTCAATGCTCATAACGATTAGAGCCACGTTTTCAAAGACCTCCAACCATTGTGGAATTGTGGGACGAGCACGGGTCCGGCTTAGGACTTCAGCTGTTGGGAAAATCGACTGAGGAGAAGGTCCGCTTATGGTTGGGGTGATCACCGTCGCGCCGATAAGGCGACGTTGGGCTTTCGGCCTGCTCCGGACGCTTGAAACGCCAGGCAAGGGTGGTTTGCCGAGCGACAATGGTCATGGCGGCAGACATTCGCAACGGTGCCATTGGACGGGTCCAGTACGTAGAGACCGGTTGCCGTCAAGGTTCTGGAAATTAGCGCCGATAGCGCCATTACCCATCGTCACGGAGCCGGTCGACCTGATGGTCGAGTTGGTCGAGCTCTGAGCGAATTGAGGCGCGATCATCTTCCGGAAGGTTCCAAGCGTGGAACCTGAACTCGTGGCGCTCGTGGTCCTGGACGCGGCGGAGTTGCCCGAATAGGGCGCGGCCGTCGTCAGGTTCGATGGACTGTTCGCGTACTAACTGCTGGATCTCCGAGCGAATGTGCTGCTCAACGCCTCGGAACTCGGGATAGCCGCCAAATCCGCGATAGCTGTAAGCGTTATAGTCCCCACCCGGCTGCGCATAGACCGGCTGCGGGTGATACCAGCCATTGTAGGATTGGGCGTGGGAGGCTGCGGCTGTAAGGGCGACGGCTCCGAAAGCCAGTCCGGCGATTAGTCTGGATCGCATCTCAAATCTCCTTTTGCGGGGACGCAACAATGCGTCGCATCGGGAAGGTGCCAGGACGCACCTGAACCGGGCGGCAAGGCCTCATTCAGCCGCGGTTCACTACGATGAACGATGGGAGACCCGAGCTAGGGCGGGGTTTGGGAAGGTGAACAAACGGCCCCGCCTTGATACGCGAAAGCCACTTCCCTCGCTCGTCACTAGCGCGCCGACGTCCGGTTGGGTCGGAAGCGTGTTACCAAGTTTCTGGAATCCGGATATGTGGCTCACGCCGAACGACAAAAATCCAGCCGTCTGCGCTCTCGACTACGCTGCAAATTGTTGCCATAGCGCTGCCGCACAAACGGCAGATGCATCCAACGGGCGAACCACTCTCCTTAACGATTGATTATAAGCGATATTTTTTATCTCACCGGTGGAATAGATCCAAATTGATCAAACGCAAGGGGAGAAGGAGAATCAGACTGCCGCGGCCACTTCATAGATCCGCACCTTGTCGGGGTAGAACGCGACGTGGTCCTTGATCGCCTCCATCGCGGGGAAAGGGGCCTCGTAACTCCAGACCACGTTCTCCAGAATCTGGCCGTCTATGTTCAAGGTGTAATAGCTGGCGTCGCCCTTGTAGGGGCAGTTGGTGGAGCGCGGGGTCTTGCCGAAGAAGCTCATCTCCATATCCTTACGCGGAATGTACTGCACCGCCGGGTAGCTGGCCTCCTGCAGGGTCAGAGCCTCCGCGCTGTCGGCGATCACGTGATCGCCCACCTGTACCCGCACCCGATGCGGGTTCTTCGTGATGGTTATCGGATGGTCAGGTCCGGGCAGTTTCATCATTGGCTCCAGTTTTACGAACGGGCGGCGCGCGACAGGGTTTGCTTGTGAATCGCGGTTCCGCGTGATCCTATCCCCCTCAGCATAGGGTGCGACGCGGAGAAACAAGCCGCGCGCGAGGCGTCCAACAGGGTTTTTGCGTTCATGAATATCGTTCTTCTCGCCGGGATCGTCATCACGGTCCTGACCATGATCCCGGTGCTGATCCAGCTCCGAAATCACCCCAAGGGACTGTTCGTTCTGTTTTTCGCCGAGATGTGGGAGCGGTTTTCCTACTACGGGATGCGGGGGCTGTTGATCCTCTACCTGACGCAGAAGTTCCTGTTCGACCAGAAGGACGCAGCGGACCACTACGGGGCCTATGTGGCCATGGTCTACCTAACGCCCCTGATCGGCGGCATCCTGGCCGACCGCTGGCTGGGCACCCGCAAGGCGATCCAGTTCGGCGCGGTGCTGCTGGTGATCGGTCAACTGGCGCTGGCGATCGAGGGGCCGCAGGCCAAGCAGGTGCTGACCTACAACAATTCCAACTACGTGATCGACGTGCATGGGCGCGGTTCGCAGCGGGTGGCGGAGATCAACGTCGGCGGCCACGACTACATCTTCGGGCCCGGCGCCGATGGCGGCTTTGCGATCAAGGACTTGCCTGCCGCAGCGCCCCTGCCCGCTACCCTGGCCAAGGGCTCCTACACCCTGTCGGTAGAGAACCGCAGTCCCCTCTATCTCAATATCTTCTACTTGGCTCTGGCCGTCATCATCATGGGAGTGGGCTTCCTGAAGGCCAATATCTCCTCCATCGTCGGCCAACTTTATCCACAGGGCGATCCACGTCGCGACCCCGGCTTCACCCTCTACTACTACGGCGTGAACCTTGGGGCCTTCTGGGCCGGTATCCTTTGCGGGATGTTGGGGGAGAACGTCGGCTGGTGGGCGGGATTCGGGCTAGCGGGCATCGGTATGGCGGCAGGCTGGATCGTCTTCATGCTTGGTCGCTCATGGCTCCAGGGCAAGGGCGAGCCGCCTGTGCCGGAGAAACTCAAGCAACGCGTCATGGGGCCGATTAATCTGGAGTGGGGCATTTACCTGCTGGGCTTCGTGGGCGTCGCCCTGGCCTGGATGCTGGTAGGGCATAACCCCTGGGTTCAGGCCCTGCTGGCCACCTCGTCGGTGATCATCCTCGGCTACGTCTTCTGGTTCATGTTCGCCAAGTGCGGCAAGGTGGAGCGCGAGCGGCTCGGCCTGGCCATGGTGTTGATCGCGGGTTCGGTCGTGTTCTGGACCCTGTTCGAGCAGGCTGGCACCTCGCTCAACCTCTTCACCGACAGCAATGTCCAGCTTTCGGGCGGCGGGTTCGCCATGACGACGGCGCAGGCCCAATCGTTCAACCCGGGCTTCATCCTGATCTTCGCCCCGGTGTTCGCGGCCCTGTGGACGTGGCTGGGACGGCGGGGTCTTGACCCCAATCCGGTGTGGAAGTTCGGGCTCGCTCTGATCCAGGTCGGCGCAGGCTTCCTGCTGCTGGTGTTCGGCGCGCACTTCGCCGACGCGCAGTTCCGCGTGCCGCTGATCTTCCTCGCTCTGGCCTACCTGCTGCACACGACGGGCGAGCTTTGCCTGTCACCCGTGGGGCTATCTGAAGTGACCAAGCTGGCGCCGCCTGTCTTGCTCTCGACCCTGGTGGCGGTGTGGTTCCTCTCGGTGTCCTGGGCCAACGCTATCGGCGCCCAGATCGCCAAACTGGGCACTTCAGAGACCGTCGGCGGACAGGTGCTGGACCATCATGCCTCACTCGTCGCCTCCAACCAGATATTTACTGTCATCGGCTGGGTCGCGGTGGGGGTGGGCGTTCTATTCCTCGTGCTGGGTCCGTTCCTGAAGCGCTGGTCCAATGGCGTCAACGAGGCGGCGAACCATCCGGCGCTCGCCGTCGACCACGGCGAGCCGTAGGGACGCCCCCTTACAGAGTCCTTCTGATCCGCACGAACAGACGCGGCTGGGACTGGATGGCGCGGTAGTCGCGGAAGTCCACTGGGGAGGTGTTGCGGGGACCAGCGAAGATCGTGCGCTGGCGGTAGAACTTGAACGGAACCAGGTTGTCGCCCTCCACCCGTATCGCCCAGCCGCCCGCTGGTTTGTATTCCCAGAAGGCCTGGAAATACTGGTTGCCGAGGTGAAACCGATCCACCTCGCCGAGCCGGTAGTAGGTCTCCCGCCAGCCTTTGAAAAAGACCAGCCCCCAGTTGGATCGCCATTGCGGCAGGTCCTGGTCGAACTCGGCTTGCAGCACGTCCGGCCTCTGGCCGGAGATGCGGCGGCTCTGGTGCGTGACCGGGTCGGTCAATTCGGAGGTGCGCCAGATGGTGGTGGTCTTCAGAAGACCGCCAGGGACGCCCAGCCGGTCGAGGGGCAGATGACCCTCGATGCCCAGGCTGTCGGACGTACCCGCCCCAATATTGCCCGGCGCGTCTTGCGGGCCATTGGGGGTCGCTATGGGAATGAAGTCGGCCACATCGGTCAGCTCTTCGTGCAAGGCGGTGACGACCACCGAGCCCTTGCCCCAGAACCGCTGCTCCAGCGCCGCCTCGAATTGCCAGCGCTGGTCGGGACGCAGGTTCGGGTTGCCGATCTTGACGGTGCCCGCGTTCAGGTCGGCCGAGGAAACGAACTGGGTGAAGTCGAGCTGACCCACTTTGCGCTCGACCCGCAAGCGCAGCTCGGTGTTCTTGTAGGGGTCCCAGGTAAGCAATGCGCGCGGCTTGGCGTAGAAGAACGAGCGCTGCTGGGATGCGTCGCCACTTTCGCTGATCTGCGAATACTCGAACCGCGATCCGGCTTCGAGGGATAGCTTGGGGGTGATCTTCCAGGTCGCCGTGCCGAAAGCCTCGCCGCGCTTTTCATCCACGGTGACATTGGCGGACGGCAAGGTGACGGGCGCGCCGTTGTCGATGAAACGCTCTTTGCCGACCAAGAAATTGAAGGCCCCTTCACCGCCGGTCTCAAGGGTCAGGTTCGGGGCGGCGGTGTAGCGCACGGTGCCTCGCAGGATCGTCTCCCCGGTGCGGGCGCTTTGGGCGAAGACGCTCAGATCGCCGGAGGATATCGATACCTCGCTTGAGGTGCCGCGCTGCGAGTGCTGCAGGCCGACGAGTTCCACATCGAAGGCGCCGAACTTGCGGTCCCAGTTCAAGCCGATCTCGCCGTCGCGGCTGCGGTTGCGGTCGTTAACAGCCACCGTTGGCGGAAGTCCGTAGATGAGCCCGGACTTGAAGTAGGTTTCCTCAAGCTTGCCGTTGGCGCGGAAGTCGCCGCCAAGGACCGGACCCTTGTAGTTGGCGGTGGCGCCCACGCCCCCGCCCTGACCAGAGGTGCGAGCGTTTTGGTTGGTCTGCAGTCCGTTCGCGCGAATGACCGTGTAGCGCCCGTCGCCCACCGAATCGTCGAGGGCGGAATAGCGCGCCAGCGACCCCTCGAACGTCTGGTCACCAATCCGCTTGGAAAACTCGATCTTGCCCCCTGGAATGGTGTGCCCGTCGGCGAAGATGTTGTCCTGCACCGAGAGGACTAGGCTGGTGGCGTTGGCGGCTTTGCGGACGACGTTCGCCATCACCGTGCGGCCCTGCATATCGATGCCGGGCGCGCTGCCGCGGATCAGCTCGATCCGCTCCACATCGCCAGCGGGAATGCGGTTGAGAACCGAGTCGGTACTGTCGCTCTTGGACGCCACCCGCCTGCCGTCGATCAGTACGTTCGCCGCCGCGCCCGCGAAGCCGCGCACATTGTCGCCGCCGCTATAGCTGAAGCCCGGCAGACGACCGATCATGTCCAGCGCCGTAATGGGCGCGTTGGCAGCGAAAAAGTCCGGCTTGTAGACGGTGATGCTCGACGTTGCGGCCAGGGCGATGGGCGGGCCCTTGTCGCCCTGGACCTTGGGCGCTTGCTGCCCCTCAACGGGGGCGGTCGCGGTCGCCGCCGCGGCCAGAAGCATCACCATCAAAGACATAAGGACCCCCGCAACTTGTGTGCGGGGAAGGTGCGGCGGGACGGAACGAACCTCCAGTTACAAGACGGAAATGTAGATTAAATCGAAGAAAGTTTGAGGCTTTTTAGAGGCTTGTGCCTCCGACCGTCAGGCCGCCGATCTTCACCGACGGCTGACCGACGCCGACCGGCACGCTCTGTCCGCCCTTGCCGCAGACGCCGATGCCGGGATCGAAATCGAAGTCGTCGCCGATCATGGAGACCTGCGTCATCGCCGAAGGCCCATCGCCGATCAGGGTCGCGCCCTTGACCGGAGCGGTCAGTTTGCCGCCCTCGATCAGATAGGCTTCGGTGCACTGGAAGACGAACTTGCCGTTGGTGATGTCCACCTGGCCGCCGCCGAGGCTGGCGCAGAATATCCCGCGCTGGGTGGAAGCGATCATTTCAGCCTGGGTCTTGTCGCCGCCCAGCATGGCGGTGTTGGTCATACGCGGCATCGGCATATAGGCGTAGGATTGGCGCCGCGCATTGCCGGTGGCGGCAAGGCCCATCAACCTGGCTGACTGGCGGTCATGGATGTAGCCCTTCAGGACGCCGTCCTCGATCAACACTGTGCGCTCGGTGGGGGTGCCTTCGTCGTCGATAGTCAGCGAGCCGCGCCGCGCGGGAAGCGAGCCGTCGTCGATCACCGTCACGCCCCGCGCCGCCACCTGTTCGCCAATCCGGCCCGAGAAGGCGGAGGAGCCCTTGCGGTTGAAATCGCCCTCCAGCCCGTGCCCCACCGCTTCGTGCAGCAAGACGCCGTTCCAGCCATTGGCGATCACCACGTCCATCTCGCCCGCCGGACAGGCAATGGCGTCAAGGTCCACCAGCGCCTGACGCAGGGCCTCATCGACCTGGTCCTGCCAGCGATCTTGTTTGATCCAGGTCTCAAAACTGGCCCGCCCGCCTGCGCCGGATGAACCCGACTCGCGCCGCCCGTCCTTCTCAACCGTCACCGAGACGTTGACCCGCACCAGGGGCCGAACGTCACGCAGCAGCTTGCCGCCGACCCGCAATATCTCCACCACCCGCCGCTCACCACTCACGCTGGTGGAGACCTGCACCACACGTGGATCGCGGGCGCGGGCGAAGGCGTCGATCTGTTGAAGCAGGGCGACTTTCTCGCCGAAGGCGGGCGAGGCGAGAGGATCATCCTCGCCGTAGAGCTTCACATTGGTGCCGCGCGGACCCTCGGCGGCGACGCCAGAATAACCGCGCTTGGCCAACGACGCCGCATCGGCGGCGCGCCGTATCGCAGCCTCGGACACCTCGCTTGAATGGGCGTAGCCCGCCGTCTCACCCGCGACCACGCGCAGGCCGAACCCCTCTGTGGAATCGTAGCTTGCCTGTTTCAACC
Source organism: Caulobacterales bacterium (assembly GCA_038327995.1). Lineage (GTDB taxonomy): Bacteria > Pseudomonadota > Alphaproteobacteria > Caulobacterales > Caulobacteraceae > CAIOYC01. The sequence goes on along the minus strand of JBBQLP010000013.1, from coordinate 48,528 downwards.
TGCCGTCATCGAAGGTCAGGAATTCGCTTTCGGATCGTTCGAGGAAAAGCTCTCCATCGTCCGCACCAGCCAACGCGCTTTCCAGCACCTGCAACGCGCGCTCGGGATCGACCCCTGCGGTTTCGAGGATCGAGGGCGCGGGAGACAGAGCGTTCATGAAGGAGATCACCGGAGAGAGACTGGATCGACATAGATCGCCATCGCGGGAGGGAATGGCAAGGCCGTGAGCGATTGCGCGGCGAAAGGGCCCAATTGTCGTTGAACATCCAGTTTTCAACGCAGGGGGTGGCGAAACCCGGCGCAAATCGCGCTACACAATCAGCTTGAGTAACCACACGGCGTTTTTGGAGGGGAAATGACGCTTCCACTGATCTGGCAGGCGATCCTGCTGGCGATCATCCAGGGTGTGACGGAGTTGTTTCCGGTATCAAGCCTCGGTCACGCCGTCATTTTGCCCGACCTGTTCGGATGGACCATCAGCCAGGACGAGGATACGTGGCTGCCGTTTCTGGTGGTGATGCACCTCGGAACCGCCATCGCGCTCCTGCTCTACTTCTGGCGCGACTGGTTCGACTTCGGCATGGCGGTGGTCTTCAACCGTGGACCGCGCCCGAAGGAAGAGCGGAGACTGTTCTGGCGTGTGGTCGTGGCCACGATCCCGGCGGTGATTCTCGGCGGACTGCTCGAAAAATACCTGAAGCACGTCTTCGCCGCACCAGAGATCGCTTGCGTCTTTCTGATCGTCAACGGAGTGATCCTGTTTGCCGCGGACCGGATCAGGCAACCAGTGCAAAAAAGCCTGGACACCCTGACCTGGATGGATGCGCTGGTGATCGGCATCTGGCAGTGCGCCGCCTTGATCCCCGGCATCTCGCGTTCGGGCACAACCATGGTGGGGGGCTTTCGCGCCGGGCTGGATCACAAGGACGCCGCGCGTTTCTCGTTCCTGACGGCGACTCCGATCATCATCGGCGCGACGGTGTTCGAGGCGCCCAAGCTGATCAAACACCACCAACAGTCAGGGGCTGCCCTCAGCGGGTCTATGCTCGAACTGTCCCTGATCGCGGGCGTGGTGGCTGGGATCGCGGCCTTCGGAGCACTGTGGGTACTGATGCGCTGGTTCAAGTCGCATGAAGTGAAGGCGTTCAGCCCCTTCGCCTACTACTGCCTGGGATTCGGAGCGCTGTTCCTGGCGATCGAGGTTTTGACCTGACGGCTATTCCGCCGGTACGGGTGCGACCGCCGCTTCGGCGTTGGCGATCAGCGATTTTCTGGGATTCACCACGCGCATCAAGGTCAGCATCATCGCCACCACCGCGAGCCAGGCAATGAGTTGCGCGCCGTCCGGCTGGTCGGCGTAACCCACCAGCGTTTTCAGGAGCCGCCCGACGGTGGAGCCTTCCGCCAAGATACCGGAGGTGTCCCAAAGCGGCGTGGTCAGCACTGTGATGAGGCCCGCCTGTTGCAGGAAAGCAATCGCCTGCGCCGCCAGACCCGCCGCCAGCAGCGTAATGAGGCCGGTGGTCGCCGCGAACAGTCGGTGAGCTGGAATGGCCAGAAGCCCGAGATACATCAGGAGCGACAGAACCGCTCCGGCCAGAACGCCCAGCGCGCCGCCCGCCAGCATCCCCGCCGCCGAAGCCCCGCCGCCTGCCGCGATGCCATAAAGGAAGAGCACCACCTCGGAGCCTTCCCGCAGCACAGCCACGCCAACCACCACAGCCATGGCGAGGAGCGATTTCGAGCCTTGCGTCACTTCCGCGCCCACGGCCTTCAGGTCCCGCGACATCTCCTTGCCGTGCGAGGCCATCCAGACGTTGTGCCAAGTGAGCATCCCCACAGCGAGCAACAGGATCGTGGCGTTGAACAGCTCCTGCCCCGAGCCTTGAAACAGCGCCGACAATCCACCCGCGAACACCGCCAGGATGCAGGCGCCGATCAGGCCACCCGCCACGCCAACCCCGACCCATAGGCCACGTCCCGTTACACCGCGTGTGGCGGCCAGCACGATGCCAACGATCAGTCCGGCCTCGATCACTTCGCGAAAGACAATCAGCAGCGTGCCGAGCATGGGCGGGAACTCCTTACCGGTCGGCTATCTAGCGACGACGACGCCCTGCGCCGTCTTTGCGTGATACTCACCCATGAAGTGATAGCGGCCGGGTTTCAGGGGCCGCAGGCGCACCACGCCCATCTGTCCGCCCGCGATCACCTTCTCGACCTTTAGCTCGTTGGAATCGAACTCCTCGGCGAGATTGTCGCCGTTGGTCACGTTCAGCACCACCGGGGTATTGGCGGGAACGACGATTTCGGCGGGCGTGAACTTGTGGTCCTTGATACGAACGGGAATGGTGGTGTCAGCGAACGCGGGGGCAGCCATCAGCAGCACCGGAAGGACCAACATGGGAAGCACAAGCCGCGCGAGCGAAAACTGTGTCATTCCTGTTGTTAACGAGAACCACTCGCAAAAGCAAGGCGCTATTCTGCGTCACGTCGACGACCGCACGCTGTGAACGCAAGGCCCTGGTGAGCGTTTGCGGCTATAGAGGAAACTTCATGAAACCTGCCGTCTTTGCCATTGCGTTTAGCGCCCTCGCCTTGTCCAGCGCCGCCCAAGCTCAAGTCGCGCCGCCGCCGTTCCAAGGACCAGTGCTGGCCACCGATCGGGTGCTGTCTCCAGCAGTGGATATGCTGGACGTGTCATCCAGCGCCTTCGCGGCGGGAGCCCCGATCCCTATGGTCTATTCCCGATACGCCAAGAGTTTCTCCTTCCCGGTGTCATGGACGCCGGGACCAAGGGCCACACAGGGCTATGCGGTAGTCGTGGAGGACCCTGACTCTGGCCAGCCGCAGCCGACGCTGCATTGGCTTGCCTACAACATCCCGGCCCGAACCCTGTCCCTGAGTAAGAACGTCCACAACACCGCGGTGATCCGGGGGGCCAAGGGCCTGATGCAGGGGATCAATTCCAAGGGGGGCGTCGGCTATGTGGGTCCGCACCCCAAGATCGGCGATCCGCCGCACCACTACCACGTGCAGGTCTTCGCCCTGAGCAAGATTCTGCCCCTCGGCGGTGGGGCGAGCCTGGATCAAGTGCTGGAGGCCATGCATGACCACATTCTGGCGGAAGGTGAGATGATCGGCACTTTCGAGGCGCCCAAACCCACTGAGCCTTTACAGAAATAGCTGGCGTCAATCGTTGGCGTGTTGCAGCCCGCGCTCGCGCTGCACGCCCCAGGTCCCCACCACGATGGCGGCCAGCAGCCCGGATCCGGCCACCGCAAGCGCGGTGAGGTATGTCAAGGCATCGAGGCGCGGATTGGCAAACCGCATCAGATCGATCGCCGTCGCCAACCCCTGAAACCCCACCGCGAATAATGGCCACAGGCGGCCTGAACGCCAGGTCAGCCCAACCAGGGCGGTTAGCGCAGCCGCGTCGATCATCATGAACGCTAATACCGGGTCAAACACGCCAAGGAACGCCTGCGCTCCAAGCGAGGCTAACCACCCCAGCGCAACCACCCCCATGGCGTGGCGCTCAAGAGGACCGCCGCTGCCGAGCGCAAACACGCCGACCAGCGCCAGAACCGCAAGACCCACCTGACTGTAGACTGTGGTCAGCAACGTGGAGTGCGCGGGGCGCTCACCACGAAAACCGGCGGGCGACTGCGAACAGAAGGGCGGCGGCGTTGCGAGTGGAAGCGCCGGAGACAGGTCGGCTGGGGCGCAAAATCTGGTCGTCGCTGATACTGACAATAAACTTGGTGCGCGGTGTCCACTGGTAGATCAGGGCCGCCTGCGCTCCGGCGCTATAGTAGTCTCCAATGCTGCTCGACACCGTAGGAGCCCCAGGCGCAGGGCGGCGTCCGAACTGGTCTCGGGTGAACTTGCGATCCGCCCAGCCCAAACGCGCCTCCAGACCCAGGGACAGTTTGGGTTGCAGCGGCACGAGGGTGTCGAGGGTGACATCGCCCGAATAGCCTTCATAGCCGTTCAGCGCCTTGCGGACACGGACCTCCATCTCGGCTTAGACCAGATTGACCTTGCCAAATATTCCAGCCTCTACCGCATCGGAGGTGCGGTTGGAGCGCGTGGCCAGCCGATCATTGTAGGGCTGGCGATACTCCAGGTCCGGCCCAATCTTGAATGGACCCCTATCGATCAGAGTGTACTGTATGCCGTCATCGACGCTGAAATGCAGGTTCTTGCCGTATTGCCCATCCACCAGCGGCACGAAGTCGGTGGTGTAGACGCTCGATCCCAGATGCGTGGGCCGCAGTCGTACCCCGCCACCGATATCGACGTTCAGTCCGGTATCTGGAAACCCTACCTGCGCTGAGGCGGACCCAGACTCTCCGAGCCACACCAGGGCGGTGAGACAAACGGCGCTAAATCCAACCCATAAGGCCGATCTCGGACGCTGCGCCATGAACTGCGGGGCCTGTTAGGGTTGACGCGCCGATCAACGGTGCGGGTGGAACTTTGTCAATACGCTGCACCGTCGCGCGGTCGAGCTACGCTCTCACGCCTCCGCCAATTCGTGCAAGCAGAGGCCCACCGCTTCCAGCCAGGGACGGGGCGACCAGCCTGTCGCAGCCTCCAGCTTCGCCGTATTCAGCCTTGAATTGGCCGGGCGTCTAGCCGGGGTCGGGTAATCGGCGGTGGCTATGCGGGTCAGGTTAGGTCGCCGTCCGGTGCGGCGCTCGGTGTCTTGGAACACGTGCTCCGCCACATCGGCCCAGGTGGCGTCATCGGCGCCTGCCAGGTGAAACAGGCCCTGGAGGCTGTGGTCGCCGTCCAGCCCGCGATGCACCGCCGTGATCGACAGGGCTGCAATGTCAGCCGCCAGGGTGGGCCGTCCGTGCTGGTCGGCAACCACAGCCAGGACGTCGCGCTCATCGGAAAGCCGTCGCATGGTCTTGATGAAATTAGAGCCAAACGGACTGAACACCCAGGCGGTGCGAAAGATAGTCGCCGCCCCACCCGCAGCGTCTACCTCAGCCTCGCCTGCAGCCTTCGACGCGCCATAGATGCCAAGGGGCGCGATGGGATCGATCTCCACATACGGCGTCGGTTTCTCGCCATCGAACACATAGTCGGTCGATATGTGCACGAAGGGCAGGTCTCGCGCAGCACAGGCTCGCGCCATCTGACCCACCGCGTCGCGGTTGAGGCGGAAGGCTGCGTCCGGCTCGCTCTCCGCCTTGTCGACCGCCGTATAGGCCGAGGCGTTGATAACGGCGGCTGGGGCCAGGGCTTCGATCAGGGCAGCGGGATCATCCGTGAACAAATCGCACCGCTCGCGCCCGGCGAACTCCAGCACCATCCTAGGAGGAGGCGCGGCCCGCGCTAGTTCCCGCGCCACCTGCCCCGAGCTACCGAAGACCAGAATGGAACCTCCGCTCACATCCAGCCCCGCCACTTGAACCAGATCAAAGGGATGATGGCGCTCAGCACCATCAGGACCAGCGAATAGGGATAGCCATAGGTCCACGATAGCTCGGGAATGATCTTGAAGTTCATGCCGTAAACGCCCGCCACAATCACCGGCGGCACTCCGACGATGGAGGCGACAGTGAGCACCTTTACGATGTCGTTCTGCTCGATGTTGATAAAGCCAAGGGTGGCGTCGAGCAGGAACTGCACCTTGTTGGCCAGGTGCGCCTCATAGTCGTTGAGGGAGTTCACGTCGGCGCGAACGGCTGTGAGCCGCAGGCGCAGGCCGGCAGGCATATCGTTGCAGGCGGTCTCCACCAGATAGCCAGTGATCCGCCCCACTCCGAGCAGACTGTCGCGGATTTGCGAAATGCGGTCGCCCATTCGCCCGATGCTGCGCAGGGCGTTGCGAAGACGGCTCGTCGATGCGTTCAGATTCTTCTTGTGGTGGTCTGCATGGAAGGCCGAGTGCGAGACCTGATCCAGTTCCGACCCTACCCGTTCGAGAAGGTCCGCACCCTTGTCGACGATGTTTTCCAGAAGCCGGACCATAGCCTCGTTGGCGGTGAGATCTGGCATACGCGCCGCCTCCCTGGCCACCGTCTCGAACGCCGCCATCTTGGCGAAGCGGATGGTGATCAACACCTTGGCCGCCAATACGAAGCCCACCGGCGTCAACACGCCTTCCGGTGAGAACGCTCTGGCGATCAGGGGCGTGGAGAGATAGACGGCCCCGCCCTCCATGTAGTTACGACTGGTGGATTCGATTTCGCTGAGCGCGGCGCGGGTGGGCACACGCAGGCCAGTGGAGGATTCGACGAACGCGATCTCGCTCTCGGTAGGATCGAGCAGATCGATCCATGCGACGCCTTCGACAGTCGCGGGTATGGTCTCGTCGTTGAGAACAGCGCCCTCGGGTGCGGCGCGGTCGTGGGAAGGGTAGACGTTCAGCATGAGCTTCCCATAGCAGCCAGTTTCGGTGGCGGCGAGGACCGGCTAGGGTTTGCAGATGTTGCTCGACCTGACCGCCCTCAACGTTCCTTCCACTCCCGCACTGATCGTGCTGGGAGACGCCCTGACTCGCAACCTCGCCGCCATGCAGGGCCGTTGCGACACGGCAGGGGTAGTCCTGCGTGCGCACGGCAAGATGCACAAATGCTCGACTGTGGCCAAGCGCCAGATCGCTGGCGGGGCGGTCGGCGTCTGCGCCCAGACTATCGGCGAAGCTGAGGCCTTCGCCACCGCCGGGATCGGCGACATCCTCATCACCGCGCCGGTCGCCCTGCAATCTGCTGCGCGTGTGGCGGAGACAGTGAAGCATACCACGTTGGGCGCTGTCGCCGATCACCCCCAACTGATCGAGGCGCTGGGCTCGGCGGCACGGGCGGCGGGTGTGGTGATCGATCTCGTAGTGGACATCGATCTCGGCCAGCACCGGTCGGGCTGTTTGCCAGGAGATGCGTTGAGGCTCGCAAGACTGGCGACGGCGACGCCGGGGCTGCGTTATCGCGGATTGCAGGCCTATCTCGGACACCTCCAGCACATCGCTGATCTTTCGGCCCGCCGCACAGCCAACGAAACGGCGACCCGCCGTCTGGCTACCCTGATCGGCGAGTTATCCGACGCAGGACTATCCCCCGAAGTCGTCACCGGGGGAGGAACGGGCACCCACAGCCTTGACCTCGCGGGCCAGGTCTTCACCGAGCTGCAAGCTGGGTCCTACGCCCTGATGGACGTGGAATACGACGCTTGCGGCGCACCGGATGGCGGGACCTGGCCGTTCGAGATCGCCATGCTGATTGCCGCCCGCGTGGTCTCGACCGTTCACAGGACCCACGTCGTGGTGGACGCCGGATTGAAGGCCGTCAGCGTGGATGGTCCCCCCGCGCGGGTGATTTCGGGCGCGGCGGAAGGCTCGCTATGGCGACCCATGGGCGACGAACACGGGGCGATCTTCCACCCCTCGGCGCTGGGCGCCGTGCGCGAGGCCGGACGCGATCCCCTGGCGTTCGAGCGGGCTATCTCGGCCATCGACGACGACCTGGCGCGAGATTGGCCAATCGACGCGCCAAAACTGGGCGATGTGGTCTGGCTCCAGCCCGGCCACTGCGACCCGACGGTCAATCTCTACGACGCGTTTCTGGTATGGGAAGGCGGCGGCTGGTCCCGCTGGCCCATCGACGCGCGACGGTCAACGCCGGACGTCTAGAGCCGAGCCAGCCGCAGCACCTGTACCGGCGCGCCAACATTCGCTTCCGGCGCGCCAGCGGGGCGACGGATCAAACAGTCGGCGGCGGCGAACACTGAAACGAGCGAGGACTCCTGGTCCGGGAAGGGCGTGGCCAGCAAGGCGCCTTCTGGCGAAGTGGAAAGCGCGCCGCGCATCCAGTGCTCGCGCGGCCCGTTCCGCCCGCTAGCCGCCGTCAACCGCGCGGTTTGCATCGGCAGGGCGGCGTCCGCTCCCAGCCAGTGGGCCAGAACGGGACGCAGGAAAAGTTCCGCGCAGACGAGCGCCGAGGCGGGATTTCCGGGCAGTCCCAGCACCAGCCGCCCATCTTTGAGAGTTCCAAACCAGGTCGGCTTGCCGGGCCGGATGCGGACGGTGTCGACGTGCAATACCAGCCCGAGCGCCTTCAATGCCGGTTTGACCAGATCGTGATCGCCCACCGAGGCGCCGCCGATGGTGACGATCACGTCGCACTCGACTCCCTCCACCGCAGCAACGATGGCGTCCGTGGCGTCGCGGGCAAGGTTGAGCGGCATGGCGACGCCGCCCCAGGCGGAGACCAGCGCCGACAAGGCGGGACCACCCGCATCGAAAATCTGCTCATCTGTGGCGCCCTCCCCGGCGCGCACCACCTCGTCGCCCGTGGAGAGGATCCCTGCGCGGGGACGTTTCGCCACCTGTGCGGACGCCCGCCCCGCCGCGGCCGCCAGCGCAAGGCGCCAGGGATCAAGCCGCGTCCCGGCGGGGAGCAACACATCGCCCGCCGCGAAATCACCTCCGCGCCTGCGAACGTGCAGGGAGCCGTCTGGATCGAAGGCGAGGAGCACGCCAGTCTCGGTCCGCTCGGAAGCTTCCTGCACCACCACCCTACACCCAGTTGGAACTAGGGCCCCGGTGAAGATGCGTACGGCTTCGCCTTCGCCCACCGCACCCAGATAGGCGTGGCCCGCCGCGCTCTCGCCTATGATGCGAAAGTCTCCGGGTGCGGCGGTGGTGGGAATGGCCCAGCCGTCCATGGCCGAGGCGTTGAATGGAGGCTGGTCGCGCACTGCGGTGATCGGCTCGGCCAGCACCCGGCCCACGGCGACTGCGTCGAGCAGCGTCGTTTCCGCGCGCGCCCCCGGAACGCAGGCCAGCATCCGCGCGCGCGCCTCCTCGACCGTAAGCTCACCGATGGACGGATGCCCGATGGGGACGGCGTCGCTCATACCCGCTCGAAATCTCCCGAAGCTCCGCCGGTCTTCCGCACTAGCCGCACCCCGTCGATGGTCATGGCTTTGTCGGCAGCCTTGAGCATATCGTAGAGCGTGAGGCAGGCGACCGAGACTGCGGTCAGAGCTTCCATCTCCACCCCGGTCTGTCCGGTGGTTTTCACTTGCGCAGTGACAGACAGGCCGTCCTCCATTGCCGTCACGGCCACCTTGATCGAGGTGAGCGGCAGAGGGTGACAAAGCGGGATGAGGTCGCTGGTGCGTTTGGCGGCCATGACGCCAGCCAGTTCGGCGACGGCAATCACCTCGCCCTTCTTGCCGGTCCCTGAGAGGGCGAGCGCGAGGGTTTCCGGCGCCATGCGGATGCGGCCCTCGGCGATCGCCTCACGGGCGGTGCTCGCCTTGTCCGACACATCGACCATCCGTGCCCGACCCTCGGCGTCGAGGTGGGAAAGCGGGCTCATTTTTCGAGCAACCGGGGCATAAGCTCCACGAGGTTGCAGGGCCGGTGGCGACTGTCGAGCTGCGGGGCGATTATGCTCCAGCCGTCCTTCACCGCACCGTTGGAGCCCGGCAAGCAGAAGATGAACACGCCGCCGATGAGCCCAGCCGTCGCTCGCGACTGCAGGGTGGACAGGCCCACCGATTGATAACTGATCTGGTGGAAGATCACCGAGAACCCCTCGATACGTTTGTCGAACAGGGGCTCCACCGCTTCGGGAGTCACATCGCGCCCGGTCAAACCCGTGCCGCCGGTCGAGATGATCACGTCGCACGACCCCTCCGCGACCCAGCTCTTGATCCGCGCCCGAATGGCCTCGATGTCGTCGCGCACGATGCCCCGCGCCGCGATGGTGTGGCCAACTGCGGTGATCCGCCCCGCCAGCACGTCGCCCGAGGTGTCGCTTTCCTCGTCGCGAGTGTCCGAGATGGTCAAGACCGCGATCCGCACCGGATGAAAGGGCGCGGCCTCGTCGATACGGCTGCCAGTGCGTTGCGAAGCAACGGCGTGGGAGGGGGTGAGATCGCTCATCGATTGTCCTTCAGCGCGTCCCAGCGCGCGGCGTCTTCATAGTCCCGCGCGGAGGGTTCGATCCAGCGGGGCCCACCCGCTTCGTGCGACTTCTTCCAGAACGGGGCGCGGGACTTTAGGAAGTCCATCAGAAAATCAGCGCCCTCAAAAGCCTCGCGGCGGTGAGCGGCGGCGGTCGCTACAAAGACAATGGGCTCGCCGGGCTGGATCAGGCCGGTGCGGTGGACCACCAGGGCGTCGTGAAGCGAGAACCTGCCCACGGCCTCATCCGCCATCCCCGCGATCGCCGTCTCGGTGAAACCCGGATAAGCGTCAAGCTCCAGCGCGCTCACCGATCCCCCCTCGTCCCGCACCATGCCGATGAAGGAGACAATTGCCCCGGACGCCCGCCGTCCAGTGGTGAAGCCGGTGAGAAGCGCGCCTGGATCGAAAGGCGCGTCCTGAAGCCGCACCTCGCTCATCCCCCGCTCATGGGGGGAAGAAAGGCGATCTCGGCGCCCGGCGCGAGTGCGCAGTCGCCGCGCACCACCACCTTGTCGACAGCGGCCTGAACGGCGGGCGCACGCAGAGCCTCTCCAAGCGCTTCGTCTTCAGAAGTCAGGCGGGCCCGCAGGGCGGAAAGTGTCAAGAGCGGAGGATCGAAGCTCCGCTCGCGCCATCCGGCGATATCGCGCAGGGGTCCGAAGAGAAGCACGCGCAAAGCTAGCCTCCCGTTGTGGACATATGACGGCGCACGGCAGGGGCCTCGCCGGGACCGATGTGGAAATCGTGGGCTCGAGGTTTTGAAGCGATGGCCGAACGGATGGCTTCGATCACCGGGCCGTCTTCGTCGCTGGCGCGGAGCAGGGCGCGCAGATCGGTGGCGTCTTCGTGGCCGAGGCACGTATGCAGTGTGCCGGTACAGGTCATTCGCACCCTATTGCACGTATCGCAGAATGTATGGCTGAGCGGAGTGATGAAACCGGTCCGACCTCCGGTTTCCTGAACCCTGGCATAGCGGGCTGGGCCGCCCGTATCATCGGGGACATCGGTGAGGGTCCAGATGGCGGCGAGATCGGCCCGCACGTCCTGAAGGGATACGAACTGATCGGTGCGGTCCTCGTCGATTTCGCCCATCGGCATGGTCTCGATCAGCACGAGGTCAAAGCCTTGTTCGTGAGCGAACTGCATCAAGGCCGGGATTTCATGGCGGTTGTCGCGGGCGAGGGCTACGGCGTTGATCTTGACCCTGAGTCCCGCCGCTTTCGCTGCGTTGAGCCCGGCCAGCACCTTTTCGATATCGCCGCCACGCGTCAACCGCCGGAAGGTTTCCGGGTTCAACGTATCCATCGAGACATTGACCCGCTTAACGCCAAGTCGAGCCAGATCGTTTGCATGAGCCGCAAGCTGCATCCCGTTGGTGGAGAGCGCCAACTCGTCCAGCGCGCCGGTCCGCAGGTGGTGGGAAAGCTTCTCCACCAGCGTCATGAACCCCTTGCGCACCAAAGGCTCGCCCCCCGTCAGCCTGAGCTTCCGCACGCCCTGGCCGATGAAGATGGTGCAGACCCGGTCCAGTTCTTCCAGCGTCAAGACCTCGGCCTTGGGCAGGAAGGTCATGTGCTCGGCCATGCAATAGACGCAGCGCAGATCGCATCGATCCGTCACCGACACGCGCAGATAGGAGATTCCCCGACCAAGCGGGTCGACCAATCCGTCGTGAGCGCGCGCGTCCACCTCGGGTGAGGCGCGAGGGGTCCTGTCGGACGGAAGGGAAACGTCGTATGGGCTCATGACCGGCGGGGTTAGACCTGAGGCGGGCATCTTACATGGAAACGGCGCAGGGAATACGGAAGTCAGAGCCGGTCGGTTACGCACCGCTCTATGCGATTGTCTTGGCGGCTGGGGCTGGAACCCGGTTCGGAGGCGCAAAGCTGCTGTCGCTGTTTGACGGCAGAGTGCTGGTGGAAGCCGCTATCCGTGCCGCCTGCGCCGCGCCTGTGGAAGGCGTAATCGTCGTGACCCAACCGGGGATGGAGCATATGCCTTGGGTACGAGGGCCAAAGTTGGCAGCGATAGCTTGCGCCGACTGGACTGAAGGAATGGCGGCGTCTCTGCGGACGGGGATAGGGGCCTTGTCGGATGATGTGGCAGGCGCCTTCATCTTCCTCGGTGATATGCCGCGCATTCCGGTTGAGGTGCTGGGCCCGCTGGCCGAGGCCGTCCGGGCTGGCGCGCCCGCAGCCCTGCCGACCTTTGAGGTGCAGGACGGTCACCCAGTGCTGTTCGCGCGCGCTTTGTTTCCCGATCTTTTGAAGCTCACCGGAGACCGGGGCGGGCGAAGTGTGATCGCGGCGCTGGGCGAACGGGCGGTGCGCATAGAAGCGCCGAGCAACGGAGTGTTGCTGGATGTGGATAGCCCCGATGATCTCGAACGCTTGCGGCAAGGCGGTCTCCCGCCTATTGCCAACTGATGGCGTCCGCCCTGACCTTTCTGGCCAATCCCGCGCGATTCATGGCGCTGTCGCGTTGGCTGGCGCCGGTGATGGGCGGTCTCGCTTTGCTCTCGATTCTGATCGCCCTCACCCTAGGCTTCATGGCTCCCGACGACTATCAGCAGGGCGCCACGGTGCGGATTATGTTCGTGCACGTGCCCGCCGCCATCATGGGCATGATGGTCTATGCCTGCCTGGCGGGAGCCAGCTTCTTCGGCCTGGTGTTTCGCCACTCGCTGGCGGACGCGGCTGCCAAGGCGGCTGCGCCTATCGGGGCGGCGTTCACCGCGCTGGCGCTGATCACAGGCTCCCTGTGGGGACGGCCCATGTGGGGAACATGGTGGGTATGGGACGCGCGCCTGACCTCGGAGCTTGTGCTCCTGCTGCTTTACCTCGGTTATCTGGCCCTGCACGCGGCGTTGGAGGACGAAACCAAGGCCGCGCGCGCCGCCGCCATTCTGGCGCTGGTAGGGGTTGTGAACCTGCCGATCATCCATTTCTCGGTCGTGTGGTGGAACAGTCTGCATCAGGGCGAGAGCATCTTCACTCGAGGCGGCCCCAAGCTGGCGGCAGTTTATCTGTGGCCGTTGGGGTTGATGAGCCTCGGCTACGCGCTCCTGTTCGGCGCCCTGTGGCTGGTGCGAACACGCACCGAGGTGTTCAAGCGCCGCGCGGCGTCGTTGGCGCTCAGAGCGGCGGGCTGAGCCCATGACCCACCTGCATTTCGACGCTGGAAAATACGCCGCCTATTTCTGGCCCGCTTACGGGATCTCGGTCTTGGTGCTGGGCGGGTTGGTGATGGAGAGCCTCGGCGCCGCCCGCCGCTGGCGTCGTCGCGCAGAGGGACAGGGTAAGCCGGGAGGCGAGGACGTATGATCCGCTGGATCGCCATCCTGCCGCTTGTGGTCCTCGGCGCGCTGGCGATCCTGTTCGCCACTTTCGGTCTGCATCACGATCCACACATGAACCCCGCCGCTCTGGTGGGAAGGCCCCTGCCCGCCCGCGCCTTGACCCCCCTGGCCGGAGGCGCGCCGGTCGCCCTGCGAGGGGCCATCCAAGGGCCCACCATCGTCAACGTCTTCGCCTCCTGGTGCGCGCCCTGCGCCGAAGAAGCCCCCGCCCTGGCCGCCCTGAAATCCGAAGGCGTTCGGATCATCGGCGTAGCCTACAAGGATGATCCGGCCCGCACCCGCGCCTTTCTGGATCGCTTCGGAAATCCCTTCACCCAGGTGCTGACGGACCGCGACGGATCGGTGGGGGTGGACCTCGGCGTTTCAGGCGTGCCCGAGACCTATCTGGTGTCGGGCGCGGGCATGGTGGTCTCCAAACACTCCGGCCCGCTGGAACCCAGAGACGCGGAAACGCTTTTACAACAAGCCCAAACCCTGCGCTGAGGCGTATACGTTAAGCTTTTGCTAACCACGTTCGGCGAAGGACTGGCTTTCGAGGTTTCCTTTGGCCGATGTACGCATCCCGTCCCAGACAGCTTTAGTCGCCCAGCTCGGGCGCACGCCTGTGACAGGGCGGAGTGAAGCGGTGCGCGCGGCCCAGCGGGCCTTCTTCCAGACGGCGCTCGGTCAGTCGGATGCAGCGGCTCCGGTGCAAGGGACTGACGCGTTGAAAGCGGCTACCCCTGCTGCTCGGGTTTCGGCTGCGCCCTCGCACGGTGCCGAGCCCCAACGTTTCGCCCGGCCGGGATCATTGCTGGACATCCGGGTGTAGGTTCGAGCGGAGGGTCTAAGCCTCGGCGGGTCCTGTTGCAGAAGCCATTCCGACCTTCGCGCCTTTGTCCTTCTTGGCCTTCTTCTTTTTCTTCTTTTCGGCCTTGGGGGTTTTGTCGGCCTTCTTCTTTTTCTTTGCCGGCGCCGCCTCGCCTCCCTCCAGCGTTGCTTCGCCCGCCTTCGCCAGAGCGCCCAGCGCGGCGATGAAGGCGTCGCGCTTGCCAGAGGTCAGGTTGGCTAGGATACGCCTGTCGGCTGCGGCTACCTTCGGCGCCGCCTCGTCCAGCGCTGTACGCCCCTTGGCGGTTAGGCGCACCGTCTTGGCGCGCGCGTCGGTTGTGGAGCGTTCCCGACCCAGAAAGCCCTTCTCGATCATCCGGGCAATCATGTCGGCGAGGGTTGATCGATCAATGCCCGTAGCGGTGACCAGCTCCGTCTGCGTCAGTCCTTCGTCGGCCGCGACGGCGGCGAGCACCGCATACTGACGTTGAGTGACAGCGCCCGCTCCGGTTTCCTCGGTATAGACATCAAGAGCCAGTTGCAGGGCCCGGTGCAGAAGATGGCTGGGCGAGTGCGCCAGCACGGCGACCGTCCCCTTATCTGACTTGGCCATGGGAAGTTCTCCGCGTTTTAAGTCCGGGATTTCGTCCGCACACGTCTCTACGCGGATTTCACGTCGGTTTGACGACAATGCTACTGCTGGGTGTCGATCAGGCTTGCGGCGGCTTCCAGCGCCTTGGCCTCGCGCATCATCATCGGCACCTGGGTGAAGGAAAAGATCAGGCTGATGATCAGCGCGCCCGGAAAGCGGAACAGCGCCCAAACTGTGTCCGGCTGGGTGCGCCAGACCGCTTCGTTGAGCAGCGCCAGCGCGAGGAAGAAGAGGCCGAACCGCAAAGTCAGCGACTTCCAGCCGGAATCAGAAAGCTTCAGCGTGTCGTTCATGATCAGCTTTATGGGGCTCTTTCCGATCACCAGCCCGATCAGCATGGCCGAGCCCAGGGTGACGTCCATGAAGGTGGGCTTCATCTTGATGAAGGTCTTGTCGTGGAACACTAGCGTCAGGGTGCCGAACACCAGAGATGCGCCGCCGTAGATCAGAGGCAGGGGCGCCAGTTTGCGTTCCAGGGCGAAGTTGACCGCAATGGCCAGGGCGGAAAAGCCTACCAGCCACCACGTCGCCTGTTGGAAGTCATGCGTAACCAGATAGCCGACCACAAAGGCCGCGGCGCCGGAGTAGTCGATACCCATACGAAGCCACGTGCGGGTGCGAGGAGAGATTTCAGGAGCAGGCATCTGTTTCCTTTAGGCCGCGTCGAGACCGACGAGGGAACGGGCGAAGGCGCGGGCGTCGAAGGGTTGCAGGTCATCGATCCCTTCTCCAACGCCGATCAGCTTGATTGGCGCCGCCGAGGCCGCCGCTACCGGCACGAGCACCCCGCCGCGCGCGGTGCCGTCGAGCTTTGTCATCACCACCCCGGTGATGCGCACGATGCGGTCGAAGGCCTCGATCTGTGAGAGGGCGTTGCGGCCCACGGTGGCGTCGAGCACCAGTAGCGTCTCGTTAGGATAGGCTGGATCGATCTTCTTCAGCACCCGGACGATCTTGGCGAGTTCGTCCATCAGGCCTTGCTTATTCTGCAGCCGGCCCGCCGTGTCGATCAGAAGGACGTCGATGTTTTCCGCTTTTGCTCGCGTTACAGCCTCGAAGGCCAGCGCTGCGGCGTCCGACCCCGGCGGCTTGGTGATGATCGGCGCCGAGGCGCGTTCCGCCCACACCGTGAGTTGTTCGATGGCCGCAGCGCGGAAGGTGTCGCCAGCGGCGATCATCACCTTGGCGCCCTTGGTCTTCAGGTCGGCCGCGATCTTGCCAAGGGTGGTGGTCTTGCCCGATCCGTTCACCCCCACGAACAGCACTACAGCCGGGCGGCTGGACAATGCGAGCGGATCGAAGCGTCCTTCCCGATGGATTAATTCATTGGCGATGGCTTCGGCGAGGCTTTCCTTGACCTCAAGTTCGGTGGATTCCTTGCCGACGCGCGCACGTCCGAATGCCTCGGTGATCTTTGCGGCGGCGTGCGAACCCAGATCGGCCTCGATCAGTAGGGTCTCAAGCTCGTCCAGAGTCTCCTGATCGAGCTTCTTCTTGGTCAGAACGACCGCGACCTGTTCGGAAAGCTGCTTGGAAGACTTCGACAGTCCCTTGGAGAGGCGCGCCAGCCAACCCGTCTCCGCCCCCGTGCGGATCGGCGCGACGATGAAGCCGGAAGGGGAGTCCTCAGTCATGGGCGCTATGTAGCGACGGCGGCGCGCAAACGATAGCGCTCCCTTGCCCACTGCGGGCTTTCGTATCCGATGGACGTAGGAGACGTGAACAGGGTAAATCCTGCCCGTGATTGCCCCTCGGCGCGTCCTCCTGTAACCCGCGCCCTATGTCCAACGACGATTTTCGAGGCCTGACCGCCGAGGCTGCCACCGCGCGAAGCTGGCCGTTCGAGCAGGCGCGCGCATTGCTGGCCCGCGTGCTGCGGGTGCGCCTCACCGGCCCTGAGCGCGACTTCGCCGCTCCCTTGATGGCCAGCGGCAAGGCGGAGGAGGCGGCGTCCGCCCTGCCTGCGCTTCAAACAGCCGTGATCCTGGAGACCGGCTATGGCCCCTCCGGCCTGCCGCACGTGGGCACGTTTCAGGAGGTGGCGCGCACGACGATGGTTCGGAACGCCTTCCGCGCCCTGACCGGGGATGCGATCCCCACCCGCCTGATCTCGTTCAGTGACGACATGGATGGCCTACGCAAAGTCGCGCCGAACCTACCCAATCAGGCGATGCTGGCCGAGGATATGGGCAAACCCCTGACAATGGTGCGCGACCCGTTTGGCACCCACGACAGCTTTGGCGCTCATAACAACGCGCGGCTGCGGGCGTTCCTGGACGGGTTCGGCTTCGACTATGAGTTCGTCTCTTCCACAGACTGCTACAAGTCTGGACGTTTCGACGAGACGCTGCTGATCGCGCTCCAACGCTTCGACGCGATCCAGAAGGTGATGCTGCCGACCTTGGGCGAGGAACGCCGCGCCACCTATTCGCCGTTCCTGCCGATCTCGCCGACCACGGGCAGGGTGCTGCAGGTTCCGACTCTGGAACGCTACCCGGATCGCGGCACCATCGTCTTCGAGGACGAGGACGGGACCAAGGTCGAACAGCGCGTCACAGGTGGCCTCGCCAAGCTGCAATGGAAGCCGGACTGGGCCATGCGCTGGACCGCCCTCGGCGTCGATTACGAGATGAGCGGCAAGGATTTGATCGACAGCGTCAAGGCCTCGAACCAAATCTGCAAGGCGCTAGGCGGTGTTCCACCGGAGGGGTTCAACTACGAGCTGTTCCTCGACGAGCAGGGCCAGAAAATCTCCAAGACCAAGGGCAACGGCCTGACCATGGAGGAGTGGCTGCGCTATGGCGCGCCCGAGAGCCTGGCATACTACGTGTTCCAAAGCCCCAAGTCGGCCAAGAAGCTGCACTTCGACGTGATCCCCAAGGCGTCGGACGAGTATCTGCAGCAGATCGCCGCTTATGGCCGCGCGCCGGTGGAGGGATCAAACGCCCCCCCTCCAAACCGCCTCGACAACCCGGTCTGGCACGTTCACGGCGGTCGCCCACCCGCGAATGCCTCACCCGTCTCATTCGGGCTGATGCTGAATCTCGTTTCGGCGGCGAATGCGTCGGAAAAGGCGATCCTGTGGGGCTTCCTGTCACGCTATATGCCCGGAGCGACGCCAACGAGCGAGCCCTTCCTTGACCGTCTGGCGGGCTATGCGGTCAATTATTACGAGGATTTCGTCAAACCGAACAAACGCTTCCGCCTGCCGAGCGATCAGGAGCGCGGGGCAATGCAGGATTTAGTCGCCCGGTTCCGCGCCTTGCCCACCGATTGTCAGGATGCGGAGCTTATTCAGGGTGAGGTTTTCGAGGCTGGAAAAGCAGCGGGGTTCGAGCCCCTGCGCGCTTGGTTCCAGGCCCTTTACGAGGTGCTGCTCGGCCAGAGCCAGGGTCCGCGCTTCGGCTCCTTCGCCGCGATTTTCGGGCTGGAGCGGACCATCGCGCTGATCGAGCGTGCGCTCCGGGGCGAGCTTCTGGAACCCTAGCCCGGGGGCGCGTGCCCGTCGGACGGTTCCATGGGCGGGGCCTGCATCGGTTCTGGCGCGTGAACCACCGACGTTCCTTGCGGCTCGGGCTGAGCCTGCGCCTGCGAGGGCCAGACGGGCATGGGGCGGGGATCGTGTTTGGGCACGCCCATCGTCTGCTGCAGATGCGGTTCCGGCTCGAAGGAATGCATTTCGGGCTCGGGAATGAGTGCAGGCGCTGACAGGGCGACGGGCGACGGCGCGGCGCTCACCTGCCCCCGGCGCTGTTTCGGAACCTTCAGCACCGGCTTCAGTGCGTCAGTAGCGAACAGCGCCACCGCAGCGTTCCTCCAGGCACTGAGCTTGGGGGATCGCATGGACTTGACTAAATAGTAGGCGGCGAAGGTTCCACTCCACAGGCGCACTCGCGCGGCCGGGGCGAACCAGACCTCGCCCTGGCGCTTGTGGCGAAACATCCGCGCACCTGACGACGCAAGCTTCAAAAGCAAGATGCCGCCAAACACCTCCAGCGCGACCCGTCCGGGCCTGAGAGTGGAAAGCTTGATCAGGTCGTGGTGCACCACCGGGTGGTGGGGCAGCATGGCCTTGGGCTTATCCTTGCCGGAGGTATGCGGCGGGGCGCGAGGGGGCAGGGCGTTTGGGTGGTCGCCGTTGGCGATGTGGGCGTCGTGGCGGCGCTTTTCTTCGGCCAGTAATTGCTCGACCAGGAGGCCCACGCCGATGCCGACGAGGTTGGGGTGATTGCGCGCCACCTCGGCCGCTGTCTCCACGAGCGCCCGGCCCGTGTGGCTGTGGACGCTCATGCGCTCGCTATAGAAATTGTGAGCGAGATTCGCCGCCTTGCCCAGTTCGGTCCCGGCCAGAGAGCCGATCCGCTCGATGATACCTGCCATGGCTCTTACGCTCGTGCGGAACTTTGCAGGGATATAGTGCGCCGCACGCCTCACCACGAGGGGATTCACGAGGGGCGGGAATAAGCGGTGGCCTTCTACTGGCTGGCCCACAGGATGCGTGCGATCCAGGCGATGTCTTCGCGGTCAAGCACGCGGTCGTCGTATTCGGGGTTGAGGGAATGAAGCTCGATTCGTTTGGCGGTGACGCGCGCCACCTCCTTGGCCATCACTTCACCGGTCAGGGTCTTGACCACCACCCGGTCGCCGCGCCGGGGCTCTGGCGTCGGCTGGACGATGATGCGATCCCCGTCCCGATAGACCGGCATCATGGAATCGCCCGCGATTTCGAGGGCGTAGACATCGTCGGGGCCGCCGGGAATCTCGATCTCCTCCCAGCCCTGCCCCACCGGAAAACCCGAATCGTCGAAGAAGCCAAGCGCGCCAGCCTGCGCGAACCCCAGAAGCGGCACGCCGCGCCGGGCGGGCCGACCTCCCGCGAATTCGGCGAAGCTGACCCCGGTTGCGGCCAGCACCTTTGACAGGCTTTCGGTGGAGGGCCAGCGCGGGCGAGGCGGCTCGTCAGTGGAGAATCGCTTGGAGCGGTTGAAGGCGGTGGGGTCCAGTCCCGCCATCCGGGCCAGCGCCGACGAGCTCATGTCGAACCGCTTGGCGAGGGCGTCGATGGCCGACCAAATCTCCGAGTGCGACAGCATTGGCGCGAGTACCTATAGCGACCGATACAGGAATACATACCTATTTATAGGATTTCAACCCGCTACTTCGCCAGTCGACCGTCGCTGAGCACCTCAGGTTGAAAGCGGAACAGGATGTCGGGGTCGGGCTTGTCCACCTCCTCGGCGATCTTGTCTGGGGCGATCTGGTGCAAGATGTGGCGCATCAGGTTCAGGCGGGCGGGCTTCTTGTGGTCGGCCTGCACGCACCACCACGGCGCGACATCGGTGTGGGTGGCGAGCAACATCTCGTCCCGCGCCCTGGAATAGTCCTTCCACCTCTTCTGGGCGACGGCGTCGAGATCGGAGGTCTTCAGACGCTTCAAGGGGTCGTCGCGGCGGGCCTGCAATCGCGCGGCCTGTTCGGCCTTGGAAATGTCGAGCCAGTATTTGACCAGCCGAATACCGCTTTCGGCCAGCATGGTCTCGAAAGGCGGGGCGTCGCGCAGGAAGTCCTCCTGCTCGCGCGGCGTGGAAAAGCCCATCACCCGCTCCACCCCCGCCCTGTTGTACCACGAGCGGTTGTAGATCAAGAGTTCGCCCGCCGCGGGCAAGTGGGCGACGTAGCGCTGGAACCACCACTGGCTTTGTTCACGGTTGGAGGGTTTGGGCATGGCGACCACCCGGGTGTTGCGAACCGACAGGTGTTCGATGATCCGCTTGATCGCTCCATCCTTGCCCGCTCCGTCACGCCCCTCCATGACGACGACGACCTTTTCGCCGTTCTCGATGGCCCCCGCCTGCCAGTTTACGAGAGCGAGCTGCAGGGCGCGGAGTTCAGTCTTGTAAGCGTGTTTCATCATGGCTGCACCGTAAGCCGCCGTTACGCTAAAGGGGAAGCATGATCCGTCTCTATCTACTCGACCCTCTGCACGCGGGCGCGAGCATCGCCCCCTCGCCAGAACAGACGCGCTACCTCATGGGGGTCATGCGATTGAAAGCGCGGGACGAGCTTTTGCTGTTTAACGGGCGGGATGGGGAGTGGCGGGCTCGCGTGTCCAGTGTCGGCAAGCGCGATTGCGCGCTGATGGTGGAAGACCGGGCGAGAGCGCAGACGTTTCCCCCCGATCTCGATCTGGTCGTCGCCCTGGTGAAACGCGGTGCGCTGGAAACTATCGTCGAGAAAGCGACCGAACTTGGCGTGCGCCGCATCCGCCTCGTCACTACCCGCCGCACCAACGCCGATCACACCAATGTCGCGCGCCTGACCACCATCGCCACGGAGGCGGCGGAGCAGACCGGTAGGTTGGATATTCCCGAAATTGCTGCGCCGCAACAACTGGATATTTTAGTGAGCGAATGGGACGCTGAACGCCGTCTTATGTTCTGCGACGAGGCGGGTGATAACCCTGATGCTGTATGGGGCGGCAACGCTGGGCGGGCGCTGCCCGTGATTGCGGCATTGAAAAATGCTGCGGCCTCGGAAGCGCAGCATAAGGTACAGCATTTTGCGAAATGGGCCGTGCTGATCGGCCCCGAAGGTGGGTTCGCGCCAGAGGAAAGACGAAGGCTGCGGGGGCTGGATTTCGTCACCCCCGTCACCCTCGGCCCCCGCATCCTGCGCGCCGACACCGCCGCCATCGCCGCCCTAACTCTATGGCAGGCGGCGCTGGGGGACTGGTGATCGTGCTCCACCGAAATGCAAAGCACGCTTGACACTTGAGTCGCCCTCGTGTGACAACTTCCCTTGTCATCAAAGACAAGGGAGCAAATCATGTATCGGAATTGGTCGAAGGCCATGAAGCGCTATCAGGCGCGCGTGGCGGCCGCGATGGTTGGCTATATTGGCGTGCTCGTGGCGGTAGACTGGACCTTCCGCAATATGCCGCCAGAAGGGCCGTTGAAATATGCACTGGCCGTGCTCCCCGCGCTGCCGATCATCGGTGTTCTGATGGCTATGGGGGCCTATGTGATCGAGGAAACCGACGAGTTCCAGAAGGCGCAAACGGTGGAGCGGATCATCATCGCCACGGGCGCTACACTGGCGATCACCACCGGTTGGGGCTTTTTGGAGAACTTCGCCGGGCTGATGCACATGCAGCTCTATTTCGTGGCAGTAATCTGGTTTGCGATGTTCGGCCTTGCCAACATCTGGACCGCATGGAGATACCGTTGAAGAACCGCCTACGGGTGCTGCGTGCCGAGCGGGCGTGGAGCCAGGCGGACCTCGCGGCGCGACTGGAGGTCTCGCGCCAGAGCGTCAACGCCATCGAGACCGGCAAATACGATCCCTCCCTGCCGTTGGCGTTCCGCATCGCCCGCCTGTTCGAGGCGCCCATCGAGGCGATCTTCCTTCAGGATTAGGCAGAGCGTGAAGGGTGCAACCTACGCCGCGCCTTCCCGTTGATTGGGCTTGATCGCAACGTCTGGAGGCGTCGCCATGTCCGAAGCACAAGCCCCCACGGGCCCCGACCTCACCAGGGGCGTTTCAGAGGCCGACATCCCCGAGACCGGGGTCTTTTCGGGCCATGTGGGCGAGGAGAAGGTGATCCTGGCGCGGCTCGATGGCGGGATCGTCGCGGTGAGCGGCGCCTGCACCCACTATTCCGGGCCGCTGGAAAAGGGCCTGCGCGTCGGCGAAACCATCCGATGCCCCTGGCACCACGCCTGTTTCAGCCTGCGTACGGGCGCCGCGCTGGAGGCCCCCGCCCTCTCGCCGCTGGATCGCTGGAAGGTGGAGGCTGCCGATGGCAAGGTGACTGTAAGGGAAAAGCTGGACGCTGCGCCCAAACCCACCCCAACGGGGGGCGACCTGAAGCACATCGTCGTCATCGGCGGCGGCGCGGCCGGGTTCGCAGCAGCGCAACGCCTGCGCGATCTCGGCTACGCTGGTGGTCTGACCATGGTGAGCGCCGACAAGGCCGCACCCTACGACCGGCCCAATCTGTCCAAGGACTATCTGGCCGGCGAGGCTGAGCCAGCGTGGATACCGCTGAAGGATGAGGCCTTCTATCACGACAATCGCGTCACCCTGAATATCGGCGTCAATGCGACAACGCTCGATGTCGGCGCAAAGATTCTGAGGTTGGAAGGCGGCGAGACGCTATCCTACGATGCTGTCCTCCTCGCCACGGGTTCCGAGCCGAACCGCCCCGACACGCCGGGTTTCGACAGGCCAAATGTACACCCTCTGCGCAGCCTCGCAGACGCCGACGCGCTGATCGACGCGGCGAGGGATGCGAACATTGTTGCGGTGGTGGGGGCGAGTTTCATAGGGCTGGAAGCCGCCGCCGCCTTCATTAAGCGAGGACTGACGGTTCACGTGATTGCGCCGGAGGAGCTGCCGCTGGGAGCCAAGCTTGGTCCCGAACTCGGCGGTTTCATCAAGGCGCTGCACGAGAAAAAAGGTGTTGCGTTCCACCTCGGTCGCAAGGTGCGCGGCTTTGACGGCGCCATCCTGTCACTGGACAATAACACGACCCTTAGGGTGGATCTGGTCGTCGTTGGCGTAGGGGTTAAACCCCGGCTGGAGCTTGCTGAAGGGGCGGGGCTAACCGTCGACCGAGGGGTCATTGTCGATGCGCGCCTGCAAACCAGCGCGCCCGGCGTCTTCGCGGCGGGCGACATCGCACGCTATCCCGATCCAGTGAGCGCCGAAATGATCCGCGTCGAACACTGGGTCGCCGCCGAGCGCCAAGGCCAGATCGCCGCTGCCAATATGCTCGGGCTGAATCAGCTCATCAACGAGCCGCCCTTCTTCTGGAGCGCGCACTACGACATCAGCATCCGCTACGTCGGTCATGCAGAGGCATGGGACAGCATCGAGGTGGACGGCGACTTGGAGAAGAAGGACGCCGTGGTTCGCTATATGAAAGACGGCAAGACACTCGCGGTGGCTACGGTCGGGCGCGACATGGCGGCGCTGGAGGCCGGGCAGGCCATGCGCGAATACCGCAAGGTCTGAACCCGGAGCGCACATGGACAATCTCATTCCCTATCGAAAGAAGCGGGACTTCGGCGTCACCAGTGAGCCCAGCGGCGAGGCTGTCGTCGCCCCGGCGCAACGCCTTCGCTTCGTGATCCAGAAGCACGACGCCACGCGACTGCACTACGACTTCCGGCTGGAGTGGGAGGGGGTATTCAAATCCTGGGCCGTCACGCGTGGTCCCTCGCTCGATCCGCATGACAAGCGGTTGGCGGTGGAAGTCGAGGACCATCCGCTGGACTACGGCGACTTCGAGGGGACGATCCCCAAGGGCCAGTATGGCGGCGGAACTGTCATGCTGTGGGACCGGGGTTATTGGGCGCCGGAACCCGGGTTCACCGATGTGGGCAAGGCGCTCAAGAAAGGCGAGTTGAAGTTCGTCATGGAGGGTGCGCGCCTGCATGGCGGCTTCGTGCTAGTGCGGATGACCCGTGACCGCAACGGAGGTAAGCGCAACAACTGGCTGCTGATCAAGCACCATGACGACTACGCGAAAGAGGGTGTGGCAGAGACCTTCTTGAAGGATAACGACAGCTCCGTGGCTTCCGGTCGCGGAATGGACGCCATCGCAAGCGGAACCGGCAGGGGTCCTACTCCGTTCATCACCGTCCAGCCCAAAGCCAAGCCTGAGCGCGCGCCCGCCAAACGGGTGTGGAACTCGAACAAGGACGACAAGTCCAAATCGAAAGAAGTCGAGCTCGCCGAACCCACCGCAAACCCTGCGCCGCTGGGCGACCCAAAGGCGCACGGGACGAAGGTCGCCTCCATCCCACCCTTCGTCGAGCCAGAGCTTTGCAAGATCGTTGATCGTCCGCCGAACGGCGCGGTGTGGGCGCACGAGATCAAGTTCGACGGATACCGGATGCAGCTCCGAGGTTCCGGCGGCAAGACCACGTTGAAGAGCCGTCGGGCGCTGGACTGGACCGCCCGCTTTCCTGAGATCGCTGAAAGCGCGAGAGGACTGGGCGAGGTGATGATCGACGGCGAGATCGTGGCGCTCGACGCCCACGGCTCGCCCGACTTCGCCGGGCTGCAGGCCGCGCTGTCGGACGAGAAGACACACAGCCTCGTCTTCTTCGTTTTCGACCTGTTGTTCGAGGGCAAGGAAGACCTCCGAGCCCTGCCGCTGAAGGATCGCAAGTCGAGGCTGAAGGCGCTGCTGAACGAGAAGGCCAGCGATAACGGACGCATCCGCTTCGTTGATCATTTCGAGACCGGCGGCGAGGCTATGCTGAAATCGGCCTGCTCGCTGGACCTAGAAGGCATCGTCTCCAAGCGGCTGGACGCTCCCTATCGCTCAGGCCGTTCCGGCGCGTGGACCAAGGCCAAGTGCCGGGGAGGCCAAGAGGTGGTGATCGCGGGCTGGACTGAGACCAATGGCGCCTTCCGCTCCCTCATCGCCGGGGTGCAGCGGAACGGCAAGCTGGTGCACATGGGCCGCATTGGCACAGGTTTTGGGCGTGGCAAGGTGGAGCAGTTGTTGCCGAAACTGAGGGCGCAGGCGAGCGATGCCTCGCCTTTCACCGGCAAGGATGCTCCCAAGAAGCACCCCGACACCCATTGGGTCAAACCGGTTCTGGTGGCGGAGATCGAGTCCGCCGGATGGACGGGGTCAGGCTCGCTGCGCCAGGCCAGTTTCAAGGCTCTGCGTGAAGACAAACCCGCAGCGGAAGTGGTGCGGGAAACACCCGCTCCGACCCCTGACAAAAAACCGGCCACCAAATCCAAAGCGGTCAAGTCGCCAGCTTCCGCCAAGGACAGCCCCGACACCATCATGGGCGTGCGGCTTTCCCATCCGGATAAGCTCCTCTGGCCCGCCAGCGGCGATGAGTCCGAACACTCCAAGCGCGACCTCGCCCTCTATTTCGAGGCCATGGCCGACGCCATCATGCCCCACATCGCTGGACGCCCCTGCTCGATCATTCGAACGCCGGACGGGATCGGGGGCCAAAGCTTCTTCCAGCGGCACGCCGGGGCTGGAACCTCGTCTTTGATCGAAACGGTCAAGGTGGCGGGCGATCACAAACCTTATCTCCAGATCGACCGACCCGAGGCCCTGATCGCCATCGCCCAGTCAGGCGGGGTCGAACTTCATCCCTGGAACTGCGCGCCGGGCAGGCCGGAAATCCCCGGGCGGCTCGTTTTCGACCTCGACCCCGCTCCCGACGTGCCGTTCGAGGCGGTGATCGCAGGCGCGAAGGAGGTCCGCGAGCGGTTGGCGGCGCTCGGCCTCACCGGCTTTTGCAAGACGACCGGCGGCAAGGGACTGCACGTAGTCACGCCGCTGAAGCCGTCAGACGCGGTAGATTGGCCCGCCGCCAAGACCTTCGCAAAGGCTGTCTGCGACGCTATGGCCGCAGACGCGCCGGGCCGCTACCTGACCACTATGGCGAAGGCCAAGCGGACGGGCCGCATCTTCCTTGACTACCTCCGCAATGATCGTCTCTCCACGGCCGTCGCCCCTTTCTCGCCTCGCGCGCGGCCTGGAGCTCCCGTGAGTTGGCCCGTGACCTGGGCTCAGGTGAAAAAGGGCCTCGATCCCATGGCCTTCACGATTTCAACCACCCCAAAGTTAATCGCCAAGAACAAGGCGTGGGAAGATTACGGCGAGGCCGCCGCACCGCTGAAGTCAGCAATCAGGAAGCTCGCGAAGGGGTGAGAAGCGCCGAAGCAGGACTTCAGGCTCGTGCGGCGCTTATCCCGCCTTGCGCCGCGCGGTCTTCGTCGGCGCCGCGCGTCTGGCCTTCGCCGGAGCTGCCTTGCGGGAGGGGGGGCCGCTCTTGCCCAAGCTCTTCCTCAGGGCGTCCATCAAATCCGAGACCTTGGTTTCTTCCGGCTGCGGGGCGAGGGTCGGTGTCTGCCCGTCTTCCTTCTCTGCGATCAGGGCCTTCAGGGCGTCCTCATAGCGATCATTGAAGGTGGAGGGGTCGAAAGGTCCTTCCTGTTGCTCGATGATCTTTGCGGCAATGTCGAGCATCTTCGGATCGGTCTTGACCTTGGGAATGTCATCGAAGGCTGCGTCCACATCGCGCACCTCGTCCGTGCTGCGGAGAGACCAGGCGATGATCCCCTCTTCGCGAGGCTCCAGCGCGAACAGGCGCTCGCGGGTGTGTAAGACCAGGCGCCCTAGAGCCACCTTCTTCGCCCTGACCATGGCGTCGCGGATCACGGCGTAGGCCTCCGCAGCGACCTTTCCGTCGGGCACGAGGAAATAGGGTGCGTTCCAGTAAAGCCGGTCGATTTCCGCCACATCCACGAACCGCTCGATGTCCAGGGTCTTGGTGCTCTCGAGCCGCACCGAGTCGATCTCGTCTTCGGTGACAATGATGTAGCGATCCTTCTCCACCTCGTAGCCCTTCACCAGATCGGCGCGCTCTACCGGCCCGGTGTCAGGATCGGTGGGAATCATCCGGATGCGGTTTTTGGTCTTGGGGTTGAGCAGGTGGAAGGAGACGTCCGAGCCCGTACTCGTCGCCGTGTATAGGGCTATGGGGCAGGAGACGAGCGACAGACGCAGATGCCCCTGCCAAGTGGGTCTGGACGCCATGTGGATACTCCCCTGCCGAACGCCGTGTCGCTTCAGAACGTGCGGGATGCGGGTTAGTTCAGGCGGGCGTGGGGCATGAGTCGCCGCTAACGAAGACTTCACCACGTCTCTAAACCGGACCTTATCGAAGCCCGCATACGGTCGCCTCATTGAAAAACGCGGAGTTGTTCCGCAGCCCGAGGGGAACAAAGACATGAAATTCGCAGCGCGCTTCCTGAAAGACGAGTCCGGCGCCACGGCCATTGAGTATGGCCTCATCGCCGCCCTCATAGCCGTCGTCATCGTCGGAGCCGTCACCACCATCGGCACCAAGCTGAACACCTCGTTCGGAAACGTCGGCAACGCCATTAAATAAGCGAACCGGGTCCAACACCTGTTCACCAGACGCCCAGTGGCTTGCGCTGCTGGGCGCTTTGGCGATTCAAAGACCGACGCTTAGGGCGTGACCCCCCTGGCCGTTCTTAGCCGGACACGATCGGCCAGAGCCGTGCGAAGTCCAAGCACGTCGGCTCCCAGAAACGACGCTGCGTAGATTACGCCTCCCAACGCCACTCCCGCCGCCAAGCCGACGGCCTCTGGCAGTCGTTCAAGCGGCGCATACCTGACGGCCAGGCCCATGATGGCGCTGGCCACAACGATCTTGGCGATCTCTCTCCACGCTAGGCTGCCGGGCAGAAGACGGCGCACGAGGACGGCGGAGACGACCAGACTGACAGCATAGCCGAGCATCATGCCGTAAGCCGCGCCCACCAAGCCGAACAGATTGATCAGGATCGCACTGGCGCCGATGCCGATGATTGCCGACGGCAAGAGGGCGATCGCCAGGAGACCCGTCCGTCGCACCATGTAAAAGCCCTGGTCGAAACCATAGCTCTTCAGCCCTGCGAACAGGGCGAGGGTGGCGATCGGCGCCACCAAGGCCGGCGTCTTGTCCCAATATCGGTGGTCGAACAGGGTATGGATGATGTGCGGCGCCAAGAGTGAAAGCCCGACGACGGCTGGAAGCGTCAAACTGAGCATTAAGGCGACCTGACGTCCCATGAGCTTAGAGGCGGCGGCGGGGCCAGCCAGGTCGTAACTCTCCATCAAGCTGGTGAACCCGCCCATGTTCAGCGCATTGCCGAGAATATCGATGGGCTGGCGGCCGATGGAATAGGCGATAGCGTAGATCGCCACCGCCTGCGGACCCAGCCACCATTGAAGCTGGTAACGGTCGGATGCGTTCATCGCGGCGACCAGGACCAAGCTGAACATCATCGGCCAAGCGTATTCAAACAGTTGCCGCACCGAGAGTGGATAAGGCTCGCCCAACCGACGCTTCCACCAGATGCGGGCGAATGCGAAGATGCCAATTAAGGCGTGACAACTGAAGGCGGCAAAGCCGGCCGCCAGAAAACTCGGCTGAAAAAGCTTTATGGCGGCAATACCTGCTGCAAGCGTGCATAGGGGACGCGTCATTTCAATCAGCATAAAAGGAAGGGGTCGCCCCTCTCCTCGCAGGGTGTTGAGGCTGACCTGGGCAGCCCCGTTGCCCAGCACATACAAGGAGGTCATGGCCCCGAACACCAGCCAGTCCTGGCGCACCAACACCCACGAGATGGGCCAGGCCAAGGCTACGCCAGCCATCGATCCCTTGGTGAAGAACTGAAACAGCGGTGTAAGACTTTTTGGCCCTTCTTCCGGCTTGATGATCCCCCCGTGGTAGAATCGAAGGAAGCCGGTCTTCAGCCACGCCGTGGCTGTGAAGTCGCAAAACTCGCCCACGGTGATCACCAGCACATAGAGGCCGAAATCGTGAACCGACAAAAGCCGCGAGAACACGAATAAGGCCACAAAAGTGTACATACGCGGGAAAAAGGTGCCGGCCGTATAAGCGAGTAAAGATTTCACGCCCTATCCTCTACTACATGGCCACCTAGCCGGGTGTCCGATCAGCGCGGCATATTGTCGATGCCAACGTCGTGCCTAATATGCGATCGGGTATAAGATATGGCGCTGTCGGAACCCGAACAGCGACCGGATCATGATCTACCCTGATTGTTGAAGCTCGCCGCGCTGAGATCGGATGATCCGGTGGCCGGAAATGGGAGGTAGGCGATGCTAAACGAGCGGATCAAGCAGCAATTTGACTTTGAGGTCGCGGGCGCAAAAGCGATCATGGCGGCAAGCGCGGTGGATCGACCGGGCGTCTATGCCCAGATCTACGATGAATTCTATAGCGAATTTGGTCAGGAACCTCACGGAGCCAAAGAAGCGCTTAGCACTCGGGCGCAGATAGCCTTCATCCGGCATTTCCTCCGCTCCAAGGAAATTACATTCGTCGAATTCGGCCCGGGTATTTGTTCGCTATTGTTGCAGATGGCCCAGCAGGTCAGCCAGGTCATTGGGATCGAAGCCTCGGCGGTGGCGACGGCGGTCGAAAATGCGCCTTCCAATCTCAGGATTATCGTCGCGCCGCGCGGGAAATGGCAGCTAGACGATGGGTCGGTCGATATCGTCTATTCCAATCAGGTCCTTGAGCATCTGCATCCGGAGGACTGCCTGATCGTCCTGAAAGAATCGTTCCGGGTGCTCAGGCCCGGCGGTCGCCTGCTTGCTTTGACGCCGAGCCGGATCACCGGACCACACGACATTTCCAAGGATGTGCCGGAGCACCCGACCTATCCACTGGCCGTCGGGCTGCATCTGATAGAATATGATAGCAAATCGCTGGCCAGAATGGTCCGTGAAGCAGGCTTTAAGCGCATAGGGGTCTTCGTCGGTAGCAATGCCAAGGGGATATTGATGCCCGTTGGCGTGGGTACTCTACTCGATCGCCTGTTGTCATGGGCGCCGCGCAGCATCCAGACGGGCAGGATAGGACGGGGGCTGGCGGGGATCAGAATGGCGGCGATCAAACCCGCCTGAAATCTGCCCAGAAAGTAAGGTCTAACGCCCGCCCGCTCCGGTCACTTCCTTGATCAGCGCCTGCACCGGAGCCTTTGCGCCTGCACCCCAGGCGACCTTAAGATGTGCGAGGGTTCTCGCCGCCGCGCCCTCGAACTTCCACTCGCAGTCTGTGAAGCGGCAGTTCCTGAACGCGGGAACCTCCCCGCCGCTATAGATCAGGCGACAGGCGGAAAACTCGCAATCGCTGAAGCTCTCGCCATCGAGCGTGATCGTATCGTGATTGAAACTCTCGTTGCTGGGCATTGGCGCGGGTCAGGTCTTGTCCGCTAGCTCGGCGTCATCGCCGCCACCCGAGCGGGCCGGATCGTTCTCCTTCGCACGGCGCTTGGCCTCAGCCTTTTCGGCAAGCTTGGCGGCCTTCTGGCGGTCGCGCTCCATACGTTCAAACGAGTAATTGGGTGTGCGGGCCATGTCGGCAATCTCCCTCTTGTCGGCGGTGCGGACGTCTCATCCCGGCGCGCCCGCGCCGGATGATCTCACATCCAGCATCCCATGGTCTCGTTCGCTGAAAAACTGGAGCGGGCGAAGAGATTCGAACTCTCGACCCCAACCTTGGCAAGGTTGTGCTCTACCACTGAGCTACGCCCGCTCGGCGCATGGGGCTGTAATGGGCCACCCCGCGAAGAGGCGGCTTTAAAGCAGAGCGGGCGGCGGTTTGCAAGGTCGCGCTTGCGCCCGTTCACCGACCGAGCCGCAGGGTCTTCAAACGGCGCTTGTTCACGTGGTCCGTAGCTGCCGGACCCTGATCGTCGGGCAGTTCGCCGCGGAAGTAGAACCGCTGCCAGGCTTCGCGAATGGTTTCCGGATCGCGGCGCCCGAGGCGGTCGTTGAAGGCGGTGCGTTGTTCGCCCCACAGGTCGTACTGCTCCTTATAGGCTGGGTCGGAGGCGAAGGAGCGCTGCACCGGCTGCACCACGTCCATGGCGCTGTGGGGAGTCAGGCTGATAAAACAGAACGGCTCGCCCTTCTCGAAGCGCACGCGTCCAGGCCGGGTGAAGATCCAGTTCATGGTGAAGGGAAACGGCAGCCAATCGGTCTCCACCAAACCTTGCAACGGTTGCAGCCCGTCCTTGATCCAGTTCGGTGGACCGCCGCACAGCATATCCCAGCCCTTGGGCGTGCGGAACAGATAGCCGGGGTGGAAGGTGATGACTGCCATGGTGAAGTGCGATTTCACGAACTCATGGAAATCCGGGTGTGGGCGGTCGGGGGTGAGGGTGATGTCCTCCGCGCGCGGTCCCCCGTTCCACTCGGCGCTGAAGGCCATGGGACAGACGATCTCCCATCCCGACGAATTGGCCATGGTCAGCGGCAGGCAGCGATAGGGGTGACGCGAGGTGAAATGATCCATCCACGCACGGTTCGGTCGCCCTGGAACGATCTCGGGCGGACGGTCCATGGTGGGAAAGCATTCGAGTTGCATGACGGACCCTTTCGCTCACTATCTGCCCACCAGATAGCGGGGCGGCGGGCGAAGCGTCAAACAAGAGCCGGGTTCGGGCGAAGGCGGGTAGCCTTATCGAGATCGTCTTCTACACTAAGCCCGGAATTGGAAAGGGGCGTCAATGTGTCTTCGATCTGTTGTGCTCGCGTGGATCGGTTGCATTGCACTAGCCGCGGCAGCCATGGCCCAACCGGCAAATCCGGCAATTCGCCCGACCTTCGTCTGGACTTGGGCGAAACATCCGGGCCGCGCGGACGTGGCGCGTGTATATCCCGCCGCGGCGGGGCCAGACCTGACGAGCTTCGGCTCGATAGACTGCGTTCTCGACGCACAACGACGCCCCAGCGACTGCAAGCCAGGCTTGGACGGATCGCCGGAGATCGGCTTCAGCAAAGCGATCCTCGTCTTGGCGCCCTTGTGGCAAGGCCCCGAAGCAGAGGGCGCGAACCTGGCAGTGGGCGCGCCAATCTCCATCATCCTGACCTTCCAGCCTGCCGAAGAGATGATTTCCGAGCCTTCGTTCGTTTTTCGTGACGACGCGCAAAAACCGTTGGCCGCAGTCTGGACCAGACGACCATCCCTTGAGGAGATAACGAAAATCATTCCCGACGACGTGGTCGGGTATTCTATGGCCAGTGTTCAGTGCAAAGTTGGCCAAAATGGCAAGCTAGGGAACTGCAGTTTCGCTATCTCGAAATCACAATGTGACCATGCTGATGGCTCGAAAGACTGTAGTCCCGTTGAACTACGCGCCATGATTCCCTCGGACCCTCGGCTTCTCAAGCTTGGCGATCTTCTTCGCGCGCCCCTGAATGCGCCAGAAGGTGGATCGAGCACAGGTCGGCGAGTGCGCTTCTTCGTGAACCTTCAGCCGCTGTCGCCCCCGCCCCTCGCACTGCCGCCTCCGCCGTTGAATTACCGGCAGGTGGTGCAGGAACTGCGACTGAGGAGGGGCTCGATGATCAGAAGATCCCCCTTGTTTCCCACCAGCACGCCATAAGGGCGTTCCCGCCCCTATCTCGCGTTGACACCCAATGGGGCGGGCTTAAAAGTCCGGCCACGTTTGCAATGCGGTAGGTTCGAGGAACTCCATGAGCGATGCGAAAGCCGATGCGGCGGCCCCCAGGCGCCCCGTCGGACCCATGCCCCTCTCGCCGCATCTGCAAATCTGGCGTTGGCACATCACCATGCTCACCTCGATCCTGCACCGGGCGACCGGGATCGGGCTCTATGCCGGGGCGCTGATCCTGGTGGGATGGGCGGTCTCGCTGGCGAGCGGCGAGGGCGCCTACGGCGCCTACATGGGCCTGTTGGGATCGTGGCTCGGCAGGGTGGTGATGTTCGGGCTGACGGTCTGTGTGTTCTTCCACATGGCCAATGGCGTGCGCCATCTGGTGTGGGATGCGGGCAAGGGATTCGAGCCCAAGACCGCCAATTTCGCCTCCGTTGTCGTTATCGCCTTCGCCGTTGTCGCTACCCTGGTGGTGTGGATCATCGCCGCCGTCACGGGAGGGCTCTGAGATGATGCAACCCGGTTTCCGCACCCCGCTCCGCCGCGCGCGCGGCCTCGGCGCCGCCAAGCACGGGGTCAACCACTTCATCGGCCAGCGGGCGTCCGCCGTGGCGCTGTTGTTCCTTCTGCTGTGGGGAGTCTGGTCAGCGTTACGGCTGGCGCCCACGGGATATGTAGGAGCGGTGGGTTGGCTGCACTCGCCCTGGAACGCCTCGCTGCTTGTGCTGCTTCTGGCGGCGGGATTCTATCACGCGCGCATCGGGGTGCAGGTGGTGGTGGAGGACTATGTGCACACCCCGCTCGCCAAGACCGGCGCCCTCTTGCTCAACCTCTTCATCTGCTGCGGCGGCTTCGTGTTGGCCGCCCTATCCGTTCTGAAGGTCGCGTTCAGCGCCGCTGGCGCGATCTGAAGGGAGCCTGAACTCAATGACGTCGTATCAGTTCATCGACCACAAGTTCGACGTGGTGGTGGTGGGGGCCGGAGGCTCGGGCCTTCGGGCCGCGCTCGGCTGCGCCCAGGCGGGACTGAAAACCGCTTGCGTGACCAAGGTCTTCCCCACCCGCTCGCACACCGTGGCGGCGCAGGGCGGCATCTCCGCCAGCCTCGGCAATATGAGCCCGGACGACTGGCGCTGGCATATGTACGACACGGTGAAGGGCTCGGACTGGCTCGGCGACCAAGACGCGATCGAATACCTGGTCCGCAACGCCCCCGCCGCCGTCTATGAGCTGGAGCACTGGGGCGTTCCCTTCTCACGCACCGACGAGGGTAAGATCTACCAGCGCGCCTTTGGGGGCATGACCTCTAACTTCGGCGAGGCGCCGATCCAGCGCACCTGCGCCGCCGCCGATCGCACCGGCCACGCCATCCTGCACACCCTCTATGGCCAGAGCGTGAAGCACGCGGTGGAATTCTTCACCGAATACTTCGCCCTCGACCTGATCATGGATGAGGGGACCTGCCGGGGCGTCACCGCCTGGAAGCTCGATGATGGAACCCTACACCGGTTTTCGTCGCAACAGGTGATCCTGGCCACCGGCGGATATGGCCGGGCGTACCTCAACTGCACCTCGGCGCACACCTGCACGGGCGATGGCGGAGGTATGGTGCTGCGGGCTGGCCTGCCGTTGCAGGATATGGAGTTCGTGCAGTTCCACCCCACCGGCATCTTCGGCGCGGGCGTGCTGATCACCGAAGGCGTGCGCGGCGAGGGCGGATACCTGACCAACTCCGAGGGCGAGCGGTTCATGGAACGCTACGCGCCCTCGGCCAAAGACCTTGCCTCGCGCGATGTGGTTTCCCGGTCCATGACCATCGAAATCCGCGAGGGCCGGGGCGTGGGACCGAACAAGGACCATATCTTCCTGCACCTGGATCACCTCGATCCTAAGGTCATCCACCAACGTCTGCCGGGCATCTCCGAATCGGCGCGCGTGTTCGCCAATGTGGACGTGACCAAAGAGCCGATCCCGGTGCTGCCCACCGTGCACTATAACATGGGCGGCATCCCCACGAACTATCACGGCGAGGTGCTGACCAAGGCGAACGGCGACCCCGACAGCATCGTGCCGGGCCTGATGGCCGTGGGCGAGGCGGCGTGCGTCTCCGTGCACGGGGCCAATCGCCTAGGCTCCAATTCCCTGACGGACCTTGTAGTGTTCGGCCGGGCGGCGGGCCTGCGCGCCCAGGAAAAGCTCAAGCCCGGCGAGACCTTGCGCGAGCCGAAGTCAGAGTGGACCGACGGCCATCTCGCCCGCTTCGACCGCTTCCGCAACGCGTCCGGCAGCCAGCCCACCGCCCGGCTCCGCGACGAAATGCAGCGCGCCATGCAGGACGACTGCGCCGTCTTCCGCACCGCCGAAACCATGCAGGACGGGGTCAAGAAGATCGCCGAGGTCTACGCCAAGGCGAAGGACATCCACGTCACCGATCGCGGCATGATCTGGAACACCGACCTGATGGAGACGCTGGAGTTCGACAACCTGCTCGGACAGGCGGCCGTCACCGTCAACGGGGCGCTGAACCGCGAGGAAAGCCGCGGCGCCCACGCCCGCGAGGACTTCAAGACCCGCGATGACGAAACCTGGATGAAGCACACTCTGACCTGGCTCGATGTCTCCACTGGCAAGGTCAGCATCGACTACCGCCCGGTGCACGCCTACACGATGAGCAACGACATCGCCTACATCCAACCCAAGGCGAGGGTTTACTAATGGTCCAGTTCACCCTCCCCAAGAACTCCAAGGTCGTTCGCGGCAAGCATTTCGCCGCGCCCGAAGGAGCCAAGACGGTCAAGACCTTCAAGGTCTATCGCTACGACCCTGAAG
Organism: Caulobacterales bacterium; assembly: GCA_038327995.1. Taxonomy (GTDB): domain Bacteria; phylum Pseudomonadota; class Alphaproteobacteria; order Caulobacterales; family Caulobacteraceae; genus CAIOYC01. Next base: position 12,960 of record JBBQLP010000013.1, on the reverse strand, counting down.
GCGAGACCAATCCCCGCTGGGACACCTACGAGGTGGACGTCTCCGCCTGCGGCCCGATGGTGCTGGACGTCCTCTTGCACATCAAGAACACCATGGACCCGACCCTCGCGCTCAGGCGCTCATGCCGCGAGGGCGTATGCGGCTCCTGCGCCATGAACATCGGCGGGCGCAATACGCTTGCCTGCACCCACGGGCATGAGGATTATGGGAACAACGTCTCGGTTTCGCCCCTGCCCTCCATGCCGATCATCAAGGATCTGGTGCCGGATCTGACGCTGTTCTTCGCCCAGTATGCCTCCATCGAACCCTGGCTGCACACCGAAACGCCCGAACCGCAGCACGAGTGGAAACAGTCCATCGAGGACCGCGAACAGCTCGACGGCCTTTACGAGTGCATCCTGTGCGCCTGCTGCACCACCTCATGCCCGAGCTACTGGTGGAACGGGGAGAAATACCTCGGCCCGGCGGCGCTCCTGCAAGCCTATCGCTGGCTGGCCGACAGCCGTGACGAGGCGACCGGCGCGCGGCTCGACAACCTCGAAGACCCGTTCAAGCTCTATCGCTGCCACACCATCATGAACTGCGCTCAGGTCTGCCCCAAGGGCCTGAACCCGGCCAAGGCCATCGCCCAGATCAAGGCCATGCTGGTCGACCGGGTAATGTGATTTCGGCAATCGGAGACGCTCCATGACCGACCGTACCTTCCCCAACGGCTTCGTCTGGGGCACGGCCACCGCTGCGCATCAAGTGGAAGGAAACAACACCAATTCCGACTGCTGGGCGTTGGAGCAGGCTCAGCCCTCGTTTTTCCGCGAGCCGTCGGGCGACGCCATCGACCAATATCACCGGTTTGGCGACGACGTGGCGATTCTGGCGGGGCTGGGGCTGACCTCCTACCGCTTCTCCATCGAGTGGGCGCGGATCGAGCCCGAACAAGGCCAGTTCTCCAAGGCGGCGCTCGATCATTACCAGCGCTGTATCGACGCCTGCCTGTCGCGAGGCGTGGCGCCGGTGCTCACCTTCCAGCACTTCACCCTGCCGCTTTGGCAGGCCAGGCGCGGCGGGTTCAACGATCCAGACTTCGCCGACAATTTCGCACGCTATTGCGAGCACGCAGCGGGCGTCCTGCACGGCTTCGGCATGGCGTGCACCATCAACGAGTTGAACCTGCCGCTCTACGCCCGCCCGCAGTTGATTGCGCGAACCGGGACCGAAAACGGCAAGGCGCGCATGGCGGCGGCCGCCGAGGCCATCGGCTCCGTCGACAACTTCTTCCTCTTCACCCGCCCGGACACAATCGTGAAGCATGGGGTTGCCGCGCACAAGAAAGGCCGCGACGCCATCAAGGCCGCGCACCCGAACTGCCTCGTGGGCGTGACCCTTGCGGTGCAGGACGAGCAGGCTGAGACGGGCGCTGAGGCCCTGCGCGACCAGCGCCGACGCGACTTCTATGGCGACTGCCTGCTCGGCGCGAAGGGCGACGACTTCATCGGCGTGCAGACCTACACCCGCGTCACCGCCCGGCGCGACGGAACCGTGACGCCCGAGCTCGGCCATCCCCTGACCGCCATGGGCTATGAGGATCGTCCGCAGGCGATGGCGCAGACCTGCCGCTTCGTCTGGGACCAGATCAAGACACCGATCATGATCACCGAGAACGGCTGGTCGGGCGAAGTGGACGCCCGCCGGATTGGCTTCGTCCGCGAAGCCCTGACCGACGTGCACACGGCAATCGGCGACGGCGTGGACATCCGGGGCTATTTCTACTGGTCGGCGTTCGACAACTACGAATGGATGGCGGGCTATCGGCCGAAGTTCGGCCTGATTGGGGTCGACCGCACCACCCAGACCCGCCAGATCAAAGGCTCGGCCCTGGCGCTCGGCCAGATCGCCCGGGCGAACAGTCTGGATGGGGAAGCGGTTGAAGAGCTGAAAGTGGACGCTGCGAACCCGGACGGCTTTTGAGCATCGCGCACCAAGCGCCAGGAGAACCCCATGAAACTCTACAGCGCGCCTGACCCTGCACCCAACCCCCGCCGCGTGCGTATCTTCATGGCGGAGAAGGGGATTTCCATCCCCGAGGAAATGGTGTCGCTGCGAAAGCGCGAGCACAAGGCGCCGGAGTTTCGCGCCAAGAACGCCATGGGGCAAATCCCGGTGCTGGAACTGGACGACGGGACTACGATTTCGGAAACCGTTTCCATCTGCCGTTATCTGGAGGAGTTTCACCCTACTCCGCCCCTGTTCGGGCGCACCCCGTTCGAGCGGGCGCAGGTGGATATGTGGATCCGGCGGGTGGAGTTCGTGCTGATGCTGCCGGTGGGGCAGTTCTGGCGCCACGCTCACCCCATCACTGCGCCGCTGCTGACCCAGTTCAAGGACTTCGGCGAGAGCAACCGGGCGACCTACGCCGCCGCCTGCCGCATCTTCGACAAGGAGCTTGCGGGCCGCGATTTCCTCTCCGGCGACGCCTACACCATGGCGGACATCTGCGCCCTCACCACAATAGATTTCGGCAAGTTCGCAGGCATCCTAGTGCCCGACGACGTGCCAAACCTTTCGGCCTGGCACGCCCGCGTGTCGACCCGCCCCAGCGCAACGGGTTAGAGCACGAGGCCTGCAGGCGGGGGCGAAACGGGCTCGGTCCACGTTCCATCTGCGGACGAATCCACCGTCAGGTCGCGATAGGCGGCCGCGAACGGGGCGAGGAAGATGGTGCGGCTGACCGCCTGCATCAGGCTCGACACCACGATCTGCGCGATGGTCGCCAGAGTTAGGAGGTGGGCAAGAGAGAAGACGCCGCTTCGCATCATGGCGAGACGCGGGTTCGTCGTGATCGTGTCTACGATCGTCCAGTCTCCACTGATAACCGCGCTGACGCACAGGGCGATGATCCAACCCAGAATTGCGATAAGAATCCCGAAGATGAAGGTCAGAATGTAGCAGCCGAGCAGTGACCAGAACCTGCCCTTGGTCACACGCCAAGAGCCGAACACCGAAATCTTGCGACCCGCGAACGTCATCGGCGAGGCCAGCGACAGGCGCACGGCGACCCAGATGAAGGCGCAGATCACACCGATGACCGCAACTATTGCGACCAGCCCGGCGACCCATTCTACGTGCGCCGCTTTGCCTATGAAGCCAGCAAGAAAGATTAGAATGAGAGCAGCGATCCAAGCTCCGATATAAATCCCGATGAAGACGAAGAACTGGATGATCCAGAGCCCGATCAAGCGCAGTTCGTCACCACCAAGTCGCAGGTATGCGAACCCACCCTCGGCGGGACGCAGGATGCTTCTGAAGATCGCCGCGTAAAAGATCGACTGGATCAGAAGGCCCAGCGGGAGCGCCAGGACAATTACGCCCGCCATGCTCCCCACCAGTGCGAGGGCCTTCTGAGGATCCTTGCTTTCGTCCTGAGACATCTGGCTCATAGCGGCCAACTGCGGGCCAAAGAGCGACACCATCAGAGCTGTCATGAGAATGGCGAATACGACATAGGCCAAGGCCCAGACCAGCACGGCCCCTGGCTTGTCACGGATCACACGAAAGCCCTCGAACGCGGCCTCCGACGGTGAGAATGTCTTCATGGCGGTTCCCCCCAAGGAACGGTTATGGGCGCGGGTGATCCGGGCCCGTCAGGTGGTCTCCCACGGCGAGCCGTTGGCCGTGTCCGCGCGCGGTGCGCCCACCCGTCCGGCGATCTGACGGAAGGCGGCGGCGACCGGTGCGGTAGTGATGGCGCCCAGAAGAGCGGTGATCAGCCCACTGAAAACCAGCGCTACCCAGGTCAGCGGCGTAAAATAGTTGCGCAGCGAGGTTACATCAGGCGCGCCATGCCCGGCAAAATTGGCCACGAGGGTAAATATAACGAAGGTCAGCAGAAAGACGACGGCCGCTAGAAGCAGAGCCATCACGTAAGTCCCAAGCAGAGGCCAGAAGCGTCCGTTGGTGAGCGCCCAGGAACGGAACAGGCTGATCCGCCCGTCGGCAAATGTCATGGCTGGGGCAAGGGAGAGCCGGATAGCCGGATAGATCAGGGCGCACAGGGTGGCGGCGGACAGTAGCAGGTTGAGCAGCATCGACACTGGCCCGCCTCCCAGCGACTGAGCCAGGCCCCCGACAATCGCGGACACCAGGGCGATGACGAAAAGATATAGGAGGCCGATGCCAGCGATCATCAGGAACAGCCCGAACTGACGCAACTCGTCCCGCGACAGGCGCAGGTAGCCGAACCGGCTTTCGGCGGGCCTCAGCACCGCACGCAGCACTGCGGTCGACATGATGATAGTGAAGAACAGTCCAATGACGACAAAGCCAAGCAGGACGGGGAAGTTCTTCTGGATCAGGGGCGAAATCTGCTGTTCCGCCTGGGGCGTCAGATTGCCGAATGAGCGCCTGAGCTGTTCGGTCAGGGGACCGAAGCCTCCGCCGATCAACGCTGCCTGCTGCACCACCGACGAGAGGAAATAGGCGACCGCCCAGATCAGGATCGCCAAGGGCCGTTCGCGGCTGATGCGAAACCCCTCCAGCGCCGCGTCGGTGGGAGAGAAGTCACTCATACATGGGGCTCCCGGGCGTCCGCCAAGCTCTGCTCGGCTTCGGCCTCGGGCGCAAGGGGAGCGTGCGGCTCGTCCTGCGGCTCGTAAACCTTTGGTGCGTGGGTTTCATGCTCGTGGATTTCGGGCTCGCGCGTTTCGGTCTCGGGCGCTTGCGGCCCGTCCGGCGTGGGCGCCGCCAATGGCCGCGGCGGAAGAACGGAATGGGGCCACGGAGAGAGGGACGCTGGATCACGCGCCTCCTGCTCCGCCAGGGCCTGGTGAAGGGCGTCAAAGGCGTTCGCATCCCCATCCTGATCGCGGTGTTCACCCGCTTCATGCGCGGAAAGCGCTGCGGTCGCCGCCGCAGCAGCGTCGCCAGTCTCGTCCTGACCTGTTTCAGACGGCTTCAGCAGGCAATAGACGCCGGTCAGAAGGCCCACCGACAAGGGAAGCTGTACCGCCGCCGAGAGTATGCCCATCACCGCCCCCGCCCCGATCGCCTCAGGCAGCGGCCAGACGGCGTGCGCACCAGCAGCGAGGTCGTCGGCCTCGATAAGGTTCATCGCCATCAGCGCCAGCCACCCGCCCAAAGTAGGAATCTGCACCACCAGCCACGCAAGACCGATGGTCCAGCCAAGCCCCCTCGTCATCGACCAGCCGGACAGGGGTGAGATGCGGCCGCGCGCTGTTGTGATCGATCCCGCCAGTCCGAGCCGCCCCCAAAGGCGCAACAGGATGGAGCCGAAAACCAGCCAGAAGGGCGCGAGAATTAAGGTGGCGACTGACCATGAGCCCAGCGGCCCAAGAGCGACCGCGTGGTGGCGGAAAAAATAGATCAATGGCGCGGAAACGATGGCGATGGGAGCGACGCCAAGCCCCAGTATGAAGGCCAGCACGGCCCACACGCATAGAAGCCGCCACTCGACCCCGGTCCATTGCAGACCGCCGGGGCCAAGGCTGCGTGTCGGCTCCCCGCCCACCCCCAGACGATATAGGGCGCCGAACAAGGGGACGTAGGCGATTGTCAGAAGCGCACCGAGCTTTGGCCATATCCAGGGTCGCCAGTCGGTTTCCGCCGCATGAGCACCCATGAAAACCAAAGTCTGGCCAACGATGACGATCAGCATGACAGCCCAGCAATCGCGCCACGCGCTGCGCGCGAAGTCGCCCGCCTCGGCCACCGCCTCGGATACGGTCAGTCTGGTCCTGGCCACATCGCCTCCAGCCGACGACCGCCGCGCGCCTTGCGCGTAGCCGGTCACGGACAACCCCTGGTCAACCTTCTCCCCATCACCGGACTTCGGCAATGGGGTGAGGGCGCTGGAGGGCTTATAGAGGTTGAGCTGTGTCCCCGCCGCTGCGATCGCGCAACAGGCGATAAATGTGGCTATAGAGGCCTGCGGTGAGGGGCGCTTGCACGAAGCCGCCGACAAGCGCGCCAAGTAGTCCGAGCGCGAGACGCAAGCCCGAAGAGTCGCTCATCGCGTTCGCTAGCCCTCCCGCGAGCCCCACGGCGAGCGAGGGAAGCCCGGTCAGCAACGCCGCTCCGAGAATAATCCAGACGTGGCCCTTGGTGATATTCCAGACTGAGAAGACCTGAACCTGTTTGCGATCCACAGTCGCCGGAAGCGCCATCGACAGCCTGATCGTGCTCCAGAGAAGGCCGACGAAGCTCGCCAGAAGCACGAACATGGCGGCCAGCCCTGCGGGCGTTGCAAAGAAACCCCCGGCACGGGCGGGTCGCAAATCGCCCGCTGCGCCGAACGCCACAGCCACCAGGAAGGCCAGGAAGACGGCCCCGAGTACCACGAGCAAATAGAACAAGAGCAAAAGCAGGGTCGCAGCCAGGATCCGCCACTCCGGCTTGCCCCATTGCAGACCTGCCGGACCATGCCGGAAGTCTGCATCGCCGGGATGCTCGGGCTCAAAAGCGATCCGAAACAGCGCCCCGTAAGCAAGCGCCGACGTCAACAACACGACCAGCACGCTAGCCAGCCGCCAGACGGGAGCCAAGCCAAGTGCGGTCGCGATCTGCATCCCTGCCAAAACGGCTGTGAACACCGCCAAGGGGGCCCAGACCCTGGGCGTGGCCTCGCGCCAGAAGCCGATCGCCGCCCGCACAACCACCATCACTGAAAGATCGTGCGCCGCCATTCGCTTCTCCAAATCCTATTGGCGAGGCTCACCCCCGTTCGCCCACACTCGCAAGCCATTTTTTCAACGCGCAGAGCCCGCTATGGTGGCGGCATGAAGCCTACACCCTCTCCCATTCACGTGATCGGCGGCGGTCTCGCCGGATCGGAAGCCGCCTGGCAGGTCGCCGAGCGCGGCGTCCCGGTCATTCTGCACGAGATGCGCCCGGTGCGCGGAACGCCTGCCCATCATACGGACGGGCTGGCGGAACTGGTCTGTTCCAACTCCTTCCGCTCCGACGATTGGGAGCACAACGCAGTGGGGCTTCTGCACGCCGAGCTGCGGCGCTGCGGTTCGTTGATCCTGCGCTCCGCCGACGCCAGCCAGGTGCCGGCGGGCGGTGCGTTGGCGGTGGACCGGGACGGGTTTTCGCGGCGCGTCACCGAGGCCATCGAGGCGCATCCCCTCATCACACTGGCGCGGGAGGAGATTGCGGGCCTTCCCCCGGTGGAGTGGGACAATGTGGTGATCGCCACCGGTCCTCTCACTTCGCCCGCCCTCGCCGCCGCTATCCTGGAGCGCACGGGGGAAGATGCGCTGGCCTTCTTCGACGCCATAGCTCCCATCGTCCACTTGGACAGCGTGGATATGTCCAAGGCCTGGCGGCAGTCGCGCTATGACAAGGAAGGCCCCGGCGGCGACGCGGCCGCCTACATCAACTGCCCCATGGACAAGGAGCAATACGACGCCTTCGTGCAGGCGTTGCTCGACGGCCCCAAGGCCGAATTCAAGGATTGGGAGACCAACACCCCCTATTTCGACGGCTGTTTGCCGATCGAGGTCATGGCGGAGCGCGGACGCGAGACCCTGCGCCATGGGCCAATGAAGCCGGTGGGGCTGACCAATCCGCACAATCCGATGGTGAAGGCGCACGCCATCGTGCAGCTACGCCAGGACAATGCGCTAGGCACCCTCTACAACCTCGTCGGCTTCCAGACCAAGCTGAAGCACGGGGCGCAGACGGAGGTGTTCCGCATGATCCCAGGACTTCAGAACGCCCAGTTCGCGCGCTTGGGAGGGCTGCATCGCAACACCTTCCTCAACTCTCCCAGGCTGCTTGACGGCCAGCTTCGCCTGAAGGTGGAGCCGCGCCTGCGCTTTGCCGGGCAGGTGACCGGGGTGGAGGGGTATGTGGAGTCAGCCGCGATCGGCCTGATGGCCGGGCGGATGGCGGCTGCGGACCGGCTAGGCGAGGCGCTCTCACCGCCCCCTGCAACGACGACGCTCGGCGCCCTGATCGCGCACATCACCGGCGGCCACATGGGAGGGGGGCAAGCGAGCTTCCAGCCGATGAACATCAACTACGGCCTGATCCCGCCGCTTGAGACCGAAGAGCCTAAACGCGACGCCAACGGGCGCAAAGTTTCACAGACCGAACGAGGACGGGCCAAAAAGCGAACTATGGGTATCCGCGCCCTGGCCGACCTCGACGCTTGGCTCAACAGCGCGGCGCGGGAAGACGTGGCGGCATGAGGAGAACTTTCATCCTTATCGCCGCCCTTCTGCTTTCCGCTTGCGCCACAGAGATGCCCACCTCGCTACACTTGGCGCTGGAACGCGACGCCCGCCGGGACGGCTACCGTCGTGTGGCGGTGCTGACTGACGACTACTATTACTGCTATCCATTGACGCATGAGGTAATCCGCATACCTCGCGGTTTTGAAACCGATTTCGCCTCAATCCCGTTCGCCACCTCCGCTCTGTTCGATCCCATGGGCGACAATTCAGAGGCGGCGGTGCTGCACGACTATCTCTACGCCGTGGGGGAGCCCGGCCAGCGGGAGAAGGCCGACACCATCCTGCTCGACACCCTGTCCCGCCAGCACGTGGACCCCCTGCGCCGCAAGCTGATGTACGAAGCGGTGCGTGCGGGCGGCGCCGGGTCTTATGGCAGGGCGAGCGAATGGCGCTTCGTCGATCCCGAAACCCAGAAGCCAATCAAGGGGCCGCCCAAACCAAAGAGCGCCATCGTCGCCCAGCTAAAGAGCTGCTCGGACATGAAGGGCGCCCTGCTGCGGATCAAGCTTCTGGCGGCTCTGCCGAAGCTTTGAGGGCTCAGACCCGTCCCAGCAGCACCGCCAGCGTCACCCTGATCCGCTTCTCCAACTCGGACAGCGCTGCCCCCTGCGAGTAGCGCTTCGCCAGAGCGGCATGAGCGACCGCGGGAAATGCGGACGTTGGAAAGCCTTGCAACTCCCCTCGCGCAAGCTTTAACGCCCCCGTGATCCGGTGGGCGATGTGTCCTGAAATCTCGCGGGGAGAGGCGTCCGCCCATTCGCCGGGGTGGGGCGTCCCACCTCGCGCGACCTGCGCCCAGCCCCAGGCGCGGGCGGTGTGGAGCAGTTGCGTCTTGTCGGTCCAGTCGGGTTCCAGGAGCATTGCCGCCGCCGTCATCGCCGCGCCCGCCGTATAGTCGATGAAGGCGACCAGTGCTGCTTCGTCTGCAGGAGGAGCGCCGCCCAGCACCAGCCGCCGCGCTTCGATGATTCGCTCCAGCGTGCGCACCGGCAGGGCAGCGCCGACCTTGCTGGCGAGGACGCGCAGGATCGGGTTGGCGGCAACCGGCCCGCCGCGCACGGCGTGCTCGATCTCCTCCAGCCACCAAGCCAACCGGATTTCGCCCGCCAGCGGATTGGCGGCGGCTTGACCTACCCGCGCCAGTTCCCTGTCCAGCGCATAGAGGGCAACTAGCGCCGCGCGACGCTCGGGGTCCGCGACAAAGCGGCTGGAGAGCCAGCGGTCGGGGTCGGTGCGACGAAGCTCGACATCGAGGTCGATGGCGTGGGCGACCCTACCCGAAGATGGTCTGGTTCATCGCCATGGTGGTGAGCATGGGGATGGAGAGCAGCACATTGGTGCGGGAGGCGAGCATGGCGATCTTGCCCGCCTTGGCCTTGGCGTCCGCATCGCCTTCCTTGATGCCGAGCGCGATCTTCTGGTTTGGCCAGATGATGCCCCATACGTTCAGGAACATGATCGTCGCCAGCCACATCCCGATGCCGATGAAGGTGTGTTGCGGCACGTGGAAACCTTCGGTCGCACCGAGTGTGAAGGCGGAAACCAGATAGCCCCGGTCGAGCGCCAACAGCACGCCGAAAACGAAGGTGGCCAGCGCCGCCCAACGGAACCAGAACAAGGCGGAGGGGGCGATCACCTTTGTGATGGCGGGCTTCTGCTCGGCCGGAATGTTTGGCATATTCGGGATCTGCACGAAGTTGAAATAGTAGAGCAGGCCGATCCACATGATGCCCGACAAGACGTGCGCCCAGCGCAGCACCGCCTGCCAGTAGATGGCGTCCAGATGCCCGCCGTTGGCGCGGCTGTAGTGCATCCCGTAACCGATCAGGAACACCAGCGCCAAGACAAAGCTGAGGATCACCGTGTTGCGGAGATTTGCGAGAAGTCCGGCCATGTTCGCCCCTTGAGAGAATCCCTAACCCGGCGGGAGAGTAGGCCGTTTGGCGCGGGAGTGCAGCGGTTTTTTGGGGGGTTGGCGGCGGCGGCTGAGGCCCCCTCACCCTACCCTCTCCCGGGGGAGACGGGTTCTCGACCCCGCGATCAGCGCGCAGGCCACGCGGCGACCCTGCGAGGCGAGTACGTTGTAGAGTTTGCAGGCCGCGGCAGTGTCCATTACCTCCAGCCCCATCCCGGCCTCAAACATGGCTTCGCGTACGGCCTTGGGCGGCGGAGCCATTGCGGCGCCGGTTCCGAGGAGGATGAACTCCACAGTGTCGCGCGCCGCCAGCACCGCCTCGAAGTCCGCGAGGCTCAGCGCGGCGAGGCTGGACACAGGCCACGGGCGGCCTTCGTCGTTCAAGATCAGGGCCGATCCGGCGATCCACTCCCCGCCAATGCGAAAGCCCGTGGGGCCATAGCCGTCGATGGCAGGCGCTTCGCGCATGGAATCAGGGCCGGGTGGTCGCCGGTTTCAGCGGCTTGGCGTCCTCGTCCCCGCGCTTGACGCCCCAGAGCAAGAGCACCGGCAACGCCACATAGATCGAGGAATAGGTGCCGATGATGATGCCGAACACCATGGTGAAGGCCAGCGGAAACAGGCTGGCCCCCGCTAGGAACAGCATACCGCCCAGCGCCAGAAGCGCCGTGGTGCCGGTGATCAGCGTGCGCGAGAGCCGCTCGTTTTCCGAGAGGTTGATAACGTCGCGCAGAGGCGTGCGGCGGTATTTGCGCAGGTTCTCGCGAAGGCGGTCAAAGGTGATCACCTTCTCGTTCATCGAATAGCCGATCACGGTGAGGAGCGCGGCGATGGAGGTCATGGAGAACTCCACCTGCATGACCGACAAGAGGCCGATGGTCAGAACGATGTCGTGGAAGATGGCGAGGATCGCGCCAAGGCCCTGTTGCAGACCGAAGCGGAACCAAATGTAAGCCAGCATCAGCAGGATGGCGATGCCAAGGGCGAGGAAACCGGAGCGGAACAGTTCGGCGGAGACCTTGGGGCCGACCACTTCGGTGGAGCGAAACTGGATGCCGGGGAATTGCGCGGCGATATTCTGTTTCAGGCCGTTGACGGCGGCGGCGGGGTCGGAGCCGCCGATGGGTTGGAACTTAAGAAGCGCATCGTTGGCTGCGCCGAAGCCCTGAACCTGGGCGTCGTGCAGGCCCATGGCGTTCAGGCTGGAGCGAAGCCTGGCCAAGGGCGCGGGACCTGGCGTCACCACCTCGATTACTGTGCCGCCCTTGAAGTCGATCCCAAGGTTCAGGCCCACGGTAAAGAATGATATGCAGCTCGCCGCCACCGCCAGCGCCGACAGGATCGCAGCGAACGGCGCCAACCGCACGAAGTCCAGATGATACTCCTGCGGCAACAGGCGGCTGAGCGGCCAGAAGCCGCGCGGGCGCGAGGAGGCTTCGCGCATCAGGGGCGGCGGAGTGACGTTGGGCATCTGGTTACGCGGGGTCTTTGCGGGAGGGCGGCTCAAAGGGGTAGCTCCTTTGGCTTGAAGGTCTTGAACCACCAGCCGATCAGCACCTGGGTGAACAGGATGGCGGTGAACACGGAAGTCAGCACCCCGAACCCGAGGGTCCAGGCGAAGCCCTTCACGGGCCCCGAGCCGAACTGATACATGATCAGGGCCGAGATCAGCGTGGTGACGTTGGCGTCAAAGATCGAGGGCCACGCAAGCCGATAGCCCGAGTCCAGCGTCAGGATCAGCGACTTGCCGTGCCGCGCCTCGTCGCGCATCCGCTCATAGATCAGCACATTGGCGTCCACCGCGACGGCGAGGGTCAGGATCAGGCCGGCGATACCGGGAAGGGTCAATGTCGCTTGCGTCACCGACATCAGGGCGATGATCATCAGCACATTGACGAACAGAGCGATGGCCGCGAACAGGCCGAACAGGCCATAGGCCAGGATGATGAAGGCGAAGATGGCTGCCGCGCCAATGGCGATGGCGATTGTTCCAGCGCGCACAGCGTCGGCGCCGAGTTCGGCGCCGATAGCGCGCTGCTCGATCACGTTCAGCTTCGCCGGAAGCGCACCGGAGCGGAGGAGCAGCGCAAGCTGGCTGGCGCTCTCTTGAGTGAAGCTGCCGGTGATCTCGCCAGAGCCCGAGGGGATGGCGCCCTGGATGGTCGGGGCGGAGATGATGCGGTTGTCGAGCACGATGGCGAACCGCTTGCCGATGTTCAGGCGGGTCGCGTCGCCGAAGCGGTGGGCGCCGATGCCGTTGAAGCGGAAGCTGATGGCGGGATTGCTGTTCTGGTCGAACGACTGGCGTGCATCGATCAGCATTTCGCCAGAGACGACAGCCTGCTTTTTTAGCACCAGCGCCTTCTCGTACTGCTCATCGCTTGGCAGAAGCACCGAGCCCGGCGGCACGTGCCCGGCGGCTGCTTCGGCAGGGGAGACGCTGTCGTCCACCATCTGGAAGGTCAGCTTGGCGGTCTTGCCGATCACCGCCTTCAGCTTCTCGGGATCGCTCTCGCCTGCGGCCTCGACGATGATGCGACTGGCGCCTTGGCGCGTGATGGCGGGCTCTCGGGTGCCAAGAGCGTCGATCCGGCGGTGCAGGATTTCGATGGACTGATCCACCGCCTTGGTCGCCAGCACCCGCGCCGCCTGGGCGGCGGGCTCGAGCGTGATGGTCTGGTCGGGTCCGCGCAGTACATTGACGTCGCGCACGCCGGACGAGCCGGCGATGGGCTGGGCCAGCTTGGCGAGATCGGCGTAGGCCTTTTCAACCTTGGTCGGATCGGTGATCCG
>JBBQLP010000012.1:0-62537 GCA_038327995.1 Caulobacterales bacterium | reverse complement strand
TGCAGACCAAGCAGCAACTCGGCGTCCAGGCCCTCTCCATCGCCAACTCCTCGTCCAGCGTCCTGCTCAGCCTGTTCCACGGCTAAGCAAGAAGCTTGATCCAACTTCGGCCGGCGCGCGGGGCAAACACCCCGCGCGCCGATCTGCGTTCAGACCAGAGCGCCGATCAGGTCGGCCTTACGGCCTTAAATCTGGCTGAGCCGGAGGCGGAACTCTCGAAACAAACCCGGAACGTGTTATATCCTGCCGATGAACGCGGCCCCCGCCCAACATAGCCTCGACGACCTGCCGCCGCGCTTTCAGGCTTGGTTCGAGAGCCGGGGGTGGCGGCCTCGGCGACACCAGATCCAGATGGTGCAGAAGCGGCTCCAGGGTCGCGATACGCTGCTGATCGCCCCTACCGGCGGCGGCAAGACCCTGGCGGGTTTCCTGCCCAGTCTGATCGACCTTGCTGAGCGACCGCCGCGCAACATCGCCCAGGACGGCCGAGGGGGCGTGCACACGCTCTACATCTCGCCGCTGAAAGCGCTGGCGGTGGACGTGCACCGCAATCTCGAACTACCTATCGCTGAGATGGGGCTGGCGATCACGGTGGAGGCGCGCACCGGCGACACCTCTCAGGCCAAGCGCGCGCGCCAACGCATCCGTCCGCCGGACATCCTCCTGACCACGCCCGAACAGCTCGCGTTGTTCTGCGCCTGGGAGGGTGCGCGGGAGTATTTCGCTGACCTGAGGTGCGTGATCCTGGACGAAATCCACGCCATCCACGGCTCCAAACGCGGGGACCTGCTTAGTCTTGGGCTGGCGCGCCTCGCGGAGTTCGCTCCGATGATGCGGCGGGTGGGCCTTTCCGCCACGGTCAACGACCCGGATATGCTTCGGCGGTGGTTGTCGCCAGCCCCGGCGATGGCCGATCTTGTACTTGGCGATCCCGGCGCGCCGCCGATCGTTGACGTGCTGATCTCGCAAAACCACGTCCCCTGGTCTGGCTGGACTGCGCGCCACGCCATGGAAGAGGTCTATCAGGCCATCAAGGCGTCCAAGACCGCGCTTGTTTTCGTCAACACCCGTTTCCAGGCCGAACTGGCCTTCCAGACCCTGTGGGAGTTGAACGACGACAATCTCCCCATCGCGTTGCACCACGGTTCACTGTCCGCCGAACAGCGTCGCAAGGTCGAGGCGGCGATGACGCGAGAAGAGCTTCGGGCCGTGATCTGCACCTCCACCCTCGATCTCGGCATCGACTGGGGATCGGTGGACCTCGTGATCCAGCTTGCGGCGCCCAAGGGATCCTCGCGCCTGGTGCAGCGGATCGGGCGGGCCAACCACCGGCTGGACGAGCCATCCCGCGCGCTCCTCGTGCCCGCGCACCGGTTCGAGGTGCTGGAGTGCCAGGCGGCGCAGGAGGCGGTGGCGGCCAACGACCTGGACGGAGAACCGATGCGGATCGGCGCGCAGGATATCCTGGCCCAGCACATCATGGGGCTGGCGTGCTCTGAGCCGTTCGACCTCGAGGCGCTCTACGCCGAGGTGACCTCCGCCGCCCCCTACGCCGACCTGACCTGGGAAGACTACGAACGGGTGGTCGATTTCGTCGCCACCGGTGGATACGCCCTTCGCACCTACGAGCGCTTCGCCCGTATCGTGCGGATCGTCGGTGGCAAAGATGCCGGCAGATGGAAGGTGCGCAACGCCGAGACGGCCCAGCGTCACCGCATGAACGTCGGCGCCATCATCGAAATCCCGGTGCTGTCGATCCGCGTCGCTTCGGGTCGCGCCGCCAAGGCCGGCAAGCCGCAAGGGGGGCGCAAGATCGGCGAGATGGAGGAGAGCTTCCTCGAACAGCTCACCCCCGGCGACTGCTTCCTGTTCGGCGGCCAGGTCTGGCGCTTTCAGACCATCGTTGGCCTCGACGCCTACGTCACCGCCGCGCCGGGAGCGGAGGCGAGGGCGCCGAGCTGGGGCGGCTCCAAATTCGCGCTTTCCACCTACCTCGCCAACCGAGTGCGCAAGATGATCGCCGACCAACCGGGCTGGAAACGCCTGCCGGACGACGTGCGCGAATGGCTGGAAATCCAGCGCCTGCGCTCCGCCATTCCCACCGAGGACGAAATGCTGGTTGAGACCTTCCAGCGCGGCAATCGCCACTTCCTCGTCGCCTACCCTTTCGACGGGCGGATCAGCCACGGCACTCTCTGCCAATTGCTAGCCCGGCGGCTGGAGCGGGCGGGGAAACAGCCGCTCGGCTTCGTCTCCAATGACTACGCCCTTGCAGTTTGGTCCTTGAAGCTGATGGGGGACATGGACCTCGGCGAGCTGTTTCAGGAGGATATGCTGGGCGATGATCTCGACGCCTGGCTGGACGAGAGCTTCCTGATGAAGCGGGCGTTCAGGCACTGCGCCATGTTGTCCGGGCTGATCCAGCGGCGCCATCAGGGACAGGAGAAGACCGGGCGGCAAGTCACCTTCTCCACCGACCTGATCTACGACGTGCTGCGCCGCCACCAGCCGGATCATCTACTGCTCCGCTGCGCCCGGACGGACGCGGCGACGGGATCGCTGGATGTGGCGCGACTGGGGCGCTTGCTGCAAAGGATCAGGGGCCGGATAAAGCCTGTGGCGCTAGCGCGCGTCTCGCCGTTCGCCGTGCCCGTTCTGCTGGAAATCGGTCGCGAGCGGGTGGCGGGCGCCGGGACTGAGGCCCTGTTGCAGGACACTGCCGACGAGTTGATCGCAGAGGCGATGGAGCTGGATTGAATATGCGTTGGGTGCGTTTGAGGACCGCGGTGGATGAGGCTGAGAGGCCGCTCGTGCTCGCCCGTTCCGATTGCGGGATGTTGTGGATCGAGCTGATGGGCTTGCCCGTGGCGCTGCGGCCCTCGGGTGCGCTGTGGATCGAGGGAGAGGGGATGCTGGTCGCGGGGGACCTGCACCTTGAAAAAGGCTCGTCCTACGCCGCGCGCAGCGGCCAGCTTCTCCCGCCCTACGACACCGCCGCGACTCTCGACCGGCTGGAAGCGGAGATCAACGCGGTGGACCCGCGCGTGCTGATCCTGCTCGGCGACAGTTTCCACGACCCTCGCGCCCTATCTCGCCTTGCGCCCGACGACGCGCGCCGCATCGCCGCCCTCGCCCTAGGCCGGACCCTGGTCTGGGCGGAAGGCAATCACGACACAGGGCGGGGGGAGACCGCTCTCGGCCTCCTGCCCGGAGAGGTGGTGGACGATGTGCGCCTCGGCCCGCTCACCCTGCGTCACGAACCCCTTGCGGGGTTACAGCCCGGCGAGGTGTCTGGCCACCTGCATCCCTGTGCGAAGATAGTGGGGCGGGGGCGCGGCGTGAGGAAACGCGCCTTCGTCACCGATGGACAGCGGCTGATCCTGCCCGCCTTCGGGGCCTATGCGGGAGGGCTGAACGTCTGTGATCCCGCTTTTCACGGCCTGTTCGCCCGCCCGCCATTGATCGGCGCACTCGGGAACGGGAAGGTGCATCCCCTCCCATTCGCTGCACTCTGCGGAGACTGAATCTTCGTTAGGTGGCGATCAACGCCGCCATCAGTGATCCTAACGCGCCCAGCGTCAGTAGCGCCCGCAATCGTCCCATCCAGTCGGGCAGGGCGGCGCTGCGCATATCCCACGCCCCCTGGATGGCGAAGGCGGCGATCAGGATCACGAAAGTCCAGCGATAACCGGTGAACGGCCCCGTCAAGGTGGCGATCCACGCCACAAGAGCGGGCAACACCGACAGAGCCAAAACCCCTCCGTCCGCTCGTTCAGTCCGCCGACCGTCCGCGCCCCATCGCACGCCGCTTAGAAAGGAGAGAATACAGGCGGCGTAGTTGCAAAAGGTTGCGGCGCCGCCCGCTTGGGCCAACCCAAGGGAGGGCATGCAGACGGCGAGCGCTCCCGCAATAAAGGGGATCAGGCCCGCAAGGCCGAGCGCCCAGGCGAGGCGGACGCCCATCGAATTACTCATTTACCAAACACCTACGCGAACTGCGCGCCCTCTGCACTGCGTTGAGACGGCTAGTCAAGCGTTGCGCTGCGCTTGCTATCGGGGGCCAAAACCGCGACATCGGGCGGATGGATGATGCAGGCGCCGCCGCTTCCGGGAACGCTCTACGCGCCGAAATGCTCGCGCTGGGAAGGCTTTCACGCGCGGCGAGCGAGGCGTTGCGATTGGCCAAGGCCGAGGCTCGCACCCGCGCTATCGACGCGATGGCAGAGGCTATTGTGTCGCAGGCCGCGGCGATCCTGACCGCCAACGCGGCGGACCTCAAAGCCGCAACCGGCCTTTCATCCGCCATGATCGACCGACTGACCCTGACGCCCGATAGGATCGCCGCTATGGCCGGGGCGATGCGGGCCATAGCCGCTATCCCCGACCCGCTTGGCGTGGAGATCGCCCGCTGGACCCCCGCCAATGGGCTCGACATCGCCCGCGTGCGAACCCCCATTGGCGTGATCGCCATGATCTATGAAGCGCGCCCCAACGTGACGGCGGACGCGGCAGCGCTCTGCGTGCGCTCGGGCAATGCGGTCATCCTGCGCGGGGGATCGGAATGCCTTCGATCCTCTCTCGCCATCCACGCGGCGATCGTCGAGGGGCTGAAGGCCGCCGGGCTGCCAGAGGCGGCGGTGCAGATGGTGACGACGGCGGACCGGGCCGCTGTTGGCGAAATCCTGACGGGCCTCGGCGGCGCCGTCGACCTGATCATCCCTCGCGGGGGCAAGGGTTTGGTGGAGCGGGTGCAGCGGGAGGCGCGCGTGGCGGTGCTGGGGCACGCCGAGGGGATCAACCACGTCTATGTCCATGCAAGCGCTGACCCGGTGAAGGCGCGGGCCATCGTGCTGAACGCCAAGATGCGGCGCGTGTCGGTCTGCGGGGCTGCCGAGACCCTCTTGATCGGCGCCGAAGCCGCCGCCCGGATGCTCGCGGATATCGTCAGCGATCTGAAGGGCGCCGGGTGCGAGGTGCGGGGCGACGGGCGGGCGCAGGCGCTGGTTCCGGGCTTGATCGCCGCCGCCGAGGCCGACTGGTCAACCGAATACCTAGAGCCCGTCATCAGCGTCCGGGTCGTCGACGGGCTGGACGAGGCTGTAGCCCACATCGCCCGTTACGGCTCGGGCCACACCGACGCCATTGTCACCGAAGACCCCGCCGCCGCCGAGGCTTTCACCACCCGCGTCGACAGCGCCATCGTGCTGGTCAACGCCTCGACCCAGTTCGCCGACGGGGGCGAGTTCGGCTTTGGCGGCGAAATCGGTGTCGCCACCGGCAGACTTCATGCAAGGGGCCCGGTAGGAGCCGAGCAATTGACGACATTCAAGTATGTGGTTCGCGGGTCGGGCCAGACGCGCCCCTGAAAAGGGGCGCCCCAACGGCTTGAGGCTCGGATTCCGTCTTGAGCGAGGGATGAAGGTCGGCCTGCTCGGCGGCTCGTTCAATCCGGCGCACGAGGGGCACGCCCACGTAGCCGAAACCGCCCTGGCGCGGCTGGGGCTGGATGCGGTGATCTGGCTGGTCTCACCGCAGAACCCCCTGAAGTCAGCGCATGAGACCGAGCCCCTGGCGACCCGCATGGCCTCGGCCCGCAAATGGGCGAGGGGGCCGCGCATGATCGTTTCCGACGCCGAAACGCGGATGGGCGCGCAATACACTCTCGACACCCTGCGTATCCTGAAGGCGCGCCATCCCGGGGTGCATTTCGTCTGGCTGATGGGGGCCGACAATCTGGCCAGCTTCCACCGCTGGCGGGGCTGGGTGGAGATCATTAATGAGGTGCCGGTGGCCATCGTCTCGCGCCCCTGGGCGGCGATGAAGGCCCGCCTGTCCCCCACCGCCAAACGCTTCGCCCATGCAAGGCGATCGTCTGCCACGGCCCGCAGCTTGCCCTATGCGCAAGCCCCTGCGTGGGTGTTTATAAGGGGTCCGCTAAACTTCCAGAGTTCCACAGCGCTGAGAGCGCGGATGAAGAAGGGGGAGTAGGCGGCGGAAAGGTCTGACCACGGGGGATGTGGTACACTGCGTTCCGATCCCCTGCAAAAGTTAGCAACGAGACCTGAGCCGTCATTGCCCAGCAAGCCACTGTTAGGTAGCCGACTCCTAAAGGCAATTCGATATGGACCAAGCATTCGATCCGGCCACTCTGGCCTTCTATGATCGGGAAGCCCGCGCCTACGCTAGCAGACCCTCTAAAACGGGATTGTCTCCGCATCTGGCTAAATTCTTAGCCCACCTCAGCGCAGGGGCGCACATTCTTGAGTTGGGCTGTGGCGCCGGTCGCGATGCGCACGCCATGATGGCCCGAGGATTCGACGTTGACGCTACGGACGGCTCACCTGGACTGGTCCGTGAAGCGCAAGCGCGGGTTGGGCAGAGTGTGCGGGTGATGCTCTTCGACGAACTGGACGCGGTCACGCAGTACGATGGAGTGTGGGCCAATGCGTCGCTTCTCCACGTTCCAGAGCACACGCTTTCCTCAGTTTTGGGGAGAGTTCACCGCGCGCCCCGATCGGGGGGCATTTTCGCCGCTACCTACAAGGCTGTATTAGGAGGTGGTCGCGACCACATGGGCCGCTAATTCAATTATCCAGACCGCGATACACTCCAGATTGCCTATGTCGGCGCGGGCCCTTGGAGCAATTTGAAAATAGAATGTGGCGCGGGCGGTGGTTACGACCAAGTGCCGACGCAATGGCTGATCGTGTTCGCCGAAAAGGAATGAAAGCCAGGGCGACCCTATCCACCCATATCCCAAGACCACATCACCCCCACCTCGCGTGGGTCGCCGTTCCATGCTACACACTTCCGCTTCCGCCGTCCGTGCCTGAAAGCCTAATCTCCTGACCCCCTCATCTATCGCGTCCGAAACCGCTCACGCCGCCGACCTCGCGCCTGCCGTTTCCGAACCCTCGCTCGAAGCCATGACCGCCCTGATCCTCGCCAAGCTGGACGACGACAAGGCCGAAGACGTGGTCGCCATCGACCTGCAGGGCGCCTCGCCCATCGCCGACACCATCATCGTGGCGTCCGGGCGCTCGAACCGGCACGTCTCGGCGTTGGCCGACCATTTGCTGCGTGCGCTGAAGGACAACGGGTTTGGCCGGGCGCAGGTCGAGGGCCTGCCGCACGCCGACTGGGTGCTGATCGACGCCGGGGATGTGATCGTCCACTTGTTCCGCCCCGAAGTGCGCGCCTTCTACCAGATCGAGAAGATCTGGTCGGTGGACTCGCGCCACCGCACCTCCTCAACCTGAGCCAAGCTTGCGCATAACGATCCTGGCGGTCGGACGGCTGGGGCAGGGTCCCGCCGCGATGCTGGCGCGTGAGTACGCCGAGCGGGCGACGGCTTCGGGCAAGGCGCTGGCGCTGGGGCCGGTCGAAATCCTTGAGGTCGAAAGCAAAAAGCCCGGCAAGGCGGCCGAAGCCGAGGTCATTCTTAGCGCAATCGGCGAGGGCGCTTACGTGATCGCTTGCGACGAACACGGGCGGGTCGAACCCTCCCGCGCCTTCGCCGGACGGATTGCGGGGTTGCGCGACGGGGGCGAGCGGCGGCTGGTGTTCGTGATCGGCGGAGCGGACGGGCTGGGCGAGGCTGTGCTCGCCGCCGCCCGCGAGACCATGGCCTTTGGACCCCAGACCTGGCCTCACGCCCTGGCGCGGGCGATGCTGGCCGAACAGGTCTACCGGGCGACGACGATCCTGGCGGGGGGGCCGTATCACCGTGATTGAGAGCCGTCGCCCGGCCTGGTTGCGACGGGTCGCTGCGCCGGTCCTCTCCGTGTCTCTTCTTCTCCTCCTTACAGGCGCCGCCCCCGCGCCCGCCGATCTGGCGTCCTTGCGCGCCCGACTGGTCCAACTGGGCGCCGAGGAGGTGAACGGGGAGCGCAAGGCCCAGGCTCAGGCGGCGCGGCTTCAGGTACTGAACGCGGCCGAGGCGGACCTGCACGCGCGAATGGGCAAGAACCAGGCTTCGCTGACCCGGCTTCTTGCGGCCCTGCAGATGTATCAGCGCAATCCGCCGCCCGCCCTCCTCGTCTCGCCCGGATCGGCCAAGGACGCGGTGAACGCCGCCATTCTGATGCGGGCTGTCGCGCCGGAGTTGCAACGCCGCGCCGCCGCCTTCGCCGCCGAAAGCCGCAAGCTCAATGCATTGCGCCGGGAAATTCTGGTGGCCGACGGAGAGTTCCTGGCGACCGAGAAGGACGTGGCGGATCGTCGCGACGGGATCGATGCGCTGGGCGAGGAGAAGGCCCGGCTGGAAGGCCGCCTCGACCCGCAAAGCGCCGCGCGGGTCGTCGAATCGCGGCGGGTCGGCGCCGCTTCGGGCTCAGTTGACGATCTTTTGAAGAACTTCCCCAGCGCTTATGCGGCAAGGGCTCCAGCGGCGACGCTCGGACCCCTCAGGCTGCAACCGCCAGTGCAGGGCGCCCTGATCCGGCGTTTCGGGCAGGCAGGCGGCGAGAAGGCGAGGGTCGACGGCTGGACTTGGCAGGTCGAGCACGGCGCCTTGGTGCTCAGCCCCGCCGCGGCGCGGGTAGACTATGCTGGCCCCTTGAAAGGATGGGGTTTTGTGATGATCTTAAGACCTTCCGGCGGATATCATCTGGTGCTCGCGGGACTTGACGCAGTGACCGCGCGCGTGGGCGCCGATGTAGTCGCCGGGGAACCGGTGGGCCGTGTCGCCAAAGCCTCCGCGCCGGACAAGCGCAAGCCCTCGCCCGCGCCGGAACTCTATCTGGAGGTCCGCCAAGGAACCCAGCCCGTCGACCCGGCCCGTTTCATGGGGAAGAGTGGGGGCAAGAACGGGGCGACAGGACGTTAGGTCGCCACACTTTGGCGGTGTAGGGGGTAGACGACGGAGCGCCGGACGTATCTGGTGTTATCAAGGGCGGCTTTTTCGAGGTCCGAATGCGCAAGTTTCTTCTGGTCGGCATTTCCACCTTTGCATTGGGAGCAGCGGTCACGCTGGGCGCCAGCGCCTATGCGGACCAGCAGTTCCGCCAGCCGCGCGCCGACACCTACAAGATGCTCGAGCTGTTCGGCGATGTACTCACCGCCGTTGACCAGCAATATGTCGTGCCGGTGGACGATAAGAAGCTGATCCAGTCGGCCATCGACGGGATGCTGACCTCGCTCGATCCGCACTCCGGCTACCTCGATCCGTCGAGCTTCGACGAGATGCGCGACCAGACCCGCGGCGACTACGGCGGCCTGGGCATCCAGATCGGCGCCGATCAGGGCGCGGTTAAGATCATCGCTCCTATGGACGGCTCCCCCGCCGCCCGCGCTCACATTCAGGCTGGCGACTACATCATCGCCATCGATGGCAAGTCCATCGTCGGCCAGTCGCTGAACGATGCGGTGAAACAGATGCGCGGTGCCGTCGGCACCTCGGTCTCGCTTACCATCGCCCGCGACAAAACCGACCCCTTCGTGGCAAAGCTGACCCGCGAAGTCATCCAGGTGAAATCCGTCTCCCGCCAGATGATCGGCGACTATGGCTATATCCGCCTCTCTGGCTTCGACGAGAAGGCCGGGGCCGAGACCACCGCCGCGCTGAAAACGCTGAAGGCCCAGAATCCGCACATGAAGGGCGTCGTGTTCGACCTTCGCAACAACCCCGGCGGTCTGGTGGATCAGGCGGTGGAGGTGGCGTCCGACTTCCTCGACGGCGGCGAGGTGGTCAGCCAGCGCGGCCGCGACCCGCACGACATCGAACGCTACAACGCCCGTCCCGGCGGCGACATCCTGAAGGGCCTGCCCGTCGTGGTGCTGGTCAACAACGGCTCGGCCTCTGCGGCTGAGATCGTCGCAGGCGCGCTGAAGGATCGCCAGCGCGCGACCGTCGTCGGCCTGACCACCTTCGGCAAGGGCTCGGTCCAGACCGTCATCCCGCTGCGCGGGGGCGTGGACGGGGCGCTGAAACTGACCACGGCGAAATACTACACCCCCGCCGGAACCTCGATCCAGAAGACCGGCATCATCCCCGATCTCGAGGTGGCCTATTCCCACCGGCAGGCCGAGGCCGTCTACGACGAGGCGCTGCAGTTCTCCGAAGCCTCGCTAAAGGGCGCTCTCGACAGCCAGGAAGGCCGCACCCGCAAGGCCCCCAAAGAGATCGAAGTGCCCACCGCCGCCGCTGATCCGGTGAAGATCGCCGAGGTCAAGGCCGAAGCGAAAAAGCTCGCCAACAAGGGCAAGGCCGACGCGGACGCGGAAGACGCCAAGTCGCTGGCTGTGGACGGCGAGGACGACACCCCGCAACTGGCAAACACCGGCATCTCCAAACTGACGGTGAAGACCGACTTCCAGCTCGCCCGCGCCATCGATGTGCTGCGCGCCGGGTCGGTTCAGGCGGCGATCAAGCAATATCCGTCCGAAGTCTTCGCCCAGGCCAAGTCGAAGTTCAACACGGCATCCAACGGAGTCTCTCCGGCCAAGGCGCCTGGCGCAGCGGCGCAACTGGCCAAGCCGGTCGTGCCATCGGATGTGGCCCCCGCCGACAAGGTTGCGACGCCGAAACCGCAAAGCATGAATACCCGGCGCAACAATTGTTCGACGCTTTTGCCCGGCGCCTGCTGAACGTCCGTCTCGGAACAGGTTGATCCCGCCCTCACCCTGCCCTCTCCCAGAAGGAGAGGGGCGCCAGGTTCGGATAGGGCTGCGACGTCTCAATGCCATAACCCCTCTCCCTCTGGGAGAGGGTAGGGTGAGGGAGCCGCACCCACCCCCTTGCCCCGCTCCCCCGCCAAGGCTAGACCGCGCGCACCCTTTTCACCCCTGACGCTGCACGGAGACACCCATGGCTCGCGCTAAAATCGCCCTTATCGGCGCCGGCATGATCGGCGGCACCCTCGCTCACATCTGCGCGCGCGAGGAACTGGGCGACGTGATCCTGTTCGACATCGCCGAGGGCGTGCCCCAGGGCAAGGCGCTCGACCTCGCCCAGTCCACCGCCGTCACCGGCGCCGCCGTCAGCCTGAAGGGCGCAAACGACTACGCCGACATCGCGGGCGCCGACGTCTGCATCGTCACCGCTGGCGTGCCGCGCCAGCCCGGCATGAGCCGCGACGACCTTCTCGGCATCAATCTGAAGGTCATGAAGGCGGTGGGCGAGGGCATCAAGGCTCACTGCCCGAACGCCTTCGTGGTCTGCATCACCAACCCGCTCGACGCCATGGTGTGGGCCCTGCGTGAGTTTTCCGGCCTGCCGCACAACAAGGTGGTCGGCATGGCGGGGGTGCTGGATTCGTCGCGCTTCGCCCTCTTCCTGTCGGAAGCCACGGGCGTCGCGGTGCAGGATATCCGCGCCTGGACCCTCGGTGGCCACGGCGACGACATGGTGCCGATGGTGCGCCACTCCACAGTCGGCGGCCTGCCCCTGCCGGAACTGGTTACGCAAGGCTGGATGACGCAGGAGGCGCTGGACGCCATCGTCAAGCGCACGCGCGGCGGCGGCGGCGAGATCGTCGCCCTTCTCAAGACCGGCTCGGCCTTCTACGCCCCGGCTGAGAGCGCTATCTCCATGGCCAAGAGCTATCTGAAGGACCAGAAGCGCGTCCTGCCCTGCGCCGCATATCTCGACGGTCAGTATGGGCTGAAGGGTCTCTACGTCGGCGTCCCCGCCCTGATCGGCGCGGGCGGGGTGGAACGGGTGATCGAGTTCTCCACCAACGACGGCGAGAAGGCCATGTTCAAGGCCTCCGTCGCCTCCGTCCAGGGCCTGATCGAAGCCTGCAAAAAGATAGAGCCCAGCCTGAAGTAGGGGCGGGCACCCTGCTTAAGCGAAGCGCGACGGCTCGGAAAGCCGACGCGTTGGCATGATCGGCGGCAAGCATTCCTTCTGAGCGTCGCCGAAGGGTGGATTGCAGACACTACAAGTGTGGATGGTTCTGGTTCGGGAGTAAAATCCCAGCTAGGGGCGCTACAAGCGCGATAACAAAGAATATGCTCCAAACGACGAGTTTGGCATTGCGCGTAAGAGGCCGTGTACCTACCCCTCTGCACCATCCGAGAACAATCAACGGACCTGCGATCGCAATGAGCCCCACGCCGATCAGATATCCCGGCAGGTCAGTTATATAGCCCAGAACCGGCGTTCCTCGTGTGGATAACGATTGATAACTTCCGAAGGAGCTGAACCATCACCCGTTTATGCGCCGGACGTTACGACAAACAACCCAGAGCCTCCTATGATCGCGGACTTTAGAAGTAGTTCAATGGCCGAGGCTACGACTTAGAAAAATGTCCGAATGGGTCGGAAGCCGACTTCCACGCCCTTCCTCGTACCCCACTTATCCTCGCTCCCGGCCCCGTCGGTGTGGCCAGCCCGCATACTGCTGGGTGATCCTGTTTGTGGGGAGTGCGGTCCGGATCGGCCCTGATCGGCATGGGGATGTGGTTGAGCGGGTCTGCTCATCTGAGCAGAGCGAGGGCGCTGGTGCGCCCCTATCCGCACTGCGCCGCAACAGCATTTTGCCTATATCATCAACGCCTCTTGAGACCTCGCGCCATCAGGCATACCTTGTTCAGTGGCGGGTCTTGCTGCGGCCCTCGTCGAAGGCAAAAATATCCCACCGACCTTAATTCACTCTAAGGGAGCTGTCCCTGACCGTGGCCGTGGCTGCGGGCATATGGCGCCCACCTGGTACTCCAGGTCTGAGGGGATTGAACCGTCCTTCACGGTCCTCGCGGCGCCGCCACCCTATATCCATGACGACTGACAAATCCGCCCTCCGCGCCGCCATGCTGGAGCGCCGGGCGATCGCCTGCGCCGCCAACCCTTTGGCCGGACTGACCCTGAGCGCCCGCCTGCCACGCGAAGGCTTGCCCCCGCCCGCCGCCGTAGTCTCCGCCTATTGGCCATTCAGGAGCGAGATCGATCCCCGCCCCCTGATGCAGCGCCTCGCTGCGCTTGGTTGCCGGATCGCCCTACCTGTGACGCCGAAGAAGGGCGTCGCCCAGCCATTGCGCTTCCATCTGTGGACGCCGGGGACGGCGCTCGCGCCAAGGTCGTTCGGCGTGCATGAGCCGGGCGCGGACGCGGAGGAGGTCAGGCCTGATCTCCTGCTCGTGCCGCTGCTGGCTTTCGACCGTCACGGAGGTCGCCTCGGGTACGGAGCCGGGCACTACGACCGCACGCTTGAGGCGTTGCGCGAGACGCGCGCCGTCACCGCCATCGGGCTCGCCTACGCGGCGCAGGAGGTTGAGCGCCTACCCATCGAAGCGCACGACCAGCCGCTGGACGCTATCCTGACGGAACGGGCCTATATCCCCCTGACGCCGGGCGCCCTATGAGCCTTCGCCCATGAGACGTGCGGTATGAGACTGGCTTTCTTCGGCGACATCGTCGGACGCTCCGGGCGCGACGGCGTCGTCACCCACCTGCCCGCGCTGAAGCGACGGCTGAAGCTCGACTTCGTGGTGGCCGATTGCGAGAACGCGGCGGGCGGCTTCGGCATCACGCCAACCATCGCGGGCGATCTGTTCGACGCCGGGGTGGATTGCCTGACGCTGGGTAACCACGCCTGGGACCAGCGTGAGGCCCTCACCTACATCGAGCGTGAGCCGCGCCTGCTCCGTCCCGTCAACTACCCAAGGCTGAGCCATGCCCCCGGCAAGGGCGCTTGGGTCTATGAGACGGCGCGGGGCGAGCGGGTGCTGGTGGTGGTGGTGCACGGGCGGGTCGGTATGGATGCGCTGGACGATCCGTTTTCGGCGCTGGACAAGGCGCTGGAGGACTGCCCGCTCGGCGTAGGCGCGGACGCAGTGATCGTCGAGGCGCACTGCGAAATGACCTCCGAGAAGATGGCGATGGGGCATTTCTGCGACGGGCGGGTCAGCCTGGTGGTCGGCGCACACACTCACATTCCCACCGCCGACGCCCAGATCCTGCCAGGCGGCACCGCCTACCAGACCGATGCAGGGGCCTGCGCCGACTACGACAGCGTGATCGGGATGCAGAAGGAGGAGGCGGTTCGCCGCTTCGCCACTCGAATGCCGGGGGAGCGTCACAAGCCCGCGGGCGGTCCCGCCACAGTGTGCGGCGTCTTCGTCGAGACCGACCCGAAAACCGGGCTGGCTTTGCGCGTTGAGCCTATCCGCGTGGGCGGGCGACTGAAGCCGTCGATGCCTGAGCTCTAGCTCTGCACCACCACACTCTTGATATTGACGAATTCGTGGATGCCGAAGTCGGACACCTCGCGCCCGTAGCCTGAGTGCTTCACCCCGCCGAAGGGCAGGCGGGGGTCGGAGGCCACGGGTTTGTTGACGAAGCTTATCCCGGCGTCCAACTCCTCCGCCGCGATCCGCTCGCCCCGCGCCAGATCGGTGGTCAGAACGCCCGAACCGAGGCCATAGGGGCTGGCGTTAGCAATGCGGATGGCATCGGCCTCGTCCTTCGCTTCGATGATCGCCGCGACGGGACCGAACACCTCATCGTCATGGGCGGCCTGACCGGCGATCACATTGGTGAGCATCGTGGCCGGATACCAAGCGCCGGGCTTGTCGGGGATCTCGCCGCCGAGCAGAACCCTGGCCCCGCCCGCGATGCTTTTTGTCACCTGCGCGTGGATTTCATCCCGTGCCTTGACGCTGTTCAGCGGCCCAAGCCGGGTTCCTTCCGCGCGGGGATCGCCCATCGGGTAGGCGCTCATCGCCTTGCCCATCGCCGCCTCGAACGCCTCGCGCACCGAGGCGATGACGATAAACCGCTTGCCCGCGACGCAGCTCTGGCCCGCATTGACCATCCGCGCCGCCGCCGCGACCTTGGCCGCCGCCTCGATATCGGCGTCTTCCAGCACGAGGTAGGCGTCCGACCCGCCAAGTTCGAGCACCGTCTTCTTCAACGCCCCGCCCGCAGCGGCCGCGACCTTGCGGCCCGCCTCGACGCTTCCGGTCAGGGTGACTGCGGCGATGGCGTCATCCTCGATCAGGGCGTTCACGCTGGCGGAAGGAATCAGGAGCGTGCGGAAGAGGTTGGCCGGAAAGCCCGCTTCGGTGAACACGCTCTCGATCGCCAGAGCGCAGCCGGGCACGTTTGAAGCGTGCTTCAGCACCGCGCCATTGCCCGCCATCAGCGTCGGGGCAGCGAAACGGAAAACCTGCCAGAACGGGAAGTTCCACGGCATCACTGCCAGCACAACGCCCAGGGGGTTATAGGTGACGAAGGCCTTGGAACCGGCGCCCGTGGCGTCCGACAGATCGACCGGGCGGCGGGCCAGATAGCCCTCGGCATGGTCCGCGTAGTGGTCGCAGTTGAAGGCGCACTTCTCGATCTCGGCCTTCCCGTCGGAAAGGGTCTTGCCCATCTCGGCGCACATCAGCTCCGCGAGTTCGCTGGACCGGCGACGCAGGACGGCGGCGGCGGCCTTCATCAGGCGGCTTCGATCTGCGAAGGATGTGCGCCGCCAACCGGCCTGGGCAACCTTCACGCTGCGAGCGATGTCGAGGGCTTCATCGACGGTATGTCCGTCGTAGGCTTTGCCGCTCTTGCCGGTGGAAGGATCGACGGTCTGGAAACTCAGGCGCTCGGACATGGAAGTCTCCCAAAGGGTGCGGGGACGTAACGTAGGCGCCGGGCGACCAGCGCCAAGCAGCCGCTAGGCCCGCTTCACCCGCGCCCGCCCCATCATCAGCGTACCGATGACCGAGCCCAGCACTTCAGGCAGGCGACTACGCTCCACCACCTGATCGATCACGCCTTTTTCGACCAGGTATTCCGAACGCTGGAAGCCGGGGGGCAGGGTCTCGCGGATGGTCTGCTCGATCACGCGGGGGCCGGTGAAGGCGATCAGGGCGCCGGGTTCGGCCAACTGAATGTCGCCCAACATGGCGTAGGAGGCGGTGACGCCGCCGGAGGTGGGATCGGTCAGCACCACGATGTAGGGCAGCCCAGCGCGCTTCACCTCCTGGATCGCCAGAGTGGAGCGCGGCATCTGCATCAGGGAAAGCGCCCCCTCCTGCATACGCGCGCCGCCAGACGCAGTGAACACCACCAAAGGGCAATCGCGGGCGATGGCCGCGCGCGCCGCTTCGATGAAGCCCTCGCCTGCCGCCATTCCGAGCGATCCGCCGAGGAAGGCGAAGTTTTGCACCAGAAGCAGCGCCGCCTGGCCGCCGATCTTGCCATAGGCGATGGCCATGGCGTCGACCTCGCCGGTGGTCTCGCGGGCGGCCTTGAGCCGTTCGGGATAGGGCTTCTGGTCCTTGAACTTCAAGGGATCGTCGGGGGCGGAGGGGGCCTTGATGCGTTCGTGCACGCCCTCGTCGAAGGTGACGGCGAAGCGTTGATCGGGGCTGATCCGCATATGGTGTCCAGAGGGTGTGACCCAAAGGGCGGCCTCAAGGTCGGGGCGATAGAGCATCTCGCCCGAATCCGGGTCCTTGACCCAGAGGTTGTCGGGGGTTTCCGCCGTCTTGGGCGCGGCCTGTTTCTTCAGGCCCGGACGCAGGCGCGACAGCCAGCCAGCTCCGCGTGGCCGGGGCGTCTTGTCACCCACCTTGTCGTGGGGAGGATCATCGCGTGAGGGCGCCATAGTGTCCTTAATCGCCGCTCAGGCAGATACGTGCAAGCGTGCGCCGTGGACGGCGTCCGCCAACGACCTCGCGAGAGACAGAACACGCGGGACCGGGTCCTGTTGCGTCTCGAGCGCCAACGCCAGTTCATCGATCAACGCCGAGCCGATCACGGCGGCGTCCGCCACCCGCGCCACGGCGGCGGCGCGTTCAGGCGTGCGGATGCCGAACCCGACGGCGACCGGCAGGCCCGAAGCCTTGCGCACCCGCGCTACGGCGGGGGCCACAGTGTGCTCATTGGCTTCCAGTTGCCCGGTCACGCCCGCGACGGAGACATAATAGACAAAACCCGAGGTTCGGGCGGTGATCACCTTCAACCTGGCGTCGTCCGAGGTCGGGGTTGCAAGACGGATCAGGCTGACACCATGGGCGTCGAGAGCGTCGGCAAGCTCTGCGCTTTCTTCCGGCGGGCAATCGACCACGATCAATCCATCCACCCCCGCCTCCGCTGCATCGCGGCCAAAGGCCTCGAAGCCGTAGGAAAGCACGTTGTTGAGATAGCCCATGAGGATGACGGGGGTGGCTACATCACGCTCCCGGAAGGCGCGCACCAGATCGAGAGTTTTGTGCAGGGTCATCCCAGCCTTCAGCGCGCGCTGGGCGGCCTTCTGTATCGGCACACCTTCAGCCATGGGGTCGGAAAAGGGAAAGCCAAGCTCGATCAGGTCCGCCCCCGCGCCAGGCAAGCCGCGCAGGATGGCGAGGGTGGTCGCCGCGTCAGGGTCTCCCGCCATGACGTAGGGGATGAAGGCGGCGCGATCCTGCACCTTCAGCGCGGCGAAGCGGGCGTCGATGCGGGCAGTGGTCATCGTGGAGCCGCCTCTGCCGCCGTTGCTGGAGGAAGATCGACCTTCACACTCACGATTCCAGTTGCGAACATTAAAACTAACAACAGAACGACGCTCAAAAATATCCCGACGCCAATCCTAACCGCCTTCACAGCCGCGCCCCGAGGTGATCCGCCACCGTAAAAATGTCCTTATCGCCCCGGCCGCAGAGATTCATCAGCACCACCCCGCCCTTGCCGAGCTCTCTGGCGATGTCGCCGACACGGGCGAGAGCATGGGCGGGTTCCAGCGCCGGAATGATCCCCTCGAGCCTGGAGCAAAGCTGGAAGGCGTCGAGCGCCTCGTCGTCGGTCGAAGAGACATAGCTCGCCCGCCCAACATCGTGCAGCCAGGCGTGTTCCGGGCCGATGCCGGGATAGTCGAGCCCCGCCGAAATGGAGTGGGCGTCGATGATCTGGCCGTCGGCGTCTTGCAGGAGATAGGTCTTGTTGCCGTGCAACACGCCGGGCCGTCCGCCGGTTAGCGAGGCGGCGTGCATACCGCTCGACAGGCCATGGCCTGCCGCCTCCACCCCGATCAGCTTCACGCCCTCATCGGCGAGGAAAGGATGGAACAGGCCGATGGCGTTGGATCCGCCGCCGATGCAGGCGACCACCGCGTCGGGCAATCGGCCTTCCATCTTGAGGATTTGCGCCCTCGCCTCTGTGCCGATCACACTCTGGAAGTCGCGCACCATGGCCGGATAGGGGTGCGGGCCCGCAGCCGTGCCGATGATGTAGTAGGTGTCGGCCACATTCGTCACCCAGTCGCGCATGGCCTCGTTCATGGCGTCTTTCAGCGTGCCGGTTCCCGCCGTGACAGGACGGACCTCGGCGCCCAGAAGGTTCATGCGGAAGACGTTGGGCTTTTGCCGCTCCACATCCAGCGAGCCCATATAGACCACGCACGGATAGCCGAACCGGGCGCAGACGGTGGCGGAAGCGACGCCGTGTTGGCCCGCGCCGGTCTCGGCGATGATCCGGGTCTTGCCCATGCGCCGGGCAAGCAAGATCTGGCCCATGCAGTTGTTGATCTTGTGCGCGCCAGTGTGGTTCAGCTCGTCGCGCTTGAAATAGATTTTCGCTCCGCCGAAATGCTCAGTCAGCCGCTCGGCGAAATAGAGCGGCGAGGGGCGGCCCACATAGTGGGTGAGAAAGCCGTCCAGCTCCGCCTGGAACGCCGGATCGGCCTTGGCGGCGGCGTAGGCGCGGTCAAGCTCCAGAACGAGCGGCATCAGGGTTTCGGGCACATACCGCCCGCCATAGTCGCCGAACCGCCCGTTGGCGTCGGGGTAGGCCGCGTAGTCATTGGGCTTGGCTGGAGCGTTCACTGTCATCGACCCGGGGAGGCGTCAGGCCCTGCGGACGGCGTCCAGGAAGGCCGAGATCAAGGCGGGGTCCTTTAGCCCCGGTCCGCGCTCTACGCCAGAAGAAACGTCCACAAAAGGGGCGCCCGAGGCTGCGATGGCCTCACCCACGTTCCAAGGATCGAGGCCCCCGGCTAGCAACCAGGGCCGCGCGAACCGGCGATCCTTCAGCATCGTCCAGTCGAACCGCGCGCCCATGCCGCCGGGAAGGTCCGATCCGGGGGGCGTCCTGGCGTCGAACATCAAATGGTCCACGACGCTTTCATAATCGATCGCCGCGGCGAAGTCCTCGGGCACGCTGATCGACAGGGCGCGAATGATGCCCGCGCCGGTTCGAGCCTTTATGGCCGCGGCGCGCGCCGGAGGTTCCTTGCCGTGAAGCTGAATGAGGTCGGGGCACAGAATGCTGACGATCCTGTCGATTTCCGCATCGTCCGCTTCCACGGTGACGGCGACGATCTTCGCCTTGCCCCGCGCCGCCTCGGCCAGTCGTGCGGCAGTTTCGACGCTGACAATGCGCGGGCTCTTGGCGAAGAAGTTGAAGGCAATCATGGCCGCCCCGCCCGCAAGCGCGGCGTTAACTCCCTCGGGCGTAGATAGGCCGCAAATCTTGGCGCGCGTCGTCATGCCGGAGCCATGACGCTGTAAGCTTGAGGTGACAAGACCGGATGACGACCTGAGCAGGGGAACATGGGCTTGGCCGTTGCGTTCAATGCGGCGAACGCCCAAATTGCAGATCATGAAGAGAGACCCGATAATGCAGGTGCTCGACGACGCGCGCGACCGTTTGAACGATATTGCCCGCACCGCCGCTAAACGTGCCGACGACGGCGCCCACTACGCTCTTGAACACGCGCGCAACGACCGGGTGTCGTGGACGGCGGTGGCAGGCGCGCTCGGCGTGGGGTTCATCACCGCCTTCGCCCTGCTCAATTCCAAGAAGGCCGCCGTCGCCACCACCACGGCGCTTCAGGGCGACTGGTTCGAGGGCCTTGCTGCCGAACACCGCCGCATCGAGCGCCTGTTCAAGCAGATCAGCGAGACTACCGACACGCAGACGGTGAAGCGCACGCGACTTCTGGACGCCTTGAACGCGCTTCTGACGCGCCACTCGCTGCAAAAGGAAAACGTGCTCTATCCGGCGCTGCGTGCGACGGACCACGGCTCGTCCTCCACCCATCTTGCGGCGGAACTGTTCGAGATCAAGACCTACCTCTATGAGATTGAAGGCCTGCCCAAGGACGATCCGCGTTGGCTGCGCAAGGCCAAGGCGCTGGAAAAGCTGGTGCAGGAACACATCAACGAGGAAGAGGAAATGGTCTTTCCGGCTTTCCGCCAAAGCCTGTCGGCAGGCGAGACCCAGCGGCTGACCAAGGCGCTAAACCGGGAAGCGCTGAAGCTGGTCTGAGGCAGATCACGCTGGCGTCTTCAACAAATCCCGGATTTCGGTGAGCAGAGTCTCTGACGCCGTGGGCGCGGACGGGGCGGGGGGTGCCTGTGCTTCCTTGCGCTTCAGAGAGTTCAGCATCTTGACGATCAGGAAGATCACCACGGCGATGATGAAGAACTGGATCAGGGTGTTGATGAAAGCGCCGTAAGCGATGGCCACCTCCGCCTTCTTGGTTGCCGCGTCCGCCGCCTTCAGCACGATCTTGAGCTGGGAGAAGTCCACCCCGCCGGTCAGGAACCCGATGGGGGGCATGATCACCTGATCCACCAGCCCGGTGACGATCTTGCCGAACGCACCGCCGATAATCACACCGACCGCCAAATCGACCACGTTGCCGCGTTCGATGAACTCCCGAAACTCTCCAACCATGCCCATGACTGACCCTCCGATTCGATCCGAAGGCTCACCCGTGTCTTGAAGGCGGTCAACCGATAAGCTCAAGCCCCAAGGAAAGCTCTCGCGAGGGGCAGAGGTCGGCGATCAGGCAGGCCTCGCATTTCGGCTTGCGCGCCACACAAGTGTAGCGGCCGTGCAGGATCAGCCAGTGGTGGGCGCGCGTCAGATAGGGCTCCGGTACAAGAGCCATCAGATCACCCTCCACGGCGTCGGGCGTGGTCGCCTTCGACAGTTTAAGCCGGTGAGAGACGCGGAAAACGTGGGTGTCAACGGCGATGGCGGGCTCGATGTTCAACTCGTTCAGCACCACGCTGGCGGTCTTGCGTCCGACGCCGGGCAACGCCTGAAGCGCCTCTCGGTTCAGCAGAACCTCGCCGCCGTGCTGTTCCAGAACGATCCGCGAAAGGGCGATCACGTTCCTGGCCTTGGTGCGATAGAGACCGATGGACTTGATGTAGTCGATCAGCCCTGCTTCTCCGAGGTCGATCATCGCCCGCGGGGTGTCGGCCACCGCATAGAGCCGATCCGTGGCCTTGTTCACAGAAATGTCGGTGGCCTGGGCGGAGAGGGCGACGGCGACCACCAGCGTGTAGGGGCTCTTGAACCGAAGCTCCGTGCGCGGCTCCGGGGCGGCGGCGGCGAAGCGGGCGAAGATTTCGCCGATCCGCGCCTTCTCGGAGGCCGATAGCCGCTTTCGGGGCGCGAACTTGCGCACGCGCGGCTTGCGCCCAGCCCGGACTGGCGGGGATGAGGGGGGCGTGCCCATATGCACTCCATGACAATGGATATCTCCGCCCCTCTCTACATGGACGAGGTGATCCGGCCCAACCGTTCCCTGTCGCGGCGCGGGCTGTGGATTGTGCTCGGCGTGTTGCTGGCGTTCAACCTCGCAGTAGGCGCCCTGATGCTGATGATCGGAGCCTATCCGGTTCCGATCTTCCTTGGGCTGGATATGCTGGGGATAGTCATCGCCTTTCACATCAACACTCGGCGGGCGCTGTGGGGCGAACGGGTGCGGGTGGACGCGGATCGCATCGTCGTATCGCACGAAGGCGGCCCGCGACAGCGCGAGGTCTGGGCCTCGCCCACCGCCTTCACCCGCATCAGTTTCGAGGGCGAGCGGGAGCGTGCGCCGCGCCTCGCCCTGCACGTTTCCGGCAAATCCACGTTCATCGCCATGGCGCTTGGCATGGAAGATCGCGCGCGCTTCGCCGAAGCGCTCCGCCGTGCCATTTCAGATGCGCGGGGCGAGCGTCACCGCTAGACAGCGCGAATGAGCGATCTCCTCCTTCCCCATGACGCGGCGCTGGAGCGGCTCCGGGCTTTGCATCCGATCAAGATCGACCTGTCGCTGGGCCGCACCCTGCGCTTACTGGATGACCTGGGTCGTCCCCAGGACCGGCTGCCCCCCGTGGTCCATGTAGCGGGCACCAACGGCAAAGGCTCCACTATCGCCTTCTTGCGCGCCATCGCCGAAGCGGCGGGTCTGCACGTGCACGTGATGATCTCGCCCCACCTTGTGCGCTTCGCCGAGCGCATACGGCTGGCTGGAACTCTGATCACCGACGAGCAACTCACCGATGTGATCGCGCGGGTGGAGACGGCCAATGCAGGGCAGGCAATCACCTTCTTCGAGATCACCACCTGCGCCGCCTTCCAGGCCTTCACCGAAACGCCCGCCGACCTCTGCATCGTCGAAGTGGGCCTCGGCGGTCGCTTCGACTCCACCAATGTGATCGACCACCCGGCGGTATCCGTGATCGCGCCGGTGGACATCGACCATAGGGAATATCTCGGCGACACCTTGGCCGCCATTGCGGGAGAGAAAGCCGGGATTATCAAGCCTGGCCGCCCTGTCGTAGCGTCCCGCCAGCATGAGGAAGCATCGGCGGTGATCGAAGCAGAAGCGGAACGGCTGGGCGCACCAATCACCCTCGGCGGCCGCGACTTCGATGGTTGGGCGGAGGCGGGCGGCATGGCGTTTCAGGGGGGCGAGGCGTTGCTGGATTTGCCCTCGCCCAGCCTGTTCGGACTCCACCAGATCGACAACGCCGCGCTCGCCATCGCCGCAGCACTCGCCCTGAACGACCCCCGCATCACGCCGCAGGCTATAGCCCAAGGCCTGAGAACAGCCGTCTGGCCCGCTCGGATGCAGCGTCTGAGGACGGGACCGCTCAGCGAAAGGGCGAAAGCATATGGCGCCGACCTCTGGCTCGACGGTGGCCACAATCCCCACGCGGCACGGGCGCTCGCCGAGGCGGCGCGGGGGATGCGGGCGCGGGACGGGCGGCCCGTGACGCTGATCGTCGGCCTGTTGCAGCGTAAGGACGCAGAGGGAGTGTTTGACGCTTTCCGAACACTCGACGCCCGCCTGATCGCTACCGGGTTCACGTCGGAACTGGCTGCTCCCCCCGAAACCCTCGCCGCCGCCGCGCCGGGCTTGAACGTGGAGATCGCGGCGGATGTAGAACAGGCGCTCGATTTGGCGCTGACGGGGAACGGGCCCCCGCCTCACATCATTATCTGCGGCTCGCTCTATCTGGCGGGCGAGGTGCTGGCTATGTCGCGGGACACCTGGCCGACGTAGAGACTAAGCCGCCTTCACGCCCGCTTCGCCGAGCCATTCCAGGATTTTGGACTTGGGCATGGCCCCCACCGTCATGGAGGCCATCTGGCCGTCCTTGAACAACATCATGGTCGGGATGCCGCGCACGCCGTATTTTCCGGGCGTCATCTGGTTCTCGTCGATGTTCAGCTTGGCCACCGTGACCTTGCCGGACAGCTCTTCGGAGATCTGGTCCAGCGCCGGGCCGATCTGCTTACAGGGGCCGCACCATTCGGCCCAGAAGTCCACCAGCACCGGGCCGGACGCCTTCAGGACGTCGTGCTCGAAGCTTTCGTCGGTGACTTTCACGGTGCTCATCTCGTTCTCCAGGGCCTGACGGTTCAGCGAAGCATCGCGAATCCGGGGGCGTCAGACCAGAGATTTAAGCGCGCTGGCCCTGCAATCAACGGGATTCGCGCATTCGGCTCAGGGCTTCGCCTATCATGTTTTCTGGAACCGGCATCAGTTTCGGCCCATCGGTCCATACCAGAGCAGCCTCCACACGCCGCCCCAGATAGATGGCGCGCAGCACCGCCACATAGATAGCCATCTGGGTGATGTAGGCTGGCTCAGCGGCTTCGATGACGCTGGGGGCGGGCCGATTGGTCTTGAAATCGACTACCAGAACCCGCTCTTTCGTGACCAGCATCCGGTCCACCCGGCCATAGATTTTGAGACCCGGCGGCAGATCGGGCGCGCCCCCAGCGATAGCGGCCTCGGCGCGCGAGCCCGGCCCGAACACCTCAGCGAAGCGGGCGTCCCGCAGCACTGCCAGCGCGGCGCCCGCCATTTCCGCGCGCTGTTCATCGTTCAGGTCGCGCGCCTTGGCTAACAGGCGGCGGGCGCCGTCGGTGCGGGCTGCGGGCAAAAGTTCCGGCAGGACTTCCAAAAGCTGGTGGATCACCTCGCCGCGCCGGAACCGTCCGAGGCCGTTGGCGCGGGCGAGGGGCGAGGCGGCCGGGATCGAAGCGCCCTCTGCAAAGGCTGAAGGCGCGGCGTATCGCGCGACGGCGGGCTCGGGCGGCGGCGCGCTGCGGCTCCAGTCGGGGAGAGGATCGGCTCTGGGGGCAGTCGCCGTGGAAACCGGCGCGGGCGCGGGATCGCAGCCGAAGCGGAGGCCGCCCGCCACCGCCCGCGTCTGTTCGTCGATCTCCGGCCGCTCGAACGCCGCGCCGATGCGCGCATACCAGGATGCGGGGTCCACCTCTTTCACATTGCTGGCCACCCGCCCGGTGACGATCACCCGGTCGCGGGCGCGTGTCAGGGCGACATACAACAGGCGAAGTTGCTCGCTCGCCTGCCGCTGTTCCTCGAACAGTCGCGCAGCGGCGGAGGCCTCGCAGTCTTCCCCCTTGCGCGGCGCGAACAGGAAGCCGCCTGCCTCGGTCTTGAGGAAGCTCCCTCGCACCAAGGCGGGTTTGCCGGTGGTGTCGGGCAGGATGACGATGGGCGCCTCCAACCCCTTGGCTCCGTGCACGGTCATGACGCGCACTGCCGATCCTGCGCCCTCAAGCTCGCGCTTCACCTCGACTTCAGAGCGCTCCAGCGCGGCGGCGAAGCGTTCGAGGTCATGGACGCCTCGCCCCTCGGCCTTCAGCGCCTGCGACAGCACCTCATCGAGTGCGTCTTCCGCCTCGTGGCCCAGCCGGGTCAGGATGCGCTGGCGCATGGAGCGACCCTGCGCGTCCATGTCCGACAGCATCCGACCCAGGAAGCCGAACGGCGTGCGAGCGCGGGCAAGCAGCATCATCCGGTTCAGGAACCCGGCTGCCTCGTCCCACTCGGGTCGCTCCTTGCGACGTGTGCACAGCTCCCGCCAGAGCGAGCGGCCCTCGCGCGGCTGCGCCAGATCGTAGAGGCTATCCTCATCGAGGCTGCAGAAAGGGCTGCGCAGAAGGGTGGCGAGGGTCAGATCGTCCGCCGGAAATAGGCAGAGGCGGATCAAGGCGAGGATGTCGGCGAAGACGATGTGGCGAGATAGAACAAGCTTGTCCGCCCCCGCCACCGGCACGCCCGCCTGTTTTAGCGCCCGAATGATCTCCTCGAAGGTGGCGTCGCGCTTGCGGACCAGGATCAGCACATCGCCTGCGGTGGCGGGGCGTGGCTTGCCGGTATCCTTGTCGATCACCGCGTCTTCGGCGGCGATACGCTTGATCTCGGCGGCGATCTTGCGCGCCAGCCGTTTGCGAGCCGTGTCGCCGGGCTGGGTGTCTAACGGATTGTCCCAGACGTCGGGAGGATCGCGCTTCTCGTCCTGCTCCAGACCCCACAGATCGACGCATCCGTAACCGGCAGGACGGCGGGCGGTGTGGAAGACCACCGCCTCACCCACGGGCGGCGGCACCGCCTCACGGGTTGCGACATCCGCAAACGTCACGTCAACAAAACGCAACACCTCCGGCGTCGAACGCCAACTCTCGACCAGAGCAGGACCGATCAATGGCATCCCAGCAGCTTCTGCACGTGCGAGATAGTTCTTCGTTTGCGCGTTCAGTTGCGCCGGATCAGCCCCCTGAAACGAGTAGATCGACTGCTTCTCGTCCCCCACGGCGAAGACGGTGCGGGGCAGGGCGCGGGGGCGCGGGGCGCCTTCGCCGACGAAGAACTCCCCGGTCAGGGCTTCGAGAATGTCCCACTGCTCGGGGGCGGTGTCCTGCGCCTCGTCTAGCAGCACGTGGTCGATGCCGCCGTCCAGCTTGTAAAGCACCCAGGCCGCATCGGCGCGCACGGTGAGAAGCTCCAAGGTGCGGGTGATCAAATCAGGGAAATCCAGCGCCCCGCGCGCGCGTTTTTCACCCTCGTAGAGCGTGGCGTAGGCGTGGGCGAGGGTCAGAGCGTGAACCGTGTCGCGGGCGATCCGCGCGGCGCGGGCGCGCTTGCAGGCGGTGTGCAAGCGATCCTGTTCAGTGAGCAGCCAATCGCGAAGCCGAGGGTCGAGGCTGAGGGTGCCGAATTTCTTCCTGGGCTCGCCCGTCTGCGTCGAAAACAGCCCCCAGATTGCAGCGAAATCACCGCCCTGCGTCTCCGCGATGGCCGCCATCCGGCTGCCGAGATCGACGTCGGTTGATTTGCCCGCCAACAGAGGGGGCACCGCCTTGCGCCAAGCCGCCCAGTCGCACACGCAAGCGGCCGCCTCGATCTCGTCCGCGTCTTTAACCTCGTTAAAGCCGCACGCCTTCCAGACATCCTGCTTGACGCCCTCAAAATCGCCGAAAGACCGGACATATCGCTCGATGGACCGCCGCTCGTTCTCGAAGGTTTTAAGCAGATCCTCGAAGGTGCTGAGGTCCAGTTCCACGGCAAAATGCGCGTAGGCGAGGGCTACCGGGTGGTCAGGGGCACTAAGCGCCAGCAGCGCCAAGCCGTCTCGCGCCCGGCTGGAGACCTCCTTCGCCGCCACATCCTCCAGCACCGTGAAGCCGGGTGACACGCCCGCCTCCAGCGGGAATCGACGCAACAGCTTCTCGCAAAAGGCGTGCAGGGTCTGGATCTTCAGACCCCCCGGCGTTTCCAGCGCCTTGGCGAATAGCTTTCGGGCGTTCGGTAGGTCATCCGTCGCTTCGCCGAGATCTTCCAGCGCGTTAGCGAGTTTCTCGTCGGGCATCACCGCCCAATCGCCCAATTTCTCGAACAGTCGCCGCTGCATCTCCGCCGCTGCCGCCTTGGTGTAAGTGACGCACAGCACCGCTTCGGGCCGCACCCCGTAGAGCAGGAGACGCGCCACCCGGCTGACCAGGGTGGAGGTCTTGCCCGACCCGGCGTTGGCGGTGACGAAGGCGGAGGTTCGGGGGTCCGAGGCGAGGACCTGATAATTAGGAACGACGTTTGGCGGCGCGTTCATTCCGCGCCTCCCGCGTCGTCGTCGCCCGACGCGCCGGTCACGTGCCACTCATAGACGCGGGCCAGGTGGTCGAAATCGCCGCCGCCCCGATCAGAGAGAAACTGCGGCGCCTCCCATGACCGATAGGGTCGGCTCTGCTCGTTGAAGCGGGCGACGCGGCGAACCAGTCCTGCGAAAATCTCCTCTGTCAGCTCAGTGCTATCCAGCTTCTCCACAGGACGCAGCACTTCGCCCGGAACCCGTCGCCCGGTGACGCGAACGTAGGCCAGATCGCCGGGCTCCACCGTTCCCGCGCCCGCGAATCCGCCTCGGCGCAGGATGGCGGCGGTGAGGGTTAGTTGGGGCGAAAGGCCCGTCTCCATTTGTTTTTTCGTGGGCGGCGCCCCGGTCTTGAAATCCAGCACGTGCGCCACCCCGTTCGCCAGTTCGATCCGGTCGGCCTTGGCGGTGACAATGAAGAGGC
This sequence comes from Caulobacterales bacterium, assembly GCA_038327995.1. Taxonomy (GTDB): domain Bacteria; phylum Pseudomonadota; class Alphaproteobacteria; order Caulobacterales; family Caulobacteraceae; genus CAIOYC01. The sequence goes on along the minus strand of JBBQLP010000012.1, from coordinate 35,008 downwards.
GGCCCTCGACGTCGAAGGCGTGCTTGCCGGACTTCTCGATCAGGAGGGTGGGAGCCGCCCGGCGACGATCCATCTCGAAGTCCACCGCCCACGCGCCCAGTCGCCGCGCCAGCGCCCGCTCCCGCGCCATGGCCGGTTCGGAAACTCCGGCCCCTTCGAGAGCGGCGATGAGCAGGGTCTCGAACAGCGCAGCGGCGTCTTCGGGCGCGCCTGCGCCATGCGCGTCGGCGAAATCCTGGAACACCTTGTGGATCGCCGAGCCTCGCGCCCGTCCGTCCATTGACAGGTCAGGCCTGTCGAGCGGCTTCAACCTCAAGATCATCCGGGCATACACGGCATAGGGATCGCGCACCCAGGTCTCGATGCGTGTGACCGGCATCTTGATCGGTCGCACGCCCACCGGCGGGGTCGGCTCGGGGCGTCTGGCGGGTTTGAGGTCTTGGGGTTCAGGCTTGATCGGGGCGTCGATCTTTCGCGCCCAGTCCAGCACGTCGGCTCGGGTTGGCAAGGCGAGGCCCGCGCCCCGGGCCAGCGTCTCCAGTCGCCAGAGCCAGCGGGAGCGCACGGCGGGCTGGCCCTCGCGCCGCTCGGTCGTCACCATCGCCACCTCAGGCGCACAGACGGCCTGGGCGAAGTCGTGGGCGGAAAGACCAATGCGGCGCTCGGGCGGCGGCAGCTTCAACGCCACGCGCATAGGCCGTGAGAAGAAGGGATCGGTGGGCGGGATACGTGGCCACACCCCTTCCTCCAGTCCGGCCAGCACGATCAGGTCTGCCCGCACGAGGCGGGCTTCGATGGCGCCGAGTATGGAGAGGCGCGCGTGCAACGGGCCGCCGGGCCGTACTGTCTGGCCGTCCAACAGCCGCTCGATCAGGTCCGAAAAGCCCGAGGCGGTGACAGGGGGCAGGACGCCGCCATCGTCGATCAGTTGCGAGATCAGCGCCGACGCCGCCTCGCCCGCCTGGCCGGACCAGGGTGAGCCGGAAGGGATGTCTGCGCCGTGCGCCAGGGCCTCTAATACTGCCGCGAGCGTTTGGGCCGCCAGGCTGGCCGACGCCGCGCCGTTGGCGAACAAGCCCCGGAGCGGGGCGAGGACGGTTTGCAGCGCGGCTGCAAGGCGCAACGCTGGTTCGGTTCGCATCCAGCGTGCTGCCTCAGCCTTGGCGAGGTCTTCCGCGCTCGGCGGGTCGTCGTCGTCGTCGAACCGCTCCTGAACCTTGATGTAGTCGTCAAGGCGCCTGGCGAGGCGGCTCCAATCGCGGGGACGCGTTCCCCGAAGTCCGCGCCGCTCCAGCACATCGCGCGCAGCTTGCAAGTCGTCCGGGGTCAGGCTCATCCCCACCAGTGGGTGTTTCAGGATCGCCAGGATCGTCGCCGGGTCGAGGAGATCGCTGGCCGTGCGGGCCATAAGCGCCAGAAGCACCCCGATGGGGCTGTGGGAAAGCGGCTGTCCCGCCGAGGAATCCGCCTGCACACCCCATCGGGCCAACCGCGCCGACACGCGTCGGGCCAACGCCGTATCGGGAGTGATCAGGGCGGCGGTCCGGCCAGGCGTCTCCAGCGCCTCCCGTAAAAGCAGGGCGATGACTGCGGCGGCTTCTTCCTCGGTCTTGGCTGACGTGAGGGTGAGGCCCGATAGCCCTTCGACGATGGGATCGACGCCCGCCGCCTCACCTTCAGCACGAAGGTTCTCGATCTGGGTCAGCCAGTCGGCGGTGGCGTCGGCGGGGCGCAGGGCCTCGTTCACCACCCGGCGGCGGGAGCGACCCCGCGAGACTTCCTCAGTGCTCTCGAAGGCTGGCCATGAGCGGACCTGATCGCGCTCCACATCGACGCTGGAAAGCAGCCGCCTCATGGCCCCCTGGGGATGGTCTTCGCTCACTTCGAGCCACGCGCTTTCGGCCAACTCGCGGTCCAGGCCCGGCAGCACGACTGCCCCCTTCGGCGCGTGGGCGATGGCGTCCAGCAATGCAGCGGTAGCGGGCGCCGAGCCGGTGGAGCCTGCCGCGATCAGGGGGCGAGAGGGTGGGGCGGCTTCCCATTGGCGGGCGAGGGCGCGCAGTAGCTTCGTTCGGCGCTCGGTAACGTCCAGCAGGCCAAGCGCGGCCAGTCGGTTCGGCCATTCCACCGTCGCCAGCCGAAGCACGTCGGCTGAGATTTCCCAATGCCGGGCGAACTCGCCGGGGGCGAGGGGGGAGAGATCATCGGGCGGTGTTATTTCCTCGATCTGGGCGGAGTCCATGAAGCCCGCCAGCGCGTCCGCCATACCGAGGGCGGCGTGGGCGTCCATGCTCACGGCTACGCTCCCTGACAGGCCCGCGCGCTCGAAGACTTTGGCGTTGTCGGCCACCAGCCGTGCCAGCTCGAATCGGCGACGCAGGGGGCTGATGGCGGGAGGCAGGTCGAGCGCCAGATCGCCCGGCTCGAATGGCGGTTCGCCCTCGTCGAGGTCGCCCAGCGCCAGGATTTGCGGCAACAGCACCGCTCTGCCCCCCGCTGCTCCGACGAAGGCTTCCGCCAAGGCCCGCGCCCCGCGCCGGGTGGGGGTGAGGACCACCGCGTCGGCCAGAGCCTCCGGGTCATCCCGCCCGAGGGTCTCGAACAACACCCGCGCTAGATCGGACAGGAAGGGCCGGTGCGCCTCGATGGAGAACCATCGCGGGCTGGCGCCGTCGAAGAGGGTAAAAGGCTTCACCCGAGGTTCTTACGATGTTCTTGTGCGAACGTCGATCTGCTCAGCTTGATTTCAGCCGCGCCTCGGCCGCCGCCAGCCCGCCCGGATCACCCACGTGCATCCACTCGCCCTCCATTACCGCCCCGTGCAGCCGTCCGGCAGAGGCCCAGCCGCCCCACAAGCCCGCGCCGCCGGGAAACAGCCCGAACGCCTCTTCGTTGTGGGCGTAGATTGGTCGGGGGTCGACGATGTGGACGCCCATGTAGTTGAACGGCGCGCTCGCGGCTGCGGTGACGCGGCGACCTTCCAGCACGCCTTCGCCGTTCATGAGGAAGTCGCCTAGCCCGTCGAAGCCAGACGTTCGCTCCATTCTGGCCAACAGCAGGCGCGCATCCATACGCTGTGGGTCGAATCCCTCGCAGAGGCGCCGGACGGCGGCGGCGGGAGGCTCCGCGTCCTCGGTCCAGACACTGTCGATATTGGCGACGAGGATAGGAGCGACGCCTAGATGGTTGCGCGCCCGTTTGATCCCGCCGCCGGTTTCGAGCGGAATTAGACAGTCGCGTTCGTCGGAAATCACGATCTTTGCCCCGCCCCTCCGCTGGCCTAGGTGCGCGATCAGGGCGTCGGCGAAGGCGTGGACGTTGACCACCGCACGCTCCACACCTGCCTCGTGCAGACGGTCGAGCATATGGTCGATCAGGGCCTTGCCAGCGACCTGAACGAGCGCCTTGGGCCGGTCGTCGGTGAGCGGCTTCATCCGCGTGCCGAGCCCCGCCGCCAGCACCATGGCGGTCCTTGGGACGCTCAAGGCCGGGTCTCGCGGGGTATCCAGCGGTCGAACCAGGCGTTCAGCCCCGCGAGATCAGGATGGGACAGGTTGCGCTCCAGATAGCGCCAGGTGCGGGGCATGAAGGCGATGTAGCGGCGCTTGCCGAAAGCCACGACCTGTCTGGCGAAGATCGGGCCCAAAATGCGCGTCGCGTTCAGCGCGGCCAGCGCGCGGTAATCGGCAAGAAAGGCGTCCCGGCCCACCTCGGGTCGGCGCGCAAGATACCGCTCCAGCATCACTGCCTCAAGTTCGGGCGGCACGTCGCGCCGGGCGTCTTGCAGGAGGTGCAACAGGTCCCAGGTTGGATGCGCGATCACCGCGTCTTGAAAGTCGAGCAATCCCACCCGCGCGGCGCCGCGCCTTTCCGGCAGCCAGATCAGGTTCTCCGCATGGAAATCCCGGTGGGCGAAGACATTTGCACCCGCCTCTCCCCGCGCCCGGATCGGCGCCGCGAGCGCATCCCACTCCTCAGCCGCCTCGGGGGGCAGCGGCGGCAGGTCCGCGTAGCGCGGCCACCACTCCAGGAACATCTCCGTATAGGTCCGAAGCGCCAGATCGTCGTAGGTGGACAGCGGCCAGCGCGCGCCTTTGGTCTCCAGTACGCTGGGAGGCGCGGTGGAGTGCAATTCGGCCAGCAAGTCTGTCGCCGCCTCGTAGAGCGGAAGGGGATCAGCGCCGCGCTCGATCAGCACGGCGTAAAGATCATCGCCCAGATCTTCCAGCACCGCGAACCCGCGCCCAGTGTCGAACGTCTGCACTTCGGGCGCCGAAAGGCCCCGCCCTCGCAGAAAGCCCGCCACGGCGGCGAAGGCGTCCACCCGTCCGGCGGAAAGGCGGGTCAGGGCGTTGTAGCCAAGGGCCCGGCGCTCGTCCGGGGTGGCGTCCGGAGGCGCGACCGCGCCCTCTGCGGCGGGCGGCTGGTCCATGAAGATGCGGGTGGAGCCATCCGCTAAATGCAACCGCTCATAAGCGCGAGTTGAGGCGTCGCCGCTCATCGGTTCACGGCGGGCGTCGGCCAGACCAGCCTCGGCGAGGAAGGCGCGGCGCAGGGCCTCGCGCCCATTATCCGGCCTTGTTTCAACCAAGCTCAAGATCGCTCCCCAAACTCAAGCACCCGGTCCGCCCATGCTCCAAACCGTTGCAAGGCTGCACGCCGCCCCTCGCCATCTTGCAAGAGGCGCACCTCCAGCCGGTCAGCGGGAAGATCGCCCTCCAGTCGCTCTGGCCATTCGATGATCGCGGCTCCCGTGTCCAGCGCTTCATCGAGGCCAAGCTCGAAAACCTCCGTCGCGCCTTTCAGCCGATAGAGGTCGAAATGGTAGATCGGGAAGGCTTCGCCCACGTACATTTGCACCAGCGTAAACGTAGGGCTCGGAACCTCCTCGTCGGGAGAGGTCAACGCCCGCACCAGCCCCCGCGCCAAGGTGGACTTGCCCGCGCCGAGCGGTCCGAATAGGCAGACCGCATCGCCCGCCTTCAAAACTGCGGCGATGGCGACGCCCAGCCGCGTCGTGTCATCTGCTTCGGGGAGAAAAAACCCATCCATCTCCTGCCTCATAGGCCATGGCCCACACGGCGCCTATGCGCTAAGCGGCGAGGGGTGGCGAGTGCGGTTGCGGAAAAGTGACGCCTGCGTCATTGATGGGGAAACGGAGGCGTCGCAGTTGGCTGAAGAGCCCGGTTCGGGAGTGGTGATCGTGGGCGGCGGCCATGCAGGCGGCTCCGTCGCCGCGCTCTTGCGCCAGTATCACTACACCGGATCGATCATGATTATCGGTGACGAGCCCCTGCATCCCTACCAGCGCCCTCCCTTGTCGAAGGCCTGGCTGAAGGGCGAGGCGGACGCAGAGTCGCTCCTCCTGCGTCCCGCGAGCTTTTACGAAGAGAATCACATCGCCCTTCGCCTTGGCGCGCACGTCGAGCGGATCGACCGCTCCGCAAAGACGGTGGTGCTGAAGGGCGGCGAAACCATCCGCTACACAACGCTGATCCTCGCCACCGGCGCGCGGGCTCGGCGCATCACCTTGCCGGGGCTCCACCTCAAAGGCGTACTGGAACTGCGCACCGCCGCCGACGCGGACCTGCTCAAGGCGGCGCTCGGCCCCGGCAAGCGGCTGGCGGTGGTGGGCGGCGGTTATATAGGACTGGAGGCGGCGGCTTCGGCCCGGGCGCTGGGCGCCGAGGTCGTTGTGATCGAGCGCGAGAGCCGGGTGCTCGCTCGCGTGGCCTGCGAAGCGCTCTCCACCTTCTTTCAAGACTATCACCGCGCAAAGGGCGTGACGTTCGTGTTGGGCGCGGGCGTCGAGGCCATCGAGGGGACGGGCGGCGTCGCGGAGGGCGTGAGGCTGTCCTCTGGCGAATTGATCACCGCTGACGCTGTGCTGGTGGGTGTGGGCGCCGTGCCCAATCAGGAGCTGGCGCAAGCGGCTGACCTTACCTGCGATAACGGGATTGTGGTCGATCTGTCTGCGCGAACCTCCAACCCGGACATCTACGCTATCGGCGACTGCACCCGTCGTCCGATGCCGCTCTACGAGGGGCGAATGCACCGACTGGAAAGTGTGCCCAATGCGTTGGAGCAAGCCAAACAGGCCGCCGCCGCCATCACCGGCCGCACGCCGCCACTGGGCGAAACGCCCTGGTTCTGGTCGGACCAATATGACCTGAAGCTACAGATCGCTGGCCTGCCGTTCGATGCCACACAGATTCTGATTCGCGGCGATCCTCACGCCCTGCCGGAGGGTGGCGCGCGGTTCGCCGTCTTCCACCTTGACGCGCAAAACCGGGTGCAGGCGGTTGAGGCGATCAACGCCGGGCCCGAGTTCATGGCCGGGCGGCAAATCATCGGTTCGCGGAAACCCGTTGCGCCGAGCAAACTTCGCGATATGTCGGTTTCAATGAAAGAGGTCGCGGCCTGAACCCCGCGCCAGTTTACGAGAGCTGAATGGCCAAGATCACCTACATCACCCACGCAGGCGACAGCCGCACCCTGGACGTCAAGACGGGCCTGACGGTCATGGAGGGGGCGATCAAGAACAATGTCCCCGGCATCGACGCCGACTGCGGCGGGGCATGCGCCTGCGCCACCTGCCACGTCTATGTGCATGAAGCCTGGACCGACAAGGTGGGCACGCCATCAGCCATGGAGGAATCCATGCTGGATTTCGCCGAGGGCGTGAAGTCGAACTCGCGCCTGTCGTGCCAGATCAGAGTGACCGACGACCTGGATGGCTTGACGGTGACAACACCTGAAAGCCAGCACTAGATCGTTATGGAGTGATGGGCTTCGGCCCGGTATCCCCGATCCAGCGCTTCATCCACGCCTCCAACACAGCATACCACTGCACCGAGTTCTGCGGTTTCAACACCCAGTGGTTCTCGCTGTCGAAGTAGAGGAACTGGCTCGGTACGCCCTTGCGTTGGGCGGCGGTGAAGGCGCCGAGGCCCTGATCGAACGGCACCCGGTAATCCTTGCCGGAGTGGATCACCAAGATGGGCTTGGACCAGTCCTTCAGGTGGTTGATCGGGTTGAACTGCTCCACCGCCTCCGGATGCCGCCAGCCCAAGCCACCGGTCTCCGCCTCCGAAAAACCCGGAATGTCCGTGGCGTAGGCCATCAGGCGGGTGTCGAGGATGCCGTCATGGTCCACCAGGCACTTCCAGGGCCCGTTCCAGTTTCCGGCGATCCAGTCGACCATATAGCCGCCGTAGGAGCCGCCCAGCGCACAGGCGCGATCGCCGTCCAGCCAGTTGTATCTGGCGAGCGCCGCTCCCCAGCCCTTCTGCAGATCCTCAAGCGGTCGGTCGCCCCAGTGCCCGACTATGGACTGGCCGAAGGCCTCGCCGTAGCCAGATGATCCGTGGAAATCGACCATCACCACGGCATAGCCCATGCCCGCCCACACCTGCGGGTTCCAGCGATAGCTCCACGCATCGCCGAACGAGCCGTGCGGCCCGCCGTGGATCAGGAAGGCGACCGGATACTTGTGGCCCGGTTGATAGCCGTAGGGCCTAACCACATAGCCGTGGACAGACTCGCCATTCCAACCGGGGAAGGTGAAAGGTTCGTAGTCGCTCATCGCAAGCGTTCCGACGCCGTGGGCGTGCGTAAGTTGCAGTTCCGCGCGCCCGTAGGACTCGACCAGGAACAGGTCGGCGGGGGAGTCCAACGCGTCGCGAGCGACGACGATCCTGTCTCCAGCGATGTCATAGTCGCTCACATGACCAAGTTTCGTCAGGGACGTCACCCTGCCATCCCGCGCATCGATGCGGATTAGGCGCGTGACGCCCATATCTTCGACCGTCGCGTAGAGCGCGTTGCCATCGTCGCTCCATTGCAGATGGTTGGGCGAACGGTCGAAGCCGGGATCGACCTCGTGCGAAGTGCCGCCCGCCAGAGGGCGCACATAGACCCCGACCCGCGCCGCGCCAAAATCCGAGGTCTTTGTTCCGAGGTAGGCCAGCGTCTTGCCATCGGGTGAGATTGCAGGGCCAGCTTCGGAGCCGGGTCCGGCCAGCGAGATCGCGCGGGCGGGCGCCGAACCGTTCATCGGCGCGGCATAGAGCAGGGTATGAGTATCCACCCCCGGCGCGCTGGCGGGGTCATGGGCGGCGAAGATCACCGCCTTTCCATCCGGCGTGATGACGAAGCTGGTCTCGTCGCCCTCGGGCTTCGAAGGAACGTCCGTCTCCAGCCCCTGCATTAGCGCAACGGCGGGCGTCGACGCGATCCCATGGCCATCGAGCGGTTGCGCGAAGAGGACGTTGTGGCGACCATCGCCGAAGCTATCCCAGAAGCGCACGCCCAACTTGTCGAACACCTTGCCTTCGGCCTTGTCGGCGGCGCGGGTCTTCATACGGTCGGCGCTACACGCGAGGGTCGGGCAGTCCGCGAAGCCTGCGACCGCGATCACCAACCCCTTGCCGTCCGGCGCGATTTTGAAGGCCACAATGTCGCTAGGCGCCGACGTGATCTGCACCGCTTCGGCGCCTAACGGTGTGGTACGCCAGACCTGCATCCGATGATCGGAACGGTTGGAGAGGAAATAGATGGCCTTGCCGTCCGACGACCAGTGCGGTGCGCTGGCCTCTTTGTCGGAAATGGCGAGGCGGCGAGGAGGGGCGTCCGGATTTGTCAGGTCAAGGGTCCAGATCGAAGAGACGCCCCGGTTGGCCGCCCAATCGGTGGAGCGGACCGAGAAGGCCACGGTCTTCCCGTCAGGCGATAGGCGCGGGGAGGACGCCCGATCCAAAGTGGCGAGGTCCCGTGCCGTGAACGGTCGGGAGCCCGCTGACGCGGAGCTCGCGGCGAACGACATAACGGCAGCGACGAGCGCACCTTTGCAAAGAGCATTGATCATGTGCTTCCCCCGTAAGTTTCAGAAGATCAGAATGAGCGCGCGCTCGGCGATTTGTCCATGGGCGGCGCGGCAGGCGCTCGCTCTTCAACGCCCCTTACCGATGCTCTACAAGCGGCGCAGGGCGCGTAAGCGCATTCAACATAAATGAATCATCAAGCTTGAGTGGAACCGCAGCCGATCTTGGCGGTTTGACTGACATACCCGCCACACGCGGGCTGTTCTGCAAGCAAAGGAGGGTTGCTATGTCTATTCTTGCATGGCTCGTCGTTGGTCTGATCGCAGGCTTTATCGGCAGCAAAATTGTAAACCGCACGGGCGAAGGCCTGGTGATGGATATCGTGCTTGGCGTCGTCGGCGCTATTGTCGGCGGGTTCCTGTTCAATATGTTCGGCGCTTCGGGCACGACAGGGATCAATCTCTACAGCATTCTGGTCGCCATCGTCGGCTCCGTCGTGGTGCTTTTGATCTACCACGCGATCGTTCGTCGCCGGGTCTAGACCCGATCCAATCGTTGCAGCGCCCCTGCCATTGGCGGGGGCGTTTGCATATCTGCTCCTTACTGTCCCGGCTTGACGAAGCGAACGTAAACGGAACAATTATGCTCCGTGGAGCCCGTCATCCTTCTTGATCCCGCCCTAAGGCCAGGCCGCAGCGATCTTCGCCGCCCTGATGTGACGCTGGATGTCACCCGCGGCGCGGCGCGACTGCTGGTCGGATTGGGTTATGCGCCTCTGACCGAAGTCTGCCTGCCCAACGGGCGGCGGGCGGACTTGATGGCGCTTGGGCCGCGCGGTGAGATCGCCATCGTCGAGGTGAAGTCCAGCCTGGAAGACTACCGGGTGGACCGCAAGTGGGGTGAATACGGGCCCTTTTGCGAGCGATTCTATTTCGCTGTCGCCCCCGAGTTTCCCCGCCATATGCTGCCTGAAGGTCCTGGCCTGATGATCGCCGACGGGTTCGGCGGCGCGGTAGTGATCGAAGGCGGATTTGCGCCCCTCGCTCCTGCGCGGCGCAAAGCGCTTACGCTGGCGTTTGCGCGACTAGCCGCGATGCGGGCGACGCCAGTCTAGGTAAAGGGTTGGACGACTACCTGGGCGGCTAGTCGTTTCGGCGCGATGGTCGACCAGGCTTCGACCACGAGCCGGTGCAACTCTTCGTCATCCAGATGTTCAATCCGCACATAGCTCCAATGCACGGTCGCGACAGGGCACGGCTCGAAGGTCTCTGGCCGGATCTCGAACAACAGAGCCTGGTGGCCCCGGTCGAGCTTGAGGATGAACCGTCCCTTCCACTGCAGGGCGAAGGCCTTGCGGCGAAAAAGGAACTCGGGTTCGCCGAGATGCGCGGCCTCCGTCACCTCAGGCAAGGCCAGGGCGACAGCGCGCAGAGCGGCGAGATCAGCCAAGGCCTACCGCGGCGCGCGCTTGGCGAGGATGCGTTGCAGGGTTCGCCGGTGCATATTGAGGCGCCGCGCGGTCTCGGAAATGTTGTGGCCGCATAGCTCATAGACCCGCTGGATATGTTCCCAGCGCACCCGGTCGGCGGACATCGGGTTCTCCGGCGGTGGCGGAGCCTGACCGGCGGCGGCGAGGAGGGCGCGCGCCACGTCATCCGCATCGGCGGGCTTGGACAGATAATCAATGGCGCCCGCCTTCACAGCCGCGACAGCGGTAGCGATATTGCCATAGCCGGTGAGCATGACCACGCGCGCATCTGGGCGCAGGGTCTGGATCGTCTCCACCACCTGAAGTCCGTTGCCGTCGTCAAGGCGCAGGTCCAGCACCGCAAAGGCAGGAGGCTTCGCCTTGACCGCTTCCAGGGCCTCAGTGACCGAGCCCACCAGCGTCACCTCGAATCCACGCGATTCCAGCGCACGACCCAACCGCGTGCGCAAAGGCGCGTCGTCGTCGAGGACGAGCAGGGTCTTTTCAGGCAGAGCGGCGATCTGCGTAGCGATATCGACCATGAACGCGTCTCCAACAATCACCCCTCATAGAGAGCTACGAAAGGATGGCGCCATAATGTCGCAGCCAGGACGTGATTTTCAAATATTTGTCCCGAATACCTACACTTCAGGCCTCTTCCAGAGCCTCGATGCGAGATCGGGACCACCGCGCTGTTATAAACGCCCCGCCCGGACGGACGTTGCGGAAGTCCACCACCGCGCCTGAACGCTCCAGCAAGGTCTTGGCGATGAAGAAGCCCAGACCCATGCCTTGATGACCGGAGCGTGAGCCTTCGCCATGGCTGCGGGTGGTGACATAGGGTTCGCCCAGCTTGGCAATGATGTCAGGGGAAAAGCCCGGCCCGTCGTCCTGCACGCTGATCGTTAGGTAGCGATCATCGTAGTAGGCGGTCAGCTCGACGGTGGATTCCGCGAAATCCACGGCGTTTTCGACGAAGGCGGTCAAGCCATGCAGCACCTCTGCCTGACGCCGTATCTCCAGGATCGCGGCCCCGGGCGCGCAGCCGACCTCCGCGTTCACAATAATGCCGATGTCGCGATGACTGTTGGCCACCTCGTCCAGCAACTGCGAAAGGCTCATGCGCGAATGGCGTTCGTCCGATGCGTCGGGGGAGCGGGAGAGCTTGCGCAGAATCTCGCGGCACCGCTCGGTCTGCTGGATCAGAAGCTCCACATCCTCGAACACGGGCGTGCCGGGGGTAAGCGAGCGGATCATCTCCTTGGTCACGACCTGGATCGTAGCGAGCGGGGTGCCTAGTTCGTGCGCCGCCGCCGCCGCCAGCCCGCCCAGCGCTGACAGGCGCTGCTCGCGCGCCAGCACCGCCTGGGTCGCCGCCAGCGCCAGTTCCATCCGCTGCGCCTCCGCTTGCGCCTGCCAGGCATAGGCCGAGGTGAAGACGATGCCGACCACCGTAGCGACCGCGTTGGCCATGTCGTAGAGCGGCGGCATATGAAAGGGTCGCTCGCCTCGCCAAGGTATGGGCGCGTGCCAGAAGTTCATGATCGCCACCAAGATGAGCGCCAGAAGTCCCACCATCGCGGCGTGACGGGTGTTCAGTGTCGCCGCCGCCACCACCACCGGCGCCACCAGCAGGATCGAGAACGGGTTCTCCAAACCCCCGGTCAGCATGAGCAGGAGCGACAGTTCCACGAGGTCGAAGCCAAGCTGGAACACAGCTTCAGGCCCCGTCGCCAACCGCGCGCCCGGCCATGCCAGACTGACCGAAAGGTTGAGCCATGCCGCGGTGCCGATTACCGCCAGACAGGCCATCACCGGCATATGGAAGTGCAACACCACTCCGGTGCCCAGCACGGCGATGATCTGGCCGACGATGGAAACCCAGCGAAGCAACACCAGGAGGCGAAGCCGCAGCCCCCGCCGAGCTTGCGCCCAATCCCAAAGCTGACCCTCAGCGCTCACATCGATTGAACCATCGTTCCGGTCCGCCCGGACCAGTCCCGCTTGCCAGCCTCCTTCCCCCGCCTTATCGGTGCGGCGGCGGTTGGCGGGGGCGCCCAGGATCAGCGTTTTGAGCGAAGCCACAGCCATGGACAGTCGATGAGTGATGAGCATCTGAACGAACCTGGCGAAGATGATCCCAGCAATGGGAGAAGGCCGGATAGAACGAAAGTCCGCCCCAAGGAAGGCTGGAGGTCCGAACCCGACTACGGCCTCTCCAGTCGCGCCGCGCTTCCGAGAGCCCGGTTTGCGCTAGTCGCCGTAGCAGTTCTGATCGTGCTGGTGGGCGGGCTGGCGATCTTTTTCGAGACCCGCCCCCGCAGCGGATGGGTTAGCAGCGGCATGGCGGGCATCGGCGGCCCGTTCCATCTGGTGGACCAGGCAGGTCAGCCGGTTGACCAGACCGCGCTGAACGGCAAATGGTCAGCGGTCTTCTTCGGTTACACCTATTGCCCGGACGTCTGTCCAGCGACGCTGCAGGCATTGGGACAGGCGGCGATGCGACTGACGCCGGGGCAGCGTCAGTCGCTGCAGGTGGTGTTCGTGACGGTCGATCCCGCCCGCGATACGCCCCAGCAGATGAAAACCTACCTCGACGCTCAGGCCCTGCCGGTGAAGACCCTCGGCCTGACCGGTACCCCCGCGCAGATCGCCGCGACCGCCAAGGCTTACCGGGTCTATTACGCGAAGGCTGGAGCTGGCGAGACCTACACTATGGACCACACCTCGGTGGTCTATCTGATGAACCCCAAAGGCCAGTTCGCCGCCCCCCTCGCGCACGGCATGACGCCCGACCTGATCGCCAGGCAGATCAACGCCGCCGAACACACCGGATAAGCGCAAAGGCAAAGGGCGCGACGATTAGGATTTCGCAACCGCAATGCCTTATGCTGCGTTGCACATCAGGCTGCGACGGACGATTCCATGCTCTACGCGCTCAACGAATACGGCTACCAGATGGCGACCCCGCTGCGTGCTGCGGCGAGGGCGACGCGCGACGTGTGGAAGAGCCCGCTGAATCCCTGGGCTGACACACCCCTTGGCCGCAATCTGTTTGCCGCCTCAGACCTTCTGGCCAATGTCACCCGTCGCTATGGCAAGCCGGAATGGAAGATGGACAAAACCATCGTCAATGGCGTGGAGGTGCGAGTGCGCCCTACGACCGTCTGGTCTTCGCCTTGGTGCAAGCTGATCCAGTTCGATCGCGACATGGGTGATATGCGTAGGGCCAAGCGGCTGGAATACGATCCGGCGGTGCTGATCGTGGCGCCGCTTTCGGGCCATTACGCGACGTTGCTGCGCGGCACAGTCGAAGCCTTTCTACCTGACCACGCGGTCTTCATCACCGACTGGTCCAACGCCCGCGATGTGCCGATGATGGAAGGGCGTTTCGACTTCCACGACTACATCGATCATATCCGCGAGATGGTGAAGGCGGTGGGCGGGCGTCCACACGTGGTGGCGGTGTGCCAGCCAGGCCCTCCGGTCTTGGCGGCGGCGGCTCTGATGGCGGAGGACGGCGACGAAAGCCGCCCCGCCTCCATGACCTTTATGGGCTCGCCCATAGATGCGCGCCTGGCGCCCACCGCTCCCAATAATCTTGCAGAAGAGCGGCCCTTCGCCTGGTTCGCCTCCAACATGATTCACACTGTGCCGGCGCCCTATCCGGGTGCGCTGCGGCGGGTCTATCCGGGGTTCGTGCAGCTCTACAGCTTCATGAGCATGAACGCGGAAAAGCACCAAAGCGCCCACAAGCGCTATTTCGACGACCTCGTGAAAGGCGATGGACTGGCGGCGGAAAAGCACCTCGAGTTCTACGACGAATATCTGTCGGTGCTCGACCTGTCCGAGGAGTTCTATCTGCAGACCATCGACATCGTATTCCAGCGCCACCTCTTGGCGCGGGGCCTCCTTGAACATCGGGGCCGGGCGGTGAAACCCGAGGGGATCACCGACATCGCCCTGATGACCGTAGAGGGTGAAAACGACGACATTTCCGGCGTCGGTCAGACGCAAGCTGCGCATGGGCTCTGCTCTGGCATCCCTGAGGAGATGAAGGAACTCTACGTTCAGCCCAAGGTCGGACACTACGGCGTGTTCAACGGTCGCCGGTTCGTCGAGGAGATCTATCCCCGCGTACGCGCCTTCATCGCTCGCCACGACGCCGCCAACCACGTGGCGCTGACGCACGGGGCGGAGTGATCGCGGCGTGGTCGGCGTGGTATAAGCCGCCGTGCCCCTGTTTCGCCTCACCTCCTCGCCTCGAGTCATCACGCCGAGGGCTGCTGCGCCCAAGGCGGGGGATGTTATCCTGGTGGGCGGCTGGCCGGTTCGGCTGAAAGTCAACCCGCGCGCCCGTCGGGTCAGCCTGCGGGTGGACGCAGCCTGCAAAGAGGTGGTCGCCACCGCGCCGACCGTTCGCAAGCTCCCCGACGCCGCTCGTTTCGCCGCTATCCGCGCTGACTGGATCGCCGAACGACTGGCAGCGCTTTCCGATGCTGAACCGTTTCGTCCCGGCGCCTTGATCGAGGTGCAGGGTGAGCCTTGCCGTCTGGAGCGAGCGGCGATGCGAATCAAACCGCGTCTGATCATGGCGACCATCGATGAACCGATGCGGCTGATGGCTTCGGGAGATGTAGACGCCTACCCCCGCGCCGTAGTTCGCGCATTGAAAGCGGAGGCCCTACTCCGTCTGAAGGAGCGTACTGCGATCCACGCCGCCGCTCTGGGGCGGGCGTCGCCTGCACTGGCCATCACCGACACCCGCTCCCGCTGGGGCTCCTGCAAGGGTGCGGCGGGCGAGGCGCCAGCGATGATTCGCTACAACTGGCGGCTGATACTCGCCCCCCCGTGGGTGCTGGATTACGTCGCCGCTCACGAATGCGCTCATCTGATTGAGGCCAACCACGGAGCCGGGTTCTGGAAGCTCGTGGCCCGGCTCTACGGCGAGCATCGAGGTGCACGCGCCTGGCTCGCGGCCCATGGCGCGCGCCTGCACGCGATAGGCTCGTCCGGCGTCGCCACCCGCGTTGACGGATGAGGGGTCTTCCCCTATACCCCGCGCTCCTGATTTTCCGGCGCTCGCGGCTCTTGCTGCCTTCGCCCCCTTTACCGGGTTGATAGACACGATGGCCAATACGCCAGGCGCCAAGAAAGCGATCCGCAAGATCGAGCGTCGCACCGAAGTGAACACCGCGCGCCGCTCGCGCATGCGCACGTTTCTGCGCAAGTTTGAAGAGGCCGTGACCGGGGGCGACGCCGCCGCCGCCAGGACCGCCTTCGTTGAGGCGCAGTCCGAACTGATGCGTGCGGTCTCCAAAGGGGTTGTCCACAAGAATACGGGATCACGGAAGGTTTCACGCCTTCACGCCCGTCTGCGCAAGCTCGACGCGGCGTAACGCCTCGCCTCCGGGCAATTTTCTAATTCTGCAATCGAATCATGGCCGCAGGCGCACGATGTGCCTGCGGCCACGCTTGTTTTGACGGTGCCCCTTTGGGGTGTGCGATCTGTCGCAGTTTTCCCCAAACGCGCGTTTTCCAAGCCTAGAAAGGGGCTTGGGCGAGTCAAGAAATTAATCAGTAGACAACGCCAAGAATCACGATTGACGCCCCGAACGGCGGGGCTAATCTGACCCTCCTGACTGACTTTTCCATCTGATCTCGGACGGAAATCAGCGAGCCTGTGCTCTCTGTCAGCGGGGGCGATTGCGTTTTTCAAAGCGTACCAGGCGCGGGTCGAGGGCGACTCGCACCCTGGAAAACTACGCCTGTTGCAGAAGGCGACTGGTGTGTTGAGTGAGGGCTGAAATGACAATGGAGGGCGGGGCTGTGTCAGTGGGAGCGATCACGACGGGGTATGCGGACATGGGTCAACGCGGCGTGCCTCTGCTTCACACTACGCCCGCTTCCACCCTTCCGGCTTCGTTGACACGGGGCGGCTACATCTCCCCGTCCGCCCCTACGGCGGCTCTGGTGGATGAAGCGGCGGATCTGGTCTGGCGCGGGGTCTGTGCGAGCTTGCGGACCGAACTGGGCGCGGACCTGTTCGCCTCCTGGATCGCCCCCGCGCGGCTGATCGCTGCCCGCAGCGGCGGAGCGCCCGCCGTGGCCGTCGTCACCCACACCGAAACGGCCCTCGGTTGGATCAAGCGCAACGCCTGGCGCCAGATGGCCGCCTTGTGGAGTGGGCATGATCCTGAGCACAGACCGCTTCTGCTGATCTCTCGTGCCGAGGCCGCCGGGATGGTGCCCGCCGCCGCATCCGCATCGGCGCCGACCCCAATAACGCCCGCCCCGCCCATGGTCCCACCGGCCCCGATGTCTGCCGCAGCGACGGCGGACGAGGCCCCCCGCTCGGGTCTGCAGGAGCGTTTTACCTTCGACAGCTTCGTGCCCGCACCCTCCAATGAGTTCGCGCTTTCGGTGGCGAAGAAGGTGGCGAACTGGGCGGACGGATGTTTCAATGCGGTTCTGATCCACGGCCCCTATGGGTTCGGAAAGACGCACCTTCTGAACGCCATCGGCTGGGAAGCGCAGCGCCAGCGCCCTGAGAGCAAAGTGGTCTATCTGACCGCCGAACAGTTCCTCACCACCTTCGTCGCGGCGGTTCGCTCGCGCGACGGGGCCAGCTTCAAGGGCGACATTCGCTCGGCTGATCTTCTCCTAATCGACGACGTGCAGTTCATTGGCGGCAAGAAGCAGTCGCAGGATGAGTTGTTCCACAGCCTGGTTTCGCTGATGAGCGAGGGTCGTCGCGTGGTCTTCTCCGCCGACCGACCTCCTGCCGCCTTGATGGAGGTGGACGCGCGCCTGCGCTCGCATCTGGGCTCGGGCCTCGTCTGCGGTATCGAGGCGGCGGACAGGGACCTGCGACTTCAGGTGGTGAAGAAAAAGCTGGCCGTGCTGGCCGAACAACTAGGGGTGCAGGGCGACGCCCGGCCCGAGGTGATGGCGCTTCTGGCCGACCGTTTCCCTGACTCGATCCGCGAACTGGAAGGCGGTTTGAACACCCTGGCCGTGCGCGCGGGCGAGCGGCTTTCGACCCTGACGGCCCAGGAGGCGGAAAGCATCCTTCGGCCGCATCTACAACGTGGAGGAGATCGCAAGGTGACTGTCGACGAAATCCAGAAGGCCGTGGCGGACCACTATCTCCTGAAGCAATCGGACCTCTTGTCCGAGCGCCGCACCCGCGCCATCGCCCGCCCGCGCCAGTTGGCCATGTATCTGGCCAAGTCGATGACCACCCGGTCTTATCCGGACATCGGGCGCCGCTTCGGCGGGCGCGACCACACCACCGTTCTGCACGCCGTGCGCCGGATCGAAGCGTTGAAGGCCGAAGACCCGATCATCGCCTCGGACCTTGAAGCGGTGACGAGGAAGCTCAGGGGCTAGGGCGACCCCTCCGCTTAAAGCCGCCCGGCCTAACCCTTCAGCCCGAAGTCCTTGCGCATGAAGCCGTAGGTTTCGCGCTCTTCGCAGGAGCAGCCGCGAAGCTGGCCCCGGGCGGTGGTCCAGATCAGGGTGGGGTAGTGCATCTCCAGCCCGTTTTCCTTCAGAAGCGGGGCCAACGCCTCGATGAACACCCGTCCGCGCTCCACCAGGGCCGCGCGGGTCGGATTAGTATCGCCTGACGCCATACCCTCGCCGGTGAAGGCGTCCACCGGGATCGAGGTCCAGTCCTCATAGGTCTTCCAGTCGCGTTTCGCCCAAAGCTCACCCACGCCTGTGCGCTCGGCGGGGGTGGACTTGGCCCGCCGCGCGACCATGATCACCCGGGTATCGACCTTGGCGCCGTGCAGGTCCGGGAACTGTTCCTTCTCGAAGCGGATGCAGTCGGGGCAGGAGCGGAACGAGATCATCCACAGCGGCTTGCCCTTCAGGTGCGGCGAAACCCATCCCGCGCCTTTCAGGAGGCGCTCGATCTTCGCCCGATCCTTGGTGATGGTGTGGATACCCCCCGGATCACCCCCCGGCAGGGCGTCGGTGGCGTGACCAACGCTGAATACGGCGAAGGCGAAGGCGGCGGCGAGCAGAACGGGCGTGCGCATGAAAGCGGCTCCGGCGAATTGTGGAGCGAGCATAGAACGAGCGCAGCCGCTCCGCCACCGGAGGAAATCTGCACTACGCCTCAGCTCAGCGAAACCACCAGATCGTCGCCGCCTCCGCCACCGCGAGCGCGGTCGAAAGGGCGAAGATGGCCCAGAAGACAGTGGGGCGTTTAGGGTGGCGGCGGGTAGGTTCGGTCATCGCCTATCCCATGGTCGGGATGACGAAACTGGAGTCGGCATGACCTTCCAGCGCGGTGTCGGGCCAGCGGGCGGTGATGGTTTTGACCTTGGTCCAGAACTTCACCCCTTCCATGCCGTGCTGGTTGGTGTCGCCGAAGGCTGAGCGCTTCCAGCCGCCGAAGGTGTGATAGGCGACGGGCACCGGGATCGGCACGTTGATGCCCACCATGCCGACCTCCACCCTTGCCGCGAAGTCACGCGCCGCGCGGCCGGACTGGGTAAAGATGGCCACGCCGTTGCCGTACTGGTGCTTGGAGGGAAGCGCCAGCGCCTCCTCGAAACTGTCCACCCGGGCGATCTGCAATACCGGGCCGAAGATCTCTTCCTGATAGGTCTTCATCTCCGGCTTCACATGGTCGAACAGGGTCGGACCGATGAAGAACCCTTCCTCGAACCCCTGCAGCTTGAAGCCGCGCCCGTCGACCACAAGCTCGGCGCCCTCGTCAGCGCCCATCTGGATGTAGTCGGCGATCTTCTGCCTGTGGGCGGCGGAGACCACCGGACCGTATTGGGCGCCGGTGTCGGAGGAGACGCCGACCTTGAGGGTCTCCATCTCGGCGATCATGCGTTCGCGCAGGTCGTCGGCGGTCTTCTTGCCGACGGGGACTGCTACCGGTAAGGCCATGCATCGCTCGCCCGCCGAGCCAAAGGCCGCGCCCGAGAGGTCCTTCACCACCTGGTCCATGTCTGCGTCAGGCAGGATGACGCCATGGTTCTTGGCCCCGCCCATGGCCTGCACGCGCTTACCGGCAGCGGTCCCCTGGGAATAGACGTAGTGGGCGATGTCGGAAGAGCCGACGAAGCTGACCGCTTTGATGTCCGGGTGCTGCAGGATGGCGTCGACGGCGGACTTGTCGCCATGGATCACGTTGAGCACGCCCTTCACGTCCTGTCCGGCCTCGGCGCCCGCCTCCATGAACAGTTCCGCCAGCCGCACCGGCACCGAAGGGTCCTTTTCCGAGGGCTTGAGGATGAAGGTGTTGCCCACCGCGATGGCGACGCCAAACATCCACATGGGGATCATGGCGGGGAAGTTGAACGGGGTAATGCCCGCGCCGACGCCCAGCGGCTGGCGCATGGAATAGACGTCGATGCCCGGCCCCGCGCCTTCGGTGTATTCGCCCTTCAGCACGTGCGGGATACCGCAGGCGAACTCGATCACTTCCAGCCCCCGTTGGATGTCGCCCTTGCTATCGGCGATCACCTTGCCGTGCTGGCTGGAGAGAAGTTCAGCCAGCTCCTGCATCCGCGCTTCGACCAAGGTCTTAAAGGCGAACATCACCCGCGCCCGGCGCTGCGGATTGGTCGTCGCCCACCCCTTCTGCGCGATCACCGCCGCCCGCACCGCCTGATCGAGTTCTCCGGCGGAGGCGAACTGCACCCGCGCCTGCACCACCCCGGTGTTGGGGTCGAACACATCGCCATAACGGCCCGACGCGCCGATGAAGGACTGGCCGTTCACGAAATGGTGGATGTCGGGCATGGCACGCTCATGGAATTGGGGGTTGGCGCTTTCTATGCCCATACCGCGGCCAAACCTAGACATCTAACGCACCCTTGCGCAGGACGGCTGCGGCGCCCCATCCTCTGCCTATGGTTTCGATCCCCCAGAGCCTGCCGATCGCCGCACGCCGACAGCACATTGTCGATGAGCTGATCATCGAGCGCGCGCCTCAGATGGCGGCCTCGCCGTTCTGGCCGGTGCTGCGCCCGGTGCTGAACGGCCTTCTCGGCTACGGCAAGGCCGTACGCATGGCTGACGTCATTGCCCCGATGACCGGAGCCGAGGCGCTGGACTACGTGTCCGACCTTCTGGCGTTGAAGGTGTCGGTCGAGGGGCTGGAGCGCGTGCCCCAAGCGGGCGGGATCATCACCGTCTCCAACCATCCAACGGGCATCGCCGACGGCGTGGCCGTCTATGACGCGCTGAAGACGGTGCGCGGCGACCTTATTTTCTACGCCAACGCCGACGCGCAGCGGGTGGCGGCGGGATTCGACGACGTCTTGATCCCGGTGGAGCTTAATAACGCCAAACGTTCGCGAGAGGCCACGCGGCTGACGCTCCAGCGCACCAATGCGGCGCTGCAAGCGAACAAGGCGTTGGTGACCTTCCCCGCCGGGCGGCTGGCGCGGGTGAGAAACAAGGTGCTGGAGGATGAGCCCTGGGCGCCGACAGCGATTTCCCTGGCGCGCAAGTTCGAGGTTCCGCTTGTCCCGATCCATGTCGACGGGCCGTGGAGCACCCTGTTTCACTTCTTCGACAAGTTCTCGGGCGAGCTTCGCGACATCACCCTGTTCCACGAGCTTCTGAACAAGAAGGGCGAGGCCTTCCGGCTCATCGTCGGCGAGCCCATCGACGCGGAAGCCATCCCCGGCGATCCGCCCGAAGCGATCCAGTTGCTGAGGGCTTATGTGCAAGGACCGCTCGGCAGAGGGCAGATGCGGTTCACGTAAAGCGGGCGCCACCGGAGCCAGAGCGCCTACGCATCCTCGGTCTTTCGCGCCTTCTTCACGACGGGCTTGGTGAGCACCGGCTTCGCCTCCCGCGCTGCGTGCCTCGCCAGAACGTCCTTCAGATAGTGGCCGGTCCAGCTTGCCTCATTCGCGGACACCTGTTCCGGGGTGCCCACGGCCACGATCACGCCGCCGCCGTCGCCGCCTTCAGGACCGAAGTCCAGGAGCCAGTCGGCGGTCTTCACCACGTCGAGGTTGTGCTCGATCACCACCACCGTGTTGCCCTGGTCGACCAGCTCCTTCAGCACCTCCAGAAGCTTGCGCGTATCCTCGAAGTGCAGGCCCGTGGTCGGCTCGTCGAGGATATATAGCGTGCGTCCTGTAGCGCGCTTGGTCAGCTCCTTGGACAATTTCACCCGTTGCGCCTCGCCGCCCGACAGGGTGGTGGCGGGTTGACCAACCTTGACGTAGCCCAGGCCCACACGCTTCAGCGTCTCCATCTTGTCGCGGATCGGCGGCACGGCCTTGAAGAAGTCAGCCGCCTCCTCGACCGTCATCTCCAGCACGTTGGAGATCGACTTGCCGCGGAACAGGATTTCCAGCGTCTCGCGATTGTAGCGCTTGCCCTTGCAGACATCGCAAGTGACGTAGACGTCGGGCAGGAAGTGCATCTCGATCTTGATCAGCCCGTCGCCCTGACACGCCTCGCAGCGCCCGCCCTTGACGTTGAAGCTGAACCGACCGGGACCATAGCCCCGCGCCTTGGACTCCGGCAGACCCGAGAACCAGTCGCGGATCGGCCCGAAAGCGCCGGTGTAGGTGGCGGGGTTGGAGCGGGGAGTGCGGCCGATGGGCGACTGATCGATGTCGATCACCTTGTCAAAGTTCTCCAGCCCTTCGATTTTATCATGCGGAGCCGGAGCGTCCGAGGCATTGTTCAACCGGCGCGCGGCAGCCTTGTAGAGGGTTTCGATGGTGAAGGTGGACTTGCCGCCCCCCGACACCCCGGTGATGCAGGTGAAGACGCCCACTGGGATTTCGCCGGTCACGTCCTTCAGGTTGTTGCCGCGCGCGCCCACCACCTTGACCGATTTCTTGCCGATGGGGCGGCGATGGCGCGGCACCGCGATCTCGCGTGCGCCGATCAGGTACTGACCCGTCAGGCTTTTCGGCTCGGCCATGATGTCTGAGGGCAGCCCCTCGGCGATGATTTCACCCCCGTGCACCCCCGCCGCGGGGCCCATGTCGATGACGTGATCGGCGGTGAGGATCGCCTCCTCGTCGTGCTCGACCACCAGCACCGAATTGCCAAGATCGCGCAAGCCCTTCAGCGAGGTGAGCAGCCGGGTGTTGTCGCGCTGGTGCAGGCCGATGGAGGGCTCGTCCAGCACGTAGAGCACCCCGGTCAGCCCCGACCCGATCTGCGAAGCCAGCCTGATCCGCTGGCTCTCGCCCCCAGACAGCGTGCCCGAGGCGCGGGCGAGGGTCAGGTAGTCCAGCCCCACTTCCACCAGAAAGCTCAGCCGGTCGCGGATTTCTTTCAGGATGCGCTTGGCGATCTCTGTCTGTTGCGGGGTGAAGCTCGCCTCCAGCCCCCCGAACCACTCCAGCGCCTTCTTGATCGACAGGGTGGAGGCGATGCCGATGTTGCTGCCGCCCACGCGCACGGCCAGGGCTTCGGGCTTCAGGCGCAGGCCGTGGCAGACCTCGCACGGGGTCTGGCTTTGATAGCGGCCAAGCTCTTCGCGCACCCAGGCGCTGTCAGTTTCCTTCCAGCGACGTTCCAGGTTGGGCAACACGCCCTCGAACGGCTTGGTCACTTCGTATTTGCGGGCCTGATCATCGTAGGTGAACTTGATCTTCTCCGATCCAGTGCCGCGCAGAATCACGGTGCGGGCGGCTTCGGGCAGTTCATGCCAAGGCCTGTCCATAGAGAAGCCGTAGTGGCGGGCTAGAGCCTGCAGCGTCTGGGTATATAGCGGCGAGGGACCACGCGCCCACGGCGCCACCGCCCCCTTGTGCAGGGTCTTGTCCTTGTCTGGAATCACCAGATCGATGTCGAAGGTCAGCTTTTGCCCCAGACCATCACACGTCGGACACGCGCCCGCCGGCGCATTGAACGAGAACAGGCGCGGCTCGATCTCGCTGATAGTGAAGCCGGAGACCGGGCAGGCGAAGCGTTCGGAAAACAATATGCGGCGGGGCTCGGTCTCGCCCTCTGAAATGTCGGCCCACTCGGCGCTGGCGATGCCGTCGGCGAGACCGAGCGCGGTGGAGATCGAGTCCGCCAGACGCTGTTCCTGACCCCCCTTGGTAACGATCCGGTCGACCACGATGTCGATGTTGTGCTTGAACTTCTTGTCGAGAACCGGGGCCTCTTCGATGGGGTAGAACTGGCCGTCGATCTTCAGGCGCTGATAACCTGCGCGCTGCCATTCGCCGATTTCCTTGCGGTATTCGCCCTTGCGGTCGCGCACGACGGGGGCCAGCAGCAACAGGCGCTCGCCGTCGGGCAGGGCGCTGATCTTGTCCACCATCTGGCTGACGGTCTGGCTCTCGATGGGCAGGCCCGTGACGGGGGAATAGGGCACCCCCACCCGCGCCCAGAGAAGGCGCATATAGTCGTGGATTTCCGTCACCGTGCCCACCGTCGAGCGCGGGTTCTTCGAGGTGGTTTTCTGTTCGATAGAGATGGCTGGCGAGAGACCCTCGATCAGGTCCACGTCAGGCTTGCCCATCAGCTCCAGGAACTGGCGCGCATAGGCCGACAGGCTCTCCACATAGCGTCGCTGCCCCTCGGCGTAGATAGTGTCGAACGCGAGCGACGACTTGCCCGACCCCGACAGGCCGGTAAGCACCACCAGCTTGCCGCGCGGGATGTCTACATCCACCCCCTTGAGGTTGTGCTCGCGCGCCCCGCGCACGCGGATATAGCCAAACATCTGGTTCTGGTCGGTCATGCCATGGCTCGGAAGCCCAGGCCGTCACGGCCCGAGCAAGCCCCTGGATGTAGTAGACCGACTCGCAATTTCAGCAAGAACGAATTAGGAACTGATGAGATTGACGAGGGTGCGGGACATCGGCCACGCTCGGCGCAGCACCCCCACCCCGGCCCTTCACCTTGAGAGGGTGAGGGAGCAGCATCTTACCCCTCTCCCTTCAGGTTTGGCAAAATTTTATCGCCATGGGCGGGTAGGTTGAAAATATTAAATAGAATCAGCTGTCAAAGCTAAAGCCCACCTACAGTGGCGCTGTACCATTTTGGCGCGGCAGCGCTGTGGCAACAATTTGCAGCGTAGTCGAGAGCACAGGTGGGTTAGGACTTCCCAATCAAGCCAAAGTTTAAAAGGTCAGTTTCCCTGAAGCAAGTGCGGCCTGTAGCCAAGGGGACGTACCGCGATCCCTCAACGTTGTAGCGCTCACGTGAGGATACGCCGACAGCGAAGCAGCTCGCACGACGCTCTTGCCCCTGGCCTCGAATTTGCTCCGCCAGTTGCCCGTCTAAAGCGGCGTCGAGGCAACGCGGCCTCGTATACCCCCTGTTCAGGGGAGGCGGAGGCGCTGCTCTCGGTTAGGGTCGGCGGTTGCAGGAGAGGCGTTTTGATCGGGATCATCGTCGAAGACTCACCATCCATGGTGGCGCTGCTGCGCGATGTGTTGTGCGACGCCTATGAGGGGATCACGGTAGAAACCGCTCCTTCCCTACGCACGGCCCGGGAGAAGTTGCGCGCTTTGAGAGTCGCGGGAGTGGCCGGACAAATTCGGGTGGCGTTGATCGACATTGGCCTGCAGGACGGCTCCGGCCTGGATCTATTGGATGACCTGCGTCGCATTGCCCCTTCTGCACTTCGCATCGTCGCAACCGTTTTCGACGACGACGATTATCTCATGCAAGCATTCGGGGCTGGCGCCCAAGGATATCTATTAAAGGATGAGCCGAGGGAACGTCTCGTCAATCGCCTGCGCAACGTCGAGAAGGGCGAACCTGCGATCTCACCCTCGCTGGCACACAAGATCCTCGGGTATTTTGTGCAGCACGCCGGAACTGTTGCGGCGGACACCGCCAGCGTTCATCTCACCCATCGAGAGACGGAAGTCCTCCAAGTGATCGGACGTGGTTTGAGAGTAAGCGAAGCGTCACTTGCGCTGGGTGTAAGCGCCCATACGGTTTCTGGCCACATCAAGGCCATTTACGGCAAGCTCGGCATCTCAACGCGGTCAGAAGCAACTTTGGAAGCGGCCCGCCGCAAACTCGTCTAGGATGCGGCGCTTCCGTGATCGAGCGCTGCTGTCAGTCTCACGCGAAGGCCAGGGTTTGCGTTCTGCATCGTGGCGCTGCCGCCAATCTCCGCCAGCCGTCGCTCGATGTTGGCGAGCCCACGCCCTCCATCGCCGAAATATGATGTCGTATCCCCTGTCGAGCCTGATCGCTCACACGGTTCGGTGTCCATCCCCACCCCGTCGTCGGTGACGGCCATTGTCAACACCCCGCCCTCGGTGGCGTAGGACACCGTAACTTTGCTCGCATTTGAGTGCCGCAGGATGTTGGTCACCACTTCCCTGTGAGCGGACGTGATGTTGCGATAACGCACGTAGTCGAGCACCGGGTCGCTGGCTGCGGCAAGTCCAATTGGCCAGTCGAGAGCAATCCCCGCGGCATCCAGACGACCAAAAGTCTCGTGTCGCATATTGGCGATCACCTGGCTGATCGGCAGAAGCTCACCGCTAAGTCCGCGCAGGATCATCCTGATGTCCGCCAGCGCGGCCCGCACGTCGTCCCGGATCAGGCGCGTATCGGCTTGGCGGAGACTGGTGAGGAGGCGGCCGCTGACGTCGTCGTGGAGGTCTCGGGCGATGCGCTGCCGCTCTTCCGAAACACCGCGGGCGTATTCGTCGCGCGTACGTTCGGCCTTGCGCATGAAGCTGACCAGCTCATTGGCAAGATCCACTTGCTGGCTATTGAATAACAGCCGCCCTTGGTTGCGATAGCGCAGCACCACAGATCCTTGGTCAGCGGCGGGGGGAATGCTCAACCCCACACCGTCCGCAGTCAGGGCGACGGTCGCCACCGGCTCTTCGGCGGCATCGATGTCGAGCGGGTCGAACAGCCTGACCAGCAGCCCACGCCACCGCTCCCTACGTTCCGACGCCATGGGATTGAAAGCCACTTCAGACGCCAATTGGAAAAGCTCGCGATCACTTAGCGTAGGTCGACCCGCCACCCAACGCCAGATCATGGTCCTAGCCGGAAAGTACAGATAACCGACGACCAGCATAGAGATCGCCAACGCCGTGCGCTCCTCGATCCTCAGACCAAAAATCAGCACCGCATCCATCACCAGCAACGTAACCGCAGCAATCGCGCCCACCACGATACGAAAAGCCCAGCGGTCGAGGTCAAACAACCGGTAGCGACCCACGCCAAACGCGATCCCGCCATAGACGATGAACAGCGGCAGGATCGACAGCCCGTCACCACCAAGGGACGAGCCGCCCAGCAACTGCTTGGCCACCATGGCGATCGTCAGAACGCTGGTGCAGGCTAATGTCGTCAGGCCGACCCAGCGTATTACGGCACGGCCGGCGGGGTCCCCCCGCGACAGAAACCATTGGGCTAGCAGGGCGGCGACGAAAACGCCGGTCATGGCGAGAAGGCCGCCGTAATAGACGGCCATAGGCAGGAAACCTGCCCCGATAATCAATCCCCAGAGGCTCGCCGCGATCACGACTATTAGACAAACGGCCGGCGTTGCAACGCGCCGAGGCTGAAACAGAAATAAACAAATGAGCCCAGCTGGGGCGATGTTCGAGCCGATGATATTTAGGCTCAAAGCGACACGCAACAGCGTGCCGTTGGCGACCAGTTCCCGCGCGTCAGCTACCGCTCCGCTGAACGCCGCGAGCGCGATGCCGAGACAGGAGACCAGAAACAGGCGCGCGCCCCCGTCGTTCGGTCGAAGCACGACCAGCCACACGCCGACCATCCCGATGGCGCAGGCTTGAGCCAGCAGCAGCCACACATCGAATGACAGATGCTGGATTCCTCGCTTGCGAGGGATCAGGGGAGTACTCAGGACGCCGCCCGTCCAAGGCGTGAGCATCCGGGCACCTGGACTGGCGATAATGCGGCCAAGGCGATCCCGGTCCGCATACCATTGCGCGATCTCGTAAAACGATCCGTCCGGACCGTATTCCGAAGTGAGCATCTTGGCTGGCTGCACCAGGCGAAGTCCGCCGCCCGTGAATGTCACCGGATCGTTGGGTTGGAGTGAGGCAAGCGCCCCACCCGCAGTAGTTTTCGCCACAATCTTCGATCCGTCTGCGGTGAAGGTCAGCCCCACCGACGGCATCTGCAGAACGACGACAATGATTGCCGCGACCACGAGGCTGAAGCCGTAGGCGGCCACGACCACAAATACGCTGGGTGAGCGGACTCGCACCATAAGCCAGTTCATACGATCTTGAGTGCACTCTGGAAAGCTGCTGAGTGCGATCGGGCCGATACAATGGGCTTTTGAGCGCCGCTGCTATGCTTTTTGATTTCAGCAACTCATTAAGTATATACACTAAGTGTGTATTTAATGAAAATTACCTATTCGAGAAATTCTGCATATAAAATGCCGCACGCTGTATAACATAAATACCGTGTCTGTTGACTACAACATCGCACCGGTTTATACGCGATAATCTGCATTGTAGTTGGGAAACCGGTCTTGAATCTGATCTGTTATCTTCACCCGGGATGGGCGCCGTTGATCAGGCCAGCCGAGCCCACGCGAGACTGGATGGACGCGACGCCGGAATCCTTCGCCTATCGATGCCTGCCCCTGAACATCGCCAACGCGCACGGCTGGGAGGTGCTGGCTCCCTTCGGTTTTGAGGCCATCTGGACGGGCGGGACGGGAACGGATGCGGTGCAGTTTCGCCTGCCCCCTGGCGCTGATCCGGTCAGCGCACCGGTCTCGATATTCGGCCAAGGGGTACTGACCTTCCATATTCAGGGCCTCTTCCGCACCGAACCGGGTTGGAACCTGTGGATTGGCGGCTCGCCGAACCATCTGAAAGACGGCATTCAGTCCCTCACCGGAATCGTCGAAACCGACTGGTCGCCCTTCACTTTCACCATGAACTGGCGCTTCACACGCCCCGGCGTTTGGGTCAGATTCGACGCAAATGAACCGATCTGCTTCTTCTACCCCGTACAGCGCGGCATCCTGAACGAGATAATACCCCGGTTCCTGGCCATCGAAACGGACCCGGCGACTGCACAAGGGTTCAAGGATTGGAGCGACGCGCGCTCCAGTTTCCAGTCGAAAGTCGCGCAAGCGCCCCCGTCGGCAGGCACGGACAAGTGGCAGAAGCACTACTACCGCGGGGTGGACGTCAACGAGCGTCCAGGCACAAGCGATCATCAGGCCAAACTAAGGCTTAAGGATTTCCGCTAGGCTCCGCCAAACTTTTCAACGAAGCCGGGCCATTTCGGCGGAGAGGGTCTGACTGATCCTGCCGAACCCGTTTGTGAGGGCAGCTTCGAATGTCGCCTCGTCAGTTCTCACCTCGTACGTGCTCTTGTTGGTGTAGTGCATCGAACCGATGATCGATCCGCCTGGTACGAAAGCGCCCAGCAGCCGGGATGCGACAATGGCCGTATTGCCCGCCGCTTGGAGCGCCCGATCGCCGCTGCTGGTCGTTCCGACCAGATCGCCGAGCTTGTCAGTAGCGACGTCCTCCGCGAGGCTCACACGGGCCATTCCCTGATCTGGTCCGATCAACAGAACGCGGTTGTAGAGTGCCACGAAGGTCATCGCAGCGTCAGTCTTCGCCGAACCCGCACTCTTCCAGAAGTCCCGATTGATGTGGGCCTGGCCCCCCAAAAGGGTGATGCGGACGTTCAGGATTGGCGCCCCCAGACTTCGGGCCACGGCGTGCTGGCGCTCGAAACCCAGACGCGCGAACCCGGCGCCTAGGCTGGTTCCCCAGCCGATGTAGGGATCACGTTTGGGCTTCGGTCCAAAAACGTGGAATTCCATCTTTGGGAACAGCGTTGTCTCATCGACCATGTAGATCGGAAGACCGCCCGCGCTGAGATAGCGGTTTGAGCCCGCAGGGGAGCGCTCATCTCGCGCCGCGCCCGTATCGGCGCTGAGAAGTTTGGCGAACTCCGGGTCTGCTCGCACCTCCGCCGGAGTCACCACCGAAAACCCCTTCGCGGTCAGATCGGCGACGAACTGGACGAAGGCTGCGTCCACCTGCGCCTGATACCGGCCACGGTCAGCCCCGATCAGCGTCACGACGAGGTTTGAGGGAGCTCCCGATACCAGTTCGATCCCCCCGATCTGCTCGTTCGCTTCAAGCCGGTCGAGAATGTCGACGGTGAACGATCCGATCGCCACGCGGGTCAACCCCTTGAGCGCCGGTGCATTTTCGACAGTTACGCTGATCGGTTTAGGCTCGACCGCCGCAGAAATCGCCGCCGGTTCGGAGGGCGCGATGGGGGTCTGAGATACGTTTTGTGCGTAGGCGACGTGATAGGACGCGCCGCCGAGCAAAAGCGCCAAAGCTGTAAGTGAGTTGCTCAGCCGCATCTGTCCTGCCTCAGGGTTCAACTGTCTCCAACCTACTGGCCGCGCCCATGGTTGCCTCCCCTGTTTAGGGGGGGCGAGCGCAAATTCCCGCTGCTACGGCTTGGTTTGCGTCAACTAAGGACGCGGCGAACAGTAGCGATAGCAAGTGACCGCGTGACCGGTGGCTTGCAGTAATTAGGGGGATTTCCGTGGCCGAACGAAACCAGCAACGTCTTCAAATCGTCCGGAGCCAGGAAGCCCCCTCCCACCGTCGCTCGCTAAAGCTCGGGCTTCTGGCGGCAGCGGCGGTGATCACCGTGCCTGCTGTCGCGATGGCGGCTGACGGCGGTATATCGTTGTTGGGCGCGCTGCCGAATGCGCCTTTGAACATCAGCGGAGGGGCGACTGGTGTGAACGCTGATGGGACGGTGGCGGTTGGAGCATCGGTCGCGGCAGATTTTACAAACACCATAGCCTATCGATGGACGTCGACAGGCGGCATGAAAAGCCTGGGAACGCTTGTCGGTGATGATAATAGCCGAGCGTTCGCAGTATCAGGTGATGGAAATGTCGTCGTCGGGCTTTCGGTTGACGCCGCAAGCGGTCGAAAAACAGGCGCCTTTGCAAACCATGCATTTCGGTGGACCCAGACGGGGGGCATGGTCAATCTGGGCGGCTTATCTGGGGATACTTCCAGTCAAGCTAACGGAACCTCATTTGACGGCGGCGTTGTTGTAGGGACTTCTTCTTCTAACACCGATCCCAGCCGCCCCCATGTTGAAGGATGGCGCTGGACGCAAGCAGGCGGCCTCGTCGGCATGGGGTATTTTGCCAAAGGTGGGGTGAGCAGTACAGCCACAGGGGTTTCATCCGATGGCAGCGTGATTGTTGGAAAGTCGGCCTACCCGCTCTTCACGCACGCCTATCGTTGGACTGCCGTCGGCGGCATGGTCGACATAGGTACACTCGGCGATCAATCCAGCAGCTTTGCCAATAGCATGGCGACCTATGTCTCGGGTGACGGCAACACGGTGGTCGGTGACGCGAACGTCGGGTTCCATCTGGAGACGTGGCGTTGGACAGCCGCAGGCGGCATGGTCAGCCTTATCGCGCCAGGCGGCAGCAATTCGAGTTTCGATGGAAGCGCATCCAGCACAGCCTCTGGAGTTTCAGCCGACGGCAGTGTGATCGTATTCAACGTCAATTGCGGTACGGTATGTACGGGCGCCTATCGCTGGCAAAAGGATAATTCAACCAACACTTCAGGCGGCACCTCGCTGCTGATCAAGGACTGGCTGATCGCAGGCGGCATCAGCACAACTGGCTGGACGTTCACCAGTGTCGGCGGTGTGAATGCAAACGGCAATGTGGTCGTAGGCGGTGGCTCCCACGACGGCGTCATCCAAGCCTATATCGCCCGTGTCGGGCCTGCAGGCGGCACGCCTACTCCTACTCCTACTCCTACTCCTACTCCGACCCCAACGCCTACTCCTACTCCTACTCCTACTCCTACTCCAACGCCTACTCCTACTCCTACTCCTACTCCGACCCCAACGCCTACTCCTACTCCTACTCCGACCCCAACGCCTACTCCTACTCCTACTCCTACTCCTACCCCAACGCCTACTCCTACTCCTACTCCTACTCCTACTCCGACCCCAACGCCTACTCCTACTCCTACTCCGACCCCAACTTCTACTCCGACCCCAACGCCAACGCCTCCGCCCGGCGGCGTGGTCGGGCTGACGGACCTAGCCCACACTCTGGCCAACTCGGCGCAAGTGGTCACGCAAGCGGGAGGTCTGATCGGCCTGACGCTAACAGGCGCGCACCATCTGACGCTGATGCAGACCCCCATGACGGGCTCACATGGCTGCCTCTGGGCGACCGGCGATCTCGGCGGTCTACGCCACCAGGGCGATGGTTATGTCGCGGCGGCGGAGTTCGGCGCCTGCAGCGATTTAGGTGACACCGTTCGCCTTGGCGTCGCCGTTGGAACCAGTGAGGCTCGCCAAGATCAGATCAACAACGCTTCCAACCACTTGACCGGAAAATATGTGGTTGGCGAAGCGGACTGGGCCATCCCCGGCACTCCGTTCATCGCCTCGGCGCTGGGCCTCTATGGGCGCTTCAACGCCGACCTCGAGCGCGGCTACGGCATTGCGGGCGGCGGCATATCGCTCGGCCGCACCCACGTGGACGCCTACAGTGGCCGGGCAAGGCTCGATTGGCGCAACGCCTTTGCTCTCGGCCCGGTGCAATTCAGCCCGACGATCTCCTACACCGTCACCCGAACCCGGGCCGACGCCTATCAGGAGACGGGAGGGCTCGCCCCTGCCGCCTTCGCCGGGCACAGCCATACCAGTTCGGAGATCAGAACCACCCTGTTCGGCGACTACCGTCTCAGCGACGCCACGCTTGTCAGCGGCAATGTGGAATACGTCCATCGGCTGGACGACAACTCCGGGGCAATCGTTGTGGCCAATGTGCTGGGGGTGACCAACATCGCAACCACCTTCGGGGGAACAAGAACCCGCCAGGACTGGTTCCGTGTCGGTGCCGATCTACAGCACCAGTTCGACAGCCACAATATTGTGGTCCTATCCGGGCACGCGGCCAGCGCTGGGCAGGACGCCGACTACAGCGCGGCGATCAGCTACCGGTTTGTCTTCTGATGAAAGCATGACCCCGCAGCGCAATTTGTGGGGTCAGCCATCACTCAAAAATCCAGTTTAAGCCCTAAATCACGGAGAATGACGATGAACAAAATAGCAAAATTCGCGATTGCTTGTTCGGCAGCGAGCTTGGCGGTTGTCCCAACGATTGCAATGGCGGCGTCGGGGTATATGACCTGTCAAGTTGCTGACAGTGATCGAGGTCATGTATTCTTTTCTGAAAAAGCCTTTGTTGCCGACAGTGGTGACGCAGACAAAGCGTTTACGCGTTATCTAAAGGAACTGATGGACGAAAAAGTGCCGTTACTCAAGTCTCTCGATCATGCGAAAGGAATTTGCAATTGGGAAACTACAGCTGCCGAGGCTAATAAAAAGACCTCCCAGTTTGTAATACACTATATTCAACAAGGCTACCTCACGTATAGCGATAATCATATGTCTGACCCGTTTGTCCCCTGAGAGAGAAGAGTTCAACGCGACTTTTGGAAGAAGAAAAATGGCCCGTCGGTATCGGCTAATGACTGCGGCCACGTTCGCAGTGCTTCTTCAACTTCCCACTGCGGCTTTTGCGCAGTGGAACGCGGGCAGCGACGAGGCCAATCGCCAGAGCATGATGGCGGAAATGCGGGCATCCGCAGCAGCGAACGACCGCGCTAACGAGGAGTCGCAGCGGCGTTTCAACGACAATGCGGCGCGATCGGCGGGATCGAATACATCTGGCGGGGCTGGTAACGGACCCAACGCTGCGCCGTACTCTTCTAGCTCAGCGACTGGCTCTGGTTCATATCGGTCGACCGGTCCGCGGAGCATCGTCGCGACGTACAATTTTACGATCTACCGCCAGGAAAGCCCGGCGGCCTTGACTGGGCGTCTTGAAAAAGAAGCACAGGGTGGCAATGCCCTTTCAGCTTTCAACCTTGGCCGGGTGCTTTTTACGGGGTTTGACGGCGCCCCTCGTGACGATGCCAAGGCCCGCCAATGGTTTGGCGAAGCCGCCCGCCTGGGGCATCCGGGCGCACAGGCGCAATATGGGCAGATGCTGTATCATGGCCAGGGTGGCGCTCCTGATCAGGCTGGAGCGATGCCATGGCTGAAGAGGGCCGCTGACCAGGGCGATAGTTACGGTCAGGCGCTCTATGGTTTTTGGACCTTATCGAGCCAGGCGAAGGCCGATATCAACGTGCAAAACCCTGCGGCTGTTGCGATGCTCGTGAGCGCCGCCGATGCCGGACAACTGGTCGCTCAGGCGTATCTCGGCAGCAGCGTTTACCGTTTGGGCGTTGGCGCCCCCGCTGACCGTGAAAAAGCGGCGCATTATTCGCGCCTCGCTGCCGCGCAAGGGTTGGCGCAAGCGCAGACCGATTTGGGGCGAAGCTATATTTATGGCACTGGCGTTTCGAAGGATTACAGCCAAGCGGTCGCGTGGTTACGCAAAGCGGCAGCGCAAAACAATGCTGAGGCCAGCTATTGGCTCGGCCGCCTTTCGATGGATGGGGCGGGAGTGCCTGAAGATGCGGCCGGTGGCGCGCGTTTGGTGAAGCAAGCTGCTGACGCGGGCAATTTGGAGGCTGTCGGGTTCTACGGCGTTCTATTACAGCAAGGCGTTGGGGTGCCGAAAGATGAGGTAGCGGGCGCGGCGATGCTTAAGCAGTCTGCTGAATCGCATGACCCCGATGCCGAAAAAAATTACGCGATCGCCTTTTTCAATGGTCAAGGCGTCGTTCAAAACAACGCCACGGGCATTTATTGGCAAAAGCGAGCGGCCGATGATGGCGATGTCTCCGCCGCCGCCACCTATTGCGTACGCGCGACAACAGGCATCGGTATGCCCAAAAATGCTATTGAGGGAGTACGCTATGGCCGGATGGCTGCCGGTGCAGATATTCCCCGCGCGCAAACTTGCCTTGGCTTTGCATATTTCGACGGCAACGGCGTCCCCAGAGATCTGGCCGTTGCTAAAGACTGGTTCAGTAAGGCAGCATCGCAGGGCTATACTGATGCAGTCAACGCACTCAAAAAACCTGAGTTCGCGGTGGCGCAAAGATAGCCGCCGGACTCTGTCAAACCAAGCGTACCGGTTGGTAAGGGGTAGTCGCTATTGCGGGGAGATGGCGAGCTCGCAGACCGAAGATGCCGTTCTAACGCTTCAACTCCTCGCCCGAGATCATCCGGCTGGTGGTGATTATGTATGTGAAATACCCGATGTCGCTCCGTAATGTGGAGGACCTCGACTACTTCGCTGCCGGTTGCGATGCGAGGTGATCGGAATATGCTCTAGTTTCCCCTGAAGCCTGGGGGGATAAGCTTTGGAAATTCACAAACCGCATGCCGCACAAACGTCGCGCGAGTTCTTTATCGAGATCGGCACGATCGTCACCGGCGTCCTGATTGCGCTGGCACTCGAGCAGGGGCTGGAGGGTCTGCATGAGCGCAAGATTGTTGATCGGCGTGAACGGTATCGATGACAGCGGGGCGCTGCGCTGGCGCCACCGAAACAGTCGATAACGTGAGCGTTGTCGAACCGGGTTCGCTGCCCTTCGCCGACCTACGCGAATCCGAACTCGGATTCGGCCCTGTACGGTTAAGGGCTGCTGGAGATTGGATTAGACTGCCCATTGGCAATGGAGATCAGCCGATGGCTAGACTAGTTCGCAAATGGGTAAAGACCGCCAAGCGGCGGATCAAAGAAGGGCTGCAGGACTATCGGACATGGCGGCTTTATATGGCGGGCCGCGAG
>JBBQLP010000011.1:0-66887 GCA_038327995.1 Caulobacterales bacterium | reverse complement strand
CAGCACATAGCCGACCGAGCCAGGGCCGAGGCCAGAACCGGCTGACGCCTGCCCCGCGGCCGTATTGGACGAGGTGACGAAGGGGTAGGTGCCATGATCCACATCGAGCAACGCGCCCTGCGCGCCCTCGAACAGGATGCGCTTGCCCTCCTTGGCCACCTTGTCCAGAAGCCGCCAGGTGGGCTGGACGTAGGGCAGGATTTTCGGAGCGATCTCCAGAAGCTGCGCCTTCAGTTCGGCTCCATCGACCGGCGGCAAGTCTAGGCCGCGCCGAAGCGCGTCGTGGTGGGCGAGAAGGCGGGGCAGCTTGGCCGCGATGGCGGCGGGATCGGCAAGGTCGCCCACCCGGATCGCCCGGCGTCCCACCTTGTCTTCGTAGGCGGGACCGATGCCACGTCCGGTGGTGCCGATCTTGCCGGCCATGGCCTCGCGCTCGCGGGCCTGATCGAGATCACGATGCAGCGGAAGAATGAGGGCCGCGTTGTCGGCGAGCACCAGAATGTCAGGCGAGATTGGCACGCCCTGACCGCGCAGCTTCTCCACCTCTTCGACCAGGTGCCAGGGATCGACCACCACGCCGTTGCCAATGACCGAGAGCTTGCCCTGTACCACACCGGAGGGCAGCAGCGCCAGTTTGTAGACGTTTTCGCCAACGACGAGGGTATGCCCGGCGTTGTGCCCGCCCTGAAAGCGCACCACCACGTCGGCCTTGTTAGACAGCCAGTCGACGATCTTGCCCTTGCCCTCGTCGCCCCATTGGGCGCCGACGACTGCTACATTGGCCATGGATACAGGTCCTCACCTGCCGGGAGAGCCCAGCCGCCCTTCGACAGGGCTCGGCGGCTGGACCTTAACGGATTGTCTGTCCTCGCCTAAGCGAGGTGGGCGTCAGAAACGATAGGCCAGCCGGGCGCCGATATCGTCCAGCCCCTGGTTGACGCCCTGGTGCAGGATTTGACCATTCGACAGGTGGAAATAGGAGATCTCGGCCGCCCAATGCTC
The DNA here is from genome assembly GCA_038327995.1 of Caulobacterales bacterium. Taxonomy (GTDB): domain Bacteria; phylum Pseudomonadota; class Alphaproteobacteria; order Caulobacterales; family Caulobacteraceae; genus CAIOYC01. Next base: position 65,885 of record JBBQLP010000011.1, on the reverse strand, counting down.
GGACACCTGGTAGCCGAGGGCCACTTCCGGCTCGAACAACACGTTTGACCCGAAATCGATCCGGGTCAGTGAAATGTGACGCCTGCGATCCATTTCCTGCGGAGAGAGCCCGGGCGCGAAGGCGTTGCCCACGTCCGCCTTGCCTGTCGTGTAGGCCAGCCCTATCCCCGGACGCACATACCAGCGGTGGTCATGCGTGATGTTGAAGCGCCAGTTGAAGCCGGCGGCGATGAAGTCGGTCGAGACATTGGTGTTTCCGGCCACGATCACGTGAACCGAGGGCTTTCCCAGCCACCAAAGGCTATCGATCTCGTCGGTGCGATAGCCGAGCAGGGGGTCGACGCCGCCTTCCTGGCTCTGTTTTGTGCCGACCCCGTGCGCGTAGACGCCAGCCAGAACCTCGCCTGCCCGCACCGCTGGAGCAGCGGCCATCATCATAGTCGCCGCCACAAATGCGACGCTCGTACCCATCGTTCTGAACATCATCCCTCGCACCTGCGCCCGATCTGAATCGCGAGTCTTATGACCCGAACAGGGCGCTTAGACAAACGCGCGCGACCAGTTAGCGCAGATCGATGGCGTCAGCAGCTCGATCAGGCCGCTCGGCGGCGCTGTCTGGCTTCGGCGAGTTGCGTCGTTCGTTGTTCGGATTCGCGACAGAAGATGGTCTTCAACGCATCTAGCTGACGGCCACCCTGGAAGTGAGTCGCCTGTTTTGCGTTTCGCAGTCGCGCAATGGCGCGGTGCTGGGCTGGGGTCAGCGACGCGATAGCCGCGTCGTGTTCAGCCGCGATGTCTTCGGGAGTAATGATCATCTGTCTGGTACGCCCCTCTTGGGCCCTGCCGGTCTGATGTGATCGCCGGACTTTTCTAGGCCCCCATGCCGTGGATACTTGTCCCTAAACCTGACTGACAGGTAAACGCCGCTATCCGCCGCAGTTTTGTGCGGCGTTCTGACGCAAATGTGGGGTTGCGCGTCTCGAATACCTGCGAATCGCTTTCGCGCTTGCACAAGAACCCGGCAGGGACCATCTCGTGTATAGAAATTGAGCGAGGCTTTCCGTGTTCATCCAGACCGAACAGACCCCCAATCCGCTGACGCTGAAGTTCCTGCCCGGACGCAACGTGACGGGAGAGGGCACGCGGGAATTTCGCTCGCCACACGAAGCCGAAGCCTCGCCGCTTGCTCGTGCCATCTTCGAGGTTGAGGGTGTGGCGAAAGTCTTCTTCGGGCCGGATTTCGTCACCGTCACCAAGACTGCGGACGGTGTGCGTGACTGGAGCCATTTGAAGGCGCCGATCCTGGCCGAGATCATGGATCACTACATGACCGAGCGGCCGCTCTACAGCGAAGCGGGGTCGGCCAGCATCGACGGGGCGCACGGTGCGGACGTCTATGAAGGCGACGCGATTCAGATCGTCGCCGAAATCAAGGACCTTCTAGACACACGCGTTCGCCCCGCCGTAGCACAGGACGGCGGCGACATCCTGTTCGACCGCTACGAGCCCGACACCGGGGTGGTGTGGCTGCATATGCGCGGCGCCTGCTCGGGATGCCCTTCATCGGCGATGACCCTAAAGTCAGGGGTGGAGAATATGCTCAAGCACTATGTGCCCGAAGTGACGCGGGTCGAGCAGACGCTCTGAACTGCTGTCGAGAAAAACTTTCGCGTGCTTGCTTGACCTAGCGGCGCAATCCGCCACATGAACAGTTACCGATAGCAGATGGATATTCCGATGACTGATGCCCTTTCCGCCGTCGCCCTTGACCAGCTTTTCCGCACCGCGCGCACCCACAACGGCTGGGTCGCCGAGACGCTACCGCAAACGGCGTTTCACGAAATCTATGACTTGATGAAGTGGGGTCCGACCTCGGCCAACATCTCCCCCGCGCGTTTCGTGTGGGTCTCGTCCGAGGAGGGCAAGGCCAAGCTCGCCGCCACGGCCATGCCGTCTAACGGTGACAAGATCATGAAGGCGCCCGTGACGGTCATTATCGGGCACGATCTGGATTTCCCAGAGAAGATTCCGCAACTTTTCCCGCACAATCCGGGCGCGAAGGACTGGTTCCAGGACCCGGTCTTCCGCGAGACGGCGGCCTTTCGCAACGGCACGCTGCAAGGCGCCTATCTGCTTATCGCCGCCCGCTCGCTGGGCTATCAGTGTGGGCCCATGTCAGGCTTCAACAATGCGGCGGTCGATGCGGCCTTTTTCGCTGGGACCAACATCAAATCCAACTTCATCACCATCATCGGCCACGGCACGGACGAGAATCTGTTCGGACGTTCACCGCGTTTGAGCTTCGACGAGGCCAACACCGTCATCTGACATCGCGCTTGAACCCGGCGCCCGCAAAGTCTAGCCGGGGCGGATGCTTGTTCTCGCCATCGATACGGCGCTTTCCGCCACCACCGCCGCCTTGGCCAGGGACGGACGGCTGATCTCGACCCGCTGCGATCCCATGGAGCGGGGGCATCAGGAACGGCTGGCGGTGCTGGTCGGCGAGACGATGGCGAAGGCGGGCGTGAGGTTCGAGGTGCTGGACCGGATCGGCGTGACGGTGGGGCCAGGCTCGTTCACCGGGGTGCGCGTCGGCCTCGCCCTCGCCAAGGGGCTGGCGCTGGCGTGGGAGACCCCTCTCGTGGGGGTCGGCTCGCTGCAAGCGCTGGCGGAGAGCGTCGAGGCTGAAGGCGTCAAGGCGGCGGTGATCGATGCGCGCCGGGGCCGGGTCTATCTCCAGCTTTTCCGTGACGGCGCGCCTCTGTGCGACCCCGACATCGTCGATATCGAGGGCGCGCGCGGGATCATCGAGACGCTGGGTATTGGACCTCAACCCGCCCCGTCCGTGACGTTGATCGGATCGGGCGCGCACCTGCTGGCGGAGAGCGTTCCAAACGTCGCCGTCGTTCCTCTGGCTTATCCCACGCCAGAGGCTGTCGTGCGCCTCGCTGCCGCAGCGTCCGTCCCAACCTCGCCTCCGAGCCCGCTTTACCTGCGCGGGCCAGACGCCAAGACCCTGGCGGAGCGGGGCAAATGAGGCGGGCGATCCTCGATGATGCGCCCGCCCTGGCTGTAATCCACGCCTCGGCCTTCGAGACCCCCTGGACTGCAAAGGCGCTCAAAGGGTTCATGGGCGACGCCGGGGCGATCACGCTCGTGGCAGACGACCCAAAGGAGGGCTTCATCCTGATCCGCGCTCTGGCGGGAGAGGCGGAGGTGCTGACACTCGCCGTCGATCCCGGGTCCAGGCGGGCAGGGCTTGGTCGGGCGCTGGTGGAGGCGGCGGCGCTCTCAGCCAACGAAGCGGGGGCGTCGTCGTTGTTCCTGGAAGTGGCGGAAGACAACCTCGCGGCCCTCGCTCTTTACCGCGCCGCCGGTTTTGAGGAGGCGGGGCGCCGGTCGGGATACTATCGCCGCGCCAATGGCCCGCCGATGGACGCCCTGGTGCTGAGACGCGGCCTCGGCGCTGCTGGCGCTTAACAGGCGGTCCTGCGCCGACTATGATCCAGCAACAGCCGGGAGCCGCGCGTGGATCGAATCGAAAATCTTTGCGTCGAGAAGGGGATGCGCATGACCGACCAGCGCCGCGTCGTCGCCCGCGCCCTGTCGCAGTCCACCGACCACCCGGATGTGGAGGAGCTTTACCGCCGATCCCACAACATCGACCCGCATATCTCAATCGCCACCGTCTACCGCACCGTGCGTCTGTTCGAGGAGGCGGGGATCATCGCTCGCCACGAGTTCCGCGACGGCCGCTCGCGCTACGAGGAACTGCCCGAGGCGCACCACGACCACCTGATCGACATGAAGTCGGGCGCGGTGGTGGAGTTCATGGACGAGGAGATCGAAAAGCTTCAGGCCCTAATCGCCAAACGCCTCGGCTACAAACTGGTGGACCACCGGCTGGAACTCTACGGTGTGCCGCTCGAGGACGGGGAGAAGGGGTAGGGCGAAGATGGCTTGAAAAGGCCGCTTAATCAGAGCCTTCCGAAGGCCAACCCATTATACCTCTCACCCAGTTCCGCGTTGATCGAGACAGAGCGATAATCGCGAAGTACCCAGCAACGGGCACTACGGTCGCGATAATTGCCGCGTTCCGCTCCATGTGGTCTTTCTGCGAGATAAATGTGTCCCTTACGCCGGTCGAAAGCTTACCAACATGGGGTATAATATAGCCCAATGTATCGTCCGGGCTCCCGGGACGATGAGCTGTCAATTCATATTCGAGCAATACCAACCTGACCAGACCGTAGAGCGCCCAAACCACAAAAAGGACTAGCGCGGTCCTTACCGTAATCTTGATAATATGAAACTGATTGGCGCGAATTTCGATCACTCCAAGTTTAGGCCACCCGCCTGAACAGGTAGAGCCCGAACCCCATCGCGTCCCTACTTTCCTGAACGTAGAGCGCGCGCCAGCCCTGGGCGCGGTTCTGGATAATGGCGGCGTCGGGGTCTTCAGGGTAGGCGCGGACGTGGTTTTCCAGCGTGGTGGTGTAGCGCCATGAATAGTCGTCCCACTCCTGTTCGGAACTGGTGGTGGCGACGAGCGGGAGCAGACCCGCCGCCTCCCCCGCGCGGATATAGTCGGTATGGGTTCCGAACACCGAGGCCGTGGGGCCAAGGATCATCCGCAGCATTTGCGAGGGCTCGCGCCGCCAGTTGCTTTCGCCCCAGAGTAATGCGCCTCCCGGTTTCACCGATTTCGCCAACTCCGCCAGCACGGCGGCGGGCTCCTGTGCGCCCTCGGTCAGCGCCACCGCGCCGATGGCGATCACCAGGTCCGCCGGTTCAGCGTTCGCCAGATAGTCCACCGATGAGGTGCAATGCAGCGCCACCCTGCCATGCGCGGCGTGCCCGGACAGGCGCTTTTCGGCTTCGGCGATCATCAGCGGCGAGCGATCCACCGCGTCCACGTGCGCGCCGAACCGGTCCGCGATATGCGCCGCCATCGCCGCCGTGCCGCAGCCAAGGTCGACGACTCGCGAGGCCGAGGTCAGGCCCGCGAACGCCAGCACCCGGTCCAGCGTCTCGGGGAAGATCGGGCTGAGGAAATGGTGCGTCGCGTGGGCCAAGAAGGAGAGGCGGTTCTGGTCCATGATCAGGCCGCCAGGAATGCAGCGATGGTGTTGGCGAGCAGGGGCTCGACCACCGCCGAAAGGTGATCGCCAGGCACGGACGCGACCTGCCCGTTCGGCAGGAGTTCGGCCAAGGCTTCCGCCGATCCGTTGTCCTGATCCCGGTCGCCGGAAACCACCAAGGTAGGCGTCTTTATACGTCGCAACTCCGCTTCGGTCGTCGGGACGAAACTGGACAGCACGCCCAGCATCGCCTCGGGGTTCAGCCCGCCCTGCACCATCATGGCGTGGACCCTGTGCCCCGCGCGAGGGTCTTTTGCCCTGTCGCCGTAGCGGATCGCGTCCTCAAACATGGCCGCCCGAGCGCCCGATTCCATCACGCCCGAAGCGCCCATGCCGCCCAGCACTGCGCGGCGGGGGGTGGCGCCGCGCACCAGCATCCGCGCTGCCGTCCGCGCGCCGAGGGAATAGCCGACGAGGTCGTAGTCGATCAGACCGAGGTGGCGAATCAAGGCGAAGTGATCGTCGGCCAGCACGTCCTTGGGCCAATTCGCCTGATCGGTCGGCGCGCCGGAGCGTCCGTGTCCGCGCAGGTCCGGCGCGATCACCTTGAAGCCCACCGCGATTACCACGTCGGCTATCCCCGGCGCGATCCAGTTTCGCTCAGCATCAGCCAGAAAGCCATGCAACATCAAAACAGTGCGGCCATCTCCTGCCGAACGCCAGGCGATCTCCACCCCGTCGAAGCTCTTGAAGCGATCCTGCTTCCAATCGGTCATGCGTCGTCCCCTGAACAGCCGCGACCATGCCCGGAGGCGTCCCATCCGTCTAGCGCGTCTCGATCCCGTCGCATCTGTGTCGTATGCAGCCCGCATGACCGATTTTGAACGCAAGCTGCCGCTCGAAGGCATCGACAACTTCCGCGACTACGGCGGTTATCCCACCGCTTCGGGACGCACGATCCGCACGGGTCTGCTCTATCGCTCTGCCAATCACGGAACGCCGACGCCTGGCGATCTGGAACGGGTGGAAGCCTTGCGGTTGGCGGCGGTGGTCGATCTTCGGAGGAAGGCCGAACGCGAGCGCAACCCCGCCCAACGACCCGCGCGGTTCGAGGGTGAGTTGATCGCCAACGACCTCGGCGACGAGGACGAAGATCACTATCACATCTTCCTTCGCACCTCGGACCTGTCGCCAAAGGCCATGGCCGACTTTCTGGTGGACTATTATCGCGCCGCCCCGTTCGAGCCACGGCACATCGACCTGTTCTCGCGTTACTTCCGGGCGCTAGCTGAGGGCTCTGGCCCAATCCTGATCCACTGCGCGGCGGGCAAGGACCGCACCGGCATCCTCGCCGCCCTGACCCATCATCTGGCGGGGGTGTCGCGCGAAGACATCATCGCCGACTATATGCTGACCAATGACGAGGCGCGGTTTGCGCGGCGCATCCCCCTGTTCACCGATTATGTGGTGGAGATTTCGGGCGGACGCAGGCCGACGCCGGAGGCGGTGCGTACGACCCTGGGCGTAGAGCCTATCTATCTGGAGACGGCGCTGGAGGCGATCGAGGCGAGCCACGGCTCGGTGGAGGCCTATATTCGCGACGGGCTGGGCGTCGATGAGGCGATGAAGACGCGGATCGAGGCGCGGCTATTCGAGGACTGAACGCTGGCCGCAAAGAACCGCGCCCGCCGCCTCTGCGTCCAGTATCCGAAAGAGGGAAACCGAAGGCGGAAACGACGGGCGCGGAAGACTTTGGACCTCCATCCAAGACCTGCACATTGCGCGACCCCGCCCAAGAGTTCTAATCACCAAGGCGTGAGAACCGCGCTTTCACAGCGTTGTGAAACCAGCACCGGGGCCGCCGTTGAAAAGTTTCCATCCTCCCGTCCGCATTCTGATGGGCCCGGGCCCGTCGGAGGTGTCTTCGCGCGTGCTGCTGGCGCAGGCGCGGCCCACCATCGGCCACCTCGATCCCGAGTTTCAGGGACTGATGGAAGAGACGAAAGAGGGCCTTTCGCGGCTGTTCAACGCCCCTAACCACGCCTGCATCCCGCTGCCCGGTCCCGGCACCTCGGGCATGGAGGCGGCGATGATGAATACGCTGGAGCCCGGCGACACCGCCGTGGTGGCGATCAACGGCCTATTCGGCTCGCGCATGGCCGATATGGCCGAGCGGGCGGGCGCCGAAGTGATCCGGGTCGAGCACGAATGGGGCGAGCCGGTCGATCCGGCCAAGGTCGAGGCGGCGCTGTGGGCGCGGGGGGCCAAGGTGTTGGCTTTCGTACACGCTGAAACCTCAACAGGCGTCTGCACCGATCCAGGACCCCTGTGCGCCCTGGCGCGGGAGCACGGAGCGCTAACGGTGGTTGACTGCGTGACTTCGCTGGGTGGCGTTCCCGTCAGCGCGGCGCACTGGGATGCGGACATCCTCTATTCCGGCACGCAGAAGTGCCTCTCCGCGCCGCCGGGCCTGTCGCCCTTCGCCTTGGGGCCACGTGCACAGGCGGCGATCAAGGCGCGCAAGACCAAACCTCGCAACTGGCTCTATGACCTGCAACTCCTGATGAGCTACTGGGGCGGGGAGGGCGGGCGCGCCTATCACCACACAGCCCCGGTCAACGCCGTCTATGGCCTTCACGAAGCCATGGTCGCCTTTTTCGAGGAAGGTGAGGGCGCGGCCCATGCCCGCCATCGCCGGATGCACGAGGCGCTGGTCTCAGGCCTAGCGGCGCTGGGGCTGGATATGCACGTCGCACGCGAACACCGCCTGCCGCAGCTCAACGCCGTTGTGTTGCCGGAAGGGATTGACGAGGCCGCGGTGCGCGAGCGGATGCTGGAAAAGTTCGGGGTGGAAATCGGCGCCGGGCTCGGGCCTCTCAAAGGCAAGGTCTGGCGAATCGGCGTCATGGGCGCGTCCGCGACTCCCCGCCACATCCATGCCTGCCTCACGGCGTTGGGCGACGCCTTGGCCGCCCAAGGTCGCAATGAGGGCGGGGTGCAAAGCGCCCTGAACGCCGCCGATGCGCGCCTTTCGGAGATTGCAGGCTGACAAAGCCCGCGCGCCGGTCCACGGTCGCATACCGCCCATTCTGCAGGCGGGCGGAGGATCAATGGCTCATGATGTGAAGGCGGCGCCGGAAGATGGAGCTGCGGAGCTTGATCTCCATTCCACCAAACTCCCCAAGAAGGCGCTGGCCTGGTCGCTCTATGAAGGGGTGCGCGACCCCTACGTAATCATGATCACCATCTACATCTTCGCCCCCTATTTCTCGACGGTGGTGGTGGGCGATCCGGTGGCGGGGCAGAAGATGGTCGCCAATATCGGCATCATCGGCGGCCTGTTCGTCGCCCTGACAGGACCGTTGCTGGGCGCGTCCATCGACAGGATCGGGCCGAGAAAGCCGCTCCTCCTGCTCATGACCGCCCTCATGCTCCCGGTGATCTTTGCCCTTTGGTGGGCCAAGCCGGGCGGGACAGGGCTGCCGGTTTTGGCCGTGGCGGCGCTGCTCATCACAGCTAATGTACTGTTCGCCTATTCTGAGGTGCTCCACAACTCCCTCCTGACCCGCGCCGCGACCCCGCATCAGGCGCCACACGCCTCGGGACTGGCGCTCTCGCTGGGCAACTTCGTCTCGCTCTTGATGCTGTGTTTCGTGCTGTGGGCTTTCGTGCTGCCGGGCAAGGTGGATTGGGGCTTCATCCCGACACACCCCCTGTTCGGCCTGAACCCCTTGACGCACGAACCCGACCGGATCGTCGGCCCGTTGGTGGCGGTGGTTCTGGCGATCGGCGCCATTCCGATCTTCCTGTTCACCCCCGATGCCGACAAGACCGGCACGCCGTTGCTCAAGGCGTTTAGAGAAGGTGCGACGGGACTGGTGCAGACCCTTAAGAGCCTGCGCGGACACCGCGACGCCGGGCTCTATCTTGGCGCGCGAATGCTCTACACCGACGGCATGACGGCGCTTTTGACTTTTGGTGGGGTCTATGCCGCAGGGATCATGCACTGGGGCGTGCTGGAGCTGTTGGTCTATGGCATCGCCCTGTCGATTGCCGCCGTCTTCGGTGGTCTCTTCGGGGGGTGGATGGACGCCAATATCGGTCCGCGTCGTGCCGTGCAGATCGAAATCCTCGGCTCGGTGGTGTGTCTGGTGGGCCAGCTTGGCATGGCCAGGGACAAGATCATGTTCTTCATTCCCTACGACGCCGCCGCTCATGCGCCGCTGTGGAACGGACCCTTGTTCCGCACCCTGCCGGAGGTCATTTATCTGGTGATTGGCCTCGGCACCGCGGTCTTCGTCTGCGCCCAATACGCCTCAAGTCGCACGCTCCTGACCCGGCTCGCGCCCGAGGGACAGACGGCGTCGTTCTTCGGCCTTTATGCGTTGTCGGGCACCGTGACTTTGTGGCTGGGATCGCTTCTCGTCCGAATCTTCACGGGTCTATTCAAGACGCAGCAGGCCGGGTTCGCGCCCATCGCCCTGCTCCTAGTCGTCGGCTTTCTGGGGATGTTGTTCGTGCGCGGCGGCGCGGCGCTGGACAAGCGGCCAGCCTGACTCAGCAGGATCCGGGCCCGGCCACTGTCGTCGCTTTGCGCGGCTTCAGGTAGAAGATTTCTTTGAAGTTCAGGCCGTTGGGCAAGACATACTGAGCGGGCGAGGTCCAGGTGTATTGGCCTTCCGCGACGATGATACTGTCTCCGGCCACGGCGATCAGTCCCGTGGGCAAGCCCGTGTAGGTGGAACCTGCCGTCTTGACCGCGAGTCCGCCCTGAGTGCAGGACCAGTCGACCTTGGGTGTGGCGCTGGCGTCGCCGGTCACGGAGGTCAGTCGCAGCTTCAACGGTCCGGTGGGGAAGGGCGTGATGATGTCGGTCGCGGCGGCGAAGATGTCGCTGACGTCGCTCGACGCCAGGGTGGACGCCTGCGCCGTCAGATCGCCGATGGCGGAGGTAGCGTGGGCAGTGCGGCGTTGGGCCATCATCGCCTCGCAAAGCTCGCCCACCCCGAAATAGATCAGGATCAGGACCGGGGCGATCAGCGCGAACTCCAGTGCTGAAACCCCTCTTCGGTCGAAGCCGAAGCGGGCGAATAGGCCCGTCTGGCGGGGGCGAGGTGCGTGCCTGCCCATCAGTAGGGCTCGTTGCGGAAGGTGGTGACGGCGGTGATGATGGCCACGCCATTCTTGTTACGCGACAGGGCCTGGCTCATCGTCGGCAGGATCAGCGGCCACTGATAGAAGGCTCGCACCAGCACGACCGAGCCCTGTGCGCCGGGACTGAACTGGACTTTGGAAGGGTCAAACGTCCCTGTGGTGAAGGGGTCCGGCGCGCCAGGGTTGTTGAATTGGGCAATGGTGCGCACATCGACCTGTAGATTGGCCTGGCAATCCGCCTGTAGCCAGCCGAGATCGGCGCAGATGGTGTTGCGGAAGGTGGTCGCAGTTGCGCCCCCCCCTGTTTGTAGAGCTCCCGTACGGATGGTGCGCGCGGCGTCTGCCATGCCGTTTTCGAGCGTCGAGTAGAGCAGCAGGATCAGCGCCAGCTCCAGCACCGAGAAGACGATGAAGATGAAGGGCAGGGCGACAATGGCGAACTCAACCGCCACGGCCCCGCGCTCGCTGCTGCGAAAGCGGGTCATCAGCCGGTCGATCCGCATCTGAACGCGCGCGAACATCATAGGCTCGCTCTACGCTATCAGGCTGAAGGAAGCGTTGAAGGCGCGAATTATTGTGGCGAGACGGGGTGGGTAACGCCCGATGCCACAGCTCCAGCGGCTCCACTGAGCAGACCAGACAGACCTCCGCCGGGCGCGGAGGACGGGGCCGTGGCGGCGCCGCCTTCGGATCCACTGCCAGTTCCCTTGGTGCTTGAGCGGAACGAGACCTCGCAGCCGGGGGCGCAGGCCATATCTGTGCGTGCCGCACCGCGGTAAACCGAGACCCGTCCGTTGTTCGGCGATCCCACCAGGATTTCTCCGGCATAAACGGTGCGCCCGGCCGGATCGAGCACCACCACGTCCGTCTCTCCATAGCCGCGCCCCGAAACATAGAGGGTATGGCTGTCCACCACCGTCACGTCGGCGACCTGCGGATTGCCGACCACGACCGAGGCGGCCGAGCCTCGGATGCTGAGGCGAGTGGAATGGTCGATCGGCACCGTGAACGTGTCGGCGAACGCGGATGCGGACGAGCCGAGAAGCAGAACAAGAACGAAAGCTGGAGCGCGCATGGCGGTGGTCCTGAAACGCGAAAGGGCGCGGGCGCGCCGATCTCGACCTCAGGATGCGGCGAAGAGGTCAACAAACCTTCAAAGCAGGCGTTGGGAGGGGTAGGCTGGCCCTGCACCCTCGCGCCCGACGCGAAAGGACACGATATTCCCACCTTCGACCCTGCTCGTTTTCTTCGCCCCCTGTTGGATCGGCGGGCGGAGGTGCGTCAGGCGATTCGGGTGACGGTGGGCTGCCTGATCGCTTTCGTCGTCTACCAGTTGTTCAACCTGCCCCAGGGCTATTGGGCAGTCTTCACAGTCGTCATCGTCATGCAGGGTCCATCGGCGGCACGCTGACCGCCTCGATAGACCGAATGAAAGGCACGCTGCTGGGCGCGCTGGTCGGCGGCCTGGCCGCATGGCTGCGTCCGCATACGCCGCTCGGTCTTGGCCTCGCCATCGGACTTTCGGTGTCGATCACCGTGCTGGCGGCGGCGCTGCGCCCGACGCTGAAGGTGGCGCCCGTCACCGCCGTCATCATGCTCGTCAGCCCCAATCTCGGTATGAATCCGCTGGAGAGCGGCCTGCTGCGGGTGATCGAGATCGCCTTCGGCAGCGTGATCGGAGTGTTGACGACCCTGTTTGTCTTCCCGGCGCGTTCCACGACATTGGTGGCGGAAAAAGCTGGCGAGGTGCTCGAACAGGCCGCCGGGATCGCCGATCACTACGCCGAGGACGTGCAGTCCAGCGAGGCGCGACCAGACCGCTATCTGGAACACACGCGCCTTCGCGCCGCGCTCGCCGAGGTGGACAGCGCCATGACGGACGCGGCGCGGGAACGATCCAGCCGCCTGTCGGACCACCACATCGCCGAGGCCCTGCCGCGCACCCTGTGGCGCGTGCGCAACGATTGTGTGGCGGCGGGGCGGGCTTTGGCCCCGCTACCGCCGCAGGTGCAGGCGCTGATCGGTCCCGGCGCGGGCGCTATGCTGCACGCCCAGAGCGCTTTCATGCGCGAGTGCGGACAGGCGCTCACCGCCGAGCGCACCGTGAACAGGACGGGACGTATCGAAGCCTTACAGACGTTCGAAGGAGCCGTGGAAACGCTCCGCCGCTCGCACCTGACGCATGATCTCGATTTCGACGTGGTGGGTCATGTTTTCGCGCTGGCGTTTGCGCTTGAGAGCCTGCACCGCAATCTCGGCGACCTGGCCGACCGCATCGACGAGACAGCGCGGGGCCGGGCGGAAATGCGCGTGGAACCGACATGACAAATGGGCGTGCACTCGACAGTTTCGCCACCGCGCGCCTGATCGCTGAGCGCCTGCGCGAAGACCACCTGGCCGACCTTATCCCCCTGCACCTCGATCCCGAGGTCTCACGCTATCTCGGCGGGGTGCGGTCAGCGGAGGCCACACGCGACTATCTCACCGTGAATCTGGCGCACTGGGAGCAGTACGGCTTTGGTCTGTGGGTGGTGAAGTCCCCGGACGGCGTCTTCATGGGCAGGGCCGGGATTCGCCATCTATGGGTTGATGACGTGGATGAAGTCGAGGTCGCCTACACTTTCGCCGAACCGTTTTGGGGGCATGGTTTTGCAGGGGAGGTCCTCGTTGCTCTCGTGCAGATCGGATTTCGGCAACTCAGCATTCCATCTCTGACCGGCCTCGTCATAACCGGAAATGGAGCGTCTCGCCGCGTCCTGGAGCGCCACGGTTTCAAGCTGAAGAAGGAAAGCACGTTCCCCGGTGAGCCAGTGATGATCTATCGTCTGATGAACCCGGCGCTCTGAAATGGCCCCAGAACGGCGAAAGGCGGGCCCTGTTCGGACCCGCCCGCCCCTCGCCCCCGACGCCTGCTCCTTCGCGGGCGTCGTGTGGATGTCGAGCGTCGCCGCCCGTTGCCTCTATCAAGCCACAATTGCGGGCTTGGTCAATTGGCATGGTGAGTGTTGACCGCTATTGCCTGCTCAATGTAGCAAAATGGCAACCGTGCGGCATTTGCGCGGCGCGGGTTTGGCGCCAGCGCCTGTTTTGCTGCGTTAACGCAACGGTCGCCTGTAACGAGGCGGCAAGCTGAAATATTAGGTCGACACTTGGTCCTTATAGCTCGCCGGCTGCGCCAACGGGTCGCTGCCCCTGATTTCGGAGATCGTGACGCGTGACGGACCAAGGCCCTCGTCCTTCCAAGGACAAGCAAGAGCCGCTCGCTCGCCCGATCAACCTAAATCCGAAGGGCCCTTATAGCGGCGGTCCCTATGGCGGTGGCCCCAAGCCTGACCGGCGGCGTCGTTGGACATGGATCGCCTTGGGCGTCGTGGTCGCGGCGGTCATTTTGTGGGTCGTGGCGCCGCATGGTCCGACTGCCCCAGCAGGCGGCGCGGCGGGCGCGCAGGGCGGCGGTCGGCGAGGCGGCGGCGGACGTGGCGGCGCGCCCACGGCGGTCGGCGTGGCCACCGCGACGAAGGGCGATGTACCCCTTTATATCTTTGGCCTTGGCACCGCGACACCGACCGAGACGGTCACAGTCCGCACCCAGATTTCCGGCCAGCTTCTGAGCGTCGCCTTTCGCGAAGGTCAGAATGTCGTTCGCGGACAGGCGCTGGCGCAGGTCGATCCGCGTCCCTACCAGGCGTTGCTGCAACAGGCGCAGGGGCAACTCGCGCGCGATCAGGCCTTGCTCGACAACGCCCGCATCGACCTGAAACGATACCAGACCCTGCTCAGCCAGGACTCTATCGCCAGCCAGCAGGTCGATACGCAGAAGGCGCTGGTTCACCAGTACGAAGGCACGATCAAATCGGACGAAGCGGGGGTCGCCACACAGAGACTGAACCTGACCTATTGCCGCATTACCTCTCCGGTTACGGGGCGTGTTGGGCTGCGCCAGGTCGACCCTGGCAACTACGTCTCGGCGGGGGATACGAACGGCATCGTCGTGGTGACACAGGTCGATCCAATGGATGTCCTGTTCACCGTGCCCGAAGACAGCCTGCCGCAAATAGGCGCTCGGCTGCGCAGTGGCGCGGCCCTGGAGACCGTGGCCTTCGACCGCACCCAACAACAACAACTCGCTGTCGGCAAGCTCCTCACCCTCGACAACCAGGTGGACACCACCACCGGCACCGTGCGGGCCAAGGCGCGGTTCGACAACCACACAGGCGCGCTCTTTCCCAACCAGTTCGTCAATGTTCGGCTCCTGGTCGATAGCCTGAAGGGGACGATCATCGTGCCGACGGCGGCGATCCTGAAGGGCTCGCAGGGGCTTTTCGTCTACGTGGTCGGCTCCGACACGCCGCCGCTTCACACGGTGGAGGTGCGCCCTATCAAGACTGGCCCAGCGGCGGGAGAGAACACCGCCATCACCTCCGGCCTCGACGAGGGCGAGATTGTCGTGACGGATGGATCTGACCGTCTGCGCGACGGCCAAACCGTGATTCTTCCCGGCGATTGCATCCCGGCTGGCATGGGCGCGAGCGGTGGCGGACGTCGCGGCGGACGCGGCTCAGGTGGCGGACAGTCCGGCGGCGCCGGGGCGTTCGGGGCTGTGGCCAAGCCTGAGGGCAAGACGCTCTTCAATCTGTTCGGTCTCATCAAGGGCAAGCCCCTGGCCGATCCTATGGCGGCTATGCGGTGCAAGCCGGGGCAGTCGTCGGGAGGGGCGGTTAGCCCGCCCGCCGTCGTCACGACGAGTACCGCCGTGACTGCAACCACGACGAGGGTTATCCGACGTACCGCGCCCTCAACAGGCGAAGCTGCGCCGACGCCTGCCCCAAGTCCAACCGCCCCCACGGTCAGCCCCAATGCGGGCGCTTCCGGCGCTGGGGCCCCCCAGCCAGGCGGCAGCGCCAAGGAAGCCGCGCGCAGGGCGCGGTTCCAGGCCATGTATGCGCCGCTAAATCTTGATCCCGGTCAGCAGGAGAAGATGGCCGCGATCATGGCCGCCGGGCGTCCGAAGATGATGGCCGCTTTCCAATCCGGCGACATGGCTGCAGCCAAGGCCGCGCGGGACGACATGAACAAGCAGGTCGACGCCGTTCTGCGACCTGACCAACGGGTCAAGATGGCGGAAATCCGCGCCAGGATGCAGGCGGAACGCGGCGGCGGGGGTGGGCGGGGCCCGCAATGAGCGAGCTTCCCCCGTCATCCGAACCCTTGCCCATCGAACCAGCGCCGGGCGAGGGCGGCGCCGAGTCGTCGCCGCCTCCGGGGGTGCGTGACCCGTCGACGCTCGCCAGCCCGTCGGCTCTCTTCATCACGCGGCCCATCGCTACTTCGCTTCTGATGATCGCCATCTTTCTGGTGGGCGCGGTAGGATTTCAGTACCTGCCGCTTTCAGCTCTGCCGGAGGTGGATTACCCGACCATTCAGGTCCAGACCTTCTATCCGGGTGCCTCGCCCGAGGTGATGACATCCACCATCACCGCGCCGCTGGAGCGGCAGTTCGGAGAGATGCAGGGTCTGAACCGGATGAGTTCGGTCTCGTCCGCCGGAGCCTCCATCGTCACTCTGCAGTTCGGCCTCGACCTGACGCTGGATATCGCCGAGCAAGAGGTTCAGGCGGCGATCAACGCCTCGGGCAACCTGTTGCCCTCCGATATTCCCAGCCCGCCGATCTACGCCAAGGTGAATCCCGCCGACGCGCCGATCCTGTCGCTCGCCCTGTCGTCCAAAACCTTGCCCTTGACGCAGGTCGAAGACATCGCCGACAGCCGCATGGCGCAGAAGATCAGTCAGGTGGCGGGGGTGGGTCTCGTCAGTGTCTCGGGCGGCCAGCGCCCTGCGGTGCGTATCCAGGCCAACACCCGCGCGCTTGCCTCCTATGGCCTGACGCTGGAGACCCTGCGCACGGCCATCGGCTCGGCCAACGTCAACGGCCCCAAGGGCCAGATCGACGGGCAGGCGCGCTCCTACGCCATCAATTCCAACGACCAACTTACATCCCCGGAAGACTACGGCGCTCTTGTCATCGCTTATCGCAACGGTTCTGCAACCCGACTGAAGGACGTGGCGAGCGTCATCAACGGCTCCGAGAACAGCCAGCTCGGCGCCCTAACCGGCGTCACTCCTGCGGTGATCCTGAATATCCAGCGCCAGCCGGGAGCGAATGTGATCGCTGTGGCCGACCGCATCAAGGCCATGTTCCCGCTCACCTATTGCCCGGACGAGGCCTGCCGGGCGAAGATACACGCCAGCGCCAAGGGCAGCCCGCTGGAAGACAGCCTTCCCGCCTCCATCATAATCACGCCGGTCACGGACCGCACCGTTACCATCCGCGCATCGGTGGCGGATGTGGAATTCGAGCTGGTTCTGGCCGTGGCGCTGGTGGTGCTGGTGATCTTCCTGTTCCTGAGGAACATCGCCGCGACGCTGATCTCTGGAATAGCCGTCCCACTCTCTCTCGTGGGCGCCTTTGCGGTGATGTATCTACTCAAGTTCTCGCTCAATAACCTGACCCTGATGGCTTTGACAGTCGCCACGGGCTTTGTGGTCGACGACGCCATCGTCATGATCGAGAACATCAGCCGCCATGTGGAAGAGGGGCTGGATCGCAAGCGCGCGTCCTATCTGGGCTCCAGCGAGATCGGTTTCACCATCATCTCGCTGACCCTGTCGCTGCTGGCGGTGCTGATCCCGCTTTTGTTCATGGGCGATGTGGTGGGGCGACTGTTCCGCGAGTTCGCTATCACACTGGCCGTCACCATCGTCATCTCCGCCGTGGTCTCCTTGACCCTGGTGCCGACGCTTTGCGCCCGGTGGCTGAAGCGCCCCAACGAGGATGAGCGCACGGCCTATGGTCGTTTCAACAGGCGGCTCGAGGACGGCTTCCAGTGGGTGCTGGCTCGCTATGACGTTGCGCTGACCTGGGTGCTGGCGCGGCAGAAGGCGACGCTGATCGTTGCGGTCGCCACCTTCCTCGTCACCGCCTTCCTCTACATCGTCATCCCCAAGGGCCTGTTCCCAACCCAAGACACCGGCCTGATCCAGGGGGTGAGCGAGGCCAGTCAGTCGATCTCCTATGGGTCTATGACCCAACGCCAGGCCGAACTCGCCAAGGCCATCATGCAAGACCCGGTGGTGGACAATGTCTCGTCGTTCGTGGGGGTGGACGCACAGAACCAGACGCTGAACCAGGGCCGGGTGTTGATCAGCCTGAAACCGCTGAATGTGCGCCACGTGGGCGCCAGCGAAGTGATCCGCCGCCTGCAACGGGAAACCTCCCGCGTGCCGGGTGTGGCTCTCTACCTGCAGCCGGTGCAGGACCTGACCATCGACGCCACCGTCAGCCGCACCCAGTACCAGTTCGTATTGGAAGGCACGGACATCAACGTCCTGAACGCCAACGCTGGCAGTCTGGTGGACAAGCTCGCCACGCTGCCGCAGTTCGAGCAGGTGTCCGCCGATACCCAGGCCAAGGGCGCTTCCGCCTTCGTCCAGGTGGATCGCGACACGGCTGGGCGGCTGGGAGTCTCGCTCGCCTCAGTCGATAACGCCCTCTACGACGCCTTTGGCCAACGCATTGTCTCGACCATCTTCACCCAGTCCAATCAGTACCGGGTCATTCTGGAAGCCTCGCCGGACGTTCAGGCGTCGCCCGACGCACTGCAGTCGATCTATTTGCAATCGAGTTCCGGCGCCAACGTGCCGCTGAGCGCAATCGCCACCATCAAGGAACAGGCCTCGCCGCTGCTCGTCTCGCACGTTGGCCAGTTCCCCGCCGCCACCGTCTCGTTCAACTTGGCCAAGGGGGTCGCGCTCGGTACGGCGGTGAACGCTGTGCGCAAGGCCGAGAAAGATATCGGCGTTCCGGCTTCGGTGACGACCACCTTCCTCGGCGCCGCCAACGCTTTTGAGTCGTCGCTGTCGAACGAGCTCTGGCTGATCCTGGCCGCGATTGTCGCCATCTACATCGTGCTGGGGGTGCTCTATGAGAGCTTCATTCACCCGATCACTATTCTCTCGACCCTGCCATCGGCGGCCATTGGCGCGCTGTTGGCGCTGCAGTTGTTCGGCGAAGACCTCGGGGTCATCGGCATCATCGGCATCATCCTGTTGTTCGGCATCGTGAAGAAGAACGCGATCATGATGATCGATTTCGCGCTCGACGCAGAACGCAACGAGGGTCTGTCGGCCGTCGAGGCGATCCATCAGGCGGCGCTGCTGCGCTTCCGGCCCATCCTGATGACCACGATGGCGGCGCTTTTGGGCGCGCTTCCGCTGATGCTCGGTGGGGGAATGGGGGAGGAACTGCGCAGGCCACTCGGCGTCGCCATCGTCGGCGGGCTGATCGCCTCCCAGCTACTGACCCTGTTCACAACGCCGGTGATCTACATCTTTTTCGACTCTTTGGCCTCGCGGTTCGGGCGTCGCAAGGACCCGGAAGGCCCGGTGCGCTATGACCGTGAAACGCGCGGCGAGAACCCTACCCCCCGTCAGGGTGACGGCCAGGACGATGGCGGCAATCGCGGCCCGAGGAGGCCCTATCCGGATCCAGAGGGCTATCCCTCGTGAACCCCTCTGCGGTCTTCATTCGCCGGCCGGTGGCCACGGTGCTGCTGATCCTCGGCATCGCCCTGGTGGGGATCGCGTCCTACTTCGTGCTGCCCGTCGCTAGTCTGCCCAACATCGACACCCCGGCGATCGGCGTCTCGGCCAGCGTCCCCGGTGCGAGCCCGGAGGTGATGGCCACCAGCGTCGCCACGCCGCTTGAACGTCGCCTCGGCCAGATTGCGGCGGTGACGGAAATGACCTCGTCCAGTTCCACCGGACGCACGCAGGTGGTGCTGATCTTCGACCTCGACCGCGACATCAACGGCGCCGCGCGCGACGTGCAGGCGGCAATCAACGCGGCCAAGGCGGACCTGCCGCAATCGGCCCTGCGCAACCCTCCGAACTATCGCAAGTTCAACCCGGCCGACGCTCCCATTGTCATCCTGAACCTGACCTCGCCGACCATGACCAAGGCGCAGATCTACGACGTGGCGGCGGTGATCCTGCAACAGAAGCTGTCGCAGGTGAAAGGCGTGGGGCAGGTGGATATCGGTGGCGGCTCGTCCCCCGCCGTGCGGATCGATCTGAACCCACGGCTCCTCTCGCACTATGGCATTGGGCTGGAGGACGTGCGCGCCGCCGTCGCCGCCTCCAACGCAAATGCGCCCAAGGGGATGATTTCGTCCGGCAACCGGCGGCTGCAGCTTTATACCAACGATCAGGGCCGCACCGCCGAGGACTACAAGCACCTTCTGATTGCCTATCGCAACGGTGCGGGCGTGCGCCTGTCGGACGTGGCGGATGTGACGGACGGGGCTGAGGACATTCGCAACGTCGGCCTCGCCAACGGCAAGGACGCCATCGTGGTGCAGATCAGGAAGGAGCCCGGCGCGAACGTCATCGCCACGGTCGACCGGGTGCGCGCACTCCTGCCCCAGCTTCAGGCGCAGCTTCCCCCGGCCATCCAGCTAGGGGTGTCGGTTGATCGCACGACCTCGATCCGAAATTCGCTGTTCGAGGTGGAGCGCACCCTGGTCATCTCGATCATTCTGGTGGTGATGGTGGTACTCTTGTTCCTGAGGAATGGGCGGGCGACACTGATCCCGGGCGTGGCGGTGACGGTCTCGCTGCTCGGCACCCTTGCGGTCATGTACATCTGCAAATTCAGCCTCGACAACCTCAGTCTGATGGCGCTGACGGTGGCGACAGGATTTGTGGTCGATGACGCCATCGTGGTGCTCGAAAACATTACCCGCCACGTCGAGGCAGGAATGCCGCGCTTCAAGGCGGCGCTGCTCGGCGCGGGTGAGGTGGCCTTCACCGTCATCTCGATCTCGATCTCGCTGATCGCCGTCTTCATTCCCATCCTTTTGATGGGGGGGATTATCGGGCGGATGTTCCGTGAGTTCGCCGTGACCCTGTCGGCGGCGGTCTTGATCAGCCTCGTGGTTTCGCTGACCGCGACTCCTATGCTGGCGGCGCGGTTGATCCAGGACAGGGACGCCCCCAAGCGCGCGCAAGGACCCATCGGCCGCTTCTTCGGCCACATCTCCAACGGACTGGAGAAGGCCTTCACCTTCCTGCACGAGACCTATGAGGACAGCCTCGTCTGGGCGCTCAACTTTGCGCCTCTGGTCCTGATTGGCCTGTTCGCTACGATCGTGCTGACAATCTATCTCTACATCATCGTTCCCAAGGGCTTCTTCCCCCAGCAGGATACTGGACAGCTTCAGGGCGGGGTTCAGGTCGATCAGGCCTCCTCGTTCCGGGCTACCAGCCAGAAGTTTCGCCAGATCGTCCACATCATCGGTGAGGACAAGTCGGTCGAGAACGTGATCGGCTTCTCAGGCGGCGGGGGCGGCGGGGTGTTTGTAGCGCTGAAACCCAAGAATGAGCGGCCGGGCGAGACGTCCGACGACGTCATTACGCGGCTGCGCCCCAAGCTCTTCAAGATCCAGGGCGCCCAGACCTTCCTGCAGACCGTCCAGGATGTGCGGGTGGGCGGGCGCCAGTCCAACGCCGCCTATCAGTACACGCTGGAGAGCGACGACCTTGGCACCTTGAAAAGCTGGGCGGAGAAGCTGACCAATCAGCTTAAGACCGACGCTGCCCTGACCGACGTCAACTCCGACCAGCAGGAACACGGTCTGGAGACGCTTGTCACCGTCGACCACGACACCGCCGCGCGATTAGGACTGACCTCGGCGCAGATCGACAATGTGCTCAACGATGCCTTCAGCCAGCGGCAGGTGTCGGTGATCTACAATCCGCTCAATCAGTACCATGTTACGATGGAGGTCGCGCCCCAGTTCGCCCAGACGCCGGAGGCGATCCGCGATCTCTTCGCTTCGGCCACCGGAACCTCGGGCGCGTTGCTGACGCCGGGATCGGGACCGCGCCCCACAGGGGCCGGCGCAGTCAGCCGTATCCTGCCGCAGAGCGAGATCGCACTGACCCAGACAAGGCCGTTCCAGGTCGCATCGCGCGGCGTCAGGTCGAGCACGGTCGTGCCGACCGCTTCGACCGGCGCAGGGGTGCTGCGCACCTCTACCGGGGGCGGGGGGGCTAACCAGGCTCAGACGGGATCAGCGGTCTCTACAGCAGTATCACGCATAATTCCCTTACCCGCCTTTTCCACCTATGCGCCGAACTCGACCCCCACCTCGGTCAGCCACCAGGATCAGTCGGTGGCGACGACCATCTCGTTCAACCTGGCTCCCAACAAATCGCTGTCGGACGCCCAGGCGTCGATCCAGCAAGCCGTCGCCGCGATCCATATGCCCAACACCGTCATCGGCGGGTTCCGCGGCACGGCGCAGCTCTTCGCCGACTCGTTCAAGAGCCAGCCCCTGCTGATCCTCTCTGCCCTGTTGGCCGTCTACATCGTGCTGGGGGTGCTGTATGAAAGTTACATCCACCCGATCACTGTGCTTTCGACCATTCCCTCCGCCGGGGTGGGCGCGGTGGCGGCGCTGATGCTGTTCCGGGTGCAGTTCGACATCATCGCCCTGATTGGGGTGATCCTGCTGATCGGTATCGTGAAGAAGAACGCCATCATGATTATCGACTTCGCCCTGGTGGCGGAGCGCGATCAGGGGTTATCGACCCGCGACGCCATCTATCAGGCCTGTATGCTGCGCTTTCGCCCCATCCTTATGACCACCATGGCGGCGATTCTGGGAGCCCTGCCTCTGGCGATTGGGCTGGGGGAGGGGGGCGAGCTTCGCCGTCCCCTCGGCATCGCCATCATCGGCGGTCTGGTGGCAAGTCAGGTGCTGACTCTGCTGACGACGCCGGTGGTCTATCTCTATATGGACAAGCTCCGCAAACCACGCCGCCGCACCGCTCTTGGCGACCGGCTGAGAGGCCGCAGGCCGCCCGGCCCCGTGTCGGTGCAGCCGTAAAGTGGATACGCGAATGAAAATAATGACGAGACGCCTGTCCAAGTTTTGCCGCCTTTCCCCGGCGCTGCTGCTCTGCGCCTGCGCCGCGGGTTCAAACTATGTGCGCCCCTCCGCGCCGATCTCTCTTGTGTTTAAGGAGGCGCCGAACGCCCAGAACGGCTGGGTTCCGAGCCAGCCTATGGACCTGATTGATCGCGGCGCGTGGTGGTCGGTGTTCAACGATCCAGTCCTTGACGGTCTGGAACGCAAGGTCGCCATCACCAACCAGACCGTCGCCCAGTCAGTCGCAGCCTATCAGCAGGCTCGGGCCTTGACGGCTGCCGACCGTTCCCAGTTCTTCCCCACAATCACGGGCAACGGCTCGGGGCAGGCTTCCGGTAGCGGCGGGGGAAGCGGGGGTTCCGGCAGCACTTTCGTTGATTCCAACGGCAATGTGATTTCCGGTGGCGGAGGTCGCTCCACCAGCCAGACCCGATATACCGCCAGCGTTGGCGGCACCTGGGCGCCGGACGTGTGGGGGCGGGTGCGCCGACAGGTGGAGAGCGACACCGGGGCCTCCCAAGCCGCCGCCGCCGATCTCGCCAACGCCAAACTCTCGGCCCAGACCCAACTCGCCACCGACTATTTCGACCTGCGCATCCTCGACGAGCAGAAGCGCCTCTACGGCGAGACAGTCGCCGCTTACCAGAAGTCGCTCACCGTCTCCCAGAACCGCTACAATGCGGGTGTGATCGCCAAGGCGGACCTTATTACCGCCCAGACCCAGCTTCTCTCGACCCAGGCCACCGCGGCGGACATCGGCGTGCAACGCGCACAGACCGAGCACGCCATCGCCGTCCTCGCAGGAATGGCCCCAGACGATCTGACTATCACGCCCACGGCGACCCCCTACACCCCCGCTATCCCCACACCGCCGATAGAACTGCCGTCCTTGTTGCTTCAGCGTCGTCCCGACATTGCGGCGGCGGAGCGGCGGGCGGCGGCGGCCAGCGCCAGCATTGGCGTACAGGTAGCGGCCTATTTCCCGACCTTTACCCTCTCGGGCTCGACCGGTTTCAACTCCTCGACCCTGGGCGCCCTATTCGACAGTTCCAGCAGCATCTGGTCCTATGGCTTAAGCATCGCTGACACCTTGATCGACTTTGGCGCCCGCCGAAACCGGGTGCGTCAGGCGCGGGCGGTCTACGAGCAACGCGTCGCCGCCTATCGTCAGGTCGTGCTGACCGCCTTCCAGGGGGTTGAGGACCAGTTGGTGGCCCTGCGCGTGCTGGAGGGCGAATCGAAAATCCGCGACCAGGAACTCGCTTCGGCGCGGCAGGCCGAGCAACTGGCGCTCAACCGTTACCGGGCCGGACAGGTGGACTATACGACCGTTGTGCAAGCCCAGGCCCAGGCGCTGACCAGCGCCCAGAGCGTGCTCACTCTCACCCGGACACGTCAGAACGCGAGTGTGGCTCTGATCGAAGCGCTCGGTGGCGGATGGACGACCGCTGACCTGCCCCGGCGATAGGCGGCTAGACGTCCGACCCGACCCCGCGCTTGTCCATCCACAGGCGGCGCAGGATGCGAAGGTGGGGGGTGGCGGCTTCGGCCAGTCCGTGCTGGTGCTCGAAGGCCAAGCCTACTTGCGGGTAACGCCGCCAGATCACGCGGGCCTCATAGGCGATGCCGCTGCGCAAATCGACGAGATAAAGTTGGTCGGGCACCGCCTGCTCGCCCGAGATCTGCACGCGCGCGCCGCCGTCGGTGATGTCGCGCACCACGCAGTCCAGTGAGAAATAGTCCCCATAGACCAGCTTGCCGCCGAGGTAGGTCCTCTGACGAGGCTCCTTGCGGTCTTCCGCGCTCTTGTCTGTCGCCAGTTCGGTCACGACGGGTCTTCCACCCTGAGGATGAGGCCAAGCCTACTGCAACAGGTTTAAGAGTGCGTTCACACCGTTTGGCCGGAACGACGGCTGGTGAAGTGCAGGCTGGCGATGATGGCGAGGCCAATGGCTAACAGGACGGCGCCCAGCACCAACACCCCGTGAATCTGCTTGTCGGATACGATGAACGAGGCGAGCAGCGGCCCGAGCGCGCCGCCGAAAAGCTGCGCGCCCGCACTCTGCATCGCCGCACGGCGGGAGGGGTCGGCTTCGATGGTCATGGGCACGAGGAACGGGCCCACAACAAGGCCCATCAAACCGGAAAGCATATTTGCGCCGATAAACAGCCACGCGGCGGGCTGGCTGGCGTAGACGACCCAGATGGCGAGGAAGGCGGCGCTCACGACTACGAAGATCGGGAAATAACGCACCCGGCCAGCCAAGGCGGTGGCGAGCAGGCCGCCCAAAATCTGAGCGGCTAGGGAGAAGGTGAGGGCGGTGCGGGCCACATCGGCGCTGAGGCCAGCCTGATGGGCGAGGGGTTGTAGATAGACCGACACGGCCCCGTTTGCGGCGACGAAGAACAGGGTGCCGAGGAGCGCCACAAGCCCGCGCGGCGGCGGTGGCCCGCTAGTGCCTGCCGCATGGGTGAGGGGGCCATAGCCGCGGGGCGCCATCATGGCGGCGGGTATGCCGACGAGCGTGACGAGGCCAAGGATGGCGAAGCCTCCATCGGCGCCGAAATGGCGAACGACGTAGGCGGCCATTGTGGCGGCTAGTGCGAGTTGCACGATCACCTGCCAGGTGAAAAAAATGCCTGCGATACGCTCGGGGGTGTCGCTCCGAGCGATCAGGCCGACAGTGATCCAAAGGAGTAGCCCCTCCGGCACGCCTGCCAGCGCCCGCATTGCAAGGACGTATCCGCCGGAAGCGTGCACCGTGCCGACGTCCGCCGCCGCCAGGAGCAGCGTGCCGATGAGCCCCACTGTCCGCAGGCGCTCGGCCTTCAGGAAGGCGCCCGCCAACCCGGTGGTCACGCCCATACAAAGAAGCTCGAGCATTGCGGTGAGGCCGAGGCCCGATGCGCTCAACCGATGTTCATCGACCAGGGCGCCTAGAAGCGCTGGTCCAACGCCAATGATGGTCAGCGCCAGGACGCCGAGCAGGATGACGGCGGAGAACTCAAACGGGGAGTGCGGCACGACGTGCGCTGCCGCCTGGTCCGTGGTCGCGCTCTCATCCTGCTCAACCATCACGCGCCCCCCCCCGGATGAAAGACCCGACCCAGGCAAGACTAGGCGCAATCCCGCTCAGGGGATAATTAAATGCAGTTAAGCCTACTTGCCCGCTGGCTTATAGTAATGGCCGGAATGGTTGAATGTATCCATGCCGCGCATGATCGAGGGGCCTAGGATCACCACGAACAGCACGGGAAGGAAAAACAGGATCATCGGCACGGTGAGTTTGGCGGGCAGTTGGGCCGCTTTCTTCTCCGCAGAGGCGATCCGCATTTCGCGGTTTTCCTTGGCCATGACCCGCAGCGCCTGGCCCAGCGGCGTGCCGTAGCGCTCCGCCTGGATCATGGCGGTGACGACCGCCTTCACCCCGGGATGATTGGTGCGTTTGGCGAGGCCTTCGTAGGCCATGCGCCGCTCGGGAAGGTAGCTGAGTTCGGCGGTGAGCAGGGTCAGCTCCTCCGCCAGTTCGATGGAGGCGCCGCCGATTTCTCCGGCTACCTTCTGGATCGCCGCCTCGATCGACATTCCCGCCTCGACGCAAATAAGCAAGAGGTCGAGCGCGTCGGGAAACGCGTGCATGATCGACTCTTTGCGCTTGTCGGCCCGGTTCTGCACGTAGAGGTTTGGCGCATAGAAGCCTGCTACGAAGGCCGCGACGACGGCGCAGAGCTTGGTCGTTGGGGCCAGATGAAGCACGTTCAGGCCATAGAGGTAGATAAAGACGATCAGTCCGACGACGAATGGCGTCATGAAACGAAAGAAGTAGAATGTCGTCACCGGGCGGGGGCCCCGGTAGCCCGCCTGCGCCAGCTTATCGACCACCTTGGGGTCTTCCAGCAGGCGCTTCAGTTGCAGTTGATCGACGATCTTCTTGATCGTCCCCTCATCGGTGCGGCGCAGGCTGTTAGGCTGGTTGGTCGGCGTTCCGGCCATCTGCGCGCGGGAGCGGCGGCGCAATTCATCCCGTCGGCTGGCCACCGACCTCATCCGCGCGTCCAGCTTGTCGCCGCGCAGGGCGGGTGCGGCGAGGGTGCAGATGGTGGCGAACGACAGCACCGCCACGCCGATGGTGACGACGGTGGCCGGATCGGTCAGGGTCTCTAGGAGGCTCATCCTGCGCGCGCCATCAGAACTTGAAGTTGATCATTTTGCGCATCACGAAGATGCCGCTCGCCATCCACACCGCGCCGAACAGCAGCATGGCGTTGCCCCGGGGGTCCTGAAACAGGGGCATCATATATTCGTGATTGGTGAACCCGATCAGCGCCATGATCCCTGGCGGCAGGGAGCCGATGATCGCCGCCGAGGCGATGGCCTCGCCGGACATGGCCTTGATCTTCTCGCGCATCAGTTTGCGGGCGCGCAGCACGGTGGAGAGGTTGTTCAGCGCCTCGGCTAGGTTACCGCCAGTCTTCTGCTGGATCGACAGCACAATGGCAAAGAAGCGGACCTCGGAAGTCGGCATCCGCTCGTGCATCTTTTCTAGCGCTGCATCGAGGCTCATGCCGAGCCCGAGGCTTTCCACCAGCCGTCGGAACTCTGCGGCGAGGGGTTCAGGGCTCTCGCGCCCGATCACCTTCAGACAGTCATTGACGGGCAGGCCGGACTTGATGCCGCGCACGATCACATCGGTGGCGTTGGGGAACTCTTCGGTGAACTTTTTGATACGGCCCTTGATGAGGAAGCCCAAGACCCAGCGGGGCAGGCCCAGACCCGCTACGAACCCGACGCCGACACAGGCGAGAAGGGGGGCGTGCAGAACGAGCGCGATCAGCGCCAGCACGGTTCCCAGAACGCCCGAGATGATCCAGAATACCTGCAGCGAGATCGACAGTCCGGCCTGTTTAATGCGGGCTTGGAGGTTGAGCTTGGCCTTGCGTTCCTGACGCTCATTGGCCTTGAGGTTCTGTAGGATTTGTTTGCGCCGCCCGGCCTGATCCAACGCCACAGCCTTGCCTTTGGCCTTTTCCAGCTTGGCGCCGCCGCTCACGGCCGCGAGCCGCTTGGCGGTCTTGTCCGACCCACCGCCGCCGCCCACGAAAGCGAAGCCCAGGCCGGTGATCGCCGCGAACGCCAGAACCATGAAGCCGATGTAGAGGATCATCGCCTTACTCCGCCGTGTCCAGGGCTTCGGCCAGTTCACGCTCAAGGCCGTAATAGCGGGCGCGGTCCCAGAACCGGGGGCGGGCGATGCCGGTCGAGCGGTGCTTGCCCACCACATTGCCCTGCGCGTCTTCGCCGGTGATCTCGTAGACGAACAGGTCCTGAGTGATGATGACATCACCCTCCAGACCTAGCACCTCGGTGATGTGGGTGATGCGGCGCGAGCCGTCGCGCAATCGCGCGGCCTGGATAATGACGTCGATGGAGCCGGAGATCATCTCGCGGATGGTGCGGGACGGCAGGCCATAGCCGCCCATGGTGATCATCGATTCCATCCGCGAAACCGCCTCGCGCGGAGAGTTGGCGTGCAGCGTGCCCATGGAGCCGTCGTGGCCGGTATTCATCGCCTGCAGGAGGTCGAACGCTTCAGGGCCGCGCACTTCGCCGACGATGATCCGCTCGGGACGCATCCGGAGGCAGTTCTTGACCAGATCCCGCATGGTGATCTGCCCCTGACCCTCAAGATTGGGGGGCCGGGTCTCAAGGCGCACCACATGCGGCTGCTGCAACTGTAGTTCGGCGGCGTCTTCGCAAGTCACGACCCGTTCAGTGGGATCGATGTAGGCGGTCATGCAGTTCAAAAGCGTGGTCTTGCCAGAGCCTGTGCCGCCCGAGATCAGGACGTTGCAGCGTGAGGCGCCAATCACCCCCAGCACCTTGGCGCCTTCGGGGCTGATGGAGGCCCAGCCAACCAGGTCCTTCATCGTTAGCTTGTCGCGCCGGAACTTGCGGATCGTCAGCGTTGGGCCGTCGAGGGCGAGGGGTGGGGCGATGACGTTGACCCGGCTGCCGTCGATCAGGCGCGCGTCGCAGATCGGCGAGGACTCATCCACCCGCCGCCCCACCTGAGAGACGATGCGCTGGCAGATATTCATCAGTTGCTGGTTGTCGCGGAAACGGACGTTGGTGAGCTGGACCTTGCCCTGGACCTCGATGAACACCCGGCTTGCCCCATTGACCATGATGTCGGCGATATCGTCTCGGGCGAGTAGGGGCTCCAGCGGCCCGTAACCCAGCACGTCGTTGATAATGTCCTGGACCAGGTGGTCCTGCTCGACGCTGGACATGGAGACGTTCTTGATCGCCACCAGTTCGGAGACGATATCGCGGATTTCTTCGCCCGCCTGTTTGGTGTCGAGCTGGGCTAGTTGCGCCAAGTCGATGGTGTTCAGAAGGGCGGTGTAAATCTGGGTCTTGGTAGCGTGATAATAGTCGCTCTGCTCACGTACCACCTGGGTGATTGCGCCACTTTCCTGGCTGGCGCTGGTCTGGGCGGAACGATTGACCACCACGGCTTCGGCGTTGGCGCGTTTGGCGGCTGGGTCGGGAGCAGAGAACGTCTCGGCCTTGACGGGCGCGGTGGTTGGCTCGGTTCTTTGAGGGCGCGTGGCGATCTCTGCGCCCACTGCGAGGGGCGGAGGCGGCGCCCGCTCGGCGTCCGCTCCAAAACTACGCTTTCCGAACATTCCGGCCATGGTCTCAGCGCTTGAGAAGCTGGTCGAGAATGGAGCGCGGCTTCACGGCGATGGGCTCGCGGCGCGACAGCATCTGGGTGAACTGCGCCAGACCTTCCGCAGCCTTGGCCTTGGGGTTGACCTCAAAGATCATCTGCCCGTTGTTGGCGGCCCGTCCGAACAGCTTTGGATCAAACGGGAGAACCAGCGCTGGCTCTATCTGCAACGCCTTGGCGAACTCCTTCACGGGAATCTCGGGACGACCCGGCGCACCAACCTGATTCAGAATGAGCTGCGGCGGGCTGTCGTTTGGTCGCGCCTTGCGGATCAGGTCGATCAGGTTCTTGGCGTTGCGAAGCGAGGCGAGATCAGGGGTGGCTGTGATGGCAACATCATCCACCGTCAGCAGAATACGGCGCATCCAGCCTGCCCACAGATGGGGCAGGTCCAGTACCACATAGGGCGCTGTGGCGCGGATTTTTGAGGTCACTTCCTCATAGGCGTCGGTGGAGATGTCGTAGTCGTCGTCGAGGGAGACGGGCGCCGCGAACAGGGACAAGCGCTCGCCGCATCGCGCGGTCATCCGGTCCAGTAAGGTCGGGTCCAGCCGGTCTGGTTTGGAGAGCGCGTCCACCACCCCCTGGAACGGGTCCTGATTGAAATCCAGCCCCGCCGTGCCGAACGCCAGATCATAGTCGACGATGACAGTGTTGGACTGGGTGGCTTCGCAAAGCTGGTAGGCGACATTATGCGCCAAGGTGGACGAGCCGCAGCCTCCCTTGGCGCCGACAAACGCCAAGGTGCGACCCACGAAGGGCGTCGCCGGGTCGGCATAAAGCGATGTGATCGAGCGGATCAGTTGCAGCGGCTGGAGCGGCGGCACCAGATATTCGCTCACGCCGCGCCGCATCAGTTCGCGATACAGGGTGATGTCGTTGTGCGCGCCGATCAGCACCACCTTGGTGCCCGCGTCGCAGACCTCGGCCAGCTTGTCGAGGTTGGCCAGCAGAACCGTGGCGGGCTCGCCGCTCTCTACGACGATCAGCGAGGGGGTGGGCTGGTTGCGATAATATTCCAACGCTTCCACCAAGCCGCCCGGCCGCACTTCGGTTGTAGCGCGCGACAGACGCCGGTCCGCGGCGGCGTATTCAGCTAGTTTGGCCGTTTCCATCCGCTGGCAGAAAATGTGGATCGAGATGCGCGGCACCGAGGTCTCGCCCAGCGCAGCTTCCGCCGAGGCCATCATCGCTCCGACGGGGTTGCTGATCGGCGGCGGCTCATAGGCGGGCGCATCCGCACTGAAAGCGTCCGCGCGGTCGGCGGCATAGGGGTCGGGACCAGCGCCCACGGCTATGCGGTGGCCGTCGGGCATATCCGGCGCTTCGGCGAAGTCGGCCACCGCGTCGAAGTCATCGTCGAACTCAGGCAGGGCGCTGGTGGGGGCTCCGCGTCCGATCATTGTTTCACCGCCGTGGAAACCGTGCCCGAGGCCTGATTGTCCTTCTCGGACGAAGTGATCTGGCCCGCCCGATATTTGCCCAGGATCACTTCGCGCCGGGCGTTGTCGGCGGGAGTCTTGACGGTTGGAACAACGAGGTCGCGGGGATTGGCGGCCATCACCGCCAGGTTGGAGGTGACGGTGCAGCCAAGGTGTCTCGACGGTCCGTTGGCGTTGGTGGAGGTGAGATTATCCCAACGCTTGGAGCAATCGGGGACGCTGACCTGATAGCTGGCGAAGATCGCGATGATCGGCGCCTTTGGGTCGGCGGCTTCGTACCGCACCTGATGAATCTGCTGGGCGGAAACGCCTTGGATTTCCAGAAACTCCACAGTCGTCGCCGTGGCTCTCAAGGCGTCGGTGTCGTCACCCGAGGGCCGGGCGGGCATCCGCACCGTCATGTCGCCGCCGCCTGCCTCGCGCCAGCGACTTACGAAGTCCCCCAAGGCTGCGCGTTGCGCATCCGAAAGGCCTTCGGCGTGCACCGCGATCTGCACCTGTTCTGGCGCCTCGACCACGCTGGCCTTGTACTGTTCGAGGGGATTGAGCGCGAACCCGCCGGTCGGGGTCACGCCCGCGCCATTGCCCGCGCAGGCCCCGAGGACGAGCCCAGTCGCCGCCAGAGCAAGGGTGAGGTCTCGTTTAATCAACAACATAGCCGTAGGGCCCTTGATAGGTTGCGGCGTGATTGGCGGGCGGGGTCTTGCCGAAGCCGGTATTAAGGTGGCCGAGCAGGTTGGTCTCGACATCGGAGGCGATCTGCAGCCCGTCTGCGGGGGTCTGAAGCTGGTCCGGCCGAACCGACTTCACCAAATAGGCTTCGATGATGATGACCAGTTCGGTCTCGTTGTTCTGGAAATCGCGCGAGCGGAGGAGCGCGCCCAGCACCGGCACCTGTCCAAGGCCCGGCAGGCCGTCGAGCGTTTGCTTGGACTGTGACTGGATCAGGCCCGCCAGCATCATGGCGCCGCCGGACGGGATCTCAGAAGTGGTCTCGACGCGCCTCACACTCAGACCGGGAATGGTTTCGGAGGTCGTTCCGCTGGCGAGGGTGATGCCGCCCGCGCTGGTCAACTCGGAGACCTCGGCCGAAATCTTCAAGAAGATGTCGCCCGAACTGAGGACGATAGGGGTGTAGCCCAGGCCCACACCGTATGGCTTGAACTCAACGGAGATTTGCCCGGTGTTGCTGATGCCCACCGGCACCGGGAACTCGCCGCCTACGAGGAAATGTCCTGCCTCACCCGAAACGGCGGTCAGGGTTTGCTCCTGAAGTGTGCGCACCAGTCCGGTCCGCTCAAAAGCGTTGACCAGCGCCGAGGCTGAGTTCACTCCCTTGGAGCCCGAGCTTGCCTGATTGGTGGCGATCAGCGAACGGCGGTCAACCTGATTAAGATCGTAGGAATTGGTGAGCGGGTCGTAGACCTTAACCTGCGGCTGTTGGGTTGTGTCAAACTTGTAACCGCCCTTCAGACCTCCGAGCAGGCCGCCGTTGACTCCCCAGGTAGCGGCGGTGCCGATGAGGTACTGTGGGCTGCCAAGCTGGCCCATCACCTCGTTGAGGTTGAAGCCGAGTTGCTTGATGACCGTGCGGTTGACCTCGATCACCCGCACCTTGAGCATGACCTGCTCCGACTGCGCCACGCCAATCATGTTGATGACTTGCTCGGGCTTGGCGACGAAGGCCTGCGCCACCCGCACGGCCTTGTCGGCGGAAGCGGCGTCGCGCACTTGGCCGGAGAGGATCAGGCTGTCATTGACCGAGTCCACCCTGAGCGAAGAGCCGGGTAGGATGCGGCTGAGCGTCTCGGAAAGGGCGGAAATGTCCTGATCCACCCGGATGTTGAGACGCAGGATCTGGCGTCCCGAGGCATCCATGAAGGCAGCGTCGGTCTGGCCCGAACCCACGCCTAGGACGAAGATTCGGCGAGGGGTCGAGAGCACCACATCGGCGATCTTGGGATCGGAGACCAGCACATCGCGAGCGTCGCGGGGCAGGTCGATGGTCGCCGACTTGCCACGCGGCAGGGAAAGGGTGCGAACGGGGGTGTTCTGGTCCGACAGGTCCACACTCACCCGTTCACCGTAGGGCGCGGGAGCGAGAACGCGCGAACTGATCGGCGCGCCCATCAGCGGTGTCGCCGCGAAGGACGGCGCCGCGAGGCAGCTCACCGCGACAAGGCCAGCCGCGAGATGGCGGTTCCGGGGAAGGCGAACGCTCATCGGGACACCATCACATCGGCGGGCGCGCCATTGCGGAAGACCTTCACCACAGTCGGCGCGACCGTCGTGGTCTGCGACAGTCGCGGCCCGCTAGCGGCGCTGGCCGGTCCGGCGGTGTCGGCATAGGAGCGAAGGATCAAGGTCAACTCACCCTGCGACTTCGAGAGGGCCAGAAGCTCGGCCTGGTCGGGTGTGACTTCCAGCGTGGCGGTGGCGCCGATCTGGGCGCTGAGCTTACCGTTGGCCTTGCTCTGCTGGTCGATGGCCATGACCTTGACATTGCGCAGCACAGCGCCCGAGGCGAACTTGGACAGGCCATTCGGTCCATCGACTTTGCGGCTCTGCACCACATCCACATGGTCGCCGGGGAGGATAAAGCCGCCCGCCGCGCTTTCAGCCGATAGAGGCACCGCCATGGCGCGCATACCTGGCTCCAGGCTAACGGCCATCACGCCCGCATCCGTAGCTCGCACCACTTTGCGTGCGATGATCGGCTCGCCCTTGAGGATCGGCTCGCGAACGATAGCGCCAACATAGGCCGCCGCCGCGCCGGGAGCGCCGCCCGCGATGGTGTCGCGGGCCTTGGCTTCGGCGACATTGACCACCTTCACCTGCATCGAGGCCTTGGCCGAAGCAGTCACACCATCCACGACGAAGGCCGGGTTCAACCCTTCGAGCGGCCAGGGTTGCCAGTTGAAATCGCCCCCGGTGAGCCGGTCGCCGGGCTCAAGGTCGCGCTTGGCCGTCAACACCCGCGCCATGGGCCGTTCGGCGGGCGCGTTGATAATCATCTGTTTGGGCTGCGGCTTTCCGGCCGCGAGGGAATGGGCGAACAGCGCCGCGCCGATGGAGGCGATGAACGCCGCTCCCAGGATCGCCGCGATGCGGACCGGATTCATGATCGGCTCTCCCGCTGGACCGACAGCGCCCTCGCGGTCGGCAGCTTTGCTCAGGGTGAGTCTGGGGTTCGCCGGTTAACGTGGGCCTAAGCGGCCTTAACTTTCCTGAGTCGGGAGGTGCGTTAGAAGAGCCCCGTCGGCCCGTGCATCAGAAGGCTTTGCGGAAAGGCGATCAACGCGCCCGCCGCGATGGCGAGGCCGTAGGGAACATCGCCGCCGGGGGTCATCAGCCGACCGATCCAGCCTGGACCGCGCGAAACCATGGGCTGCGCGATCCGGCGGCTCCATAGCAGCATGACCGCCAGACCTCCGCCCGCGAGCGCCGTCCAGATTACGAAGGGGATCACCGCTGGCCACCCCAGCCACAGGCCGCAAACGGCGAACAGCTTGGCGTCGCCGCCGCCGATCCAGCCAAGGGCGAACATGGCGACGCCTGCGATCAGCGCTCCCACACCCACCAGAGCGCAAACCCCGAGCGAGCCGATACTGACGCCGCTGACAAGCGCTGCGGGCACAAAGACGAGGGCCGCCGCGATGGAAATCCAGTTGGGGATGGTGAAACTCGTCAGATCCCGCATCGCTGCGACGATCACCGCCAGTGGGAAGAGAAGGAGGACCAGGGCGTGGAGAATCTGCAACATCGAAAGGCCGCTCGGCGATTGGATCAGGACGCCATGATGACGCGCAGGGCTGAAGGAAGCGTTGCTTCCGACGCGGCGACTACTTTAGCGCGTTGGTGATATTGCCGAACGTGCCGTAGAGTTTTGTGCCAAGAGCGCCCACGGCCCCGGCGATGACCACGGCGAGAAGCGCGGCGATCAGGCCATATTCTATCGCGGTAGCGCCGCGTTCGTTGCGTAGAAAGCGTTGCGCTAGGGACATCGATCTATACCCTCGTGGAAGAGGAAGAGGGCCGCGCCACGTCTGCGGCGCGACCCCCGGTACGCTTACTGGCTACTAGAGGAGCGATCCTACTTGATCGCGTTGCCGACGTTTCCGAACGAGGTGTTCAGCTTGGTGCCGATGGTGGTGACGGCTCCGACGATGACGACGGCGATGAGGGCGGCGATGAGGCCGTATTCGATGGCCGTGGCGCCGGACTCGTCGTTCATGAAGCGCGAAACGAACTTGGACATTTGCTCATTCTCCTTTGGCGAGCAGGTTGGGGGCCCGAGCCTTGCTGCTCGCCAAACCCCTATTCACAGGCCAGAGAATGCGCGTTGTTCCTTAATTCCAAACGACATTGTATAGTTTATTTCGATTCATTATTCCACAATTTTGTCTGAATCCATTAAATTGCATAAACACCAATGAATAGATCGTTGCGTAATCTTGTTGGTGGAGCAGTAATAGCTCGATGAACCTCCAGAACCGTGTCGATCCCTTCGGGCGGATCATCCGTACGCCCGCGCGCGGGAGCTGGACTGGCAATCGAGGGGTGTTGCACGACGAACATCAGGAAATCAGGCGGGATTTTCGGCTGAAGGCATGGTTGATCTGCAATCTGGAACACAAGGGCATCCAGCGAGTGGTGATGGCCCCCAACCGCTGGACTGAACTGTTCTTCCTCGACGAGGCGACAGCGATGGCGGCGGGGCACCGGCCTTGCTGTGAGTGCCGACGCACCGACTACCAGCGCTTCAAGCGCCTCGCCGCGGTCGGGAGCAGCGAGCCCTTGCCCAAGGCTGGGGACGTGGACGCACGCCTGCACGCTGACCGTCTGGATAAGGCCGGAGGAAAACGCACGTTCGAGGCCGACGCGAGGACCCTGCCCGATGGAGCCTTCTTCAAGCAGAACGGCGCCGCCTGGCTGCTCTGGCGGGGCTGCGCACATCGCTGGACCCCGCAAGGATATGTCGAACACGGTCCCGCGCCCGAGGGGGTCGTGAGGGTGCTAACGCCGCGCCTGACAGTAGATGCCCTCCGCGCCGGATATATCCCTCACGTCATCCTGACGACCAGTTAGTCTCTATCTGGATGAGTGGATTAGGAATGCAGGAAACAAGGATTGGAGCGGGTAGACGGGATCGAACCGACATACTCAGCTTGGAAGGCTGCTGCACTACCATTGTGCTATACCCGCGCCGGCTTCCACCGGAGCTTAGTCCTGTGTCTCGTATCCTGCCCGGTCCAAGTCCAGGAGGGGCGATGGTGGAGGGGGTTGGATTCGAACCAACGTAGACATTCGTCGGCAGATTTACAGTCTGCTGCCATTGACCGCTCGGCCACCCCTCCACTAGCCCACCGGGCATTGCGGAGAAGACGCGGGGTGAACCGCGCCTGTTCTCGCTCCTTTTTGAAACGAAAAGACCTCCGGTCGGGACTCGCCATCAGGGAAGACTTGCATCCCCGCCGCGCCGCCTCGATACGGAGACCAAGTCAGTCCCAAATCGGAGGGCGCCTTATAGTGGGCTCGGATCGCGAACGCAACGACGGTGGCTCACGCAAAGCCGCTGGATTTTCGCCGTCGTACCATGGCCGGTCACACGGGGCGCAGCGGCATGGTCCACGCGACGATCCGGCAGGATGGCTGTGGGGCTGGCACGCGGTGGAAGCGGCGCTGGACAACCCCCAACGGCCCGCACCCCAGCGGCTCCTGACGACCCCCGACCGGGGAAAGATGGTGAGCGCCCGCTGGCGGACCCTGAAGCCCGAGATCGTCGAGGCCGGAGACATCTCCCGCCATCTTCCTCCCGCCGCTGTGCACCAAGGCATCGCGCTGCGCACCCCACCGTTAGAAGGGGTGTCGCTGGAAGAGATATTGGGGCCGAGCGAACTGGCGCCACAGGGACTGATCGTCGTTCTGGATCAAGTGACGGACCCCCAGAACGTCGGCGCCATCCTGCGCTCCGCCGCCGCGTTCGGCGCAAGGGGCGTGGTGATGCAGGACCGTCATGCTCCCGCGTTGGGAGGCGCGTTGGCCAAGGCCGCTGCCGGGGCCCTGGAGAAGGTGGCGGTGGTGCGGGCAGTGAATCTGTCCCGCGCGCTGGAGACGTTAGGCGAGCGCGGGTGGACCAGCGTGGGGCTCGACGGCGAAGCGGAGGTGATGCTGCGAAACGCCGTTAACCAAGAAGCTGTTGTTATCGTTATGGGTTCCGAAGGGGAGGGGCTGCGTCGCCTCGTATCCGAACACTGCGACATATTGGCTAAGATCGAAATGCCAGGGGGATTTGACAGTCTGAATGTCTCTTCTGCTGCGGCCATCGCCTGCTACGAGGCGACGCGGCGTATGGGCGCACGCGCTACAGGGGAATAAGCTTGATTGTAACTTCCTGTTAAGGCTCTGCTGTAGAACGACTGCTGCGCTTGGGGGCGATCAGCGGGTGTTTCGGGGGAGCGTACTTTTTTATGATCTCGCATCGGGGTTTCAAACTAGCAGGTTCGGCGGCCATCGCGGCGCTTTCGCTCGCGGGAGTGCTGGCCGTTTCGGGGTGCGAAGAGCGCCCCTATCCGCAAGCCGCCAATACCTATGCTCCGCCGCCGCCGCCACCCGTTGAACTGGCAGGTGCGCCCGCGACCTATGCGCCGCCGCCACCCGCAGTCTACACCGCCCCGCCCGCCCCGACCTATTCGGCGCCCGTCTATTCTGCGCCCGAGCCCCGCTCCTATACGGGCGAGGGTCTGGTCGCCATGGCCCCCATCCCCAACCCGGTTGAAGGCGAGGACGGCTATGGCCGCCGCCATCATCACCGGGTGCACGACACCTATGCTACGGGTCCTGCGCCCGTAACCGACGGCGGCTATGCGCCCGCGCCACGTCCCACCTATCACAAGCCTGTTTATCACGCGGCAGCGACGCCTCCGGCCTATACGCCTGCGCCGAAGCCGGTTGTGGCGCCCAAATACGCCAAGGCACCTACGCCGCCGGTCTACAAGCCCGCGCCGCCCAAGCCGGTGACGCCCCCCGCCTATAAGCCAGCGACGCCGCCGGTTTACGCAGCCAAGCCTGCTCCGGCTCCGAAGCCCGCTCCGGCTCCCAAGCCTAACACCTACGCTCAGAAGGGCGCCGCCATCGGCGCAGGAGCGGGCGCAGCCACGGGCGTGGTCGCCCAGAATGCAAAGGCTGTCGCCAGTGGCACGGCTGACGCCGCCAAGGCCGCCTACAACGCCAACAAGACCTCGGCTCCGGGCGCTACACCCGCCGCCAAGCTTGGGACCAAGACGGTCGCAGTCGCGGCTGGCGCTGTCGCCGGGGCTGCAGTCGCCGCCAAGGATACCGGGGCCGTCGCCAAGACCGCCGCCGCCGCGGCCAAGACTGCCTACAACGCCAACAAGCCCGGCGTTGCAACACCGACGCCAGCGCCCGCCTCTGGCGCTGATCGCTCGACCCGTCTGGCGACGCTGCAAAGCACCCTGACCGATGCCATCTCCAAGGGCGCCATCCTGACCGCCCCAGCACGCTTTACGGCCAACCAGCCCGCCGACGTTGCGCTGACGGTGCCTGCGGCCTTCGCCGAAACCCTGCGCAATGAAGCGGGCAAGAACGGTCTTTCCGACGCTGCGGCTTCGGTGAACCTGACCGCCGTGCTCTCGGGCGACGGGTTCGCGGTGACGCCGGACGAGACTCAATCCCAGCCACTGACCCTCGGCCAGATCACCGAGTTCCATTGGACCGTGACTGCCCAGCCAGGCGCCAAGGGCCCGCTTCATGCGGATGTGGGCGCTGACCTGCTCGGCGGCGGCTCCGATACTTTGGCGCTGGGCTCGGTGCAGAAGGCCGCTGGCCTCGGCATCAAGCTGACCCCCCGGGTCGTAGGCGCGGCGCTTCTGGTGCTGATCGCCGCTCTGGTCGTAGCGTGGCTGGCCAGGGGACGAGGCGGCCCGAGCCGTCCCGCTTCCGCCCGACGCGCCTCGCGCAACGCCCGTAGCCGCCCGCTCGCCATGGATGAGAAGACGGCGGAGAGCGGCAACCACTAGGCTGCTCTGATCCATCACAGTTAAAGAAGGCTCCGGGGGGCGACCCCGGAGCCTTTTTGCTTTTTCAGCCCCGATCTAAACCGGGGCGCCACCGAAGCGTTCGGTCCACTCGGCGACCTGAACGTCTTCGATCTTGCGGAATAGCACCTCGGGCGCTTTGACGATTCGGCCGACAGGAAGTCGCAAAAGCTCGGCCTCGCCATCATTGCCGGGCCATTCGCCGGGAGACGCCTCACCCACCGCCTCGGCGATGATCGCGGCTGTGAACGGCGTGAACGGCGAGGAAATCCGCGCGAACAGGGCCACGAAGTTCAGCCCCGTGCGCACGATCATCGCCGCCCTCTCCGGGTCGGTCTTGATCGCGGTCCAGGGCGCAGCGGCGGTGAGGTATTCATTGCCGAGCACCCAGATCGAGCGAAGCGCCAGCGCCGCCTTGCGGATTTCAAGCGCCGCCATCTGCGTGGTCAGGTCCTCAAGCCGGGCCGAGAGGTCGGCGTAGAGCGCACGCTCCATCTCTCCCGGCTCGCCTCCCTCTGGGACCACGCCATCAAAGCGCGCCTCGGCGAACTTCAGGATGCGGTTGACGAAATTGCCCAGCACGTCGGCCAGGTCCTTGTTCACCAGGTTCTGGAAATGCTCCCAGGTGAAGGCGCTGTCGGCGCTTTCGGGGGCGTTGGCGGTCAGATACCAGCGCCAGACGTCGGCGGGCAGCAGTTCCAGCGCCACGTCCATGAACACCCCGCGCTTCTGAGAGGTGGAGAACTTGCCGCCATACCAGTTCAGCCAGTTCAGGCTCTTCAGCATATCGACGCGCTTCCACGGCTCGCCCGAGCCGATCAGGGTGGCGGGGAAGGAGACCGTGTGGAAGGCCACGTTGTCCTTGCCCATGACCTGCACATAGCGCACGTCGTCGGCGCCGGCGTCGGTGCGCCACCAGCGTTTCCAGTCGTTCCTGGTGGCGTTGGCCCACTCTTCGGTGGCGCCGATGTATTCGATGGGTGCGTCGAACCAGACATAGAAGACTTTGGTCTCGAAGCCGGGCCGCGGTGCGCCGTGTCGTGTCACCGGCACGCCCCAGGCAAGGTCGCGGGTGATGCCCCGGTCGATCAGCCCCTCGTCCAGGTGCTTGTAGGCGATCGAGCGGGTGAGGGCGGGAAAGTCGGTCTTGCTGTCGATGAAGGCGCGGATCGGCGCCTGCAACTGTGATTGCAAGACATACAGATGGCGGGTGTCGCGCACCTCGATGTTGGTTGAGCCCGAGACCGCCGAGTAGGGATCGATCAAATCCATCGGGTCGAGCAGCGAGCCGCAGTTGTCGCACTGGTCGCCCCGCGCCGGGCGGTGGGCGCAGACCGGACAGGTCCCCTCCACATAGCGGTCGGGCAGGAAGCGCTTGTCGTCGATCGAATAGATCATCCGGTCGGTGCGTTCTTCGATCAGGCCGTTGTCCTCCAGAACCTCGGCGAAATGCTGGGTGAGGGCGCGGTTCTCCGGCGAGGACGAACGCCCGAACCAGTCCCACGACAGGCCGAAGGCATCGCTGACGCCCTTCTGCGCCGCGTGCTGTTCATCGCAGTAGGCACGCACCTCCTGGCCCGCCGCCGCCGCCGCCAACTCCGCCGGGGTGCCGTGCTCGTCGGTGGCGCAGATGAGCAAGACCTCGCTCCCCCGCATCCGCTCGAACCGCGCATAGACGTCTGCGGGAAGCTGCGATCCGGCCAGATTGCCGAGGTGCTTGATCCCGTTGATGTAGGGCAGGGCCGAGGTGATCAGGATGCGCTTGCGCGGGGCAGGGTTGGTCATGCGCGCTTCGATATAGGGCGCGGCGAGGCTTCGCAAACCGCTGTGTCTCGCCACCCTGTCTTGCGGGTCGCGGCGCCAGCGGCTACGTCACGGCCAATCCCCTCGGCGGGAATGGCTGGCCGGATTAGCTCAGCGGTAGAGCAGCGGTTTTGTAAACCGAAGGTCGGGGGTTCAATCCCCTCATCCGGCACCATAACCTTAGCCGCCCGGCGACGGCGATGCGGGGAT
This sequence comes from Caulobacterales bacterium, assembly GCA_038327995.1. Lineage (GTDB taxonomy): Bacteria > Pseudomonadota > Alphaproteobacteria > Caulobacterales > Caulobacteraceae > CAIOYC01. The sequence continues at coordinate 25,414 of JBBQLP010000011.1, read as the reverse complement.
AACTGCGCGTCTTGAAGCTGCCTGTGCCGCGCGGCCTCGCCCCCCTGCCGCCTGATCGACCTTCGCCAAGGCCAGGATTGCACCCCACGATCCGGGTGCAAAGAGTGCAGTACGGCGTCGCCTGTAGTCGTATTGCGCCGTGTGGAGCCGCTACGAACCCTGAGCGCCGACGAAGCCGCACCTCCCACCAACCCATTATCGCCCCGTCGGAGCGAGGAGGGATAAGTCTGCTACCCACACAAAGGGTTACGCCTCGATTTCCGCGGGGCTAGCAGTTAAGTTGTCGGGGACGATCTCATTTTGGCGTGGTAAGATCCATAGAATGATCCGAGTTTCCGACGTGGGGCGTCTGCTCTGGAATTGTATTTGGATCTTTGCGCTGTGCGCAGCTAGCACTGCCCAGGCGAGCAATGCAGGCCCTACGATTTTGCGCAGGTCTGCTTGGCTCTCGCAGCCAACCGAAGCTCAAATCGCGGCAGTATATCCGTCGGGCAAGCGGGCGACTATCTATCTTGGACTATCTTGCTTTATTGAAAACGATGGGCGTCTGTCGGGCTGCGTTGCTATATCGTCTGATGTCGACGTCGCTTTTTTGAAAGCGGCATTGTCTCTTGTCCCGCTTTTTCGTGTGCAACCACAAGATAGTGCGGGGAGTGGCAGCCGAGGTGATCTACTGGCCCGATTTGCGATAAAATTTGTTGGCGACTTGCCTGAGGCGACTAATCCGTGTCCGCCTCCATCATGTGTTCCAGGGCTACCGCCGCCTAAGTAAAATTGTAGTCGTCGCCCTTGCCTCTGGCCGCTCCCGCACCGCCCTTACAACCATTCCAGTTGCCCGCGCGGGCGGGTTGCGCCAAGCTTGGCGGGTCCAAGTGGACTGCAAAAGGAACCCTCATGCGCAAGCTCATCATTCTCGCCGTCGCCGCAACCGCTCTGACGCTCGGCGCCTGCAACACCCTCGCCGGGGTCGGCAAGGACACCAGCGCGGTCGGCCACGCGGTGACAGACACCGCCAACGACGCCAAACCCCACTAAAGGCAAGCCTGCGTTTCCCAGCGCGGGGCTATCGGTTACGAGCCATGACGCCCATTTCCGAACGCCCCGCGCTGGAGTTCGCCGCATCTAAGAGGCGGCTCGCCCCAAGGCGGGCACCATGATCCGCATCGCACCCCACGTTTTGCTCGATGAAACAACGCTGATCGAGCGCGCTGTGCGAGCCTCGGGTCCGGGGGGGCAGCACGTCAACAAGACAAGTTCGGCCATCGAACTGCGCTTCGATGTGCGCAGCGCCGATTTTCCCGATGACATAAAGGCCCGGCTGGAGACGCTGGCGGGCAGCCGCCTGACCGGCGAGGGAGTGATCGTGATCTTCGCCCAGGAGCATCGCTCGCTGGAGATGAACCGTCAGGCGGGGCGCGAACGGCTGATCGAGCTTCTGAAACAGGCCGCCCATCGTCCCAAGACCCGCAGACCGACCCGCCCGACCAAGGCCTCCAAGGAAAAGCGGCTGGAGGGCAAGACCAAGCGGGCGGGGGTGAAGTCGCTAAGGGGCAAGCCGCGCGGTGAGGATTGAGGCCAAGGCGGCCCATCGCGCTCTCCACGCTTGTTTCATTCTGCCCATTCCCATAAGCGAGATACCGACGTGGAGTGCAAATGAGACTTATTCTCCGAAACGCTGGCCTGGCTATCGTGTCACTGGCGCTGCTGATCGCATTGGCTCCGGCCCTTGCCTTCGCGGCGGACCCCGATGGCGACGACGACGATGACGACAAGAAGCCCGCCGTGTCCGAAGTGGTGGTCACGGCGCATCGGCTCGATACGGCCAGGGCTAGTATAGATCCCGGCCTCGGCGCTTCGACCTACACCCTCACCAACGACGCGGTCGAACGCCTGCCGGGCGGCGAAACCATCAGCCTCAGCCAAGTGCTGCTGCAGTTTCCCGGCGTTAGCCAGGGCGGTTTGGGGCAGATACACATCCGCCAGGATCGCGGCGACCTGCAGTATCGGATCAACAACGTCATTCTACCGGAAGGTCTGTCCGAGTTCGGCCAGGTGTTGAGCCCCCGACTGGCCGACAGGATCGAACTCATCACCGGCGCGCTGCCTGCGCAATACGGCCTGCATGGCGGGGGCGTGATCAACATAACCACCAAGAGCGGCGTCTACCTGAACGGAGGTCAGGCGGAAATCTACGGCGGTAGTCATTCGGAGATCGAGCCCGCCTTCGAGTACGGCGGCTCTGCGAACGGGACGAACTTTTTCGTTTCCGGCAGTTATCTGCAAAACAATCTTGGCGTTGCATCCCCCGATGGCGGCGCAGACCCATTGCACGACCGCACCGAACAGTTTCAGGCCTTCGCCTTCATCGATCACATCATCGGCGCCAAGGACCGCGTGTCCCTGATGCTGGGTTCGTCCGATGAGCGCTTCCAGATCCCCGACCAACGCGGCTTGAACGCGCTGACGTACCGGGGCGGGTCCGCCGCCTTCCAGAGGCCCTTGGTCGTCTATGGCGTCAGTAGTTTCCCAAGCGAACAACTCAACGAAAGCCAGCGGGAGAACACCCAGTTCGCTATCCTCAGCTATCTGCATACCACCGAGCGAGCGACCCTGCAGGTTTCCGCCTTCGCGCGCTATTCGGACCTGAGCTTTCACCCAGACGCGGTTGGGGACATCCTCTATAGCGGCGTCAGCCAACGCCTGACGAAAAGCGACCTGACCGCCGGGCTGCAGGTGGAGGGGGTTTATAACTGGTCGGCGGACCACACCCTGCGCGCTGGCGCCGTTCTGAGCGCTCAGCGGACGAAGAACGAAACTCGCTCTGCAGTGCTGGCCATCGACGCCCAGGGGCGTCAGCGAACCGATATTCCGTCGACGCTGACGAACCGATCGAGCGAGAACGGATCACAGGCCAGCCTGTTCGCGCAGGATGAGTGGAAACCCCTGGCCCCGCTGACGATCAATTTCGGCCTTCGGCTCGATCACGTCGATGCCGTGCGACAGCAAACCGCCCTCAGCCCGCGGGTGAGCGCGGTCTGGACGACCGCGACCGGGACGACGCTGCACGCCGCATACGCGCGCTATTTCATCCCGGCTCCAACGGATGGGGACGCTGGTGTGGGCGCGTTGGCGCTTGTTGGAACCACGGGCGCGCCTCCCACCTTTCAAAACGACCCCGCGCGATCCGAAACCGACAACTACTATGACGTCGGCGTGCAGCAGAAGTTCGGCGGGCTGACGTTCGGGATCGACGGCTACTGGCGGGGCGCCAAAAACCTCATTGATGATGGACAGTTCGGGGCGCCGATCATCCGAACCGCCTACAACTACCGGAACGGGCATATCCAGGGAGTGGAGTTCAGCACCACCTATACCGAGGGTCCGTTTTCCGCCTGGTCGAACCTTGCCATCGCCCAGGCGCGGGGGCGGGGAATCGTCTCCAACCAGTTCAATTTCACGCAGGCCCACCTAACCTTCGCGGGCGGTCATTACATCGGTCTGGACCAGGATCAGACCTATACCGCCTCTGGGGGCGCAGCTTATCGGTGGGGCCCTCTGCAGGTGTCCAGCGACCTGATCTACGGCAGCGGACTTCGCACTACACCGCTGGGCGGCTCTCCGAACGGCGCGCGCCTGCCGGGATATGTGCAGGTCAACCTAGCGAGCGTCTATCACCTGCGGCGTTCAGACCATCAGGTGTTGGACATCAGATTCGACGTGATCAACGCGTTCGACGAACATTATGAAATCCGGGATGGGCGCGGCCTGGGGGCTGGCCCGGCGCTGTGGGGTCCGGGGCGCGGTTTCTTTGTGGGTCTCGAACAGACCTTCTGATTTTTGGGGCGTCGATTGGACGCCAAAACCACCGCCTTGTAGAAATGTAAGGCTTGGCTGATTCCAACGCCTGCAATGGCGCGTTAGAGCCAGACCGCCACAAGGTCAATCCGTGCTCGTCGACGCCCCCCTCCGAACACCGCCCTCCATCGCCGCCGCGCCCGAGCCCTGGCCCGCGCCGCCCTATGATCAGGGAATGCTGCTGCATGAACTGTTCGCGGCGACGGCGGCACGCGCACCGGAACGCATGGCCGTGCGGCTCGCGGAACCCGACCCGGAAGTCTCCCGCCGTTCCGAGTTGACCTACGACGAGTTGCGTTGCCGGGCGACGCGGTTCGCGCGCTACCTGCGCTCCAAAGGTGTGACGCGGGGCGATCGGGTGGTGATCTGCCTGCCCAGAGGTCTCGACCAGTATATGGCGCTGCTGGGCGTGCTGGAGGCGGGGGCCGCCTACGTGCCGATAGACTGGTCGTTTCCGCAGGACCGCGCCGACTACATCGTCGAGGAATGTGGCGCACGTGCGGTGATCACCGTGACCGAACGGGCCGAAGCCTTCGCCGCCTCATCCGCCGTGGTGGTCGATGTGGACGCCGAGCTTGGCGACATCGCGGCGCTGGACGCCCTGGCGCTTTCCCGCGCCGAGACAGGCGCCGAGCCAGCGGATCTGGCCTATCTAATCTATACCTCCGGCTCCACCGGGCGCCCCAAGGGGGTGATGATCACCCATCGCAACATCGCCTATCAAGTGCGGGCCGAAGGTTCGATCCTGGGGGTGCGGGAGAACGACCGGGTGTTCGCCGGGGCCTCGCTCGCCTTCGATGTTTCGGTGGAGGAGATGTGGTCGGCGTTCCTGGTCGGGGCGGAACTTCTAGTGGCGTCTGAGGCGTTGACCAAGGCGGGGCCTGATCTGGCGGAGACGCTGGATGCACAGGGCGTGACCTGCTGGTTCCCGGTGCCCTCGCTCCTGGCGGTGATCGATCATCCGCTTCCGAAGCTGCGTCTGCTCAACGTCGGGGGCGAGGCCTGTCCCCCGGAGCTGGCGCGCCGATGGGTTCGGCCGGGCCTGCGCATGGTCAATACCTATGGACCCACCGAGACCACCGTCGCCTGCACCTGGTGCGAGTTTTATCCCGACGCGCCTGTCACCATCGGCACACCCATTCCCGGCTTCACCGCCTGGATCGTCGATGAGCATCTGGAGCCGGTGCCTGCGGGATCGGAGGGGGAACTGGTGATCGGCGGCCCCGGCGTCGGCGCGGGCTATCTGAACCAGCCTGATCTGACTGACGAGAAGTTCGTCATGACCCCCTTCGCTGGGCGGTCGCGAAAACCGGAGCGGGTCTATCGCACGGGCGACCTGACGCGGCTGAATGCGAACGGAGACATCGAGTTTCTCGGCCGGATCGACACCCAGGTGAAGATCAGGGGTTATCGGGTCGAGCTTGGGGAGATCGAGGCGGTGCTGGCCGAAGACGCTTCGGTCGCCCAAGCCGTGGTCAACCTCTATCACGAGGAGGACGGGTCGGAGGTTCTGGTGGCGTTCCTGACGCCCCGCGCGCTCGATGTGTCGGTGGATGTCGAGCGGGTGCGGGAGGGGGCGATGCTGCGCCTGCCCGCCTATATGCGCCCCGCCGCGTATGAGGTGCGCCCCGCCCTGCCGACGCTCATCTCCGGCAAGGTCAATCGCAAGGCGCTGGAAAAACCGCGCAGGCTTGAGATCGAACAGCGCGAGATAGTGGCCCCCGCAAGTCCGCTCGAAGCCAAGCTGGTGGAGGTGTGGAAACAGGTTTTCGCGCCACAGCCGGTGTCGGTGCTGGACGACTTCTTCGAGGACCTTGGCGGTCATTCCCTCCGCGCCGCCCGCATGGTCTCCATCGCGCGAACCGACGTCGCGCTGCGTGTGGTGTCGATCCAGGACCTTTACCTCGCCCCCACCGTTCGCGCCTTGGCGCAGCGTTTAGAGGCCGCCGGCGCCAGCGCGGGACCGACCCACGTGGAGGAGCCGTTCCATCCCGTCCCGCAACTGCGGCGCACATGGTGTGTGATCGCCCAGACCTTGGCGCTGATCCCCATCTTCGCCTTCGCCGGGGTGCAGTGGATCTTCCCCTACCTCGCCTACACCGCCCTGGTGACGCCCGAGATGTCGAGCCGCCTGCCGGCTTTGGCGGTAGCGGGGGCGGCGTTCGTCATCCTGCCGCCCCTAATGATCCTTCTCTCCATTGGGGTGAAGTGGATCGTGATCGGGCGTTACAAATCGGGCGATTACCCACTCTGGGGCGCCTACTATTTCCGCTGGTGGTTCGTGCGGCGGTTCCTGGCGGTGATGCCGACACAGTTCCTGTCCGGCACACCGTTCATGGTGCTTTATTACCGGCTGCTCGGCGCGAAGATCGGCAAGGGCGCCTTCCTGTCGATGGACCAGATCGATGCGCCGGACCTCGTATCCATTGGCGCCGGGGCGATCATCAGCGACGGCGCCCTGTTCGCCACCACCTCGGTAGAGCGGGGCTTGCTGAGGATCGGCCGCAATGATGTGGGCGAGCGCGCCTTTGTCGGCACCATGGCGGTGATCGGACGCAATGCGCGCCTCGGCGATGATGCGGTGCTGGAGGACCTCTCCGCCATCCCCACTGGCGAGAGCGTGCCGAATGGCGAGCTTTGGACCGGCTCTCCCGCCGTGCGCCGAGGCCCGGCACCCGTTCGTCCGCTTGCGCCGCCCGTATCGCCCCTCAGGCGGGCGCTGGTGACGCTGGGCCTGATGGTTGCCGCGCCACTGCTGCCCCTCGCCGCCGTCCTGCCCATCGCGCCGGGCCTGTTGGGCCTGATCGAGATCGACTGGGTGACGAAGGGCTACAGCTACCTTGTCCTCGCGCCCTTGCTGGCGCTGATCTACGTAGTCTTGATGTGCACCCTGACGGTGTTCACCAAGTGGCTCCTGCTCGGCAAGGTCAAGCCAGGCGTCTATCCGATCTGGAGCTGGTTTTACGTCCGCTACTGGTTCATGCGGCAACTGAGCGAACTGGCGCTGGACCTGCTGCACCCAATCTACGCCACTCTATATGTGGGGCCGTGGTACCGGGCGCTCGGCGCCAAAATCGGCGCGCGGGCGGAAGTCTCCACCGCAACCTCGGTGACGCCTGACCTGATCGAGATCGGCGACGAAAGTTTCATTGCTGACGGGGTCGTGTTCGGGGCCGCTCGCGCAGAGCCCGGCGCGATCCGCCTGGAACGAACGCGTATCGGGCGCAGGAGCTTCATCGGCAACTCCGGCCTTCTGCCCACCGGAGCGGACATCGGCGACGAGGTGTTGATCGGGGTCTTGTCCAAGCCGCCCGAAGACGCCGCGCGGGCGCTGGAGACCGGCTCCACCTGGTTTGGCTCCCCCGCCATCCGCCTGCCGCACCGTCAGGTGGTGGCCGTGTTCGACGAGGGCTCCCGCTTTCGCCCAGCCAAGCACCTGATTGTCACGCGGCTGGTGATCGAGTTCGTGCGCATCATCCTGTCGCTGACCATCTTCATCGGCCTGTTCACCGGCCTTCTGACCATCGTTGGCGATCTGTCGGACCTGCCGAACGGCGCGCTCTGGATCGCGCTCGCCTTCCCCTTCCTCTACATGGGCTTCGCGCTGGGGGCCGGGACATTCGTGCTTTTGCTGAAGTGGGCGGTCGTGGGGCGTTACAAGCCGACAACCCAGCCGCTCTGGAGCCTGTTCGTCTGGAAGACCGAGCTTGTCACCTCGACCTACGAGAACCTGGCCATTCCGTTGCTCCTCGACGCGCTTCGCGGCACGCCGTATCTCAACATCTACCTCAGACTGATGGGCTGCAAGATCGGCAAGCGGGTGTTCACCGACACCACCGACATCACCGAACATGATCTCGTCTCCATCGGCGACGACGCGGCGCTGAACGAGAATGCGGGCATCCAGACCCATCTGTTCGAGGACCGGGTGATGAAGGTCTCCGGCATCGAGATCGGGCCGCGCACGACGGTCGGCACCCTCGCTATCGCCCTCTATGATTCGGTGATCGAGGCGGACGCGCAACTCGGCGACCTTTCCGTGCTGATGAAGGGCGAGACCCTACCCGCGGGCACGGCGTGGGAAGGCTCTCCCGCCCAGCCCGCCCGTTCCGTTTGACGCGCGGTGCTGTGGATCGTCCGCTCGGGAAGCAGCGATGAGGAGGATGCGCTGCGGTTCGCGCGCGCGATGCCGCAAGACCTTGCGGACGCCGCCTCGCTCGGCCCTGAGCGTGGCGCGGCACGGCTACATCGGCGGCGGCTCATGCGCGCGTTCGCGGCCCGAAGACTTGGGGTTCATCCCGATGAGATTGGGATCGAGCGCAAGGACGGCGCGGGCGTCGCGATCACAGCTCCCATGCCATTGTTCGCCAGCGTCGCCGGGCGGGGCGGGTGGACCGCGCTGGCGTTGAGTGAACATCCGATAGGCTTAGATGTGGAGACGCGGCCCACGGATACGCCGTTGCCGCTCGACCTCCTACATCCCCATGAGCGGGATCATTTGCTGGCCTTGGACGATGTCACCAGAAACCTCACCTTCCTCCGCTTCTGGGCCGCGCGGGAGGCCTATGTGAAAGCGACTGGCGCGGGTCTGCCTGCCCGGCTTTCCCGCATTGAAGCGCGAGACGATGGGGACGGGCAGGGGGCGTTGCTGCTGGAAGACGGGGTCGTTTGCGCGTGCGCTTGTCTCACCATCACCGATGACTATGTCGTCGCCGTTGTAGAGATTGGCGGGCCTGACTAGGTTCGCGCGCACGGGTAGGAGACGAAATATGCGGTTTGCAGCTTATGGCGCGGGTCTGGTGATAGCGCTGGCCGGGACGCTGGCGGCCTGTGGGCAGGGCGGAGCGCCGACGCCCAGCAAACCTGATCCCGCCGCACAGAAGCTGTTGGCCGACCTGCCGCCCGCTTACGCCCATGCCGACCTGAACAACGGGCGTGGCCAGTTCTCACTTTGCCGCTCCTGCCACACCGCGATCCAGGGCGGCGCCAACATGACCGGCCCCAACCTCTACGGCGTGTTCGGCCGTGCGGTCGCTTCACGTTCCGACTACAGCTTCTCCAGCGCGCTCAAGGCCAAGGGCGGAACTTGGGACGCCGCCAGCATTGACGCCTGGATCACCGATCCCAAGACCTATGCTCCAGGAACCAAGATGTCGTTCATAGGATTGAAGGACGCCAAGGACCGGACCGATCTGATCGCCTATCTGAAGGTGGTGTCCAGTGGTGGGCCGCAGTAGGGCGTATCTATTCAATTCCCTCCTGCCGCCTTTGCGGCGATGAGCACAGGAGAATGTGGTCTGACCCCACATGAACTCCCGGTAACTAAATAACCGCGATTTAAGCTGCCTTTCCCGCTTGTCGGGACTAGCGTCTCCCCATCAGATCGGGCTGCCGGGAGCAAGGCCATGACGTTACAATCGAGATTTTTCCTGAGCGCACTGGCCATCGCAGGCGCCGCGCCCGCGCTGGCCTTCGCCGCCGCGCCTTCTGTGCGGGTGGACCACGCCGCCGCCCGGGTGGTGGTGATTGCGGAGAATCGGGGCGACATCTCCGTCTCCATCAATCAGGGCCGCGCGGGCCTGCATCCCTTGGAGGTTCGCCGGGACGGCGGGGTGATCGTCGTTGATGGCGGACTCAGTCACGCGGGCTGGAGCTGGGGTCCGCGGGCCTGGGGTTTCATGGGCGGCTGGGACGGGTTCAACTGCAAGGGCTCGGGCGATCACGTCCGCGTCTTCGTGCCGGGCAAGGGCGATATCGCTATCGGCGACCTGCCCGTCGTGACCATCCGCACGCCGATGGACGCGCACGTGGGCGGCTCCGGCGCAGTGTTCGGCGAGGTGGGACCCACCGCAAGTCTCGATCTCGCCAATGCCGGGTGCGGCGACTGGCGGGTAGCCGACGTGCGCGGCCCGCTAAGCATCGCCCTTTCCGGTTCGGGCGACGTGCACGGCGCTTCGGCGGGTGAGACTCACATCCGCATCTCTGGCTCTGGAGATGTGACCATGGGCCCGGTCAACGGCGCCCTGGAGACCCATACCTCCGGCTCCGGGGACATCCGCGCCGCCTCGGTGCGCGGACCCATCTCCACCGCCATCGCCGGATCTGGCAATGTGGTGGTGGAAGGCGGCGACGCCTCACAGGTCGGAGTTCGCATCGCGGGCTCGGGCGACTTCAAGTTCCGCGGCGTGGCGGGGGCGGTCTCTGCCTCCATCGCCGGATCGGGCGACGTGAACATCGCGCGCGCCACGGGGCCCGTGTCCAAGCACGTGGCCGGATCGGGCGACGTGAACATCGGGCGCTAGTCGGGCCTCAACTCCAAACGGCCTTGGTCTTGCGGAGCCATTCGGTGCGCTCCGCAAGGCCGTTCAGCCCGCCGTTGACGGCGTAGGTGACTTTTCGGAGATTGTCCTCATCCGCCAGCGGATTGCACCCCGAGGCCTCCCACTCGGCGCAGGCGATCTCCAGAGCGTATTGAGCCGAGAAGGCGAGGTCGGGCGTAGCGACGAGGTCTGCGCCCACCCTGGTCCCATACTTCTTGTACGCATCCTTGCCGGTGATCTGCAGCATCCCTCGCCCGCGGTAGACGTAGCCGTCGTGCGGCGCAGTATCGGTGATGGGGTGGGGACCATCGTTGCCCATGCGCCCGCCATACACCTTGTCGCCCAGCGCCTTTTCGTTGTGGGAATAGGGCTCCGCGTCGGCCAGGGTTTTGAAATATTTCGGGAACACAACCAGAAGCCGCTCGGGACTATACAGCAGGCTCTCCCAGCGGATCGTCAGCGCGCCGCACTCGTGCAGCACCTGGGCCATGAAGTGAGCGACCCGGAGCGGATTGGCGGAAACGCCGTGCGCGTCCAGCACTCCCTGGCCAGTTGCAAACGCGTCGCGGTAATCGGATCTGAGGTTAGGCGCCAGCCTGACCACCTGATCGACCGTAACTGAAACCGCCATCGCCCCGCCTCCTGCACGCCCAAGCTTATCTAAGGTATATGCGAATGAGAACTCAACCATTTGTTGTGGTGAAGGCGAAGCGGTTACAAATCGCCAGAGGGGTTGACGCCCCGGCCGCCCGAGCGTATCCACCGCGCCTCTTGTTGAATCGGCTGTAGGGGTTCGCTCCTAGACGCGGTTCGCAAAGCGCACCTGGCATAGCGCAGCGGCTTATCGGCGGCGCGATATCAAGGTGGGGCCCCGTGGTTCGCCGCGTCGGCCTTTTTTCGTTTTTGCGAGGACCGTGCGCAGTCGATCCGACGGGTCGTTATTCTGCGTTCGAGACGCGCAAGGGTTTCTCCCTCGGGAGGGGCTTTGGTCTTTGAACAGTTTGGGCGCGCGAGCGCGAGGGACGTCACACGATATGGATCGTCAGAACATCCGCATTCGGCTTCGGGCCTTCGATCACCGGGTCCTGGATCACTCCACCCGCGAAATCGTGCAGACCGCCAAGCGCACCGGCGCGACCGTCCGCGGCCCCATCCCGTTGCCCACCATGATTGAGAAGTTCACCGTCAACCGCTCGCCGCACGTCGACAAGAAGTCGCGCGAGCAGTTTGAAATGCGCACCCACAAGCGCGTCCTCGATATTGTCGATCCCACCCCTCAGACTGTCGATGCTTTGATGAAGCTCGAACTGTCGGCGGGCGTCGACGTCGAAATCAAGCTTTAAGGAGCCGGAAGATGCGAACCGGCTTACTCGCCAAGAAAATCGGCATGACCCGCTTCTTCGATGAAGCGGGCAGCCATGTGCCCGTGACTGTGCTTAGCCTCGAAGGCTGTCAGGTCACCGCCCAGCGCACCATGGAGCGGGACGGCTACGTCGCCCTCCAGCTCGCTGCGGGCGCCAAGAAGGCCAAGAACACCACCCAGCCCGAGCGCGGCCACTTCGCCAAGGCGCTGGTCGAGCCCAAGCACAAGGTGACTGAGTTCCGCGTCACCGAGGACATGATGATCGAAGTCGGCGCCGAACTGACCGCCGATCATTTCGTCACCGGCCAGAAGGTCGACATCCAGGGAACTACCATCGGCAAGGGCTTCGCCGGCGGTATGAAGCGCTGGAACTTCAGCGGCCTGCGCGCTACCCACGGGGTTTCGCTCTCGCACCGTTCGCTGGGTTCTACCGGCCAACGCCAGGATCCCGGCAAGACCTTCAAGAACAAGAAGATGGGCGGCCACCTGGGCGTCGAGACCGTCACCACCCAGAACCTCACTGTGTTTCGCATCGATCTCGATCGCGGCCTGATCATGATCAAGGGTGCGGTTCCCGGTTCGGAAGGCTCCTACGTCAAGGTGTCCGACGCCATTAAGAAGGGCGCCCACGCCGACGCCCCCAAGCCCGGTGGCTTCAAGACTGCGAACAGCCCGGCCAAGGCCGCCGCTAAGCACGCAGCCGAAACCTCCGACGTCGCCGCGCCTGAAGTTGCTGGCGAAGGGGCCGAATAAATGAAACTCCCCGTCATCAACCTCGACAACGGCAAGGCCGGTTCGATCGATCTGGACGACGCCATTTTCGGCATCGACGAGATCCGCGCCGACATCCTGCAGCGTTGTGTCGTGTGGCAACTGGCCAAGCGCCGCGCCGGCACGCACAAGATCAAGACGCGCAACGAAGTCGCCCGCACTGGCAAGAAGATGTACAAGCAGAAGGGCACCGGCGGCGCCCGTCACGGCTCGCGCAAGGCGGCTCAGTTCGTCGGCGGCGCCAAGGTGTTCGGCCCGGTGAACCGCAGCCACGAGATCGACCTTCCCAAGAAGGTTCGCGCCCTGGCCCTGAAGCACGCTCTGTCGTCCAAGGCCAAGTCTGGCTCCATCGTCATCCTCGACAACATCACCCTAGGCACGCCCAAGACGGCGGGTCTGAAGGCGCAGCTCGAAGTGATGGGCCTGAAGAACGCCCTGGTGATCGCGGGCCCCGAAGTGGACGCCAACTTTAAGCTGGCCGCCCGCAACATCGCTCACATCGACGTGCTGCCGAACGCGGGCCTGAATGTCTATGACGTTCTGCGCCGCGATACCCTGGTGCTGACCCGTTCGGCTATCGAGGCCATCAACGCGCGTTTGGCTCCCACCTCTACCGCTGCGAAGGAGGCCGCGTGATGGCTGGTCCCACCGCTCGCCACTACGACACCATCCTCGCCCCGGTGATCACTGAAAAGGCCACCCTGCTTTCGGAGCAGAACAAGGTTGTCTTCCGCGTCGCCAAGGACGCCTCCAAGGACGAGATCGCCTCGGCCGTGGAAGCCCTGTTTAAGGTGAAGGTCACCAAGGTCAACACGATGCTCGTTCAGGGCAAGACCAAACGTTTCCGGGGCATCCTCGGCAAGCGCGTGGACGTGAAGAAAGCGATCGTCACCCTGGCCGACGGCCAGTCGATCGATATTACGACGGGGCTCTGAGCAAATGGCTTTGAAGCGTTACAATCCGACCTCCCCCGGCCAGCGTGGCCTGGTGCTCGTCGACCGCAGCGAACTGCACAAGGGTCGTCCGGAAAAGAGCCTCGTCGAGGGTCTCACCGGCAAGGGCGGGCGTTCCAACAACGGCCGCGTCACTGTGCGTTTCCGCGGCGGCGGCGCAAAGAAGCTCTACCGCATCATCGACTTCAAGCGTCGCAAGTGGGGCATGGCCGCAAAGGTCGAGCGTCTCGAGTACGACCCCAACCGTTCCGCCTTCATCGCCCTCATCAAGTATGAGGACGGCGAACTGGCCTACATCCTGGCGCCGCAACGCCTGCGCTCCGGTGACGAAGTGGTCGCGGGCGACAAGGTCGACGTGAAGCCGGGCAACGCCATGCCGCTGCGCGGTATGCCGGTGGGCACCATCATCCACAACGTAGAGATGAAGCCGGAAAAGGGTGGCCAGATCGCCCGCTCGGCCGGCACCTACGCCCAGCTCGTGGGCCGCGACGCCGGTTACGCCCAGATCCGTCTGGGCTCAGGCGAGCTTCGCATGGTGCTCGACGGCTGCATGGCCACCGTCGGCGCTGTGTCGAACTCCGACCACATGAACCAGAACCTCGGCAAGGCCGGGCGCGTTCGCCACATGGGCTTCCGTCCGCACGTTCGCGGCGTGGCCATGAACCCGGTCGACCACCCCCACGGCGGTGGCGAAGGCAAGACCTCTGGCGGCCGCAACCCGGTCACGCCTTGGGGCAAGGACACCAAGGGGTCCAAGACCCGCACCAACAAGACTACGGACAAGTTCATCATCCGTAGTCGCCATAAAGCGAAGAAGGCCCGCTGATGACCCGCTCAGTCTGGAAAGGTCCGTTCGTCGACGGCTACCTGCTGAAGAAGGCGGACACCGCCCACTCCGGCAACCGCCGCGACGTCATCAAGACCTGGTCGCGCCGCTCCACCATCATGCCGCAGTTCGTCGGACTGACCTTCGGCGTGCATAACGGCCACAAGCACGTGCCAGTGACCGTGTCCGAGGACATGGTTGGGCACAAGCTCGGCGAGTTCTCTCCGACCCGCACCTTCTACGGCCACGCCGCCGACAAGAAGGCGAAGAGGAAGTAGCATGAGCCAGACCAAGAATATCCGGCGGGCCAAGCCCACCGAAGCGGTCGCCAAGGCCGTCAACCTGCGCACCTCGCCGCGCAAGCTGAACTTGGTCGCGCAATCGATCCGCGGCCTGCCAGTGCAACGGGCGCTGAACGAGCTTCAGTTCAGCCCCAAGCGCATCGCGGGCGCCGTGCAGAAGGCGCTCGCGAGCGCTATCTCCAACGCCGAGAACAACCACGGGCTCGACATCGACAACCTCGTCGTCGCTGAAGCCTTCGTGGGCAAGAACATGGTGATGAAGCGCTTCTCGGCCCGTGCTCGCGGCCGCGCTTCGCGCATCGAGAAACCGTTCGCCGAGGTCACGATCGTGGTCCGCGAACTTGGCCAGGACGCCGCGTAATGGGACAGAAGATCAACCCGATCGGCTTCCGCCTGGGCGTCAACCGCACCTGGGACAGCCGCTGGTTCGCCGCGGGCGCCCAGTACGGCAAGCTGCTTCACGAAGACATCAAGGTCCGCAAGGAGCTGAAGAAGCGCCTGAACGCCGCTGGCGTCTCGCGCATCATCATCGAGCGTCCGCACAAGAAGTGTCGCGTCACCATCTATGCCGCTCGCCCTGGCGTGATCATCGGCAAGAAGGGCGCGGACATCGAGAAGCTCCGCAAGGACCTGTCGGACATGACCGAGGGCGAGGTTCACCTGAACATCGTCGAAATCCGCAAGCCCGAAGTCGACGCCCAGCTTATCGCCGAGTCGATCTCCCAGCAGCTTGAGCGCCGGATCGCCTTCCGCCGGGCGATGAAGCGCGCGATGCAGTCCGCCATGCGCCTCGGCGCCAAGGGCGTGCGCATCAACGTATCCGGTCGCCTCGGCGGCGCGGAAATCGCGCGGATGGAGTGGTATCGCGAAGGCCGGGTGCCGTTGCACACCCTGCGCGCCGACATCGATTACGGCTTCTCGGAA
This sequence comes from Caulobacterales bacterium, assembly GCA_038327995.1. Classification (GTDB taxonomy): domain Bacteria; phylum Pseudomonadota; class Alphaproteobacteria; order Caulobacterales; family Caulobacteraceae; genus CAIOYC01. Next base: position 10,100 of record JBBQLP010000011.1, on the reverse strand, counting down.
GCCAAGACCACCTACGGCATCATCGGCGTGAAGACCTGGGTCTTCAAAGGCGAGGTGCTGGAGCACGACCCGATGGCGCAGGACAAGCGCTGGGCCGCCGAAGCGGGCGCTGGCGGAGGCGACGGTGAACGTCGTGATCGCGGCGACCGAGGCGACCGTGGCGACCGCGGCCCCCGCCGCGATCGGGCTTAAGGATCTGAGCCATGCTTTCCCCTAAGAAGACCAAATACCGCAAACAGTTCAAGGGCCGTATCAAGGGTACGACCAAGGGCGGCGCCGCGTTGAACTTCGGCTCCTACGGCCTCAAGGCCATCGAGCCCGAGCGGATCACCGCGCGCCAGATCGAAGCGGCCCGCCGCGCGATCACCCGCCAAATGAAGCGTCAGGGCCGGGTGTGGATTCGCATCTTCCCGGACGTGCCGGTGTCCGACAAGCCCGCCGAAGTCCGCATGGGCAAGGGCAAGGGCGCGGTGGAATACTGGGCCGCGCGGGTCGCGCCGGGCCGGATCATGTTCGAGATCGACGGCGTGCCGGACGATGTGGCGCGCCTCGCCCTCGCTCTCGGCGCCGCCAAGCTTCCCATCAAGACCCGCGTCGTGACCCGTCTCGACGCCGGTATCGTGCAGGCGGAGGCCGCGTGATGAAGATTGCAGACGTTCGCGGCCTGACCGCCGATCAACTGACTGAAAACCTGGTCTCGCTGAAGAAAGAGCAGTTCAACCTGCGTTTCCAGGCGGCTACTGGCCAAACCGAAAAGACCCATCGCGTCGGCGAAATCCGCAAGGACCTCGCCCGGATCAAGACCGTGATGCGCCAGAAGAAGGCTCAAGGGTAGCACTATGCCGAAGCGAATTCTCGAAGGTCTGATCGTGTCCGACAAGGGCGACAAGACCATTGTGGTGAAGGTGGAGCGCACCTTCCTGCACCCCGTGCTGAAGAAGACCGTTCGCCGGTCCAAGAAATATCACGCTCACGACGAAGCCAACGCCCACAAGGCTGGCGACACCGTTCGTATCGTCGAGTGCGCGCCGAAGTCGAAGCTGAAGACCTGGGAAGTTCTTCCCAAGGCCTCGGCCTAACAAGTTCTGGAAGGTATTAAACCATGATCCAGATGCAAACTAACCTGGAAGTCGCCGACAATTCGGGCGCTCGCCGGGTCATGTGCATCAAGGTGCTGGGAGGAGCGGGTCGCCGCTACGCCAGCGTCGGCGACACCATCGTGGTGTCGGTGAAGGAAGCGATTCCGCGCGGCCGCGTGAAGAAGGGCGACGTCCTGCGCGCCATCGTCGTGCGCACCGCCAAGGACATCCAGCGCAAGGACGGCTCGGTCATCCGCTTCGACAAGTCGGCGGCGGTGATCGTCAACAAGCAGAACGAGCCCATCGGCACCCGTATCTTCGGTCCGGTTCCGCGCGAGCTTCGCGCCAAGAACCATATGAAGATCATCAGCCTCGCGCCGGAGGTGTTGTAGTGGCCGCGAAGATCAAGAAGGGCGACCGCGTCGTCCTGCTCACCGGTAAGGACAAGGGCCGTCAGGGCAATGTCGTCACAGTGTTCCCCAAGGATGAGCGCGTTGTGGTCGAGGGGCTGAACATGGTTCAGCGCCACACCAAGGCGTCCCAGACCGACCCTCAGGGCGGCATCAAGCATAAGGAAGCGCCGGTGCACGTGTCCAACGTCGCCATCGTCGACTCCAAGGGCAAGCCGACCCGCGTCGGCTTCCGGATCGACGGCGACAAGAAGGTTCGTGTCGCCAAGACGACCGGCGAGGTGATCAATGGCTAAGGCAGCAACCAAGACCGCGAAGACGGACACCCCGGAAACGGGCGGCGAGGCTTACGAGCCCCGCATGAAGACCATCTATCGCGAGCAGATCCGCGCCTCGTTGAAGGAGCAGTTCGGCTACACCAACGAAATGCAGATCCCCAAGCTCGACAAGATCGTGTTGAACATGGGCATCGGCGAAGCGGTGGCCGACAGCAAGAAGGTCAACGCGGCGATGAAGGACCTGGCGGCGATCGCCGGCCAGAAGCCCCAGCCGACCCGCGCCCGCAACTCCATCGCCGGCTTCAAGCTGCGCGAAGACATGGTGATCGGCGCCAAGGTCACGCTTCGCAAGGAGCGTATGTACGAGTTTCTTGATCGGTTGATCACCATCGCGCTGCCCCGGGTCCGTGACTTCCGCGGCCTGAAGCCGACCTCGTTCGACGGTCGGGGCAACTACGCCATGGGTCTGAAGGAGCACATCGTGTTCCCGGAGATCAACTACGACCAGATCGACCAGATGTGGGGCATGGACATCATCGTCTGCACCACCGCCAAGACCGACGACGAAGCGCGCGCGCTTTTGAAGGAGTTCCAGTTCCCGTTCACCACGTCTTCGACGAACTGACGGGAAGGAAAGCAAGCACATGGCAAAGAAAAGCGCCGTCAATCGCAACAACATGGTCAAGCGCCTGGTCAAGCAATATGCGACCAAGCGCGACGCCCTGAAGGCGATCGCAAACGACGATTCCAAGTCGCTGGAGGAACGCTTCGAGGCGCGCCTCAAGCTGGCGGAACTGCCGCGCAACTCCTCGGCTGTCCGCATCCGCAACCGCTGCGATGTGACGGGCCGCCCGCGCGCCTATTACCGCAAGCTGCAAATGAGCCGGATCGCGCTTCGGGACCTCGGTTCCAACGGGCAGATCCCCGGCCTCGTCAAGTCGAGCTGGTAGGGGAGGGTTAGACAATGTCCATGAACGATCCCCTCAGCGATATGATCGCCCGCATTAAGAACGCCGCCATGCGCAAGCGTTCCAAGGTGGTCACGCCCGCATCCAAGATGCGCGGTCGCGTGCTCGACGTGCTCCAGGACGAAGGCTACATCCGTAGCTATGCGTTGATCGAAGAGCCGGGCGAGCATCCCCAGTTCGAGATCGAGCTGAAGTATTTCGACGGCGAGCCCGTGATCGCGGAGATCAAGCGCATCTCCACCCCCGGTCGGCGGGTCTATTCGTCGATCGTCGATCTGAAGCCGGTGAAGAACGGCCTTGGGATTTCCATTCTCTCCACGTCCAAGGGCGTGATGAGCGACAACGCCGCCCGCGACCAGAAGGTCGGCGGCGAAGTCCTCTGCCGGGTGTACTGATATGTCTCGTATCGGAAAAAAAGACATTACCATCCCGTCGGGCGTGACCGTCACGCTCAGCGGGCAGGACCTCCAGGTGAAGGGCCCGAAAGGCCAGCTCGCCTACACCGTGCCGGAAGAGATCGAGATCAAGCACGCCGACGGTGCGCTTAGCTTTGTCCCCCGTGCCGACACCCAGCGCGCACGCGCCATGTGGGGCCTGTCGCGCACGCTTTCGTCCAACATGGTCGAGGGCGTCACCAAGGGCTTCGAGGAAGTGCTCGAACTCGTGGGCGTCGGCTATCGCGCGGCGATGAAGGGCTCCAACCTGTCGCTGCAACTCGGCTTCTCGCATGACGTTGATATGCCGCCGCCGGAAGGCATCGCCTTCGCGGTGCCCAAGCAGACCGAAATCCGCATCGCGGGCATCGACAAGCAAGCGGTGGGCGAAGTCGCCGCCCGCATCCGTCGTCTCCGCCCCCCCGAGCCCTACAAGGGTAAGGGCGTGCGTTACCAAGGCGAGAAAGTCCGCCGCAAGGAAGGCAAGAAGAAGTAAGCCATGGCTCTTTCTCCTCGCGAATCATCCCTGAAGCGCGCCCAGCGCAACCGCACCCGCCTGAAGAAGGTCGGCGCTGGTCGTCCGCGTCTGTCGGTCTTCCGCTCCAACAAGAACATTTACGCCCAGATCATCGACGATGCGCGGGGCGTGACCATCGTCGCCGCCTCGTCGGTGGAGAAGACGGGGCCGGACAAGGGCGCCGACAAGGAGGCTGCGGCCGCCGTCGGCAAGCTCGTGGCCGAACGCGCCATCGAAAAGGGTCTGAAGGACGTCGTGTTCGACCGCGGCGGCTACATCTATCATGGCCGGGTCAAGGCCCTGGCCGACGCCGCGCGCGAAGCCGGCCTGAATTTCTAAGGAAACGCTAGATGGCTCGTGACAACCAACAGGGCGGCGGCGGTCAACGTCGTGATCGGGGCCGGAACGCTCCCGAAGAGCGCGCCGAGGGCGACATCGTTGAAAAACTGGTGCACATCAACCGTGTCGCTGCGACCGTAAAGGGTGGACGCCGGTTCTCGTTCGCCGCCTTGATGGTGGTGGGCGACGGCAAGGGCCGCGTCGGCTTTGGCCACGGCAAGGCCCGCGAAGTGCCCGAGGCGATCCGCAAGGCGACCGAAGAGGCCAAGAAGACCATGATCCGCGTGCCGCTGCGCGAAAGCCGCACCTTGCACCACGACGGCGCTGGCCGTCACGGTGCGGGCAAGGTTGTGCTGCGGTCAGCGCCTCCGGGCACCGGCGTGATCGCGGGCGGTCCGATGCGCGCTGTGCTGGAAACCCTCGGCGTGCATGACGTGGTGGGCAAGTCCACCGGCTCGTCCAACCCCTACAACATGATCCGCGCCACGTTCGACGCGCTGAAGCAGCAGTCCTCGCCGCGTCAGATCGCCAACAAGCGCGGCAAGAAGGTCGGCGACATCATCGGCCGCCGCACCGACGGCGCTTCGTCGCCCGACGCTCTGGAAGGCTGATCCTCATGGCCAAAGCTCCTGCAAAGACTGCTTCGGCGAAGAGCGACGCCGCCGCCAAGACGGTGACGATCCGCCAGACCGGCAGCCCCATCCGCCGCAAGGACGACCAGCGCGCGACGCTGGCCGGTCTCGGCCTCAACAAGCTGGGGCGCGAACGCACCCTGGAAGACACCCCCTCTGTGCGCGGGATGATCGCCAAGGTCGCCCACATGGTGGAAGTGCTCGAAGGCTAGTCCTTCAATCCGAAAATCAAAGCCGAGTCCGGCGATCGCCGGGCGCAGACTCCAAGGAGAAGGCGATATGACAAAGCTCAATGAGCTGGCCGACAACGAAGGCGCTCGCAAGGGGCGTATGCGCGTTGGACGAGGCGAAGGTTCCGGCAAGGGCAAGACCGCCGGCCGCGGCGTCAAGGGGCAGAAGTCCCGCACCGGCCACGGCTTCAAGGCGTTTGAAGGCGGGCAGATGCCGCTGCATATGCGGATGCCCAAGCGCGGGTTCAACAATCCCCACGCCTTGAAGTTCGCCGAGGTGAACCTGTGGCGTCTCGCCAAGGCCATCGAAGCCGGTCGCCTCGATCCCAAAAAGCCCATCGACGCTGCGGCCCTGATCGCCGCTGGCGTGATCCGCCGCGAAAAGGACGGTGTGCGTCTGCTCGGCCACGGCGAGATCTCCGGCAAGCTGAAGATCACCGCCTATTCGGCCTCGGCCTCGGCCAAGAAGGCCATCGAGGATGCGGGCGGCGCCCTGACGTTGACCAAGAAGGAAAAGCCTGCGGAAGAGGCGGCGGCCTAAACGGCTGCTCGGTTCGACGTGGGTTCGAAGGAAGCGCTACTCTCCACGGCGATTGTAGGGGAGATTCCCAAACCTTCGTCATTCTGAGCAGGCGTGGAGCGCTATGTCGAAGGGCGGACGGCCGCTGCGGCACCGGCAGCGTGCTCGGCCTCATTTCCAAATGATGACAAGCGCCGATCCGCCCCCTATGTGTCGTTCCAATCAAACTCGGGGATAGCGTATGGCTTCGGCCGCAGAACAACTCGCCGCCAATATGAACTTCGGCGCCTTTCAACGGGCGACCGATCTGCACAAGCGGCTCTGGTTTACACTGGGCGCCCTGATCGTCTATCGGCTCGGCACCTTCGTGCCGATTCCCGGTATCGACATCAGCGCCTTCGCCAACGCCTTTTCTGGGCAGGCTAAGGGCATCCTCGGGATGTTCAATATGTTCTCGGGCGGCGCGGTGCAGCGCATGGCGATCTTCTCGCTGAACGTGATGCCCTACATCTCCGCCTCGATCATCATCCAGCTCATGGGCACGATCTATGGGCCGTGGGAAAAGCTGCGCAAGGAAGGCGGGGAGGCGGGCCGCAAGACCCTGAACCAATATACCCGCTATCTCACCGTGGTGTTGGCCCTGGTGCAGTCCTTCGGCATCGCCATGGGGCTGCAGAACTCCAGAGGCGTGGTCCAGGACCCGGGCCTGTTCTTCGTGGTGGCGACGGTAGCTACATTATCGGGCGGCACGCTATTTCTCATGTGGCTGGGCGAGCAGATCACTGCGCGCGGCGTCGGCAACGGGGTCTCCCTGATCATCTTCGCCGGGATCGTGGCGGCCCTCCCGCGCTCGATCTTCCAGATGTTCTCGCTTGTTCGCACCGGATCGATGAACCCGCTGGCACTGGTGGTCCTGCTGGTTCTCGCCGTCGGCGTGGTGCTGGCTATCGTCTTCATGGAGCGGGCGCAGCGGCGGCTGTTGGTGCAGTATCCCAAACGGCAGGTCGGCAACCGGATGTATGGCGGCGACAGCTCCTTCATGCCGCTGAAGATCAATACTGCGGGGGTCATCCCGCCGATCTTCGCCTCATCCCTGCTACTGCTTCCAGCGACCGTCATGGGCATTCTGGCGCAAGGCAACCTGCCGCCCTGGGCGCAGTGGGTGCCGAGCCTTGTGGGCCAGCTTCAGCACGGACAGCCCCTGTTCATGGTGCTGTTTGGCGGCATGATCATTTTCTTCTCGTTCTTCTACACCTCGATCGTGTTCAATCCCGATGAGACGGCGGAGAACCTGCGCAAATACGGCGGTTTCCTGCCCGGCATCCGGCCCGGAAAACGGACGGCGGAGTATCTCGATTATGTGCTGACCCGGCTGACGGTGATCGGCGCACTCTACATCGCCGCCGTCTGCCTGTTGCCCGAAGCGCTGACGGGCTATTTGGGGGCCACCAACTTCTACCTTGGCGGCACCTCGATCCTGATCGTTGTGACGGTGACGATGGATACGGTGGCGCAGATCCAATCGCACCTTCTGGCCCACCAGTATGAAGGCCTGATCAAGAAGTCGAAGCTGAAGGGAGCGTCCCCCGCGATGCGAGGCGCTCGATGAACCTGATCCTGTTCGGGCCTCCCGCAGCAGGCAAGGGCACTCAAGCCAAGCGACTGGTGGACGAGAGGGGTATGGTCCAGCTTTCCACCGGCGATATGCTGCGCGCCGCCATCGCCTCGGGTTCCGATCTCGGGGCTCAGGTAAAGGATGTGCTGGCGCGGGGCGATCTGGTGTCGGACGATATCGTTATCGCATTGATCGAGGAGCGCTTGCCCGAAGCCGAAGCGGCTGGCGGCGCAATCTTCGACGGTTTTCCCCGCACCGTGGCTCAGGCCAAGGCGCTCGACCAGATGCTGGCCCGGCGTGGCGCGAAGATCGATGCTGTGGTGCGGCTGAAAGTCGATGAGATGCAACTCATCGCCCGCATCGCCAAGCGCTTCGCCGAGCAGGGCAGGGCGGACGACAACCCCGAGAGCTACAAGGTGCGGTTGAAGGCCTACAACGACCAGACCGCGCCGCTACTGCCCTACTATTCCGGCAGCGGCGCCCTGCATGAAGTCGATGGCATGGGATCGGTGGAAAGCGTCACCGCAGCCATCGACGGGGTGCTGCCGCCTCTGGCGAGGGCTGCGGGCTGAGGCCATCCTTTAGAGCCTCTTCGAAAATGCGGCCCTGATTTGGACGGGGAAGTTCCGATCTTCCCCTCAACAAGGTGTTGACGGAATCGCAAAGCTCCCTATAACGGGGCCCTTCCGCGAAAGGGCGCCTAACCCGCGCTGGCTCTCCTGTTTCATCCAGGACAAGGATGAAGCCGGGGCCTTTTTTCGTGTTTGTACGCGACCCAGGAGATCGACAGACGTGGCCCGTATTGCAGGCGTCAATATCCCGACTAACAAGCGCGTCGAGATCGCGCTCCAGTACATCCATGGCGTCGGCCCCCAATCGGCCAAGGAAATCATGGAAAAGGTCGGCATCGAAGAGAGCCGCCGCGTCAACCAGTTGACCGACGCCGAAGTGCTGCAGATCCGCGAAGCGATCGACCGTGACTACACCGTCGAGGGCGACCTGCGCCGCGAGACGACCATGAACATCAAGCGCCTTATGGACCTCGCGTCGTATCGCGGGCTTCGTCACCGCAAGGGCCTGCCAGTCCACGGTCAACGCACCCACACCAACGCCCGCACGCGCAAGGGCCCCTCCAAGCCCATCGCCGGCAAGAAGAAGTAGGTCAGACCAGCAATGGCCAAGTCTCCCGAGCGCATCAAGAAGCGCGAACGCAAGAACATCACTTCCGGCGTGGCGCACGTGAACGCTTCGTTCAACAACACCATGATCACCATCACCGACGCGCAGGGCAATGCGATCGCCTGGTCGTCCGCTGGCACCATGGGCTTCAAGGGCTCGCGCAAGTCGACCCCCTACGCCGCCCAGATGGCCGCTGAAGACGCAGGCAAGAAGGCGATGGAACACGGAGTGAAGACGCTCGAAGTGAACGTCGCTGGTCCCGGTTCAGGCCGCGAGTCTGCGCTGCGCGCGCTTCAGTCGGTGGGTTTCACCATCTCCACCATCCGCGATGTGACGCCGATCCCGCACAACGGCTGCCGTCCGCCCAAACGTCGTCGCGTCTAGTAGCCGCCCGTTCTTTTATCAGAAGCGCGGCCGCCCGGCCCGCGCTCCGCATCCGTTCGAGAGACATCCGTGATCGAAAGAAACTGGCAAGAGCTGATCCGCCCCGAAAAGCCGCAAATCGAGATCGGCTCGGACGCCCAGCGCAAAGCGCGCATGGTGGCCGAACCTCTCGAACGCGGCTTCGGTGTGACGCTCGGCAACTCCATCCGCCGCGTGCTGCTGTCCTCGCTGCAGGGCGCCGCCGTCACCGCCATCCAAATTGACGGCGTCGTGCACGAGTTTTCGTCCATCGAGGGCGCGCGCGAGGACGTGGTCGACATCGTTCTAAACATCAAGCAACTGGCGTTGCGGATGCACTCCGAGGGTCCAAAGCGCATGAGCTTGCGCGCTGAAGGTCCTGGCCCAATTACTGCGGGTCAGATCGAGACCCCGTCGGACATCGAGATTCTGAACAAGGATCACGTGCTGCTGACACTCGATGAAGGCGCTTCGGTGCGTATCGAGTTCACCGTGCAGAACGGCAAGGGCTACGTCTCGGCCGAGCATAACCGCCCGGAAGATGCGCCCATCGGCCTGATCGCCGTCGACGCGCTCTACAGCCCGGTCAAGCGGGTCGCTTATCGCGTAGAGCCCACCCGTCAGGGCCAGTCGCTCGATTACGATAAGCTGATCCTGGAAGTCGAAACCAATGGCGCGGTGACGCCGGTGGACGCGGTTGCCTACGCCGCCCGCATCCTGCAGGACCAACTGCAGCTCTTCATTACCTTCGACGAGCCGAAGAAGAAGGTGGAAGGCGAAGCCAAGCCGGAGCTGCCGTTTAATCCGGCGCTGCTCAAGAAAGTGGACGAGCTGGAACTCAGCGTCCGTTCCGCAAACTGCCTGAAGAATGACAACATCGTCTATATCGGCGACCTGATCCAGAAGACCGAGGGCGAAATGCTTCGCACCCCGAACTTTGGCCGCAAGTCGCTGAACGAGATCAAGGAAGTGCTCGGCGGCATGGGCCTGCACCTCGGCATGGATGTGCCGAACTGGCCGCCGGAAAACATCGACGATCTGGCCAAGAAGTTCGAAGACCAGATCTGATCCGCTTACCGCGCTGACTCCGGGGGCTTCGCCTCCTGGGCTCGCCGAAGCCGCACCCGCGGTGGAGGGCCCCGGCGCTTCGTGATGACCGACCCTGAGGAGACGGGGCGGATTGGTCGAGGCAAGGCGCGAACCTTCGCGCCGCAAGGTGGGCCCAAGGCCCTGGAGCAACTAAGATGCGTCACGGTAACGCCCACCGCAAACTCGGCCGCACCTCGGCCCACCGGACGGCGATGTTCGCCAACATGGCCGCGAGCCTGATCAAGCATGAGCAGATCGTCACCACCCTGCCCAAGGCCAAGGAGCTTCGCCCCTTCGTCGAAATGCTGGTGACTCTGGCCAAGGGCGGCAATCTGCACGCCCGCCGTCAGGCGATCAGCAGCGTTCGCGACATCGAACAGGTTGGCAAGCTGTTCGCGACTCTGGGCC
>JBBQLP010000010.1:0-70358 GCA_038327995.1 Caulobacterales bacterium | reverse complement strand
GCAGAGACCATCGCCTACGATGACTACGTGCGGCTGAACGGCGAGGCGGGCGCCCGCGACGCTGGCAAACTCCGCGCCGAGGGCAAGACTTATCTCGTCAAGGATGGCGACGTGATGCACTTCCTGTTCAACACCTGATCCATGACGAGCGGTCGCGAGCGGCTGAAACAGATGATCGACGACGCCCGGCGCGTCGTCGTCTTCACCGGAGCGGGCATATCGACCGAGAGCGGTATCCCGGACTTTCGCTCGCCGGGCGGCGTCTGGTCGAATATGAAGCCAATCCAGTTTCAGGACTTCGTACGCTCCGAGGAGATGCGGCGGGAAGCCTGGCGCAGGGTCTTCGCCAAGAGCGCGGGCTGGACCGGCGCCAGCCCCAACGCCGGGCATTTCGCGGTGGCGCGGCTGATCGCTTTGGGCAAGGCCGCGGCCGTCGTCACCCAGAACGTGGACAATCTGCACCAGGATTCCGGCGTGCCTCTCCAGCAGGTGATCGAACTACACGGCAACGCCAGCTACGCCAAATGTCTCACCTGCGGCGCGCGCCATGAACTGGATGAACTCGAGCCGGGTTTTATGGAACGTGGGGAAATACCGAGCTGTTTCCAATGCGCGGGGCTTCTGAAGACCGCCACCATCTCGTTCGGTCAGCCGATGCCCGAAGCGCCTATGGCGCGGGCCGAGGAAGAGACGCTGGCGGCGGACCTTTTCCTGGTGCTCGGCTCTTCGCTCGTCGTGCGCCCAGCGGCGGATTTCCCTGTTCTAGCGAAAGAGATCGGCGCCAAGCTGGTCATTGTCAATCGCGAGCCCACGCCGCTCGACCCCATCGCCGACCTCGTGCTGCACGACGAGATTGGTCCCGTGCTGAACGCCGCCGTCCCCCATTGATCCCTAACAAAACGCGGGCGATACCGCTGGCGTCCGAAGAGAAGGAGCCTCCCCATGGCCAGCACCATCACCCTGAAATCCGCCCACGACGGCTTTGAGTTCACCGCCCTGCAGGCAGACGCCGAAGGAACCCGCAAGGGCGGCATTGTCATCATCCAAGAGATCTTCGGCATCGATAAGTATGTGCGGGAGGATGTGGCGCGTTGGTCCAAGCTCGGCTTCGACACCATTGCACCTTCGATGTTCGACCGGCAAGAAAAGGGCTTCACCGCCGGGCACGACCCGGAGGGGATGCAGGCGGGCGTGAAATACGCCATGGCCAACGGGCCGGATAACGCCATGTCAGACGTTCAGGCCTGCATCGACGCTCTGAAAGCCAAGGGGCCGGTCTTCATGGTCGGCTATTGCTATGGCGGCACGATGACCTGGCTGGCGGCTTCGCGGTGCACGGAGCTGGCGGCGGGGGCCGCCTACTACGGCGGGCAGATCGGCGGCATTGCCCAGTTGCCCTTGAAGGCCCCGGTGATCTGCCACTTTGGCAGAAAGGATGGTCACATCCCCGCCGATGAGACCAAGGCGAAGATCGAGGCCGCCCACCCAGACTTGCCAGTGTACATCTACGAAGGCTCGGGCCACGGCTTCAACAACGACGGCGTCGAGGCGCAGGACCCTGCCGACGCCAAACTCGCCCGCGAGCGGACGCTGGCGCTGTTCGTGGCGAACGGGGCGGGGTGACAGCCCTTACCTGTTCCACAGGCGCCTTCGACGCCTACCACGCCCTTCCCATCGAAGCGCGGCGTGGGGGGCTGGTGATCTGCCACGCGATCTGGGGCGTCACGCCCCACCTTCGTGCGCTCGCTGAGACGTTCGCCGCCGAGGGTTACGAGGTGCTGGTCCCGAGCCTGTTCGAGCCCGCAGGAACGCCCTTTCCACACCACGACACAGACCCTGCGCTGATGGCCGCGCAGTCCGCTAAAGGAGAGGCGTCCGGCTGGGGCGAGGCGTGCTTGCCCCGAATCCAGGCCTACATCGACGCCCTCGCGGGCCCGGTCTTCGTGATGGGGTTCTGCTTCGGCGGCACGGCCGCCTGGCTAGCGGCGTGCAGGTGCGAGGGGATCGCGGCGGCGGCCTGTTTCTACGGTGGCGGGATTTGTCTCTACCAGGATGAGACGCCGCTGTGCCCGACGATCCTGCATTTCGGGCGGACGGACGAACTCATCCCGCCAGCGGAGGTCGAGGGCATCCGCGAGCGCCACCCCGACCTGCCGATTCACGAGTACGATGCGGGCCACGCCTTTGTGGCGCCCAGCGGCTACCATGAAGATTCAGCACGCCTCGCCATGCTGCGAACCCGCGCGTTTTTCCATCGCGCTGCGGGCAAGGGCGAGCACGGAGCCTAAGCCTTCAACACCCGCCCAGCCACCGCATCCAGCTTCGCTATCAGCGTCGGATCGCGCTGCAACGGCGCGGTGATGATCGCTGCATCTAGCGCCGTATCGATGGGCGAGGCAGTGCGCTTCGTCGCTGCCAGCGCCCCAGCCAATTCGTGCACAAGCGCCCGCGCCCTTGCCGCGTTGGCGTGCATAACCTTGAGTATATGGCCGACCTCCACCGCCGCTTCGCCCTCGCGCCAGGCGTCGTAGTCTGTGACCATGCAGATGCTGGCGTAGGGTAGCTCCGCCTCTCGCGCCAGCTTGGCCTCGGGCATCCCGGTCATGCCGATCACGTCGCAGCCCCATTGGCGATAGAGCAGGCTTTCGGCACGGGTGGAGAACTGCGGCCCTTCCATAGCCAGGTAAGTCCCGCCCTCGGCCACTTCCGCGCCCGCCCGGCGTCCGGCTTCAGTGACAAGGCGCGACAGGCGTGAACAGACTGGCTCGGCCATCGAAACGTGCACCACGCAGCCTTCGCCGAAGAAGCTGGAGGCGCGCCCCACTGTGCGGTCGATATACTGGTCCACCGCCACGAAGGTTCCCGGAGCCAGGTGTTCGCGCAGGCTGCCCACCGCCGACAAGGACAGCACGTCTGTGCAACCCGCGCGCTTCAAGACGTCGATATTGGCGCGGGCGTTGATCTGTGACGGGCCGACCCGGTGGCCTATGCCGTGGCGCGGCAGGAAGACGACCTCGACGCCCGACAGCCTGCCCCGCACCAACGGTCCAGAGGGTGTTCCCCAAGGGGATGCGATCTCGATCTCCTCGCGTCCCTCAAGCCCCTCGATGTCGTAGAGGCCCGAGCCGCCGATAACACCGAGAATCCAACCGGTCATGGCTTGTCGGTCGCCAGCCGGACGGTCAGATTTGCAATCTTGGCCCACGCGGCCGTGCCGGGAGAGACCACCTCCACGTGACCGCCGGGGGGCGTCAGCACCTCAACGTGGTCGCCGCGCTTGCGGGCAAGGTTGGCGTAGGCGTCGCCGATTGCGGGGACCACCACGTCATCCTCAACGCCGTGAATCATCCATGTCAGCACGCCTGATGGCGCGAGCGCAGCGGGGGAGGTGTCGGCATAGATATCGGGCCGCGCGGGGGTGGACTGGCCGGTCATGGCGTGAACGGGATCAGCGCCGCAGGCGGTGTCGAGGTCGGTCTGAAGGTTCGCGATCCCCGCGAGGTCGACCACAGCCTTGATCGGAGTTGGATGCGTCGACCAAAGCACACTGGACTTGGGAAGTTTGCTCCGCGCCGCCGACCACAGCGCCAGATGCCCCCCCGCCGAATGGCCAAGCACCACGAAGGGGCCGGGTTTCAAGCCGCGCTTGCCCGCCTCGGCGCTGAGCTTGTCGATGGCAGCGGCCACGTCCTGGAATGTGCCGGGATAACCACCGCCGGGCTGGTCGACGCCGCGATATTCGATGTTCCAGACCGCGAGCCCGCGCTTGGCCAGATCGTCCGCCGCCCAGTCCATGATCGAATGGTTGGCCACCGACGCCAGCCAGCAGCCGCCGTGTATCATCACTACGACGGGATGCGGTCCGGAGCTTTTGGGCAGCCAGAGGTCGATCACCTGATTGGGGTCAGACCCATACGACAGGTGCTGGCTCGCCACCGGGCGCGGACGGCTGAGCAGGTCCGACCATTCCATTTTCGCAACGGGCTGAGCGCTCATCGTCGAGGTCGTCCCCAGTAGCGCGATCAGCACAACGAGGGCGGCGGCTGACCCTCTCATCTCACACCTAGTGCGCCACGTTCTTCCAGATGCGGCGGTAAGACAGCCACAGCACCCCGGCGAACAGGATCAGGTAGATCATCACCGCCAAGCCCGCTTCCTTACGCTCGGTCTGCTTGGGCTCGGCGCTCCAGGCGAGGAAAGCGGAGACGTCACGGGCCATCTGGTTTGTCGTGGAAGGGGTCTTGTCGTCGAACTGCACCCGGCCCGGCGTGAGCTGGAATGGCATGGCGATGAAGCCGCCTACTGGAACCTTGTCTTTCGGGCCGGACCATGACGAGCCCATGTCGCCCGGTATGATGGGGTTATAGTATTTGCCCGGCGGAACGGTCATGCCCGCAGGCGGGGCTGTGTAATGGGTCAGGATGGCGTTGATGTAGTCCGGGCCACCTTCGCGGGCGCGGGCCATGACCGACAGATCGGGCGGATAAGCCCCGCCGTTGGAGGCCCTGGCGGCGGGCTCATTGGGGAAGGGGTTCTTAAAGGTGTCGGCCGGGGTAGCGGGGCGCTGGATCGCGTCGCCGGTATCCGGGTCTATGTCCGCCACCTTGATGTCCGCCGCAATAGCCTTGCACACCGGCGCATTGTTGGGGTTCGGATGCTTGGGATCGTAGAAGGGCCCGTTCGGCTGGCACAGGTTCCTGTAATACATCAGGTTCATCGAATGGCAGCTTGAGCAGACCTCAGCATAGACCTTGTAGCCTCGCTGGAGCTGGGCCTGATCAAAGCGGCCGAGCGGCCCCTCGAACGACCAGTCCATGTGTGGAATTTCCATCTGCGTGGTCCGCGCCGACGCAGGCACCGCGGACATCAGACCGAACGAGAGGACAAGGGCGAGGCTGGCGAGGACCGCAGTCAGCTTGGTGCGGAGCATGAACATCAGCCCTTCTTTTCAGCGTCGGCCATCGCACCGACGGGCATGGCCGCGCCGCCCGTGAGCACCGGAGTGGAGATGTTGG
This sequence comes from Caulobacterales bacterium, assembly GCA_038327995.1. Lineage (GTDB taxonomy): Bacteria > Pseudomonadota > Alphaproteobacteria > Caulobacterales > Caulobacteraceae > CAIOYC01. The sequence goes on along the minus strand of JBBQLP010000010.1, from coordinate 65,343 downwards.
CGGGTACGGGCAGGGTCTTCTCGAACCACCCAAGCAGCGGCAGGATCGCGAGGAAGTAGGCGTAGTAATAGATCGAAAGAATGCGCGAGAACCACACCACCGAGAACCCGGTCGGGTCGCCGTTGGGGCGGTGGCCCATCGTGATGACGACGTCGTCCGGTTCCTTGCCGCCGCACCAGCCCAGCGCCACCGTCACCGCGATGAAGATCAGGAGGAACCAGCGCGCGGTCGGGCGATAGCGCATGGAGTGGACCTTGGATCTGTCCAGCCACGGCAGCACGAACAAAAGGCCAATAGACCCGAACATGGCGAGCACGCCGAACAGCTTCTGGGGCACGGAGCGAAGGATTGCGTAGAAGGGCAGGAAATACCACTCAGGCACGATGTGCGCGGGCGTCACCAGCGGGTTGGCGGGCACCTGATTATCCACGTGACCGAGAGCCTCGGGCGCGAAGAAGACGAACCAGGCGAACAGGATGAAAAAGCACGCGATCGCGAACCCGTCTTTCACCGTGTAGTAGGGATTGAAGGGAATGGTGTCTTCCTTCGACTTGATCTCCACCCCTGTGGGGTTGGAGCTATTGGGCACGTGCAGGGCCCACAGGTGCAGCACCACCACACCCGCGATCATGAAGGGCAGGAGGTAGTGCAACGAGAAGAAGCGGTTGAGCGTCGCCCCGCCCACCGCGAACCCACCCCACAGCCAAGTGGTGATCGCCGTGCCGAGGCCCGGAATGATCTGGTCGAAGGCTGAAAAGAGGTTGGTGATGACCACCGCGCCCGCGAAGCTCATCTGGCCCCACGGCAGAACGTAGCCCATGAAGCCTGTCGCCATCATCAAGAGGTAGATGATGCAGCCGAGGATCCAGAGGATCTCGCGCGGCGCTTTATATGAGCCGTAATAGAGCCCCCGCGCCATGTGGATATAGACCGCCAGGAAGAACATCGAGGCGCCGTTGGCGTGGATATAGCGCACCAGCCAGCCGTAGTTCACATCGCGCATGATGTGCTCGACCGAGTTGAACGCCATGTCGCCGTTCGGCACATAATGCATCGCCAGGATCACCCCGGTGATGATCTGCACCACCAGCATCACCGTCAGGATCGCCCCGAAGGTCCACCAGTAGTTCAGGTTTCGCGGCGTCGGCAGGTCGAGATAGTCGGCGCCGAACCGGATTATCGGCAGGCGCGCGTCGATCCAGCGCTCGATGCCGGTTTTGGGCTCGTAGGTTGATGGTCCGCTCATGTCAGTCTTCCCCGATCAACCGATCTTCACCTTGGTCCCGCCCGTAAACGCATAGTCGGGCAGGGCGAGGTTCAGAGGCGCTGGTCCGTGGCGGATGCGTCCCGAAGTATCATAAACCGATCCATGGCAGGGGCAGAGCCAGCCGCCGAAATCCCCGCCGCCAAACCCCGGCACGCAGCCGAGATGAGTGCAGACGCCGATCAGGATCAGCCATTCATCCTTGCCCGGCTTCACGCGGGCTGAATCGAGTTGCGGATCGGGCATGGAGGCATGGTCGTCGGCGCGCGCCTTGGCGATCTCCGCCGGGGTGCGGTGACGCACAAACACCGGCTTGCCGCGCCACTTGATCACTGCCTGCTGACCCAGCGCGACCTTGCCGAAATCGTATTCTATGGAAGCGAGCGCGAGGGTGTCCGCTGACGGATTCATCTGGTCCACCAATGGCCAGGCCAGCGCGGCGACACCGCCCACCGCCATGGTCGCGGCGGCGATGTGGATGAAGTCGCGGCGGGTGGCGTCGCCCTCGGGCGCGTGCGAGCCGTGGGTATAGGTGTTAGCGGTATCGACCACGTCCGGGTCCCTTGCTTCAATGTCGTCACTAAGGCGGCGCAGTGATGCGCATCGTGGAGGATCGCTTAGAATGCGGCTGGCCCTTTTTCAACCGGACATTCCGCAAAACCTTGGCGGAGCCATCCGGCTGGCCGCCTGTATGGGCGTTGCGCTCGATATAATCGAGCCCTGTGGCTTCCCGTTGTCAGACAAGGCCCTTGCGCGTGCGGCGATGGACTATCGCGAAATCGCAGTGATTCGCCGTCACGGCTCATGGGCGGCGTTCCAGAGCGCACAATTCGGACGGTTGATCCTGTTCACCACCAGCGGCGCGCAGCCCTTTCACCATTTCTCCTTCCAGCCTGACGATACGCTGTTGTTTGGCCGCGAGAGTGCGGGCGCGCCAGACGAGGTGCACGCCGCCGCCGATACGCGGCTCTACATCCCCCTGAGGCCCCCCGCCCGCTCGCTGAACGTGGTCGTATCCGCCGCCATGGCTCTGGGTGAGGCGCTGAGGCAAGTAAGCGGATTTCCACTTCCCGCATCGGCAGGTGTGTGATTTGCACAGCCAATGACTGAAGCCGCCACACTCGAAATTCACAAGCAGCGCGCCGAAGTCTGGTTTCGCGAACTCCAGTCTCGCCTGATCGCGGTTCTTGAGGCCATCGAAGACGAGGCGCCCCTGGACCTCTACCCAAGCCCGCCGGGCCGGTTCGAGCTGAAGCTCTGGACGCGGGCCGAGGGCGGGGGGGGCACAATGGGCATCCTGAGCGGTCGAGTGTTCGAGAAGGCGGGGGTGCACACCTCGGTGGTGCATGGAACCTTCACCCCGGAAATGGCCAGGACCATGCCGGGCGCGTCCGAAGACCCGCGCTTCTTCGCCACCGGCGTCAGCGTGATCGTGCATCCGAGAAACCCCCGGATGCCGACCGCGCACATGAACACCCGCTTCATCTGTACCACCGTAGCCTGGTTCGGCGGCGGCGGCGACCTGACCCCCATGCTGGCCGATCAGCGGCGGCAGGACGCGCCCGATACGCTGGACTTCCACGCCGCCATGCAGCGCGCCTGCGACGCGCATGACCCGGCCTGGCACGCAAGATTCAAGGCGGAATGTGAAGAATACTTCTTCCTGCCGCACAGGAACGAGCCGCGCGGCACGGGCGGCATCTTCTATGATCGGCACAACTCCGGCGATTTCGAGCGTGACTTCGCCTTCACCCAGGACGTGGGACGCCAGTTCCTGGCCGCCTACACCGCCATCTGCCGCCGCCATCTGAACGAGCCCTGGACCGACGAAGAGCGCCTGCAACAACGCATCCAGCGCGGCCGCTACGTGGAGTTCAACCTGCTCTACGACCGGGGGACGGTGTTCGGCTTGAAGACGGGGGGCAACGTGGAGTCGATCCTGAGTTCGCTACCGCCTGATGTGGCGTGGCCTTGAGTCCCACCCCACCCAATCCATCATTCGCGGTCTAGGAGCCGAAAACCAGCAGGCCCTAGTTGTCCCGCTTTCTGAGCTCTGGGGTCATCCTCGGGCTCGACCTGAGGATGAAATTGACTCTGAAAAGAAAGGCGACGGTTTAATCCCAACCGCTTCGCGCTTGGCTTGACGGCGGCGGCGAGTCTATAGCGTAGGCGAGCACGCGCGGCGGGTAGCACCCCGGCGCAGCACCTAAAATCGACGAGGGGTTTTCAAACGGCCATGGCTTCGCACGAAGGCGTCCATCACGACTACCATCTGGTCAATCCGAGCCCCTGGCCGCTGATCGGCTCTATCGCGGCGGTCATGTTCACCGTCGGCATCATCGCCGATGTGAAAGGCGTGTTCGGCCTTCCGAAAGGCACGTGGTGGCTGATGGCGCTTGGCCTGTTCGGCATCCTTGTCACCATGTTCGCCTGGTGGGCTGAAGTGATCCAGGAAAGCCGCGGCGGAGACCACACGCCGGTCGTCTCCATTGGCCTTCGCTATGGCATGATCCTGTTCATCGCTTCGGAGGTGATGTTCTTCGTGGCCTGGTTCTGGGTCTTCTTCGAGATGAGCCTGTTCCATCACGTGCGCACCGCCTCGGCCATCGAAGAGGTGCGCACCGCCTGGGCGCAGTGGCCGCCCAAGGGAGTGGAGGTGCTGGACCCCTGGCACTTCCCCCTCATCAACACCCTGCTTCTGCTCACCTCCGGCACCACCGTCACCTGGGCGCACCACGCCCTGCAGGTTGGCGACCGCAAGGGGGCGAGAAACGGTCTGATCCTGACGGTGCTGCTCGGCCTGTCGTTCACTGCGGTGCAGGCCTACGAATATCGCGAGATCATCCTGGAGAAGCTGTTCTTCAATACCGAAAGCGCCAATGCCGGGCTCTATGGCTCGTCCTTCTTCATGGCCACGGGTTTCCACGGCTTTCACGTGATCATCGGCACCATCTTCCTGGCCGTGTGCCTGTGGCGGGTGTTGGTGGGGCAGTTCACACCGCAGAAGCATTTCGGGTTCGAGGCGGCGGCCTGGTACTGGCACTTCGTTGACGTGGTGTGGTTGTTCCTGTTCGCCTTCATCTACGTCACCCTGCCGAAGCTGCATTAAGTCGTCATGGCGTCGGGCGCGGGCGCGGGCGCCCTCATCATCGCCAACTGCCCTCATGCCACGGCGTAAGCCCCTGCGCGCCAGCCGCGTCCTTGCGCCTGTGCTTGTGGCGATTGGGGTCGCCATTCTGATCGGGCTTGGCGTCTGGCAGCTTCAGCGCAAGGCCGAGAACTCCCGGATGCTGGCGGCGGTGGCAGCCTTGCAAGGCGCGGCGCCCAAGCCCTTGGACGTGGTTTTGAAGCGCGTGGGCGATCGGCGTGTCAGCCTCGATTTCGTGCGGGTGCAGTTCGCCTGCCCCACCCTGTTTCGCTCCCCTTCCGTGCGGGTCTATAGCCTGACGGACAACGGACCCGGCTGGCGCACCGTCGTCGCCTGCCCTCTCATGGATGCGCCCTATGGCTCGGTGCTGGTGGACCGGGGCTTTACACCGCAGGAGGCAGTTTCAGGGCCTAATAGCGAGGCGTTGAACACCGCGCCGGTGATAGGTGTGTTGCGTCGCGCGCCCCCACCCAACTTCGCCAACCCCAAGCACAACGCGGCCTCTGGCGGCTGGTATGGCCGGGACCTGCCCGCCCTGGCCACGGCCTTGCACGCGGCTAATCCGCTTCCCCTGTTCCTGATTCTGGAAAGCCCCGGCTCCGGCCCGCTTGGGCCAAAGCCCACGCCCCTGCCGGTGGAGGTGCGCGACAACCTGCAATACGCCCTCACCTGGTTCGGCCTCGCGGGCGCCCTGATCGGTGTCTACATCGCCACCCAGATCGCCCGGCGTAGGAAGTTAGCCTGATGCGCTACATCTCAACCCGTGGCGCGGCCCCCCCGGTGGATTTCACCCACGCCCTAATCGCCGGCCTTGCCCCCGACGGCGGCCTCTACGTGCCGGAAGCCTGGCCGACGCTAACGAAGGACGAGATCGCCGCCTTTGCGGGTCAGGATTATTCCGCCGTCGCTGGGGACATTCTCTCCCTGTTTGTGGGGAGTTGCCTCACTCGAACCGAAGTCTCCGATATCGTTTGCAATGCGTATGGAGGCTTTAGGCACCGGGCCAAGACGCCGCTCCGTCAGTTGGACAGCAATTTATGGCTGCTCGAGCTGTTCCACGGCCCGACGCTGGCGTTCAAAGACGTGGCGATGCAGCTCCTCGCGCGCCTCTACGACCACGTCCTCGAAAAGCAGAAACGCACCCTGACCATCGTCTGCGCCACTTCGGGCGACACGGGAGGCGCGGCGGTTGAAGCCTTTGGCCGCTCCAAATGGGTGAAGCTAGTGGTGCTGTTTCCCAAGGGCCGCATCTCCGACGTGCAGCGCCGCTTCATGACCACCACAGGCGCAACCAACGTAAAGTGCGTGGCGGTGAAGGGCACGTTTGACGACTGCCAGGCCATCGTGAAGGGCCTGTTCGCCGACAAAGCCTTCGCGGGCGAGGTCGATCTGTCGGGCGTCAACTCCATCAACTGGGCGCGGATCGTGGCGCAGAGCGTCTACTACTTCACGAGCGCCGTGGCGCTGGGGGCGCCGAATCGCAAGATCAGCTTCGCTGTCCCCACCGGCAATTTCGGCGACGCCTTTGCAGGCTACGTCGCGCACAAGATGGGCCTGCCGATCAAGCGGATCGTGGTCGGAACCAACGCCAACGACATCGTCGCCCGCGCCATAGAAACGGGTTGCTACACCGGCGGCGCGGTGGTCGCCACCCAAAGCCCGGCGATGGACATCCAAGTCGCCTCCAACTTCGAGCGGCTATATTTCGAAGTTACGGGGCGCGATGACGCCGAAACGGCGGGCGCTTTCGGCGCCTTTGCCAAGACCGGCGTGATCGATATTCCCTCCGGGGCGCACAAGACCATTCGAACCTTGTTCTCGGGCGTCAGCGTCTCCGAGGACCTCACCGCAAAGACGATCAGAACCATTCACTCGACCACCGGCATCGTGATCGACCCGCATACGGCGGTGGGCGTAAGTGCTGCTATGGAAAGTGGCTCTAGCGCGCCTATCATAGTCCTATCCACCGCTCACCCAGCCAAGTTCCCCGAGGCGGTGCAGGCGGCCACCGGCTTCGTTCCGACGCTTGACCCCCGCCACGCAGGCATCATGTCCGCCTCCGAACAGATTGACCATCTTTCGGCCGATGCGGAAGCTGTGAACGCCTATGTGCGAGCGTTCGCAGGTCGTCGAGGCGTCGCTTGACCCCTCGCATCCACACCCTCTCCAACGGCGTGCGCGTGATTGCCGATCCTATGCCTGGGCTGGAGAGTTTGGCGCTTTCGGTGGTGTTCAAGGCGGGCTCGCGCTGGGAAAGCCCTGCCACCGCTGGCTGGGCCCACCTTCTGGAGCACATGGTGTTCAAGGGCGCGGGCGGGCGCACAGCGCGAGGCATCGCCGAAGCCATCGAGAGCGAAGGCGGCCAGATCAACGCCGCCACCGGACATGAGAAAACCAGTTTCCAGGTGCGCTGCCTGAAGGGCGGGCTTCCCCTCGCCATGGCGGTGCTGGCCGATCTTGTGCGCCGCCCGACCCTCGACCCCGCTGAACTGGAGCGGGAAAAGGACGTGGTCGCGCAGGAGATCGCAGAGGCCGCTGATACGCCCGACGACAAGGTGTTCGAGATCGCCCAGGAACAGGCCTTCGGGGATCAGTCCCTCGCCCGCCCCATCCTCGGCAAGGTGGAAAGCCTCGCCCCCGCCACCCGCGATCTGATGTCTGCCTTCCACCGGGGGCTTTACGCGCCGGACCGGCTGGTGGTCTCGGTGGCGGGCGCGGTGGATGAAGCCGAGGTGCTCGCCTTGGCCGAGGCCGCGTTTGGCGACCTGACGGGCCCCGACGCACTGCTCAACCCGCCTGCCGCGGCGCCCTTCGTCGGCGGAGCGGCGACGGAGACCCGGCGGTTGGAGCAGGCGCATATGGTGTTGATGATGCCCGCCATAGACCGCCACCACCCGGACATCCATGCGCAGGGGGTATTCTCCGAGATTCTTGGCGGCGGAATGTCCTCCCGCCTGTTCCAGGAAGCACGCGAAGAGCGGGGGCTCGCTTACAATATAGACAGCTTTGAGGACACCTACGAAGACGTAGGCCTTCTGGGCATCTATGCAGGCACTGCGGCGGACAAGGCGGTTGAGGCGGCGAGGCTGGCGGCGGACATTGTCAAACGACTGACCACGACGGCTTCGGATACCGAGCTTGCCCGGGCCAAGGCTCAGGTAAAGGCTTGCGTCTTCATGCGCCGCGAATCCCCTCTTTCCCGCGCCGAGCAGAACGCCGGGCAAGCGCTCTACTACGGGCGATTATTCGCCTCAGCCGAGATCGCAGCCTCGTTCGACGCGGTGACGCTGGCGGATTTGCGCCGGGTGGGAGAGCGGCTTTCCGACACTGGACGCGTGGCGACCGCCGTATTGGGACCGAAGACGGCGGCGGGCGCCGGACGAGCCTTTGCAGCGGCTTTGGCGGCGGGGTAGTTTAGGACACCACCCGGAAGCCCCTACCGCCCTTTGCGACCACCTTGCCCCAGGCCCATCTGTTTGGCGAGGTCAGAGCGGGCGCGAGCGTAGTTGGGGGCGACCATTGGATAGTCCTTGGCCAGGCCCCACTTGGCCCGGTAGTCCTCGGGGCTCATGTTGTATTTGGTGCGCAGGTGCCGTTTCAGAGACTTGAACTTGCGCCCATCCTCAAGGCAGATCAGGTATTCGGGGGTGATCGACTTCTTGATCGACACCGCCGGTTCCTTGGGCGCGACCTCCACGGGCGGAGGCGGGCCGTTCACTGCGCCGAGCGCCCGATACACGCTTGTGATCAAGGCGGGCAGGTCGGCTGCAGCGATAGAATTGGAGCCTACATAGGCCGAGACGATGTCGGTCGTCATTTCGATTATTTCAGCTTGGTCATCCATGGTGTTTTCTTAGCTCTAATCATCCAAAGGGAAGTTTTTGAAACTGGCCCATTATCACCCTTGAAAGCTGATTTACCGAGCTTCGTTACAGATGACAACCTTCATTCCGAATAAAGACGTTCGCGGAATGAGGTCGTGACTACTGCTGTTGCATGGAGCGCGGCGCACTGACCCTGACCCGCGGAGGGCCTATGACTTGAAGTCGTCCGCCAAGGCCAGCATGGCGGCGCGCTGCGGCGCGGAATATTCGTCCACCGCCTCGGCGTCGCCATCGCGGATGGCGCGCACCAGTGCTGGGGTGAGGGCTGAGGAGAGCGACCAGTTCCAGTAACGCAGCACCGTCTGCGCCCGGTCGACCGCCATCATGTCGTATGTGAGAAGACAGCGCTCCAGTGAGGCGTTCAACGCCCCGGTGGAGTCCGTCTCAGGTCTCCGTAGCCCCCGCCACAGGGCCTGCAAGGCCGTTCGGGGCAGGCCGGTGGCCTTGCACAGGATCGCCAGGGGCTCGCCATAAGGGTCGGTGAAGATCTTCGCGCCTGTGGTCGGCTTGATCCCCGACAGGTAGGCGATTTCCGAGGCCAGATCGCGGGTCATGCCATCCTGCGCGGCGATGATCGCGTCGTCGAGGCTGGCGTAGGGGCTCTTCTCAATGGCGGAGCGATTGCGCTGGCGCCGCTCGATGAACTGAAGCGCTTTCCTGACGAGGGGGTCCTGCCAGCCCTCCGCGGTGGCCATGGGGAAGATGTCGCCGGTCGCGTCCTGCAAGACTTCGCGCGAGACGGCAAACCTTTGCAGTATCACCTTGCGCACCTCGGGCTCTGACCACCAGAACATGACGTAGGCGTGGCTGGGGCGAAGCTCGCGACGGCGCAGGAGCCATGGCAGATAGCGGGCGTGATCGCGCGAAGCGGCCACCACCGCCTCCAGACCTGAAGCCGACAGGCGCGCGCCTTCGTTGCGCAACAGGGCCTCCACAACATCTGGCTCGCCCATCTCCAGCAGGGCGTCGCAGACCAGTTCGGAAATCTCGCGCCGCCGACAGATTAGCCGCCGATGTTCGATTGTGGCTTCACGGGCGCACAGGATCAGCTCCGGGTCGGGAACCAGGGTCGCGTCGTCGAGCAAGGGAGCGGCGATCTCGATCTCGTCGCGCAGTAGAAGCCGCAGGACGGGCGTGGGGATTTCCGTCAACCCGACCAAGCGTTTCGATACACGCAGGCGATCCAATGGCTCGCCGTCGCGCAGCATCTCGACCAAAAGATCGGCGGTCATCGCCCGCTCAAAGGCGTTCACCCGGCTGGTGGGCAAGCACACCACATCGGCCAGTCGCCGGATCAAGACCCGGCGCGCGCGGCCTTTGCCGGGAGCGGCCTCGGTCTCGCTGGCGTCAATGGGCAGGGCGTCGGCCACGGCGGCTCCACGGGCAATCGCGCCAATTAGAGCCGATGCCGGTTAACCGGGGGTGTGCGGGGGCGATGTAGCACTCCCAGTCTTCGCCGCGTCGCCTAGCTCTTCAGCGAAACTCCCAGCGCATAAAGCAACAGCCCGGTGCCGTGTTCGCGCGACCCGGCGTCGTCGTAGCCGTCGAGGAAGGTGCCTTGTTCCGTCACCATTAGGGTCGTTCCTTTGCCCGCCGCCTTGAGCTGCATGGTCGCGAGGGAGACGGAAATCTTGTCGTCGCCGAGGTGCATCTCGTAGTTATAGACGATCCGCTCACCCGGGATGATGTCGTGGTAGAGCGCGTCGAAGGTGGAGACCACGCCCCCCTCCCAGCGCCCTTTAACCCGCTCGCGCCCGCCTACCCGAAAGTCCATGGCGCGCTCCAGAAGCTCCCACTGGCCGGGCGTTCCGGCGAACCACTTCGCCTTGGCGTCGACCTCTGAAAGCGCCTGCCACACCCGCTTTGCCGGGGCATCATAAGTGCGCTCCAGATGGAAGGTCGCGTGCACCACCGAGCGCACGCCGGTTCCCCCGCCCCGCACCCGTGTGATCTCCGCCGCCAGCTTGTCCAGCGTGGTGCGCCAGCCCTCGGGCGCGCCCGCCACCATGGGCGCGGCCATGGCCGGGTTGGTGAAGGTGTAGCTCTGCACCACCTGCATCCGCGTGCCGCCGGGGTCATCGGCGAAGGTGACGACGGTGTGAGCGGTGAAGAGCGGCTTTCCGTCCTCGCCCATGGCCGCCATTTCGATCACCAGACGCTCGTGCGGCGTCACTTCCAGGAATACGCCCCGGCTCCAATGCTCCTGCCCGCCCGGCGACCGCATACAGACCTCGAACGGACCGCCCACGTGCATCTGAACCTTGGCGTCGGGCACGGTGTAGGTTTCGGGCGAGAACCAGCGCTTGACGTGATCGGTCGAACTCCAGGCCCTGAACACCACCTCTCGCGGGGCGTTGAAGACGCGCGATACAGTTAGCGGCGGAGGTTGGGTTCCGATTGGGGCGATCTGAGCGGTCATGGGGAGTCCTTCGGTCTGGCGAGTCAGAAGTCAGAGCTGGTGAAGCGCGGATCGAGCGCGTCTTTGTAGGGGAAGAGCGGAAAATAGGGCTGCGCAGCGCGAACGGTCTGGCGCACCGAGGGCCGCTCCAACAGGCGCTCGAAATAGCGGGCGAGAGCAGGCCGCGAGGCGCGGAATGGCTGCACCGCATCGGCATAGAACAGGGCCGGAAAGGCCGAGCAGTCGGCAAGGGTGAAGTGGTCTCCCGCAGCCCAAGTAAGTCCCGTCATCCGCCGCTCCGCCACGGTGTAGGCGGTCTCAAGCTGGCTTCTGGCCTCCTGCACCCCGAACGGATCGCGCTTACCCTCTGGCCGCAGGCGGTCGCCGACGATCTTCTGCATCGGGGTAGAGACGTAGAGGTCGAAAAAACGATCCCAGAGCCGAACCTCGCGCGCCGCCTCGGGATCGGCAGGGATCAGTGAGGCGGGACCGGGATAGTGGCGCTCAAGATAGTCAACGATGATGCTGGTTTCCGACACCGCCGTGTCCCGCGCGGCATCGCGTAGCAACGGCATCTTGCCGATCAGGCCCAGCCTGGAGAGCACCTCTTGCGTCTTCGGATCGCCCTGGACCAGTTCGTGTCGGAAAGGCGTCTGGTTCTCGTCCAGCGCGATAAGCACCTTCCAGCAATAAGCGGCGAGAGGGTGCATATAGAGCGTCAGGGCGGGTTCATTCGCCGACATCGGCGTCTCCTTCGGTTTTCAGGGTCTGCAGATAGTCGCCAAGGCGGTCGAAGCGGTGCTCCCACTCCGCGCGGCGGGCGTCGATCCACTGTTCGGCAAGGCTGAGGGCGGCGGGTTCGATCCGGCACGTGCGCACCCGTCCGAGCTTTTCGGAGCGCACGAGGCCCGAGCTTTCCAGCACCTGAAGATGTTGCATGGCGGCGGGCAGCGACATGGGAAGCGGCCGCGCCAGATCGCTCACTGAAACCGGCCCCCGTGACAGCCGCTCCACCATCGCCCTGCGTCCAGGATCGGCAAGGGCGTGGAACAGGCGGTCAAGATTTGGCTGTTGGTTAATCATTCACCTAAGTATCGAGGCGCGGATAGTAAGGCAAGGGGTTTAGTTTCTATTTTCTCGTCTGTCTCGCGCCTATTCCCCGTTCGGCGCGCCCGGAGCAGGGGCGAGGTTCCCACAGGTTGGTGAGAACCCCACCCATTACCGAAACTCGCGTCTCGCCCACTCCGGCCAGATGTCTGGCAGATCGCATGACACCGTGTTGGGATAGCTGGCGGGGCGTTTTTCGAGGAAGGCGCTCACGCCTTCTTTTGTGTCGGCGGAGGCCCCCCGGGCCTGGATGGCGCGGCTATCGACCTTGTGCGCTTCCATGGGGTGATCGGCGCCCGCCATGCGCCACAGCATCTGGCGGGTCAGGGCGACCGAAACGGGGGCAGTGTTGTCCGCGATCTCGCGCGCCAGGGCCCGGGCGGCGGGAAGCAGGTCTTCAGGCGCGTGCAACGAACGCACCAGGCCCCGCTCAAATGCTTCCTGTGCAGTGAACACCCGCCCGGTGAAGCACCACTCCAGCGCGGTGGAGAGCCCCACCACCTTCGGGAGGAACCAGGACGAGGCGGCCTCCGGCGTTATGCCGCGTTTGGCGAAGACGAAACCAAACCGGGCGTCAGTGGAGGCCATGCGGATGTCCATCGGCAGTTGCATGGTCACGCCCACGCCCACCGCCGCCCCGTTCACCGCCGCGATCACGGGCTTGAGGCTCTCGTATATGCGCAGCGTCACACGCCCACCGCCGTCTCGGTAGAGGTCGCCGACCTTCCCTTCTTCGCGCTCCAGCGCCTGAGGGTTGGTGCGGTCGAAGGTGCCGCCCCCGCCCGAAAGATCCGCTCCCGCACAGAAGGCCCGACCCGCGCCGGTGACGATCACTACCCTCACCGCGTCATCCGCGTCGGTATGGTCGAAAACCGCGATCATCTCCGACATCATCTTTGTGGTGAAGGCGTTCAGCTTGTCCGGACGGTTCAGGGTGATGGTCGCTATGCCCTCTTGCACGGCGTAGATCAGGGTCTCGAATGTGGGGGCGGGCATGAGGCTTCTCCGGGTCTGCTGCGCCTACTAGACCGGGCGGACGCTGGGGAAGGCAAGGGGGAAGACGGCGCCTTGCCCTGCCCCCTCCGGCCTTGCGCCCGTCTCCCGGCGTCCCATCTGCGCCGTATCCGATCACCCCAAGGACCACCCATGACCCTTTCGATGTACGACGCCGCCGTGCCGGGCTTCATTCGCTCACTGAAGAACCTGGACGTCATCATCGACAAGGCGATGGCCTGGACCGAGGCAAAGAATATCGACCCTACCGTGCTTATCAATTTCCGCCTCGCGCCCGACATGGCGACCTTCGCCCGGCAGATCCAGATCGCAACGGACGGCGTCAAGGGCGGCGCGGCGCGGCTGGCCGAGGTGGACATCCCGAGCTTCCCGGATACCGAGACGAGCTTTCCGGAACTGAAGGAACGCATCGCCAAGACCGTCGCCTTCCTCGAAGGCGTTCCGGCTGCGAAGTTCGAGGGCGCGGAGGATCGCACCATCATGCTGAAGTTCGGCCCGCGCGAGATGAGCTTCCCCGCCCGGCAATATCTGTTCAGCTTCGTGATCCCGAACTTCTATTTCCACATGACCACCGCCTACGCCATCCTGCGCCACAACGGCCTTGAGGTCGGCAAGATGGACTTCCTCGGCGGGGTGTAGGGAGCCAAGCTGGGCGCGGTGGAGCAGCGGATAGTTCCACGGCAGGCGCCGCCCCTCGCCATGCCGCGCATAGTTGATGGCCCTAGAGCCCCTTCCCTCTTTGCGCCTTCCCCGCGATAGTCGCTCCGAACAACGATAATCTTCGGGAGTGACGCCATGAACCTGGAAGCCGATTATGTGATCGTAGGCGCGGGCTCGGCGGGATGCGTGCTGGCGAACCGGCTCTCAGCCGATGGGCGGTTCAAGGTGCTGCTGCTGGAGGCGGGCGGCGACGACCGACCGACGCACAATCTTTCGCAGTTCATGTCCAACCTGATGATTCACATCCCGGTGGGTTATGCGCAGACCTTGAAGGACCCCAAGGTCAACTGGCTCTATCAGACCGAGCCGGACAAGGACGGGCGCTCCCACGTGTGGCCGCGTGGCAAGGTTTTGGGAGGGTCATCGTCGATCAATGGCCTGCTCTACATTCGCGGCCAGCACGCGGATTATGACGGCTGGCGGCAACTGGGGTGCGAGGGGTGGGGCTGGGACGACGTGTTGCCCTATTTCCGTCGCTCGCAGCATCAGGAGCGCGGCGCCGACGCCCTGAACGCCACGGGCGGCCCGCTGAACGTCTCGGACGTCACGGAAACCCACCCGGTCTCCGACGCGGTGATCGATGCCTGTGTCGAGGCGGGCCTGCCCAGGAACGACCCCAACGGCGGCGACCAGGAAGGGGTCGCCTACTATCAGCTCACTGTGAAGAACGGCCAACGCTGCTCGGCGGCAGTGGCCTACCTGCATCCGGCCATGGGCCGGCCCAACCTCAGCGTCGAGACCAATGCCTTGGCCACCCGCATCCTGTTCGAGGGCAAGCGAGCTGTGGGCGTGGAGTTCACCCAGAACGGCAAGACGGTGGTGGCCATGGCCAAGGCCGAGGTTCTGCTGGCCGGAGGCGCGATCAATTCGCCCCAGCTTTTGCAGATATCGGGCGTCGGTCCCGGCGCGCTTCTGACCGAGCATGGCATTGCGGTAGTGTCCGACCTGCCCGGCGTCGGCGAAAACCTTCAGGACCACTATGTGATCCCCCAGCAATATCGCTTGAAGGCCGGGACCATCAGCGTCAACGAGCTTTCCAAGGGCGCCCGGATGGTAGGCGAGACTGTCAAATACCTGTTCCAGCGCAAGGGCCTTCTGACACTCTCGGCGGCCCACATCGCCGTATTTTGCAAGTCGCGCCGGGACCTGTCGGGGCCGGACATCCAGTTCCACATCCTGCCCGCCACCATGAACGCACAAAAGCTGGCGGAAGAGCAGAAGATGGTGCTGGAAGACGCGCCGGGCCTGACCATCGCGCCGTGCCAGCTTCGCCCGGAAAGCCGAGGAACGATCCGCATCAAGTCGCCGGACGGGTCGGCCTACCCGGCGATCGCACCAAACTACTTGTCCGACTCGCTGGATCAGGAGGTGGCGGTCGCATCGCTGAAGTGGGGTCGGACCATCGCCGCTCAGCCTGCGCTGGCGCCCTACATCGAGCATGAAATCCTGCCTGGCCCGGATATGCCGTCCGACGCCCATCTGCTCGCCTATGCGAAGCTGGCGGGGACGACCATCTACCACCCGGTGGGCACGTGCATGATGGGCTCCGGCCCAATGGCGGTGGTGGATTCGCAGCTTCGGGTGAGGGGGGTGGAGGGCCTCAGGGTCGTCGACGCCTCTGTCATGCCGCGCCTCGTTTCCGGCAACACCAACGCCCCCACCATGATGATCGCCGAGAAAGCCTCGGATATGATCCTGGGTAAATCTGCGGCGGCGATCGCCGCCTGACCTTCTATCAACCCCGCAAAGGAGCCACAAAATGCGTAAAACCCTGTTTGCCGTCGCCGCCGCCGCCGCTTTGCTCTCTGGCTACAGCGCCATCGCCCAGACTGCGGCTCCCGCCGCCGCTGCCGCCTCCACAGCCACGATCAGCATTCACCTGCGCGGCCTGACGGCGCACAAGGGCGCGGTGGCTGTGTTGCTGTTCGACAGCAGCGACAACTACGACGCTGGCAAGGCCGTCCAGTCGACCAAGGTCGATGCCGACAGCGCATCCATCGATCTCAGCTTCACTGATGTTGCACCGGGGCGTTACGCCATCAAGGCCTTCTACGACATGGACGGCAACGGCAAATACGATCCCGGCAACGACAGCATCGGTTTCTCCAACCATGTCATCATGGACAGCCCCTCTCATGTGCCGAGCTATTCGGAGACCTCATTTATCGTCAAGAGCGGCGCCAACAGTCAGCAGATCACCGTCAACCAGGTGCGGGCCTAGTCCGCTTGCACCCTTTCCATCACGCAGTTTCGACCCCCGACAAGCCCGCCTACATCATGGCGGGCTCAGGCGAGACGGTCACGTATGCCGAACTCGAAGACCGGTCCAATCAGGGGGCGCATCTGTTCCGCGCCATGGGGCTAGAGGCGGGGGACGCCATCGCCATCTTCCTGGAGAACCACCCGCGCTATTTCGAGATCCTGTGGGCGGCCCAGCGCTCAGGACTTTTGTTCACCTGCATCTCGTCCAAGCTGACCACGAGCGAGGTCGAATATATCGTCAGGGATTGTGCGGCGAAGGTGTTCGTCACCTCGGCTTCGCTCGCCTCAGTGGCCGATGCGGTTGCGCCGCTTATCAACGGCGTGAAGCTTTATATGGTCGGAGAAACGCACGCGCCGTTCCAGAGCTATGAAGACGCCCGTGCCGCCATGCCCACCACCCGCATCGCGGATGAGAGCATCGGTTCGGCCATGCTCTACTCCTCCGGCACCACCGGGCGGCCCAAAGGGGTCAAGCGCGGGACCTCCAGCCTGATCGCGGTAGACGGCGGCATCGACGCCCCCAGCCCCCTGGCCGGGATCGGGGCCGCGCTCTACGGATGGACGGAGGACTCGATCTACCTCTCTCCAGCCCCTCTCTATCACGCCGCGCCGCTGGGCTGGACCATGGCCATGCACGCCACCGGCGGGACGGTGGTGGTGATGAAGAAGTTCGACGTCGAAGACGCGCTTCGCCTGATCGAGACATACAAAATCACTACCGCCCAGTGGGTGCCGACCCATTTCGTGCGGATGCTGAAGCTGCCCGAGGAGGTGCGCAGCCGCTACGACCTATCCTCGCTCACCGGGGTCTTCCACGCTGCCGCGCCGTGCCCGGTGCCAGTGAAGGAGAAGATGATCGAATGGTGGGGGCCGATTATCCACGAATACTACGCGGGCACCGAAGGCAACGGCTTCACCGCCATCGCCTCGCCAGAGTGGCTGACGCACAAAGGATCGGTGGGCAAGGGGCTGACCGCGCAGGTGATGATCTGCGACGACGAGGGCGAGCCCCTGCCGCCGCGCACAGAGGGCATGGTCTTCTTCGCCGGCGGGGGGCAGTTCGAGTATCACGGCGACCCGCAGAAGACCGCCGAAAGCCGCAACAAACACGGCTGGTCCACCCTTGGCGACGTGGGCTGGGTTGATGAGGAGGGCTATCTCTATCTCACCGACCGCAAAAGCTTCATGATCATCTCGGGCGGGGTGAACATCTATCCGCAAGAGATCGAGAACCTGTTGGTCGGCCATCCCAAGGTGGCCGATGTCGCAGTGGTCGGCGGCCCGCACGAGGAGATGGGCGAGGAGGTGATCGCGGTAATTCAGCCGATGCCTGGGGTTGAACCCACCCCCGACCTCGCCGCCGAGCTCATGGCCTACGCCCGCGCCAACCTCAGCCACATCAAGGCGCCGCGCCGCATCGACTTCATGGCCGAGCTTCCCCGCCACCCCACCGGCAAGCTCTACAAACGCCTGATCCGCGACGCCTACTGGGGCAAGGAGAGCCGGATTGTCTAGGGGATAGTGCGCCCGGACAGCCCGACTTTCGAAGAAACGAAACGCGCCACAGGAGACTTTGCATTGAGCGACCTGCGCCCCAGTACCGACAGCTTTTCGATCAGCGCGCGTGTCCGAAGCTTTGGTTACGCCTTGTCGGGGATCGGCTTTCTGCTGAGAAGCCAGCACAACGCCTGGATCCATGCTGCGGCGACATTAGCGGTCATCGCCGTCTCGGTCTTCTTGAATATCTCCGCCGCCGACTGGCGATGGGTGGTCGCGGCCATTTTCATGGTCTGGGCGGCGGAAGCCTTCAACACCGCCGTGGAGCGCATCTGTGATCTGGTTTCGCCGAGCCCTAGCATCATCGTAAAACACGCCAAGGACGTCGCCGCTGGCGCTGTTCTCTTCACCGCCATCAGCGCTGCCTGTATCGGTATGCTCACCCTATGGCCTTACCTGCATTCGAGATGACACCTGGGCGTTTGCAGATTGGAGCTGGTGCCTACCTCCACTGTTCCCAAGCGCCTAGATTGACCCCAAGGCCGCGCGTCCCTACACCCGCGCCCGTTTGCCGCTTGCCTCGATCGCGCCTAAAAGGAGTCTTCTGCCATGACCAAGATGCTGAGCGGAGCGACGGGCGTGCTGGCCCTGGCGGATGGAACGATCCTCCAGGGGATCGGCGTCGGCTCTGTGGGGAAGGCGGTGGGCGAGGTGTGTTTCAACACCGCCATGACCGGGTATCAGGAAATCCTGACCGATCCGTCGTACATGGCCCAGATCATCACCTTCACGTTTCCACACATCGGCAACGTGGGCGTGAATCTGGAGGACACCGAGCAGTTTGGAGAAGGCGCGCGCACCACGGCGCGAGGCGCGATCTTCCGCGACCTGCCGACCGATCCGGCCAACTGGCGCTCCACAGGTGCGTTGGACGCCTGGATGAAGGCGCGCGGGGTGGTGGCGATGTCGGGAGTCGACACACGCGCCCTCACCCGCGCCGTCCGCGAAAAGGGGATGCCGCATGGGGTGATAGCCCACGATCCTGACGGCGCATTCGACCTCGATGCGCTGGTGGCGCAAGCACGGGCGTGGAGCGGTCTGGTGGGGCTCGATCTGGCGAAGGACGCCACCACGCTTCAGAGCTTCACCTTCGACGAGGGACTGTGGCGTTGGCCGGAGGGCTACGCCAAGCCCCGTCCCGCACCAAAATACGAGGTCGTGGTGCTGGACTACGGCATCAAGCGCAACATCCTCAGAGCCCTGACCTCCATCGGCGCGCGCGCTACGGTGCTGCCCGCCTCTACCTCGGCGGAGGAGGTGCTAGCCAGGAAACCCGATGGGGTCTTGCTCTCCAACGGCCCCGGCGATCCGGCGGCGACGGGAGAATACGCGGTGCCCGAGATCAGGAAGATCATCGACAGCGGTGTTCCCACCTTCGGCATCTGTCTCGGTCACCAGATGCTGGCGCTGGCGCTCGGCGCAAGGACTACGAAGATGGATCAGGGCCACCACGGGGCCAACCATCCGGTGAAGGACCTCGATACGGGCAAGGTTGAGATTGTTTCGATGAATCACGGCTTCACGGTGGACAGGGACACTTTACCGAAAGCCGTGCGCGAGACGCACGTCAGCCTGTTCGACGGCACCAACGCGGGCATCGCTCTCGAAGGCCGCTCGGTGTTCAGCGTCCAACACCATCCTGAAGCCTCTCCGGGACCGACGGATAGTCTCTACCTCTTCGACCGGTTCGCAGCATTGATGGATGCGCGCTGAACGGCGCCTCGTCCGCGCCCTTCTGATCTGCTAAGCTTCCTGCGATGCTGGAGACCCACCCCTCTCCCGATGAAGACCGCACCCCGGCGCCGGTGGGCGAGGCGGCTCACATTGTGATTGTTGGAGCGGGGTTTGGGGGGCTGGCGCTGGCCAAGGGGCTCGGACGCTCCAGCCACCGGGTGACGGTGGTGGACCAGCGCAACTATCACCTGTTTGTACCGCTGCTCTATCAGGTGGCGACCGCCGCGCTCTCGCCCGCAGATATCGCCGCGCCGATCCGCCGGGTGCTGGCGGCCTGTCCCAATATCGACACCGTGCTGGGCGAAGTAGAGGGGGTGGACACCGCCGCGCGGCGGGTGCGGCTGAAGGACGGAGGGCATCTGCCCTACGACGCACTGATCCTCGCTACCGGCTCGATGTATCACTATTTCGGCATGGAGGCCTGGGCCGAATACGCCCCGGGCCTGAAGACGATCGAGAACGCCCGCACCATCCGTGCCCGCCTGCTTCGCGCCTTCGAGGAGGCGGAGACCACCGCCGACCCGGAACGCCGCAAGGCCCTGCTCACCATCGTCGTCATCGGCGGCGGTCCGACGGGGGTGGAGATGGCGGGCACCATCGCAGAACTGGCCCGCTACACGCTGGCCAAGGACTTCCGCCGCATCGATCCCCGCTGGGCGCGGGTGATCCTGATCGAGGCGGGGCCGCGCGTCCTCGCCGCCTTCCCCGAGACCCTGCAACGCTACACGCTGAAGGCCCTTCAGGAGATCGGGGTGGAGGTGCGGCTGAACACCCGCGTGGACAGTATCGAGGCGCATGCAATTATGGCGGCGGGTGAACGGATCGAAACCTCCGCCATCGTCTGGGGCGCGGGCATCCGCGCGGCGGCGGGCGCGGCGTGGCTGGGGGTGGAGCCGGACCGGTTGGGGCGGATCGCAGTAAACCGGGACCTATCGGTTCCGGGCCTGGACCGCATCTATGTGCTTGGCGACCTAGCTCTTCTGGAGCAGGGCGGCAGGCCGCTACCGGCGCTGGCGCAGGTGGCGAAACAGCAAGGCCAGCATCTGGCGCGGCAACTCGCGCGCAAGTCGACCGCCAAACTCAAGGCCGGATCGATGAAGCTAGGGCGTTTCCGCTACCGCAGCCGGGGCGACACGGCTGTGATCGGGCGCTCCTCTGCGGTGTTCGTGATCGGCCCCTTGAAGCTCAGGGGCGGCCCGGCGTGGGTGTTGTGGGGACTGGTGCACGTTTATCTGCTGATCGGCTTCGACCGCCGCGTCTCCGTGGCGGCGCAGTGGGTGTGGCGCTATCTGACCTCGGAACGGGGCGCGCGGTTGATCGATTGAGGGTAGGAGCGAAAACCCCCTTTACTCTTATACTTTAATATGCAAAGTTCTTTTTTACGATAGAAGAACCACACATTTCCCGCTTGCGACGCCCCCAAGGGGCGGCCCCACAGTTCCACAGGAGGTCTTATGCGGACGATCATACTCGGTACAGCGGCGGCGCTGGCGGCGCTGGTTTCCACTCCCATCGCAGCGCAAATCCCGACGGCGCCACCCATCGTCATCAGCGATCCAGCGCCTCAGGGCGTTCGCATCGACAAGGACGGGGTGTTCGGGAACTGGTTCGCGGCGCCGGGTTCGGGCAGGCAGGCAGGCGTGCTGCTGCTAGGCGGCTCGGAAGGTGGGCTCGGCAAGGGCGCCATGCGCGAGGCCCTGGAGCTTCAAAAGGCCGGTTTCAACGTCCTGCAGCTCTCCTATTTCGGAGCGCCGGGCGAGCCCGCCATGCTGGTGAACGTGCCGCTGGAGACCTTTACCAAGGGCCTCGCGTACCTGCGAGCCCAGCCTGGGGTAGACCCGAGCCGCATCGGCATCGTGGGCGGCTCCAAAGGCGGCGAGGCGGTGCTGATCGTGGCGGCGCGCGAGCCGGGCATCAGGGCGGTGATCTCCACCATGCCCTCCAGCGTCTCCTGGCCGGGGATCAACTACGCCCCGACCATGGCGGCGTCATGGACCCTGAACGGCCAGCCTATCGCCTACCTGCCCTACGCCTTCGGCCCCAACACTCACAGCGTGTTCGACATCTACAACGATGGCTTCAAGGCGGTTGAGGCCCATCCCGAGGCGATAACCCCGGTGGAGAAGATCACCGGCGCGATCATGCTGGTGTGCGGCGAGGCCGACAGCCTGTGGCCCTCTTGCGCGATGACCGACCAGGTGGTCGCGCGGCTGAAGGCCAAAGGGCGCCCGGCCCCCGTGGTGCTGCGCTACGCCGACGCCGGGCACGGTGTGTTCGGCCCGCCGGTGGAGAAGTCCAATCCTAACTACGCCAATCTTGGCTCTCTTGGCGGGAGCGCGGACGGCAATGCTGCGGCACGCGCAGACGGTTGGCCTAGGGCGGTGGCGTTCCTGAAGGAGAAGCTGGGAGAGTGATGTCCTCTCTCTTTCGGGGAGGGGTGACGCCTGGGCAGGATAGGAACTTGAATCTCTAAGCCGCCACATCCAGTACCCGCGCACCGCGCTCCCCTGCCTCCACCTCGAACAGCGCCGTCAGGTTCTCGGCGGGCTTACGGTGGTTGAAAGCGGCGAGGCGGCGCGCCCGCGCCAGCCTGTCGAGCGCCCGGCGCTGGGCCGGGGTCAGCGAGGCCATCGTCTCTTCGTGTTCCTTGCGAATATCGTCGGATGTGCACCGCATGGCGCTCTCCCTCACTTTCGAGCACAAGGATAGGGCGCGCCGTCTGAACCCGGACGGATGGAGCCGCTCACCCATCGTTCATCCCCGCGCGTGGCCCGAGCGGGGTTGCCCCCCGTGGCAAGCGCCTCTAAACCGCCCGCTTAACCCGCAGCTACGCAGGCTAGGGCGCGCTCAGCGCGTCCGATCCCCTACGCCTCATTCTGGCGCACGAGACGAGCCATGCCCAAACGCACAGACATCTCCACCATCCTGATCATCGGTGCGGGGCCGATCGTCATTGGGCAGGCGTGCGAGTTCGATTATTCGGGGGTTCAGGCGTGCAAGGCGCTCCGGGCCGAGGGGTACCGGATCGTTCTGGTGAACTCCAACCCCGCCACCATCATGACCGATCCCGAGGTCGCGGACGCCACCTACATCGAGCCGATCACCCCCGAGATCGTCGAGAAGATCATCGCCAAGGAACGCCATGCGATACCCGGCGGCTTCGCTCTGCTCCCCACCATGGGCGGCCAGACGGCGCTGAACACCGCCCTGGCGCTCAACGCCTCGGGCGCGCTCACCCGCTACGACGTGGAGATGATCGGCGCCAAGGCCGAGGTGATCGACAAGGCTGAGGACCGGCAGAAATTCCGCGACGCCATGGATCATCTGGGGCTGGAAAGTCCCAAGTCACGGGCCGTGCACCACATCGACGAGGCTGCGGAGGCGATTGAATTTGTGGGCTTGCCGGCTGTGATCCGCCCTTCCTTCACCCTGGCCGGAACGGGCGGCGGCATCGCCTACAACATGGAGGAGGTGCGCGAGATCGTGGAGCGGGGGCTGGACCTGTCGCCCACCACCGAGGTGCTGATCGAGGAAAGCGTCCTGGGCTGGAAAGAGTTCGAAATGGAGGTGGTCCGCGACAAGGCGGACAACTGCATCATCGTCTGCTCCATCGAGAACATCGACCCCATGGGCGTGCACACGGGCGACAGCATCACCGTGGCGCCCGCCCTGACGCTGACCGACAAGGAATACCAGTGGATGCGCTCGGCCTCCATCGCGGTGCTGCGCGAGATCGGGGTGGAGACCGGCGGCTCCAACGTCCAGTTCGCCGTCAATCCCAAGGACGGGCGGATGGTGGTGATCGAGATGAACCCCAGGGTGTCGCGCTCCTCGGCGCTGGCGTCCAAGGCCACAGGCTTTCCCATAGCCAAGGTCGCGGCGCGGCTAGCGGTGGGCTACACCCTGGACGAGTTGACCAATGACATCACCGGCGCCACGCCCGCCGCGTTTGAGCCCACCATCGACTATGTGGTCACCAAAATCCCCCGCTTCGCCTTCGAGAAGTACCCCGGCGCGGAAGCCACCCTGACCACCAGCATGAAGTCGGTGGGCGAGGTGATGGCCATGGGCCGCACCTTCAAGGAAAGCGTGCAGAAGGCCCTGCGCGGGCTGGAAACCGGGCTCTCCGGCTTCGACGAGGTGGTGATCGACGGCGCCGACGATTTCGACACCGGCAAGGCGGCGGTGACCCGCCGCCTCGGCGTGCCCGCGCCCGACCGCCTCCTGGTGATCGCCCAGGCCTTCCGCCACGGTCTGACGGTCGAGGAGATCAACGCCGCGTGCAGCTACGAGCCCTGGTTCCTGCGCCAGATCGCCGAGATCGTGCAAGCCGAGGGGCGCGTGCGCGCGGGCGGGCTTCCCACCGAAGCGCCAGAGCTTCGTCGCCTCAAGGGCATGGGCTTTTCCGACGCCCGCCTCGCCCATTTGATCCACGCCAGCGAGGCCGACGTTCGCGCGGCGCGGCACGCCCTGAACGTGCGCCCCGTGTTCAAACGGGTGGATAGCTGCGCCGCCGAGTTCGCGGCCCTCACCCCTTATATGTATTCCACTTACGAGACCGGCGCTTTGGGTCAGATCCCCGAGTGCGAAAGCGCGCCCACCGACCGGAAGAAGGCGATCATCCTCGGCGGTGGGCCGAACCGGATCGGCCAGGGGATCGAGTTCGATTACTGCTGCTGCCACGCCGCCTTTGCGCTCGCCGACCTCGGAATCGAGAGCATCATGGTCAACTGCAACCCCGAGACTGTTTCGACCGACTACGACACCTCCGACCGCCTCTATTTCGAGCCTCTGACCGCCGAGGACGTGCTCGAATTGATCGAGGTCGAGAAATCCAACGGGACGCTTCTCGGCGTTATCGTCCAGTTCGGCGGACAGACACCGCTGAAGCTCGCCCATCCGCTCGAACAGGCGGGCGTACCCATCCTCGGCACCTCGCCGGACGCCATCGACCTCGCCGAAGACCGCGAACGGTTCCAGGGGATGCTCAACGAGATCGGCCTGATGCAGCCGGACAACGCGACCGCCCGCACTTGGCCCGAAGCGGTCCGGCACGCCGATACGCTGGGCTTTCCCTTCGTCATGCGCCCCTCCTATGTGTTGGGGGGACGGGGCATGGAGATCATTCGCGATCACGCGCATCTGGAGCGTTACATCGCCCACGCCGGCGATATTTCCGCCGATCACCCCATCTTGCTCGACCACTATCTCTCGCGCGCCACCGAGGTCGACGTGGACGCCATCTGCGACGGCGAGACGGTGTTTGTGGCCGGGGTGATGGAGCATATCGAGGAGGCCGGGGTGCATTCGGGCGACAGCGCCTGTTCCCTGCCGCCCTTCTCGCTCACCCCCGCCACCATCACTGAGCTGCACCGCCAGACCGAGCTCATGGCGCGCGCCCTAAAGGTGAAGGGGCTGATGAACGTGCAATTCGCCATCGAGGAGCCGCACTCCGAGACGCCGCGCATCTATGTGCTAGAGGTCAACCCCCGCGCCAGTCGCACCGTGCCCTTCGTGGCCAAGGCCATCCAGCGCCCCGTCGCCGCCATCGCCGCCAAGGTGATGGCCGGCGCCCGCCTCGCCGACTTCGACCTCAAGAACATTCCCACCAACCATGTGGCGGTGAAGGAGGCGGTGTTCCCCTTCGCCCGCTTCCCCGGTGTGGATACTCTGCTCGGCCCCGAGATGCGCTCTACCGGCGAGGTGATGGGGCTCGACTGGATGCGGGAGGGCGAGCCGTTCGCCGCCGCCTTCGCCCGCGCCTTCGCCAAAAGCCAGCTCGGCGGCGGGGTGGTGCTGCCCTCAAAAGGCGCCGCCTTCGTATCAGTGAAGGAAGCCGACAAACCGTGGATCGTGGAGCCAACACGGCTTCTGATCCAGCAGGGCTTCCACATCATCTCCACCTCCGGCACCGCCGATCATCTCGAGGCCAACGGCCTGAAGGTCGAGCGGGTCAAAAAAGTGCTGGAGGGGCGGCCCAATATCGTGGACGCCATGAAGAACGGCGATGTGCAGCTCGTCTTCAACACCACCGAAGGCAAGCAGTCGGTGGAGGACAGCTTCTCCCTTCGCCGCACCGCCCTGATGATGAAAATCCCATACTACACCACCGCCGCAGGGGCGCTGGCGGCTGCGCAGGCCATCGAAGCCCTGGCAAAGGGGGAACTGGAAGTGCGGCCGCTGCAAAGCTACGTTTGAGTTTGGATGTGCGCCACGGAGGTCCCTATGCCTATGCAGATTGAACGCGCGCTGGTGCTGGGGGGCGGCGGGCCGGTGGGCATCGCCTGGGAAGCGGGTATAGCGGCGGGCCTCGAGGCGGAGGGCGTGATTCTGTCCCGCGCCGTCCGGGTGCTCGGTACTTCGGCGGGCTCGTTCGTGGGCGCCCAACTCGCTTCGGGGCGCAGCGCGCAGTCTCTGGCCGACGCACAGATTGCGCTAGGCGAGAAGGATGCTGTGGAGCGGGCGGAGGGCAAGCCCGCCAGCGCCGAGCGGATGCCAAAGCCCGACCTTATGCCCCTGATCCAGATCATGATGCGCCCGATGGCGGAGGGAGAGACTCAAGCTGATCGGATGCGCGAATACGGCACCCTCGCCCTTCGCACGCCTACCATTACCGAGGACGCTTTCGTGGAGGGGTTTGGGCGCAGCCTCGCCGATCTCGCGTGGCCCGAACCCTTTGCTTGCACCGCTATCGATGTGGCGAGCGGTGAGTTCCGGCTGTGGGAAGCGGCGGATGGTGTGCCCCTCGCCCACGCCGTCGCCTCGTCTTGCGCCGTGCCTAGCATCTTTCCGCCCATCACCATCGGTGAGCATCGCTACATGGACGGCGGGATGCGTTCCTCGACCAGCATCGACCTAGTGAAAGGCGCCCGGCGGGTGTTGGCGCTCGCTGTGGTAGGCGCCATGGGCAAGGAGATGCAGATGGCCCGCATCGCCAAGGAAGAAGAAGCGCTGGGCCATGAGACCGCCTTCGCCCTGATCGTTCCCGACGCCGCCAGCCTCGCCATCTTCGGCCCCAACCTGATGGAAGCAAAAGACCGCGCCGGGATCACGCGCGCCGGGATCGAGCAGGGACGGCGCGAGGCGGAGAAGGTTGCGGCGGTTTGGGAGTGAAAGCGCGCAATGTTGCGATCATCGCGTTGACTATATTCGGCCTTTTGTTGCTCGCCGGACCCATGACGTTGATCGTATGGGCGCACCACTATTACGTCGTCGGCGTTTCGGCCTCGGCAGTAACCGTAATACTGGCTCTCGCGTTCGGAGGTCTGGGCTGCTTGATCGCGAGTTTTTGGATGCGGGGCAGCCCAAAGATTTCGCGCTAACCCGGCCATAGCCCACCCCATCTTGCGATTCCCGCACTAACCCCCTATCCTCTTAGCCCCCGGACGCCCGCGACACGCGCGCTCCGGGGATTTTCGTTCCTACTCACGCGAACCAGGCGACACTCACCTCCCCATGGAAAAAGTGCCTATGACCGCCGAGGGATATCGTATCCTCGACGAAGAACTGAAGCGGCTGAAGACCCAGGAACGCCCCAGCGTAATCGCCTCGATCTCAGAGGCGCGCGCGCACGGCGACCTGTCGGAAAACGCCGAATACCACGCCGCCAAGGACCGTCAGGGCTGGATCGAGGGCCGCATCGCCGAGATCGAGGACAAGATGTCCCGCGCCCAGGTGATCGACGTCTCCAAGCTGTCGGGCGCGGCGGTGAAGTTCGGCGCGACTGTGACCGTGCTTGACGAGGACACCGAGGACGAGAGCCGCTACCAGATTGTCGGCGAACATGAGGCTGATGTGAAACAGGGCCGCCTGTCGCTCACTTCGCCGCTCGCGCGCGGCATGATCGGCAAGGAAAAGGGTGAGTCCGTCGAGGTGTTCACCCCCAACGGCGTGCGGTCATATGAGATTTTGAAGGTCGAGTGGGTCTAAAAATCCTGACCCTCCCTGCATGACTCTGCCCTCCCCCATCACCATCTGGGCTGTCGCCGACGGGCGGGCGGGGATTGTCAGTCAGGTTTTGGGTGTAGCCGAGGCCGTTGCGCGATTGACGCCCGCCGCAATCACCGTCAAGCGCATTGGCTGGAAAGCCTACCTCGATCCCCTGCGCGCCACCTGGAACCCCGCGCCTAAGTGGGGGATGTCCTCGGGCTCCAGTGATTTCTCGCCCCCGTACCCGGACCTGTGGATCGCCGCCGGGCGGGCCAGCCTGCCATTGTCAGTGAAGATGCGGCGATGGTCGCAGGGACGCACCTTCGTGGTGCAGCTTCAGGACCCTCGCCTGCCCGAGCATTTGTTCGACATGATCGTTCCGCCCCACCACGACGAGCGCGCCGGGCCTGAGGTCTTCCCCATCGTCGGCTCGCCCCACCGGGTGACGCCCGAACGGCTGGCGGTGGACTTTGAAGCTTTCAGAGCGCGCATCGCCCCCTTTCCCCGCCCGCGCGTAGCGGTGCTGGTGGGCGGCAAGTCCAGGGCCTTCGACATCTCGCCCAAGCGCGCCCACGCCCTGGCCGACCAGATCGCGCGCATGGTGGAGGGGATCGGCGGCTCGGTGCTCGTCACCTATTCGCGCCGCACCCCCGCCGACGCCAGAGCGATCCTGTCGGCGCGGCTATCGGCGCTTCCCGGCATCCTGTGGGACGGCGAGAGCGAGAACCCCTATTTCGCCTTCCTCGCCGCCGCCGATGCGGTGATCGTGACGGAGGACAGTATCAACATGGTGGCCGAGGCCGCCTCCACCGGAAAGCCAATCCACATCGCCGACGTGGACGGCAAGCAACGCAGGAAACGCCTGTTCCATGCCGATCTTACGCAGCGGGGCATAGCCCGGCGTTTTACCGGCGAGTATCACACCTGGACCTATGAGCCCTTGAATGAAACCGAGCGGTTGGCTGTCGAGATCCTTACAAGAGTGACCGCCGCACCAGCCAAGCTTTGAAATCGGTTGGTCCTGCGTCCGCAGCGTGAAACAACCGTTCCGCGCCGCAGTGTAAGCGGACAATTTGGGGTGGGCGTTGAGCGACATTGACGTGCTGAACGGAAAGCGGGTCTTCCTGGTGGAAGATGAAACGCTGGTGGCCATGTTGGTCGAAGATATGCTGGCCGATGAAGGCTGCGTCGTGGCCGCCACAGCCACGCGCATCGGCGAAGCGCTGAAGCTCGCAGGCGATACAGCGCTTGAGATCGATTTCGCCATCCTGGACGTAAACTTGGCGGGCGAGCCGATTTTCCCCGTGGCCGAGGCCCTGGCTGCGCGTGGCGTGCCCTTCGCATTCGCCACCGGTTATGGCGCCGGTGGGCTGCCCGACGAATGGAAGAACCGCCCTACCCTGCAAAAGCCGTTCACGTCGAGCGAGATCCTAGCCGTCCTGAACCGGGTCCTCGCGGGCGTCTGAGTCGTCTCTATTTGCTGAAGATCGCTTTCGGCATCATCACGTGCACGCCCTTATTGCGGTCCACCACCTCGGTGATGTCGGCGTCGCCCGCCACGCTGGTCAGCATATAGGCGTCGTCGCGGCTGAGGTGTTTCTCGGCGACCAGGAACTCGACCATCTCATGCACCGCCTTGTGCGCGGCTATGGAGAGGTCGTCGTCGAAGCCCATTGAAATGTAGTGCGTCGGCGTCTCCGCGCGGGGGTATTTCTGGTCCGTCGCCTTGTGCAGCACAAACTCCAGCGTGCCGACCAGCGAGGTTTCCATGGCGGTGACATCCACCTCGCCGTTGCCCTGCCCCGCGTGACCGTCGCCCACCTCGAACAAGGCGCCGGGCGCGAAGACGGGCAGGTAGAGGGTCGTTCCGGCGACCAGCTCCTTGTTGTCCATGTTGCCGCCGTTGATGGTCGGCGGGGTGGAGTCGTAGCGCCCGAACGACGCGGGCGGCGCCACGCCCATGGAGCCGAAGAAGGGGTGCAGCGGGACGTTCACCCCAAGCGCAAAGCGCGCCATCATCTTGTCCCGGTCCAGCGGGATGATCTTGGTGCGGGAATAGGGAAATTCGTCGGTGAGGATGCCGAGCCCGTAGCGAAACCCGTTGTAGGCGTAGGGAATGGCCAGGTCGATCTTCCTGATCCTGATCTCCAGCGTGTCGCCGGGCTCGGCCCCTTCGATGGCCACTGGCCCGGTCAGGATATGGCCGCCCGGCCCCCGATCCGTCACCTTGTCGTAAACCTCACGAAGACTCTTCTCCACATCGGCGGAGGCGACGCCGTTCTTCTCCAACCCTGCTGGGCTGTTGGTCAAAAGCGTGTGGAACACCACCGTGTCGCCGGACTTTATGGTCAGCACCGGGGTCGCGGCGGCGTTGTAATTGCCCCACGCCACAGTCTTGGGCGTCGCCTCCAGAGTGTAGGTCGCGGCGAAACCGGGGCTGGCGAGGGTCCCCGAAAGAAGCAACGCGGCGGCAATGGTCTTGATCATGGTTTTCCCCTGCGACGCGGAAGCTTAGCCCGTGCTGTCACGGTAGCGATAGATCTCCGGTCTATCGCTGCGCTGCGCCAGACCCCTGCAACTCACTGATCGAGCGCCCATCACAATCGCCCGGCGCCCGCCCTGCGGATGAGCCATCCGGATTGAAGCCAAGGGTCGCGCCCTCCGGCAGGCGCCCAGCATGGCCAGGGAAAAAGCCGACGGGGCCTTGGGCATAATAGTAGCGGCCATCGCTCCCCGGCGCGAGCGCGAGACGGCTGACTAAGGTGTGGGCCGGGATCATCTTGCCTGTGCCCAACCCCGAAGGAATGTCCAGCGCCGATGCTTCGGGCACGTGGCAGACGATCACGTCCGGCCAGTGTGCCAGGTGAGCAATAACCGGGCCCGACGGACGACCCTGAGCCAAAGCAGCGGCCGAACCCAGAGCTAACGCCAGACCGACCATCGCGAATGCGCCAAGCTTCATGCTTTACCTCCTCCAGCACCGAGCCCGGCAATCGTGCGCCCACTTTTCAAAGGAATCCAGACCCGTCGCAAGCCGCAAATCGGGTCGGACAGCGCCCGCGCGGGTGGTATCGTTCGTGGATGGAACAGGGCTTTAACCTCTTCGACACCGCCATCGGCGCCTGCGGCCTCGCTTGGGGCGAGGGCGGGATCGTCGGCTTGCAACTGCCGGAGAAGGACCGAAGCGCGACCGGGGCCCGACTCAGGCGACGCTATCCGAACGCCTTGCCCGCCCCGCCGCCCGCTCAGGTGGCCGATGTCGTGGCCGCCATCGTAAAGCTGACCGAAGGGGAGAAGATCGACCTGACCTTTGCGTCGCTCGACCGGACGGGCCAGCCGGAGTTTAATCTCAAGGTCTATGAGATTGCGCTGGAAATCCGCCCCGGCGAGACCCTTACCTATGGCGAGATCGCCCGGCGGGTCGGCAACGTAGCCCTCTCGCGTGTGGTGGGACAGGCGCTGGGCGCCAATCCCTGGCCCATCATCGTCCCCTGTCACCGGGTGCTGGCGGCGGCTGGGCGGACGGGAGGCTTCTCGGCGCCCGGCGGCGTGGACACCAAGCTGCGCCTCCTCAACATCGAACGCGCGACGGGCGGACACTCCCCCCTGCTGTGGGACGCCCTGCCCCTGGCGATCAAGCCGAGGGGCTGAGAGCCTAAACTACTCCGACAGTCTTCAGCCGCGCCTTGGGGTGGATTTCATTCTGGCTCATCACCACGGTCTGGCCCCGAAAGCGTTCGATGATCGAGCGGACATAGGGGCGCACGCCTGCTGAGGTGAGGAGCACCCCGGTCTCTCCCGCTTGGGCCGCGCGGTCGAACGTGTCGCGTACCTGGCGAATGAACTCCTGAAGTTTGGAAGGCGCGAGGGCCAGTTGCTTGTCGTCGCCGGGACCGATCAGGGCTTCGGCGAAGGCGTGCTCCCACTCCGGTGAGAGCGAAACGATGGGCAAGGCGCCGTCGTCGGCCCGGTTCTGCCAGCAAAGCTGGCGCGCCAGACGACCCCGGACGTGCTCCACCAGGGCGGTGACGCCGGGGGTATGCGGCGCGGCCTCGCCGATGCCTTCGAGGATGGCGGTGAAGTCGCGGATCGAGACGCGCTCTTTCAGCAGCGCCTGCAGCACCCGTTGAACCGTGGTGGCGGCGACGACCGAGGGGATCAGTTCGTCCCACAACTTCTTCTGTTCGGTCGGAAGTTCCTTCACCAGCTTCTGCAGCTCCGACCAGGAGAGCAGGTCGGCCATATTGTCCTTGAGAATTTCCGTGAGGTGAGTGGTCAGCACCGTGGCGGGGTCGACCACGGTATAGCCCCGGAAAGCAGCCTCCTCGCGCAGGTTCTCGTCGATCCAGGTAGCGGGCAGCCCGAAGGCGGGCTCCTTCATATGCTCGCCGGGCAGTTCGATCTGACCGCCGCGCGGATCCATCGCCATCAGGCATCCGGTGCGGACCTCGCCCTTGCCGCCCTCCATCTCCTTGATGACGATCCGGTAGCCCTGGTTAGGCAGACGCATATTGTCGAGGATGCGCACGGACGGCATCACGAAGCCGAAGTCGGCGGCGAGGGTGCGGCGGAGCGCCTTAATCTGGTCGGTCAGCTTTCGCCCATCGAGGTCGTTGATCAAGCCGAGCAGGCCATAACCTAGTTCGATCTTCACCTCGTCGATGGCGAGCGAGGCGGCGATGGGCTCGTCCTCAGCTGGTTTGGCGGCTTCGATCGCGGTGGCCTGTGCGTCAAGGTCGGCCTGTTTCGGCTTGTGCGCGTGTCGCCAAGCCAGGGCGCCTGCACCGAGCGAGATGGCGGCGAAGGGCAGGAGCGGCATCCCCGGAACCACCGCCACCAGCCCCGCCGCCGCCGACACCATGCCCAGCGACACCGGATTGGTGGCGAGTTGCGACACCAGCGCCTTATCCGCCGATCCCTCAACGCCCGCCTTGGAGACCAGGAAGCCCGCCGCGATGGATATAACCAAGGCCGGCACCTGACTGACGAGACCCTCGCCGATGGTGAGGACGGTATAGCTGGAGGCTGCGGTCTCAAGCGTGACGTGGTGTTGCAGCACGCCAATCAATATGCCGCCGACGATATTGATGCCGGTGATCATAAGACCCGCCACTGCGTCGCCGCGCACGAACTTGGAGGCGCCGTCCATGGCTCCGAAGAAGGTGCTTTCCTGCTCGAGGTCCTTGCGGCGTTGCTTGGCGCCCTTTTCATCGATCAGGCCCGACGACAGGTCCGCGTCGATCGCCATCTGCTTGCCGGGCATGGCGTCGAGGGTGAAGCGCGCCGCCACCTCGGCAATGCGGGTCGAGCCCTTGGTGATGACCACGAAGTTCACCAAGACCAGGATGGCGAACACAATCACCCCGATGACGAAATTGCCCGCCATCATCAGCCTGCCAAAGGCCTGGATGATCTGCCCCGCGGGCTCGCCGCCCTCGTGTCCGTGGCTGAGGATCAGGCGGGTGGAGGCGAGGTTGAGGCCAAGGCGGAACAGGGTGGTGACCAGCAGCACCGTCGGAAAAGCGGTAAACTCCAGCGGTTTCCGGATCAGGAGCGATGTCATCAGGATCAGCACAGCAGAGGTCAGCGACAGCGCGAGCAGAAGGTCGATCAGGATCGCCGGCACTGGCAGAACCAGCAGCAGCACAATGCCGATGACGCCCAGCGCCAGCGCCACCTCGCCCTGCCCCACAAAGGCCCAGGTGCCCTTGAGGGTCGGAAGCTTGAAGCCGGAATGCCGGGCGGCGAGGTCAGTCATGGGCGACCCGACTACGTTGTTGTTGAACGCAGACCAGACTACTCATCCGATAGCCGGTTCCGTTTGGGCGTCGCCATTGGCTTGAGACGCCGAATAAGGGCGCGCTAAGCCGCCGCATACGCCCCGCTCACGCCTGCCTGCGGCGGCGTCACTGGCATACCCATGTCGCTGTATTCTTTCAGCTTATTCCTGAGGGTGCGGATGGAGATGCCGAGGATGTTTGCGGCATGGGTGCGGTTGCCGAAGCAGTGGCCGAGGGTTTCCAGAATCAGTTGCTGTTCGATCTGCGCTACAGTCTGGCCGACGAAGGCGCGGGTGGCGGCGTCGGCGGCATAGTTGGCGGTCTGGGCCGCGCGTCCCGCGACAACGGCGCCCACATCCGAAA
The DNA here is from genome assembly GCA_038327995.1 of Caulobacterales bacterium. Classification (GTDB taxonomy): domain Bacteria; phylum Pseudomonadota; class Alphaproteobacteria; order Caulobacterales; family Caulobacteraceae; genus CAIOYC01. Next base: position 32,183 of record JBBQLP010000010.1, on the reverse strand, counting down.
CCCCAGCGCCCAAAAGCTGCCCGTCGGGAAGCCGCACCGCGCCTTCTTCGATCTCCGGCCCCACGGCCAGCAACACCGCCCGGTGCATGGCGTTTTCCAGCTCGCGCACATTGCCAGACCAGCGGTGCGACACCAGACGACGGCGCGCCTCGTCGGAAATCTTGCGCTCCGGCACGCCGTTGGCGGCGGCGTATTTCTTCACGAAATGCTCGGCCAGGGCGACGATGTCGCCGGGACGCTCCCGCAACGGCGGCAGCTTCAGGTTCACCACGTTCAGGCGATAGAGCAGGTCTTCGCGGAAGGTCCCGTCGCGCACGGCCACTGAAAGGTCGCGGTTGGAGGTGGCGATGATGCGGATGTTGATCTTGACCGGCTTTGAACCGCCCACCCGGTCGATCTCTCGCTCCTGAATGGCGCGCAACAGCTTGGCCTGAAGCCGCACATCCATCTCTGAGATTTCGTCCAGCAGCAGAGTGCCGCCGTCCGCCTCCTCGAACTTGCCGATCCGCCGCGCCATGGCCCCGGTGAACGAGCCCTTCTCATGCCCGAACAGTTCGGATTCCAGCAGGTTCTCAGGGATGGCGGCGCAGTTGACGCTGATGAAGGGCTTTTCCGCCCGGCGCGACTTCTTGTGTACATAGCGGGCCATCACCTCCTTGCCGACCCCGCTTTCCCCGGTGATAAGGATCGAGGCTTCGGAAGGCGCCACCTGATCGGCCAATGAAAGCACCGTCTGCATAGAGGGATCGCGCGTCACCAGCGGACGGTCATCGTCGGAAATGGCGGCGAGCACGGCCGCGATCAGTTCGATCTCCGGCGGCAGGGGGATGAACTCCTTGGCCCCCGCGCGGATGGCGTCAGCGGCCTTGCGCGGATCGGCCCCCACCCCGCAGGCGACCACCGGCACTCTGATCCGCTCCATTTCGTTGGCGGCAATCAGGGCGGCGATATCGAGGTCGTAATCAACCATCAACAGGTCCGCCCCCTGCCCCGCGCGCAGGGCATGCGTCGCCTGGATGATCGTCTCCACGTGGGCCACCTTGGCGCCCGTGGACATGGCCATCTTCACCGCGCTCGCGAGTTGGCCGCTCAGCCGTCCCACCACCAGAAGCCGCATAGTCAATCTCCTTAAAGTCTCAACAAGGACGGCGATCAGGCCGCGTTGTTGTCCCCGTCCTTGATGATTTCGGTCATGGTCACGCCCAGGCGCTCGTCGATGACGACAACCTCGCCGCGGGCGACCAGACGATTGTTCACATAAATGTCGATGGCCTCACCGACCTTGCGGTCCAGCTCCAAGACGCTGCCCGCGCCGAGCTTGAGAAGCTGCGCCACCGACATATGCGCCTTACCCAGCACGGCGGAGATGTTGACCGGCACGTCGAACACCGGGGCCAGTTCGGCGGCCGTTCTGCCATCGGTGTCATCGCCAGCCGTTGTCATAGCTGTCGAGGGCTCGAATTCATCGAGCGGCAGGGGGGCGTCGCTCATGATACGTCTCCAGAAGAGTCGGGGGAAATGTCAGGGGAAAGGTTTTCGAGGATCGGGGCTTCGGCGTGCAGGCCTTCGGCGGCGAGGGCCGCTTCGAGCGCGGTTTGAATACGGGTGGCGGCGAGGGTGGGATCGAAGGCCGCGCGACCATCGCCCCAGTCGAATACAAAGGCGCCCGTGCTCATGCCGGGCTCGGCCTTGAAGACGAGATGTCCTTTGTAGCCCGCCGCATCCGCCGCCTTGTGCAGGGCCGCTTCCAGCCGCGCAGGGTCAGCGGCTCCGCTACGGATCATCAAGCGCGGAACGGCCTCGATCTCACGCGCCATGGCGGCCAGGGCGGCGGCGACCGGCGCTTCGGGGAACTGCTCGAGCGCCGCGTCGGCGATCTTGCGGGCGGCGGTCAGCGCCAGTTCGGCGGAGGCGCTGCGGTGCTCGTGCGCCAACCTAGTCAGCGCACCCATCGCCTGACGAATGGCGAGCGTGGTCTCGGCCAGCGCGGTGGCGGCCTCCTCCTCGGCGCGGGCGACGGCGGAGCGTTCTCCGGCCGCAAAGGCCTCGGTGCGAATAGTTTCTACCTCATCCAGAGCGAACGAGCGCTTGGGCCGCACCGGCGCGATCACCTGATCGCCGTCGAACACGGTGTCGAAGGTGAAGGGACGCGAAATGGCGGCGGATTGGGTCATCAGTAGATCAACTCGTCGTCACCGCCGGAGCCAGCCAGCATGATCTCGCCCTTGGCGGCGAGGTCCTTGGCGATCTGCACCATCGACATCTGCGCCTGATCAACGTCCTTCAGGCGGACGGGACCCATGGAATCCATGTCCTCGCGCATGATCTTGGCAGCGCGCTCGGACATATTGGAAAAGAACATCTCGCGCAGGGTGTCTGACGAGCCCTTGAGCGCCAGCCCGAGTTGAGACTTCTCGACGGCCCGGAGGAGCGTCTGCACCCCGCCGGGATCAAGTTTCGAAAGATCCTCGAACACGAACATCAGCGCCCGGATACGTTCGGCGCTTTCGCGGTTGCGCTCTTCCAGCGCAGCTATGAAGCGGCCTTCGGTCTGACGGTCGAAATTGTTGAAGATGTCCGCCATCATCTCATGGCTGTCGCGTTTGGAGGTGCGGGCGAGGTTGGACATGAACTCGGTGCGAAGGGTTTGCTCGATCTTGTCGAGGATTTCGCGCTGCACCGGCTCCATGCGCAGCATCCGCTGCACGCATTCGAGCGCAAAGTCTTCTGGCAATGCGGAGAGAACCCGGGCGGCGTGCTCGCCCTTGATCTTGGAGAGCACCACCGCCACGGTCTGCGGGTATTCGTTCTTCAGATAGTTGGCGAGCACGGCCTCGTTCACATTGCCGAGCTTGTCCCACATGGTGCGCCCGGCGGGACCGCGGATTTCCTCCATCAAGGCATCGACCTTGTCGGGCGGCATGATCGCAGTGAGCAGCCGCTGGGTGCCCTCGAACGAGCCCATGATGGCGCCCGTTCCAGACATCCCGGAGACGAACTCCAGAAGGATCTGCTCGACGGCGCTGGAGGCGATGGTGCCGAGGCTCGACATAGCCTGGGAGATTTCTTTGATCTCCTCCTCGTCAAGCTGTTGCCAGATGTGGGTGTGATCCTCGCCGAGGGCGAGCATGATCACGGCAGCCTTCTCCGGCCCCGTCAGCCGGTTGGGGTCCTCGATCGCTGGCTTTTTCTTGATGAGCGTGGCCATCAGGCTTCGTGCAACCAGCCGCGAATGATCGACACCGACTCATCGGGGTGGCGATCCACGAAGTCAGAAACCTTCTTGACCGACGAGGTCGCCACCTGACCGTCGATACGGGCGATATCGATACCGCCCATGTCGTTGGCCGGGCCTGACAGAAGCGCCTGCGCGCCCGCCGGGTCTCCCGCCATAGCCGCAGCGCCCCCCGCCGAGACCATCCGCGCGCCGCCGGGTCCGGCCAGAGCCATGCTCATCGCGCCGCCCCCGCCCACGGCCCCCTTCATCATCGGGCGGGCGACGAAGAAGATCAGCAGCACCGCCACCACGCCCATGATTACAAGCTCGACGATGCGTAGAATGTCGTCCTTGCCGAAGCTGAAACCGGAGGACGCCGTTCCGCCGCCCTGGTCCAGCGCGGGTTGGAACCGCACATTCACCACCTTGACCGTATCGCCGCGCTTGTCGTCGGCGCCCACGCCGAGCCGGACGAGCTCGTTCAGCTTGTTCATCTCGTCAGCAGTGCGGGCGCTATAGGCGCCGGGCTTGCCTTTCACGCTTGGTCCGGTGACGCCATCGACTGCGACGGACACCGACAGCTTCTTGATCGCGCCGGGCTCGTCCACCGTTGTCTTGGTGATGCTGGAGTTCTCGTAGTTAGTCAGTTCGTCCGTGCCTTTGGTGGTCGAGGCGGCGTCAGGCGAGGCGGGCGCGGCCGCCCCGCCAGGAAGGTTCGCGCTGGCCGAGGCGACCCCGGAGGCGCCGGGCTTTGAATCCTTGGCGTCGTTGGAGGTGGTGCGAGTGGAGAGGACCACCTGTTTGTCGGGGTCGAAGGTCTTTTCCTGCGTCGTCACCCGCGACTGGTCCACGTCTGCGTGGACGGTGACACGGGCCTTGCCGGGGCCTACCACAGCCTCGACCATATCCTTGACCTGCTTCTTGATGCGCTCCTCAACGTCGTTCTGCGCTACGCCGCCAGATACCCCCGAGGCGTCGTCCAGCCCCGCCAGCATATCGCCGGACTGATCGCCCACTGCTACCCGCTCGGGGCGCATTCCCGGCACGCCGGCCGCGACCAGGTTCCTGATTGTGCGCACCTGATCGGGACCTAGGCGTCGTGCCCCCGTCACCAACATCACCGAGGCGGAAGGGTTTTCTGCATCCTGCTCGAACAGTTGCCGCTTGGGTAGGCTGAGCTGCACCCGCGCCGACGACACCCCCTGGATTGAGCGAATGGTGCGGGCAAGCTCGCCCTCCGTTGCCCGCTTCATGTTGAGGTTCTGGACGAAGTCCGTCTGGCCCAGCGCCGGGGCGTTGTCGAAAATCTCGTAACCCACAGACCCTGAGGTCGGCAGGCCCTTGCCCGACAGCATCAATCGCGCGGCGTTGACCTTCTCCCGGTCGACCATGAGAGTCGATCCGTCGCCCTTGATCTCGTATTTGATCCCCGCCTGATCGAGGCTGGAGGTGATCTGGCCCGCCTCTTTCAGATCGAGGTTGGAATAGAGCAGTGACTTAGAGTCGCCGCCGACGCGCAGCACCAGCGCCGCCAGCACTGCGGCCACGCCGGCCGCGCCCCCGAGGATCGCCGCCAGCCGCCCGATGCCAAAACCCTGCAGCGTTCTGAGTATCGACTCCAAGCCACGCCCTCGCCAACCACCGGCGCGCCATCCGGCCCGTCGAACTGGGCAAGATTTACCGAGGGTATGGTAAATGCGGGCTTAAGGGTGAGCGCCTTGGTGGGTGGAACGGCATTCTCTCCCCTCCACGTGCATGAGAGGGTGTAAAACGACAACGGCCGCGCTTCCGAGGGGACGCGCGGCCGCCGATGCCAGGATAAAGTCCCTAGCGGTATTGCTGGATTCGCGTGGTGCGCAGGCCTGCTAGGCCGTGTGCGTCAATGGACTTCTGCCAGCCGCCGAACTCCTCGTTCGTCAGTCGGTAGCGTTCGCAGGCCTCGTCGAAGCTCAGCAGCCCACCGCGAACGGCGGCCACCACCTCGGCCTTGCGCCGGATCACCCACCTCTGGGTGTTGGCCGGGGGCAGATCAGAAAGCGTCAGCGGGACGCCAGTCGGTCCGATCACGTACTTCTCGCCTCTGTTGTTCAAGCGCTGCTGCTGCAACATGGCTATAAGCCCTTCTCATCACTGTTGATGATCAGACTAACGCCCTGCCGATAACAACGGCTTAATTGCGATAGTAAAGATTCCGTAAGCACCAATGTCTCGTTCTGATACACTTGAGTTTAATTTGCTAATTACAAGCAATCAGAATTACTCATTCGTGAATTACTGCTTGGTGTTAATAAGCTCCTGTAGCATCTGATCCGCAGTGGTGATGATTTTCGACGAAGCGGCGTAGGCCCGCTGGGTGATAATCAGGCCAGTGAATTCCGAAGACAGGTCAACGGTTGAAGCTTCGAGCGTTGAGGCGGACACTTCGCCCGCCCCGCCGCTGCCACCGGTCTTCAGATTGTAGGCGCCGCTGCCGATCGAGGCCTGGTAGGCGTCGCCCGAAATCGCGGTCAGGCCGTCCGGGTTGACGAAGGTGGCCACCGCCACCTGCGCCACTCTTTTGGCGGCTCCGTTGGAGAAGTTGGCGTTGACGAAGCCCGCCTTGTCGATGCTCACCCCGGTCAGGGTTCCGGCGGGGCCGCCATCGACTGAGGTGGAATTGGTGGTCGAGGCGCTGTCGTATTGCGTCACCGCCGCGGGGCTGGTTGCGAGATTGAGGGCCACCGTCTGGGCGGGCAATCCTTCGCCAGCCGCCCAGCGCACTCCCGCGCCCGCACTTGAAGCACCGATCACTAGGTTGGCGGGCAAGGTCGTAGCGCCGCCATTGAGCGTTCCGTCAGGATTGAAGGCGACCACGCCCGCGGCGATCTGACCGTTCGCGGCGCCAGCTACATCGCCGGCTGGCACGGCCTGCACCTCCACGTGCCACTCGTTGGCCGTGGCGCTCTTGAGAAAATCGAGCTGAAAGGTATGAGCGCCGCCCTTGGCGTCATACGACGTCACCTGGGTGGTGAAGTCGGGTTTCACGCCTGTTCCGGCCACGGGGTCGTAGGCCGACAGACTGGTTGCGCTAACCGCGGAATTGTAGGTCGCCTCCTGCGGGGAGACGGTCTGTGCGGCATTCAGGTTGATGTTGAGGTTCGCCTTAGTCGTCGGATTGGGAATGTTGCCGATGGACGAGACGTTGATGGTGCCGAGCTTGGTGAGGTCTGACGGATTGGTGGTGATCGCGCCGGTGCTGTCGGCAAGCCAGCCTTGCAAATAAAGCCCCGCCGCATTCTTCAGATAACCACCGCTGTCGGGGGTAAAAGCGCCCGCGCGGGTGAAACTGACGGGATCGGAGCTTGTCTGACCTGTCGCCTTGTTGGTGGTCACGAAGAACCCCGACCCTGAAATGCCGAGGTCGGTGGCCGAGGTGGTCTGTGAAAGCTGGCCCTGCTGGGTGATCAGGCCCCGGGTGGACGCTTGCACGCCGCCGGAGTTGTAGCTGCCCGCCGCAGCGGAGGCCGTGACCAGATCTTCAAAATCTGTGACATTGCGTTTGTAGCCCACGGTGTTGGCGTTGGCGATGTTATCCGAAATCGCGCCGAGTGCCGCCGAATTGGCGACCAGCCCGGACACGCCCGAAAGCAGGGCGCTGTTGATGCTCATGGCTTCAAGTCCTCAAAGGTTGGGAGATCGCCTGCCCTGGCGCTTGTGCGCGGAGGCGTCGGCCGAAGCGCGCCGTTCGGGCGCGTGAAAAGAAGGAATATCCGCTTCATCGGGTCGTCACTCCGGTGATGCTCGTGAGGGGCACCGAGGTGGCTCCGATCTTGACTGTCGTGACACCGCCCGATTGGGCGACCGACGAGACCGGCCCGGTGATGGAGACGGCTCCAGCGATCTGGGCGCCTGTGCTGTCCGCCGCTGCGACGGAAAGGGAATAGGTTCCGCCGTCGGGGCGCTGGACTCCAGAAACGTCCTTGCCGTTCCAGGTGAAGGGATGATCGCCCGCCGTGAGGGCGGAGGCTGCGCCGCTCCACACCGCCCGACCGGAACTGTCGGAAATGGTCAGGGTCGCCGCCGCCGCGTCGCTGGGCAGGGTGTAGGTCCAGTCCGCATTGCCGCCGGATAACGTCGAGGCGCTGGACGCCGCCGTCGCCGTCTTGCCAATCAGACCCACCGCGCCCGCAACGCCTCCGCCCGCCGTCGATGAATTGGCGATGGTCTGCAAGAGCTGGTTGGACAGAAGCTGTTGCTGCACCCCGGTCAGGGCGACGAGCTGCTGGGTGAAGGAATTGGTGTCGAGCGGAGAAGTCGGGTCCTGATTCTTCAACTGGGTGGTGAGCAGGGTCAGGAAAGTCGAATAGCTTTGATTCAGGCTCGACTGGCCCGCCGCAAGGTTAGTAGCGGCGGCGGATTGTGCGGTGGCTCCGGTTACGGGGGCGGTCATGGCGTTCCTAGATCCTGATGTCGACGCCGCGCGGACGAAGGGTCCGGTAGGCTGCGAGTTGCTGGTCGGTGATGTCGGCGGCGCTGGCGGCAGCATCGAAGGCGCGCGTGTCCCCGAACGAAGGCTGCGGGCCAGGCCGCTCCTGTCCGCCCTGCCCTGCGCCCCCCTGCCCCTGGTTCTGTCCGGCGAGGCTAAATGAGGGGTTGGGCGTCTGCGCCGCCTGATCGGGTGAGGATGAGGCGGACGTCGTTTGCGCCGCGCTCTGGAACGAGGCGACCTCGTCAGTGCGCGCATGGGTGAAGCTGATCGCCCCCGGCGCTACGCTGAGCCCTGCCTGGGTCAAGGCGTCGGACAGAGCGTCCACGTGCGTCTGCAACAGATTGGCGGAATCGGACTTCTCGAATAATAGCGCGGCGCTGGCCCGTCCCCTGGCGTCGATCTGCACCGACACATCCACCCGCCCGAGGCCAAGGGGATCGAGTTGCAGATCGAACCGGCTGGTCTTCCCGGCCGCCTGACCCACAATCTGGGTTGAGAGGTTCGTCACCGTAGCCTGCACGGGCGTGGTGGGCCCGGTCGTCCGCGCCGCCACAGAAGCTTGCGGAACGGCGACCTGGACGGCGGAGGCGGCGAGCGGTGTTTGCGTCGTTTGCACCGAAGGGGGCGACGCTTCAGCTGAATCCGGCAGGTGGCTGGCGAGAGCGCGGACGGCCCTGGCCTCCAGCACCGGCGCAGGAGCCGCGCCGTCCGATGGAGACGGGGCCGGTGCCAGAGAGTCGGAAGATTGATCCGTTCGCGAAGACCCCGCAGGCGATGGAGACACGTTCGCCCGGCTCTTAGTGGCAGATGGACGCGGATTGTCGGCGCCGGTCGCGGGCGGCGCGGAAGACGGCGGCGCTTGGGCCAAAGCGAAGGAAGTGCTGGGCGGGGGCGGCGCGGCATGTAGTGGGGTTTGAACCGGCGTCGGCGGTGCCTGTGACGCTGCAACCTGCGCGGGCGCGTCCGTTTTCTGATCGGGGATCGCCGCAGTAGCAATCTCCTTGGCGCCGCCCTTGGGCGTTTCAGCATTTCCCGCGCGAGCGCCCAGGATCGCTTCGGCATGACCCAATAATTCCCGCGTCTCGGAAGCCGTCGCCGAAGCGGGAGGCGGTGCAGGAGCGTTGGCGATTGCAGAGGCCGCTGGCGCTGCGGCAGTGGAGACAGCAATCAGGATCAGGGGGGCTGCGATCTCTGCTGTCTGGATGGCGGGCTGAATTGAGAGCGTGTCTGCATCACTTTGAGCCTCAGCGGCTTTGGACGCATCCCGCCAGGACGAGAAGAGCGGAGCGATCGGCAAGGGATCGCTGGGCGGGGCGCTGGAAAGGTCGGGGGGCGGAACTGGCCGTGTCCCGACTGCCCTGACAGGCGCGCTCGTCTTCGCAGAGGCTACCGTGCGAGCAGTTGGGGTGGTCTTCGAGACGGGCGGCGAAGCGGGTGTCTCCACTAGAGAAGCTGCGGCTATCGGGGAGCGGACGGCCGCTTCCGCGTCCGGTGCATCCGGGGTGGTTACACCATTTGCCAGTGCGCTCGCCGCCGCCGGGTCTGGCGCGACGGCTGCCTTCGGAGACGCGGGGTCGCTTGCCGTGACGAGGGCGGCGAACGAGGGTTGGCTCGCTTCATCCAACGCATTCACTGAGGCAGACGTCGTTCCACTCGTCGCCGCGCCCGCAACGCCGCCGGTGGCGGCTCGAGGGGCGGGACCAGACGCCGCGAGAGAGAGCGGCGAGATGGCGGCGGCGGATTGCATTGGCGCGGTTGGTCCGGTGACGACCTTTGCAGGCCGGGATCGAACAATCTTGTCAGCAACCCTCGCGCCACATGGGAGACGCCAGGTCAGAGTGTTGTTTTATATTGCTATTTCAGACTTTTCTGGACCTGGGTTGCAACCTGACGGAGGGAGCTTCTTGCCGATGCAGGTGTTCAAACCTGCCGGGCGGAACGGCTGCGGGAGGGTTTGGCCCGCAACTTGCGCCCCGTTTTGTAGCGCAAACCCCGCGTCGGATGTCTACGCTATGTTTTTCAATGAGTTAGATCAAGGCTACTCGATCGGCGCCCGGCAAAATCATCCGGCGATGCGCCTGCCTTGCCGGGTTGCGGAGGCGGGTTGATGTCGTTGAACAGCATCCTCGGGACCGCCAATTCGGGGCTTCAGACCGCCCAGGCGCAGCTCAGAGTCGTTTCCGACAACGTCGCCAACGTCAACACTCCTGGCTATGTGCGCAAGACCGCCGACGCGCAGTCGCGGGTGGTCGCGGGTCAGGGAACCGGCGTCGGCATCGCCCAGATACGCAACGTCATCGACCAGTTTCTGCAGGCCGCCAGCCTCGGCGCCGCAGCCGATGCGACCAAAGCCTCCGTCCAGGCTTCTACGCTGGATCAGGCCCAGAGCCTGTTTGGCGACCCGAGCGCGGCGGGCTCATATTTCTCGACGCTCGACAGGGTCTTCACCGCCTTCTCGACCCTCGCCGCCAACCCGACCACCGCCGGACGCTCACAGGCTCTGTCGCAGGTCGGCGCCTTCTTCAACCAGTCTGCTTCGGTGGCCACGAGCCTGGCGCAACTCAGCGCCCAGACCGACCAGAAGATCGGCGCCGACCTGACCGAGGTGAACAGCCTGCTCAGTCAGATCGACGCCCTCAATAGCGACATTTCCCGCGCCTCGGTCTCGAACGGCGACGCCACCGGCTCGCAAAACCAGCAGAGCCAGTTGATCGACCGGCTATCGGCGCTGATCGATGTGAAGGTGGGCGCGACGCCCCAGGGCGGCGCCGTCATTCGCGCCTCGGACGGCACGGTGCTAGCGGGCCAGAACGGCGCTTCCACGCTCAGTTACGACGCCTCGGGCCCAACCGGGCAGATCACCCTGACCAACGCCAATGGCGCTTCCTCGGCCTTGGGGTCGCGGCTAACGTCGGGCGAGCTTGGCGGCCTTCTGTCCCTGCGCAATACCGACCTGCCTGCGGTTCAGTCGCAGCTTTCGGAGCTGACCAGCGGCGTCGCCAGCGAACTGAACACGATCCACAACAAATACTCCGCCGCCCCGCCGCCAACTTTGCTGGCCGGGCGCAATATCGGGCTCGACCTTCCGACTGCCATCTCCGGCTTCAACGGCAAGACCACCATCGCCGAGGTCGCCTCCTCCGGCGCACTGGACCACCGGATCGATATCGATTTCGACGCGCAGACCATCAAGGTGGATGGAGGGGCCGCCACCGGATTCACCCCCGCCACCTTCCTCTCCACTCTGAATACGGCCCTTTCGCCAGCGGCGGGAGCCAGCTTCTCGGGCGGGGCGCTCAAGTTGGCGTCAACCGGAACGGATGGATTGGCGATCCAGGACGATGCGACCACGCCAGCGGGCAAGGCGGGAAAAGGGTTCTCCGACTTCTTCGGACTGAACGACCTGGTCTCCTCCAGCGCCGTCGCAGACTACAACACCGGGCTGAAATCCACCGACGCCTCGGGATTTCCGGCGGGACAATCGATCACCTTGCGAGTCGCCGACGCCAGCGGGGTGCGGTTGCAGGATATAACAGTGGCCACCCCAGCCGGCGCGACCGTGGCCTCGCTGCTCGGCGCCCTGAACGCCCCTTCCGGCGGAGTGGGGCTTTATGGATCGTTCGCGCTGGACGCCAATGGCGCGCTGGCCTTCACAGCCAATACGGGATCGGGACTGACCCTGGCCGTGGCGGCGGACAACACCGCCAACACCGCGACCGGAACCTCGATCAGCCAGATCTTCGGCATCGGCGCAGCGCAGCGCAACAGCCGCGCCGCAGGCTACTCCGTGCGCAGCGACCTTCTGCAAAGCCCGTCGAAACTGGCGCTCTCCACCCTGAACCTTTCAGCGCCGGTGGGAACCTCGGTGCTGGCGGCGGGGGACACGTCGGGCGCCGACGCGTTGGGACAGGCGGGACTGGCCAGCCACGTTTTCAGCGCCGTTGGCGGGCTGGCCGCCGGAGCCACCACCCTGTCGGACTACGCCTCAAACATAGCCGCCGCCATCGCCCGCAAGTCCGCCGCCGCCGACACAGCGAAAACCCAGGCGGGGGCGGTCTCCACCGAAGCCGCGGCCCGGCGCACCTCCTCCGAAGGCGTCAACCTGGATGAGGAGCTGATCAACCTGACCACCTTCCAGCAGGCCTACAACGCCTCAGCCCGCCTCGTGCAGGCCAGCAGGGATCTCTACAACACCCTCCTCAGCATAGTTGGACCCTGATGGACCGCATCTCCACCGCCACCAGCTACCAATCCTCGCTGCTCAACATCCTGACCGCCCAGGCCGGACAAAGCGTGGCGCAGCAGCAATATTCCACCGGCAAGCTGGCCAGCGACCTGAAGGGCTATTCGGCCCAGGCCGATGTTCTGACCGCCACCAACACCTTGCAGGCCCGCAACACCGCCTTCATCGCCAACGGGACGGCGCTGTCGGATCGGTTGGCGGTGCAGGACCAAGCCCTGTCGCAGGTGGCGACCAACACCCAGACTGCGCGCACCGCCGTGGCCGAGGCCCTCGCCACCGGCGACGCCACAGCCCTGCTCACCAGCCTGCAAAGTCAGCTTAGCCAAACAGTGTCCACCCTCAACACCCAGTATGAGGGACGCTATCTGTTCGCGGGCGGGGTCACGGGCACGGCCCCGGCCACGGCCCAGAACCTGTCCGACCTCACCGCCGGAGGCGGGGTGCCTGCAACCTTCAAGAACGACAACAACCCGACGGTCAGCCGCCTGGACGACCAGACCAAGATCGCCACCGGCTTCACGGCCTCGAACGTGGCCACACCGCTGTTCAATGCGCTGGCCAGCATCCAGGCCTATTCGACCGGACCGGGCGGACCCCTTTCCGGCAAACTGACAGCCGCGCAGACCAACTTTCTCGCCGGGGCGCTCTCGAGTTTCGACAGCGCCTATGCGGGGGTGAACGATCAGGTGGCGCAGAACGGGCTTTTGCAGAACCAGGTCTCCGCCAGCCAGGCGTCGCTGAAAAGCACGCAGGCGGCGCTGACTTCGACGGTGGACGACCTCACCAACATCGACCAAGCCAAGGCGGCGACGACCCTGACGCTGGCCCAGACCGCCTTGCAAGCGTCCGCCCAGGTCTTCTCCAGCCTGAAAAACGTCTCGCTATTGAACCTTTTGTCTCCTGGTTAGTAGATGAGTGTGTGAAAGCCCTCCCAAACATCCTCACCGCCTCGCGCATCCTGCTTGGAGCGCTGATCTTCTTCCTTCTGGCGGGAGCTGCGGGGGCCCTGCCCGGACAGGACGGGGCTCCGCCCGCCGGGGGTGATCGGCTGGTCTGGGCCAGCTTCATCATCTTCGCCTTCGCAGCCATCACCGACTATTTCGACGGCTGGCTAGCGAGAAAGCTCAACGCCACCTCGCCGTGGGGCGCGGTGCTGGACCCCATTGCCGACAAGATCGCTGTCGCCGCCGCCATCTTGGGACTGGCGGTGATCGAGCCGAAGGGGATGGTGGCGCTGCCGGGCTTTTTGATCCTGTTCCGCGAGGTGTTCGTCTCGGGCCTGCGCGAAGGGATCGCGCCTCTGGGAATCAAGCTTCCCGTCACTCAACTCGCCAAGTGGAAGACCACGGTGCAACTTATCGCCCTCGCCCTCTCCATGCCCGCTGTGTTGCAGCCTTCAGGCTCGGGGCTACGATTGCTCGCCGGGGCGCTGCTGTGGGTCGCCGTTGTCATCACCCTGATTACCGGGTGGCAGTATGCGCGCGGTGCGGCGAAGGCCCTGGCTCCCCGTAAGGCTTTGCTCCCCCCGCATAGCGAATAGCCCTCCCCTCTTTGCTAGGTGGCTCGCGCCTGATGGAGCAGGTGACTGCCTCAGCTTTTGTGAGCGATGTCGCTTTCAGGTTCGACCCCGAAGGCTTGCGGTGGATCATCGACGCGGCGGTGGCGGGGCAGGAAGAGAAGCGGTAGAGCGCTGCGGCGTCTACCTCACCGTCACCCCATGCTGATCTGGCGGCGAACCAACTTGCTGTAGTCGTCCATCAGCGACAGCGAAATATTGCCCGGCGTAAAGCGATGCTCGCCGACTTCGCTCACTGGCGTGACCTCCGCTGCCGATCCGGTGATGAAGCATTCGGTGAAGCTGGCAAGCTCTTCCGGCCTGATATGCCGCTCGACCACCTCGAACCCTCGCCAGCGGGCTAGGTCGATTATGGTCAGGCGCGTGATGCCGTTCAGGAAACAGTCTGGGGTCGGAGTGTGGATCACTCCATCCTTGACAAAAAACACATTGGCGCCCGTGCACTCGGCCACATAGCCCCGGTAGTCGAGCATCAGGGCGTCGGCGTACCCCTCACGCTCCGCCGCATCTTTGGACAGGGTGCAAATCATGTAGAGCCCCGCCGCCTTGGCTTCGGAGGGAATGGTTTCAGGCGAAGGGCGTTTCCACTTCGACCAGGTGATGCGGATGCCTTTTTTCTTCTGCTCAGGATCGAAATAGCTCGGCCACTCCCAGGCGGCGATGGCCACGTGAACCTTTGAGCCCTTCGACGCCACGCCCATCACCTCGGCCCCGCGCCAGACGAAGGGGCGCACATAGCCGTCCGTCAGGCCCATGCGCTGGCACGTCTCCTTGCAGGCTTCATCGATCTCGGCCACGCTGAACGGGATTTGCATATCGAGCAGTTCGGCGGAGCGGAACAGGCGTTCGGTGTGCTGGGTCAGCTTGAAGATTTCGCCGCTGTAGAGACGTTCTCCCTCGAACACGCAGGACGCATAATGGAGCGCATGGGTCAGAACGTGTATCTTCGCTTCGCGCCAAGGCACAAAATTGCCGTCAAGCCAGATCCAGCCATCACGATCATCGAAGGGAACGGGGGTCATCGGCAACAATCCACCTTTGGGGAGCGGGCTCTGCGCACGTTAAACCCTCCGGCATCGGCGCCGTCAACGCTTGCAGACGTTCGCGCGTGAGCATCGTTGCCACCATTATCGGGGCCGATCCCCGCCTGATCCTGAGCGAGGAGGAGTTGGACGCCGCCGTGGAGGTGTTCGTGCTCGCCGAAGCCGCGTTCTGGATAAGCGCCGACGCGGGACTGGAGGGGGAACCCTTGAGCCTAGGGCGCGGACACTATCGTGCCGCCATGCTGCTGAAACGCAGGCCCGGAATTGGCGTGCAGGACCTTTCCCGCCTGACTGGGCTCTCCAAGCAAGGGGCCAGTCGGGTATTACGCGATCTGATCGCCGCCAACTATGCGACCAGCGAGCACGGCGACCTCGACGCCCGCCGCCGCCCCACACGACTGACCCCCGAGGGTAAAGCTTTCGAGAGCCGGATCACCGCGCGCCTTCGCGACCACCTGGCGCGGGCATATCGGGATGGCGGGCTCGACGCCGCGCCCGGCGCCCGGCGGATCCTTTCCGCCATGGCCGGGCCGAGAGCAAATGCCCGCCCGGAAATTGGCCGATGAACGCAAACACCGCTCCCAATGGTCGTCACCTTCTGGTCGTGGACGATGACGACCGCATCCGCTCGCTCTTGAAAGAGTATCTGGCCCGCTCCGGCTTTCGCGTCACTGGGGCGGCGGACGCGGCGGCGGCGCGCAAGCTGATGCAGACGCTGGAGTTTGATCTGGCGGTCTTCGACGTGATGATGCCGGGGGAGGATGGACTGTCTCTGACGCGCTGGGTGCGAGGCCGTTCCCCGACCCCCGTGCTACTCCTGACCGCGCGCGGCGAGCCCACCGACCGTATTGCTGGCCTTGAGACCGGCGCGGACGACTATCTGCAAAAGCCCTTCGAACCGCAGGAGCTGCTCCTTCGCATCGAGGCCATCTTGCGCCGCGCCCAGGGCGGCCGCGCCGGGCCGGGCCGCACAATAGCGTTGGGCCGATGCAGCTTCGACATGGACCGGAACGAACTGACCCAGGACGGGGCGCCGGTGCGCCTGACCGAAGGTGAAGCACGGCTTCTGAAACGCCTCGCCCAGTCGCCCGACATGGCCATTGATCGCTATGAACTGGCGCAGGCTTCAGGCGACGGAGCGGAGATCGGCGAGGCGGGTGCACGAGCCGTGGATGTTCAAGTCACGCGCCTTCGCCGCAAGCTGGAGGACGACCCGAAGAACCCGCGTTATCTGCAGACCGTGCGCGGCGTCGGCTATAAACTGGCGCCCGACTGATGGCGCGCAGGCCGCTTCGTTATCTGGTGCGCCGCCTTGTGCCGCGCTTTCTCAAGCGCTGGCTGCCGACCTCCCTGTTCGGGCGCTCGCTGCTGATCATCCTGATGCCCATCATGCTGATGCAGGGTGCGGTGGCCTACGCCTTCTTCGAGGCGCACTGGCGCACGGTGACGGGCCAGCTTTCCGAAGCGCTGGCGGGAGACGTAGCCTGGGACGTCTCGCTCTATCAGGCTGACCCGCAGCCCCGGACGCTGACGAAGATCGCCGAACGCGCCGAGCGCACCCAGTCCATATCTCTGGCCTTCGAGCCCAGCCGGACCCTGCCCACCGATCTCTCCCACCCCCTGTTTCCAGCGTTCGATGAGACTCTGCGTAGCGCTCTGGACGACCGGCTGGATGAAAACTTCTGGCTCGATACTGTTCGCTACCCTGGCTACGTGGACATAAGGGTGGCGGTGAAGGGCGGGGTCCTGCGGATTATCGCACCGCGCGAGCGCGCCTTCGCTACGCGGGGACACGTCTTCATCCTGTGGCTAATGGCGGCGACGCTGACACTGGCGGGGGTAGCGATCCTGTTCATCCGCAACCAAGTGCGGGCGATCGAGCGACTAGCCGAGGCGGCGGACGCCTTTGGCAAGGGCGAGGACGCCCGCTTCAAACCGCACGGCGCGCGAGAGGTGCGCATGGCCGGATACGCCTTCCTGGCCATGAAGGAGCGCATTCAGCGCCACATCGACCAGCGCACGGTGCTGCTCGCCTCGGTCAGTCACGATCTCCGAACGCCGCTCACCCGGCTCAAGCTCGAAGCCGCCTTAGCGCCTCCCTCTGGTCGGATCGACGCCATCAAGCGTGACCTGATCGAAATGGAGCACATGATAGACGAATATCTTGCGTTTGCGCGCGGGCAGGGCGGCGAAGCGGTGGAGGCCGTCGATCTGGACAAATTGATCCGCGACGTGTGCGAAGGCGCCGGGCGGGCGGGCGCGCACGTCGAGGTGATTTCGTATACGGGATTGCAAGCAAGCGGGCGGCCTCTCGCCCTCAAGCGCGCCCTCGCCAACCTGGTGATGAACGCTGCCAGCCACGGGGCGCGGGTTACTGTGGCGGTGCACGCTCGTCCGACCGGCGGCGTGGAGATATTGGTGGATGACGATGGGCCGGGCATCCCGGAAGACCGCTATGAGGAGGCCTTCGTCCCCTTCTCGCGCCTGGATGAGGCCCGCAACCAGAACGACAAGGGCGTGGGGCTGGGCCTCGCCATTGCCCGGGACGTCGCGCGGGGGCACGGGGGCGACGTGACGCTGGAGAGGAGCCCGTTGGGCGGTCTTCGCGCGGTCGTGCGGTTGCCTGCCTGAACTTTTGTTGGGCCGCAATGGAACCTTTAGGGCGGCCAACGCGCTTTGTAGCCTTTACCTTGCTGGATACTCCCTATGCGTATGCTCTCGCTCTTCATCGCCATCGCCGCCGTTCTGGGCGTGGGCTATATCGCCATCGCCACCCCGTCGCAGGCGGATTTCTCGACCTACGCCTCGCATCGCTAAAGCACAGCGACGTCGCCGATCCGCCATCTCGCGACATAAACGTGCTTATATCGCCTTGCCATAGCATCAATCTAGCCCTATTCCCTTCGATGCGGGCATAGGGTGGAAAAATTCTGCCCTTGCTCGCCAACGGTGATGCCGCGGGAGAGTTAGATTTGGCGGAAGTTCTGGACGCCATCGACGCTAAAATCCTCGACCTGATCCAGCACGACGCCAGCCTTTCGGTGGCCGAGATTGCCGAGCGGGTGGGCTTGTCGTCCTCCCCCTGCTGGCGACGGATAAAGCGGCTGGAAGACGTGGGTATTATCGAAAAGCGCGTCACCATCCTCGACCGCGAAAAGCTCGGCCTGGCCTTTGAGGTGTTCGCCGAGGTGAAGCTGTCGCTCCCCACCAAGGAAAACCTCGAAGCGTTCGAGGCCGCCGTGGTCAAGTGGCCTGAGGTCGCGCAATGCGCCACGGTGACGGGCGGCATGGACTACGTGCTGAGGATCATCACTCGGGATATGCACGCGTTTGACGATTTCCTGCGCGAAAAGCTGCTCTCCCTCGGCCTCGTCTCCAACGTCGAGAGCCGCATCGTCATGCGCAGCGTCAAAACCTCCACCGCCGTTCCTCTGGGCCTGATCAGCCCCTGTGTGAGCGGATTGGGATAGGGCCGAACTACGCAAACCGGAGCCATGATCGAACTCGTCATTCCCAGCCGCCCGCGCGACCTCGGCGGGTTTGAGGTCGGGCGGATTCTGCCCTTTCCCACGCACCGGATGGTCGGGCCTTTCATCTTCCTCGACCACATGGGACCGGCGGTGTTCGCTCCCGGCCATGGGATAGATGTGCGCCCGCATCCTCATATCGGCCTCTCTACCGTCACCTATCTGTTCGAGGGCGAAATCTTTCACCGAGATAATCTCGGTTCGGCGCTGGCGATCAAGCCCGGCGAGGTGAACTGGATGACTGCTGGCAAGGGGATCGTCCATTCCGAGCGCACCGATCCCGAAATCCTGAAAGGTCCGAGCCGTTCGCATGGTCTCCAGGCCTGGGTCGCATTGCCCAACGAGGCGGAAGAGACCGACCCCACCTTCGCCAATCACAAGGGCGATGATCTGCCGACCTATCAGGTAGGTGGGTTGTGGGCCCGGCTGGTGGCGGGTTCGGCCTATGGGGCTGCAGCGAAGGTGCAGACCCACTCGCCGCTCTTCTACATCCATTGGGAACTGGAGCCCGGAACCAAGGCCGGGATGCCGGGCGAGTATTCCGAGCGCGCGGCCTTCATTGTCGAAGGCAGCGTGGAGGTGGATGATCGCACCTATGAGGCGGGCCAGATGCTGGTCTTCGCCAGGGGCGCCGACGCGGTGCTGACCGCCGTGACCAAGGCCAGAGTGATGGCGCTCGGCGGCGAGCCGGTGGGCAAGCGCTACATCTGGTGGAACCTCGTCTCCTCCTCGCACGCGCGGATTCAGCAGGCGAAAGAGGACTGGAAGGCCGGGCGAATGAAACTCCCAGAGGGCGACGACCACGACTTCATCCCCGCGCCGGAGGATGTACCCATGCCGCAGCCCGAGCCGATGAGTTAGGGGACTCGCACCGCCGTCCAGGTGAGGTAGCTCTTGAACGCAGCCTCGCCCGGCGGCTCGACCTCGAACTGGCCTGACAGCCCCTGGGCGCCCTGCGGTTTGTAGGTGAGGCGGTAGTGCGGGCCTGACGCAGCGGTGTCCGTAAAGATCACCCGCCCGTCTTCGCTGACAGCGCCCGTGTAGTGGATGGTGTGGCCTTCGTTGTCCCAGTAGTCGGCGCGGAGGGGGCCGTCGAAATAGACCACCATCAGGTCGTCATGGTGAGAGGCTGGCCGCGCACCCGAGGCCGGGTAGTCGGCGTGGTTATGACGCACGATCACCTTACCGCCTGCCTCACGCTCGAAACTGAAGCCGCCAGCGGCGCCGTCGGCGGTCTTTTCCGCCGTCCAGCGCCCGACCAACCAGTCGAGCGCTTTCGGATTGGGTCCGTCCGCAAAGGCGAATGCGGGAAGCGCGAAAGCCAGTCCGGCCGCGATCAGCCCCCCGACGCGTCTCAATGCACCAACTCCACCGCCATGGCCGTCGCCTCGCCACCGCCGATACAGAGCGAGGCCATCCCCTTCGTCCCGCCCGACGCCTCCAGCGCCGAGAGGAGCGTCGCCAGGATGCGCGCGCCGGACGCCCCGATGGGGTGGCCAAGGGCGCAAGCGCCGCCGTTGACGTTCACCTTGGCGTGCTCGAGGCCCATCTCCTGCATGGCGATCATCGGCACCACTGCGAAGGCCTCGTTGATCTCCCAAAGGTCCACATCATCGACCGTCCACCCCGCCTTCTTCAGCGCCTTGCGCATCGCCGGCACGGGGGCGGTGGTGAAGAGGGCCGGTTCGTGCGCGTGGGTGGCGTGGGACACCACGCGGGCCAGGATCGTCAGACCCTTCTCGCGTGCAACCGACTCCCGCGTCATCACCAGAGCCGCGGCGCCGTCGGAAATGGAGGAGGCGTTGGCGGCGGTGATCGTGCCGTCTTTCGAGAAGGCGGGCTTCAGGGTCGGGATTTTGGCGGGATCGGCTTTCATCGGCTGCTCGTCCTG
Source organism: Caulobacterales bacterium (assembly GCA_038327995.1). GTDB lineage: Bacteria > Pseudomonadota > Alphaproteobacteria > Caulobacterales > Caulobacteraceae > CAIOYC01. Next base: position 12,218 of record JBBQLP010000010.1, on the reverse strand, counting down.
GCTTACCGTCTCGGTTCCCTTCCGGGTGGCGACCTCGACGGCGACGATTTCCCGCTTGAAGGCGCCGCTCTCTGTCGCCTTACGCGCGCGGGAAAGGCTTTCGACAGCGTAGGCGTCCTGCTGTTCGCGAGTGAACTGGTAGGTGCGGGCGCTATCCTCGGCGAACGCACCCATCAGCTTGCCGGGCTCATAGGCGTCCTCCAACCCGTCGAGATACATACTGTCAGAGATGACGTCGTGGCCGATGCGGGCGCCGGAGCGGTGCTTCGCCATCACGTAGGGGGCGCCGGTCATGCTCTCCATACCCCCGGCGATTATGATATCGGCGCTGCCCGCCGCCAACGCATCGTGGGCCATGATCGCCGCCTGCATCCCCGATCCGCACATCTTGTTGACAGTCGAAGCCTCGACGCCGAGCGGAAGCCCCGCCCCCAGCCCCGCCTGGCGCGCAGGGGCCTGTCCGAGGCCAGCGGGAAGGACGCAGCCCATGATGATCTGCTCCACGTCTTCGGCCCTGGCCCCCGATCGCTCCAGCGCTGCCTTCACCGCCGCAGCGCCGAGGGCGGTGGCCTTCACGGTCCCGAGCGCGCCCTGAAAGCCACCCATGGGCGTCCTGGCGTAGGAACAGATGACGATGGGGTCTGAAACGGTGGACATGGCTGCTCCGATAGACGGTTCGGAATGAGATATAGGACGGTTGGCATCTTTGAGCGAGCGCTCAGCGAACGAGCGGCGAGCGTGAGATGAACAACCCCGACCCTCGCCGTTCCAGTGCCGTTCATCTCAAATCCGCCACAGGTGACACGCAGCCTGAGCGGAACGCTTAAGCTTCTGGAGGATTTTATCGCCATGACCTCATTCCGAGACACCTCATCGAAGCTGGCGCTGATCGCCGCTCTGGCCGCCGCGACTCTGGCTGGCTGCAACCAGAGCGGCCCGGGAAATCAGACTTCGGCCGTGCTCGACCAGCCGCCGCCGCTGCCGCTGACAACCACCGACACGGCCCCGTCCAACGCTGCGCCGATCGGAAGCGCCTTGCCCGCCGCGCCGCGCGCGACCATCGGTCGGGTGGCCGCGCCGCGCGACCGCTATGCCTACGCCGACCGCGCCTATCAGACCTCGCGAGTGCTGGGCGACACGCCCCCCGACTACGCCTTCGACTACAACGGCACCCGCCCGTGGGTGTGGCGGAGCAACCGTTCCACCCGCGTGGTCGAGCGCACGCCAGAGGGCCAACGCTACTATTACTATGACGCGGGGCAGGCCAACCCCTACCTGGTGCAGGACCCGCAATACAGCTACGGCTACTCCAACGGCCAGCTTGTGGTGGTCTATGACAACCAGGGTCGAACGCTTGATCCGGCCTTTGTCGATGAGCGCGCCGATCTGGCGGGCCGTTATCTCTACCGCGCCAAGCAACTCTACAACGCCGCCCTGACCCGCGACCGTCAGGCCGTCGCCGCCGCTCGCTGGCAGGAGCGCCGCGCCGCCATCGACGCCGACCGCGCCCGTTGGGAGCAGCAGCAGGCGCAATACGCGGACTGGCGCGCCTATCACGACGAGCACGCCGCCCAGCAACAGGCCTACTGGCAGGACGAGCAGGATCGCCGGGCTATCGAGGCGCAGCGCTACAACGACGTTCTCGGAAGCACCTACGACCAGGGACGCTATGACCAGCGGCGTCAGGATGTGAACGTTGGAGGCAGCGGATCGAGCCTCGCTACCGCGCTTGTCGCCGCAGCGGCCGCTTACTCGCTTGGGCGCGCTTCAGATCATCACCAGAATCGGGACGCCGCTCCGCCCACTCAAACGCAATCGCAGGGCGGGCAGCAGTTCGGTGGGCCGGGCGACCGGAATTTTGACGCCGGACGCCGCGCTCAACAGCAAGATCAATCGCGCCAGCAGGCTGACCAGCAGCGTCAGTTGCAGTTTCAGCAGCAACAGGCGCAGGCAACAGCCCAGGCGCAGCAGCAAGATCAGCAACGCCAGCAGGCTGATCAGCAGCGGCAACAGGCGGCTGCGCAATCTCGGGCGCAGGCGGATGCTCAAGCCGCAGCCCAGTCGCGTCAGCAACAACAGGCGCAACAGGACGCCGCTCGCAGGAACGCCGATCAGGCGCAGGCAGCCCGCGCCCAACAAGCCCAGCAACAGGCCGCGGCGGACGCTGCTCGCCACCAGTCCGATCAGGCGGCGCAGGCTCAACAACGTGCTCAACAGGATGCGGCGCGCCAAGCCGCCCGCGACGCAGCGGTCGCCCAGCAACAACAGGCGCGAGCCCAACAGGACGCTGCAAGGCGGGTCGTAGATCAGCAGCGTGCCCAGCAGGCGGCCGCCCTTCAGGCGGCGCAGGCGCAACAGCAGCAGGTCCAGACCCAGCAACGGGTCCAGGAACAGGCCGCGCGGGTCCAGCAGGAGCAGGCGAAACTAGCGGCGGCGCAAAAGGCTACGGCGGACGCCCAGAGCAGAGTCGCGACCGAACAGGCCAAAGTCGCAGCCCAACAGGCGAAGGTCGCCGCCGAGACCAAGGCCAAGGTGGTAGCTGATGCGGCAAAGGCTCAGGGCGCGCCCTCGCACCCGGACAAGCCCAACCTAGGTCAGCACAAGGGCCAGCGGCCGGACGGGCCCGGCCAGAACGACGCGAACAAGCCGCAGAACTAGGCTGCGTCAGGCCCGCTCGGTGGTGGCGATAAATCCGCCGCCGAGCACCCGGCTGGGATTTGCGGGGTCATAGAGGACGCAGGCCTGTCCGGGGGAGACGCCTTCCTCTGCTGCGTCAAAGACCACCAAGACGCCCTCCCCCCTGACCAGCCGCGCCGGAACCGGATCGCGGGTGGAGCGCACGCGGGCCAGCACGGCCTTTCCCGCCGTCGCGGCGTCTCCGATGGTCGGCTCGTCGCCGAGCCAATTGGTCTCCTTCAGCGTCAGGGCGCGGGTCAAGAGCGCCTCGCGCGGACCAACGATCACACGTTTCGTATCCGGTTCGATGTTCACCACGAACAAAGGATCGCCCACGGCGACGTTGAGCCCCCGCCGTTGACCTACGGTATAACGGGTGACGCCTTCGTGACGCCCCAGCACCCGCCCATCCAGATGCACAATGTCGCCTGCCCCCGCCGCGTTCGGGCGCAGCTTGTCGATCAGGGTGGAGTATTTGCCCTCGGGCACGAAACAGATGTCCTGGCTGTCCGGCTTGGTCGCCACCGCCATGCCCAGCGCCCTCGCCGCCTCTCGCACCGCACTCTTGGGCAGATCGCCCAGCGGAAAGCGCAGATAGGCGAGCTGTTCACGGGTGGTGGCGAACAGGAAATAGCTCTGGTCGCGCGCCGGATCGTGCGCCCGGTGAAGTTCCGGCCCGTGCGCCCCATCTACGCGGCGGACGTAGTGGCCAGTGGCCATGGCTTCTGCCCCCAGGTCGCGAGCCACATCCATAAGGTCCCGGAACTTCACCGTCTGATTGCAGCGGATGCAGGGAATGGGCGTCTCGCCGCGCAGATAGGCGTCGGCGAAATCGTCGATCACCTCCTGGCGAAAGCGGCTTTCGTAGTCGAGCACATAGTGCGGCACGCCCATGCGTTCGGAGGCCATGCGGGCGTCGCGGATGTCTTGCCCGGCGCAACAGGCGCCTGCCTTTTTCACCGTCGCGCCGTGGTCATAGAGTTGCAGCGTCACGCCCACTACGTCATATCCGGCCCGATGCAGCAGGGCCGCGACAACAGTTGAGTCCACCCCGCCGGACATTGCCGCAACCACGCGCGCACCAGTTGACAGCCCCGTAGCGGCCTTGGCGGCGGCGAGGGTCGGGTCTTCCCAAAGGAGAGCGGCAGCGTCCATCAGCGCTATTTAGGCGTGCGCGGCCGGATTGGCGAGGGCGCCGCCTGTAGGGGACACTGGCGCCGCCGGCTGTTGCCGGTTAGCTCTTACGCCAATCCCTAAGGTTCCCGTGACGGACGCATGAGTACGACCGCAACCATCACCAGCGCTGAATTCCAGGCCAAGGCGCGGTCCGGCGACCCGGACGCCCAGTTCGCCCTCGCCCGCCTGTTCGACGCCGAGGGGCGGCACGATGTGGCTGTGGGTTGGCTGCAAATAGCCGCAGACGCCGGGCACGCTCCATCGATGAGCTATCTCGGCGCGCGTTTGACGGTGGGGCGTGCGGCTCCACTCGACCCCGTCAAGGGCTCGGTTCTGATCGAAGGAGCTGCAGCGGCGGGCGGGGCAGACGCCGCCCACATGGCGGCGGTGCTGCGCGCCAACGGCGTCGGACTGGAGCAGAACTGGGGAGAAGCCCTGCGCTGGCTACGCATCGCCAGCAAACGAGGCGATCCTCGCGCCGCGCCGCAACTGGCCATTATCGGCGACGATCCCGGGACTTGGCTGGAGCCCTTGCCAGTCCAAGACGTCAGCACATCGCCACGCATCGGCGTGGTGCGGGCGTTTGCACCCAAGTCGGCGTGCGACTGGCTGATCTCCCGCGCCCAAGGACGGCTGAAACAGACCGGCGTCTATAAGCCGGGCCCCACCGCCAACCCTCAACCCAATATGCGCACCAACTCCGGCGCAGGGTTCGCCCTATTCGACGGGGACGTGGTGCTGGCCCTGCTACGCACGCGCATCGCCGCTGCGCTCGGCTTGGCGCGAGATCTTCAGGAGGCCCCCAATGTACTGCACTATTCGGTAGGGCAGAGCTTTGACCACCATTTCGACTTCCTGAACCCGGACGTCCCCGGTTTTGCCCAGGTGTTGGCGCGCGAGGGGCAGAGGATCGCCACCTTCCTCCTCTATCTGAACGACAGCTACGAGGGTGGCGAGACTGAGTTTCCCGAAATGCACTACCGCTTCAAGGGCCAGACTGGCGACGCTCTTTTCTTCTTCAGCGTGGATGGCGAAGATCGGGTGGACCCTCGCACAGTGCACGCCGGACTGCCCCCGACCAGTGGAGAAAAGTGGGTGCTGTCGCAATGGGTACGCAGCAAGCCGCAGCCAGTAGTGTGAGCGCCATTGCGGCCACCCGACGCATCCCTTGGACGCCCAAGATCGTAGCTCCAGCATTCCCGAACCAAGGGAAAGCAATCTGGAGCGCTCCCATGTCCAATACTCCCCGCCGCCTGTTCGCGGCCTCTCTCCTCGCCCTGTCGCTCACCGCCGCCCCCGCCGCCTTCGCGCATATGGCGATGCACGACCCCATGGTCGGCGGCGCGGCCATGTATCCTTCCAAAAATATCATCGAAAACGCGGTCAACTCGAAGGACCACACTACGCTCGTTGCAGCCGTCAAGGCCGCGGGTCTGGTGGACACCCTTTCAGGTCCCGGTCCGTTCACCGTCTTCGCGCCCACCAACGAAGCCTTCGCCAAGCTTCCGGCGGGCACGGTCGACACGCTGGTGAAGCCCGAGAACAAGGATACGCTGACCAAAATCCTGACCTATCATGTGGTTTCCGGCAAATATTCCGCCGCCGACCTGATGAAGCTAGGCAGGCATGGTGGCAGACTGACCACCGTACAAGGCGAGCCCTTAAAGGTCTCGGTCCGCCATCGCCACGTTATGCTGACCGACGCTAAAGGCGGAACTTCCACCGTGACCATCGCCAACGTGAATCAGTCCAACGGCGTTATCCACGTGGTTGATACGGTGTTGATGCCGTAATCGGCGTTTCGCCAAGGCCCCGGGCGACAAGATCGTCCGGGGTAGGCGCACCGCCCATACGAGGCGTGCGACTGGTAGGCCCGGAGGGACCCGCACTGGCGAGGATTGTTGTTTTACTACAATAGGCTGATGACCATCCGGGAGGCTCGATACCAACAATGATACCAACAAATGTCGCGCCCTTTCGGCCGGCGATGCGCCTGGAATCCTTCTCAAACGGTCGCGTGCCAACAGATTTAGGCGAATGTTTTTGCGTCACTGCCTGACCTTCTAGGCCCTAGCCGGGCGAATAACGCACAGGCCACAAAGCCAACCGCCAGGCTCAACGCTTATCCGTCAAGCGGCAAGACCGAAGCCTTGGGGCCGCTAGTCGGACTCGCTGGCATTCGGTTCTCGACGATGTCGGGCTCCGCGAACGTCTCGCCCGTCTCGACGTTCGTAACGTTGATCGCCTCATAGCCCTTGCTTCGATAACTTCTGGCAAGTTCGAATGCTTCCTTCGCAGTCCGTCTTGCGAGCTTAATGGGCCCGGTTTTGTTCGAGGCGGTGATGTGAAAGGTCATGTTGTGAGCGAGCCTGCGGATTGAGGCCGCGGTATGGCTTCAATCATCCAACGATCGTCGGCTCGTCGCGTGAGGAGCATGCTGCGGCCCGCACTAGAAAGGTCCCTTACGATAAACGGCGCGTCACGACACGACCGACCCTACCGCACGTTCGAGGGCCATCAACTCAGGCTCCCCGACCAGCGACCATACAGCCATGAACGATCAGGTCGCTGTCTGCCATGAGACACCTTCAATTGAGAACTAAGCAGACCTTATCAGTTCTGTGCATTCGGTTTCGGCTGCGGGTGTGGACGACTTATGATTGGGTCGAGGAAGCCCGAAACGCACTCCAGGCCTTTTGGAAGCAAACTCGGGAAGTGCGGCTGAGCGTGGACAGCTGATCTACGCCACTCGACGCCGGGCTTGCCGCAGGTCATATCCAGCTGCGGTGTAACCCGCCCACACGAAGCCGAATGCCGTAGGAACCCGCCTGTGATTGATCTCTATCACTCACCAGATGCCCGGTCGTTCCGCGTCTTATGGGCGCTCGAAGAGCTTGACGTCCCATACACACTTCATTTGCTCGCCTTTCCGCCGCGCCTCACCTCGCCGGAGTTCCTCAAGATCAATCCGCTCGGGACCGTTCCCTTCTTCCAAGACGGATCGGTGAGGATGACTGAGTCAGCGGCGATCCTGCAGTATCTTAGCGTCCGCCAGGAAACCTCCAGCCTTGCGGTAGGCGAAACGGAGCCTGACTACGGCGCTTGGCTAAATTGGCTAGCTTTTGGCGAGGCGACGCTGACATTTCCGCAGGCGCTTGTCCTGAGATACAGTCGTTTGGAACCCGTAGACCGCAGGCAGCCTCAGATCGTGGACGACTATTCCCGGTGGTTCCTTTCGCGCCTTCGCCATGTTGAACGCACCTTGGAAACGCAGGCATTTCTATGCGCTGGCAGATTCACAATGGCGGACATTTCTGTCGGCTACGCGCTGATGTTCGCCGAAATCCTCGGTCTGTCGGAACGCTTCGGTTCAAACACGCGAGATTATTGGAATCGCCTTAGCGCTCGTCCAGCTTATGGCAAAGCCAAGGTGGCGCAGGGGCCAGGAATGAATCTGAGCGAGGTCGTCGGATAGCGGCTGCCGACGTCACCTACGGACTTTTCGACTATCAGTTAGGCAGCAGGGCCGCTCAGCACTTCGCCCGACAGTGTGATGCGATGCATTAGCCGACGATGGCCGTTATAGTCGTTTATGGCAAAATGCCAGGTGGAGCGATTGTCCCAGATGGCGATTGAGCCCGGCGCCCAATGGAGGCGACAGTGAAACTCTGGTCGCATGGCCACGGCATAGAGATGCTGAAGCACGGGCAAGCTCTCCTCGCGCGTCCATCCCTCGAAGTGCAAGGTGAAAGCGGGGTTTACGTAGAGTATCTCTCGCTTGGTCGTCGGATGCCAGATCACTGCCGGATGCACCGCATGCGTGCGGATGTCGTGCCCTTTCAGGTCTGCCGCCTGGTCCGTCTTCGCATAGACACCGTCCTCGCTATAAATGTGGTCGGCCGAATGCACCGCCTTTAACCCGCGCAGGGTCGTCTTCAACCCGTCGGATAGGCTGTCAAATGCGGCGCTGAGACCAGAAAACAACGTGTCTCCTCCAGACGGCGGCGTTTCCCGCGCCATTAGGATTGAGCCCATGGCCGGGATCTGGTCATAGCTGTGGTCGGTATGCCAACCGCCGCCAATATTAACGGTCTGGGTCTCGCTTTTGCGAACTTCAGCGATTTCGGGATGGTTGCCATTGGCGGGGAAGTAGGAATTAACGTCGATGTCGCCCCAGCGGCGGGCGAAGCGGATATGTTGTTCGGGGGTCATGTTCTGATCCCTCGCGAACACCACCCCACTCTCAGCCAGGGCGGCGCGTATGGTCGCCATTCCATCGTGGTCTAGGCTGTTCAGATCGACGCCAATCACCTCGACACCCACATGGTTCGATAGGGGTTTCAGGTCCAACGCCGCCATCGTTTTCTCCTTTGTGTAGTCAGACACCTTTGGCTCTGTGAGCCCCAAGTTAGCGAATTGGCAAAATCCGTCCACTGGCATAGCGGTGGAGAGCCTTGTGCGCACGTGTCGGCTGACTTGTGGTCGGTCGGGCAAGTATTGGGTTTGTGGAATTGCAACGGCACGCGCGCGGCAACTTCTGGCGTAAAGGCTGCCCCATCAAACGCCTACATGCCGACCAACTGGAGGTCCCACAAGCGTGTTGCGCTACATAGCGGCAGACTAGATGGGCTCTTGGCGGCGGCGGAACCAGACGGCAGCGGCTAGAAGGCCGGCAGCGACCATAAGACCGCTCCAGAGGCCCGGGAGGCTTAACAGGCCAAGAGGGTCCAGAAGGGATATCGGGCTGGTAACGATATCGAGCCGGCCTGCCCGTGACACAGTTCCCTCCGAAAAGGCGTCTTTAAAGCCGTGCAGACGGTAGGAGATAAGGTCGCCAATGTAGGACGTGTTGAACGCGATCTTTTCGACCAGGCTGAGCGCGAGCGGTGGAAGGAAGGCCCAAAGGAAAGGCGCACGCTTGGCCCAACCAGAAATGAACAAAAGCCACGCATAGATGGGAGCGAACCAGAGGGCAGTGACCGCAAGCGTGTAGAGCACGACCCCTTGCATCTGTAGCCACGGGAGTCGGCCCCAGAGTTGGGAGAGGTTCTGTCCCCGCACCAGTATCGTTACCGTGTTCAAAAACAACATCGCGAGCTGCAAGGCCTCGATGACCACAAACGCGACGATCGGCATCACCACCAGCGGAATAGCCGCTTTTGACAGAACCGCGGTTAAATCCGACACTGGCAACGACTTCCAGAAGAGGATGCTGCGATCGCGGCGTTCGTTGTGCAGGGCACCCAGACAATAGAACACCGCGACGATGAACATGGTGACGACGATAGCGAGCGCGGCAACCCCGTAGGGAAGCTCCATCAGACCGAGCCGCTGTGCGGGGTCGATTTGGGAGACATCATCGTGATACCTGCCGAACCGTAAGGCGGCGAGCAACGACCCTACCATCAAGACGCCCGCGACATTGGCCGGCGCCAAATAGGTCGCGCGGTTTTCCCAAAGTTCGCGTCGAACCGACCAATAGAACGGACGCGTGGGGTGTGACAGCGCCGAAGTTAGTACACCCGACCCGCCCAACGCCGTGTCCAGCGATACGTCGCTCATGCGGCCACCTTCCCTATAGTCTGATTGCTCTCACCCATGACAGCGACGAACAGGTCCGCGATGCTAGGGGTGCGAACATCACCGAACGCAGCAAGCCGCCCGCGATCGAGGCCGTCGAACAGCATAATACTTCGTCCGAAGACTTGACGTTCGTAGATTGGTCCAAGCGCGCGGGCCGCAGAGGCCTGCTCAGGCAACGTCATTACTTCCGCGTAGCGCGCCTCGAACGCCTCCATGCTGGTATTCAGCACAATGCGACCAGCGTTGATGAACACGAGGTCGGTCAGGATGTGTTGGATTTCTTCCACTTGGTGAGTGGTGACGACGATGGTGCGGCTGTGATCGAAATAGTCATTTAGCAAGGCATCATAGAACGCCTTGCGGTAGAGAAGATCGAGGCCGAGCGTAGGTTCATCCAGCACCAGAAGCTTGGCGTCGATAGCCATAATCAGGGACAGGTGAAGTTGCGCTACCATTCCCTTGGAAAGCTCACGGACCCTGCTGGATGACTGGATCGCGGTCTTGGCCAGAAATGCATTCGCTTTCGCGCGATCAAATCTAGGATGGACGCCTGCTACATAGTCCAGCGCCTGTGACACGCGCATCCAGCGTGGAAGGACGGCTACATCTGCGATGAAGCAGACGTCTCGCATCAACTCGTCGCGCTGTATCCAGGGATTACGACCCAAAACCCTCAGATCCCCTTCATGGGGCGTCAGGCCGAGGATCGCGTTCAACGCCGTGCTCTTCCCGGCTCCATTTGGGCCGATCAATCCAAGGATACGCCCCTCCTCGACCGTTAGGTCGATCCCTTGCAGCGCCACGGTCGAACCGTAAGTTTTGCGAAGGCCTCGCGCTTCTATGCAGTTCACCTAGGTCATCCTACTGCTAGCGTTCTTCGGGTAATTTCGGGGTGGCAGCGGCCAGTTCTTCGGGCGTCAGGGCGAGCCGCCGGATTGTGACGGCAATTTGCGGCCACTGGTCCGCCAAAAATCTCTGTCGCTCGTCACGAAGCAGCAACGCTCGAGCTCCAGCCTTCACAAAGAGCCCTAGGCCACGCCGCTTTTCGACCAATTGCTCATCAACGAGTTGTTGATAACCTTTGAGCACGGTCAACGGATTCACCCGACTCTCGGCCGCCACGCTGCGCACCGACGGCAGGGGTTCACCGTCCTTCAAGACCGAATCGAGAATCATCGCCACGACGCGATCACGCAGTTGGCGATAGATCGGCTGGTGTTCGTTCCATTCGGAGTCCATCGAAGCAAGCGCACCCAATGCGAACCACTTTCGTTGCGTCGGTGTACTATATGACTAGATCACCAATTCGGCAAGTGGCTTGTACTAGGCAGATCACTGAAAGGGCGTCGCCAGCGGCAACTGAGGGGCCGCACGATCCTCCGAGCTGTGACGGTCACAATCACTTCGGCGCAAGTCTGTGCATATCCGTCATGCGACCGGCTGCAACGCTGGTGGTCGCGGAACGTTCGATAGGGGTACCCGAGCAGGCATCTCATGGCGGAAATCAGAATCTTGATCGGCTTCGGCTTAATGGCCGTCGTTTGCATGACCGCTGTGAGCGTCGGGAACCGAGCGCTCAGACGAGCGGCAATTTTAGTCGCAGGTTGCTGGGCATTGGCTACGCTCATAGAACTTGGATTCGGCCACCGCACGGAAGCCGTCATAGCTGGCGATTCACTTTGTGGGCTTGGCCTTCTGTTCCTGGCTGCCACTGAAACTGCCTGGTGGGTTTGGATCCTTCTATTAGTTCAAAGCGCGCTCTTTCTCATGCACGCGCTGCTTTACAAACTCGATCAACCTCCAACCACACTTTACGTGGTCGCAAACAATAGTCTCAACACTTTGGGTTTGGCTATTGTCTTCGGGACAACGCTTCTCAGTTGGCTCCGACGACCTACAACGGGCAAGCGCTAGGGGTGGGCATGGTGCAGGGTCCTGACAGCGACGCCCGAGCGAAGATCTCGCCCCTTTCGTTTCCAAGGCGAGCTAAGCGGCCAACGTAGCTGCTGCCCCCTCACTTACAGAAATCGCTTTCTCAATTGCCGCGAATAATTTGGACGCCTCGATCGGCTTGGCAACATAAGCGTCCATCCCGCCCGCCAAATATTGCTCAACTTGGTGTGTCATGACATTCGCGGTCAACGCTACGATTGGGGTTCGTCGACAACCTTGCTCCATCTCCCAACGCCGGATTTCCGTGCACGCTTCAAGGCCGTCCATAACGGGCATTTGAAGATCCATTAGGACTAGATCCCAATGTCCGGTCCGGAATTGCTCCACAGCCTCCTTGCCGTTGCTCGCAAATGTCGGGGCGATTCCAACCGTCTCTAGCAGTGTGCGAAGAACGAGTTGGTTGATGGGATTGTCCTCCGCTGCAAGTATATGAAGTTGTCGGTCGAGAAGGGCGTGGTCGTGCTTCGGGTCCGCGTCGACCGGCGTTATTGATTGTCCAGCATCTCTCAGGGGTAAGTGGACGTGGAACGTAGAGCCCCTACCTTCGATGCTCTCCACGGATATTTCTCCGCCCATCAGCCGCGCTAGGTTTCGAGCGATTGCAAGGCCAAGTCCCGTTCCCCCGAATCTTCGGGTGGTCGATGCGTCTGCCTGTTCGAAACGTCCAAAGAGATTTGCGATGACTTCCTTGGACATTCCAATACCAGTGTCGATGATGGCTAGCTCCAAGGCGCCATCTTCGAAGGTTCCAAATACGCTCACGCTCCCGACATCGGTGAATTTCACCGCATTGGAAATCAGATTGTAGAGTATCTGGCGGAGGCGGGTTG
>JBBQLP010000009.1:0-74241 GCA_038327995.1 Caulobacterales bacterium | reverse complement strand
GCCGACGTCGGAAACATCGGCTTCCTCGCCGAAGCCTGCGATCTGGGATTTGAGGATGGCCGAGATTTCGGCGGCGCGAATGTCCATGGCTTTGTCTTACGCTCTCTTGAGGGCGAACTTGAGTTGGTCGAGCCGCGACTTGAGCGAGGCGTCGAACAGGCGGGAGCCGACGCGCACCTTGAGCCCGCCCAGGATGGACGGATCGACGCGCGCGGTGATTTCAGGATCCTTGCCGAGCGCCTGACGAAGCGCAGCGGCGACGCCCTTTTTCTGGGCGGCGGTAAGTTCGATGGCGGTGATGACTTCCGCAGCGACAGCGCCCCGGCGCTCGGCGGCGAGGGCCTCGAAAGCTGTAATCACGGCGGGCAGGGCGGCGACACGGTTGTTGGCTGCGAGAAGGCCGAGGAACTTATTAGTCAAGGGATTGACGTGCGCGGCATCGGCCAGCGCCTTCATCACCTTGCCCTTGTCGTCCGAACCTATGACCGGCGAGTCGATCGCGGCGCGCAGTTCGGAACTCTCGGCCAGCAGGGCCTTAAAGGTCTTCAGGTCCGCTTCAGCCACGGCCACCATCTTGGTGTCGTCCGCCAGATCGAACAGGGCTCGCGCGTAGCGCGCGCCCACGTCTGCGAGTCTCGAAGATTCGTCCGCCACTAAAGGACCACCGAATGAATTGCGCCAAAACCGCCAGCCGGGAGGCCCGGGGCGGTCAAAAGCTTGAAGGGATTTGGGAAAACCGCGCGCAAGAAGGCCCGGCCCAAAGCTGTCCGCTCAAAGCCGCGCGGGATTTAGCACGCGATGTGCGGCGCCGCAACCGGATGCGGCGCTGGAAAAGGGATGGCTTGTCAGGCGCAGACGTGGGCGGGCTGTCCGTTTTCAACATATTGCAGCGGCTAGTTATCAGACCTGTTTTCTCCGCCAGGCGCCGTTGAGCAATTCCACGAACAGCGAGAAGCCGATGGCGAAATAGAGATAGCCGCGCGGCACGTGGAACCCGGCGCCATCTGCGATCAGGGCGACGCCCACCAGAAGGATGAAGGCTAGCCCCAGCATCTTCACCGTCGGACGCTTCTCGATGAAATCGCCCACGGGTTTGGCAGCCACCATCATCAAGAAGGTCGCCACCATTACGGCGGCCACCATCACCGGCACCTGGCTGGCCATACCGACCGCGGTGATCACGCTGTCGAGGGAGAAGACGATATTCACCAGGCCGATCTGAAGCACCACGTTCCACAGCCCGGCGTTGGGTTTGGGTGTCGCCTCGATACCCTCCGGCCCGCGAAGCGAGCGGATGGCGTCGTGGATTTCGGTCGAACCCTTGTAGAGCAGAAACAGCCCGCCCGCGCTCAAGACCGCGTCCTTCACCGAAAAGGGCCCGTTCGGAAGCTGGAACAGCACCACATCGAGCCGGGTGATCCAGACGAGGCCCAGCAGCATCACCACCCGAAAGATCAGCGCCAGCCAGAGGCCTAACTGGCGGCCGAGGTTCTGTTTCGCCGGCTCCAGTCGCGCGGCGGCGATGGCGACGAACAGGATATTGTCCACCCCCAGAACGATTTCGAGGAAGGTCAGCGCTGCGAAGGACGCCAGGGCGTCGAAGGTGAAAAGATCGGCCATGCCATCGGGTTTTGCTGCGGGCGCCTTTCGCCGGACCCATCGTTACGTTACCCCTGCGCCCGCTCAAAGATGAAACCGCGATCCGGGAGAGATCGATGTCCGCGACCTCCACCGGAGACCACGCTGCCGCCACCGGCCAAAGCTTCACCCCCGATGAGCGACGCATCACCCTGATCGGGCTGATGATCGTCTTTCTGCTGTCGGCGCTGGACCAGACCATCGTCTCCACCGCCATGCCGCGCATCGTCTCCCAGCTTCACGGCCTGAATCTCTATTCGTGGGTGACGACCGCCTACCTCCTCTCCTCCACCGTCATGGTGCCGATCTATGGCAAGCTGTCGGACCTGTATGGCCGCAAGTCGATCCTTCTGACCGGGGTGGCGATCTTCACCTTCGGCTCGGTTCTGTGCGGCGCGGCGGGAGAGTTTGGCGGCCTGTTCGGCGGCGGCATGGTGCAGTTGATCGTCTTCCGCGCCATTCAGGGGCTGGGCGGAGGCGCGCTGTTCACCTCCGCCTTTGCCATCATCGCCGACATCTTCCCGCCGCGCGAAAGAGGCCGGTTCGGCGGTCTGTTCGGAGCCATGTTCGGGGTCGCCTCGGTGCTCGGCCCGTTGATCGGCGGCTTCTTCACCCAGCTTCATACCGTGCATCTTGGTGGGTTGGAGATCGCTGGCTGGCGCTGGATATTCTACGTCAACCTGCCGCTATCTCTGCTGGCGCTGTTCATGATCGTGGTGAAGATGCCTGCGCTTACCCACCGCATCCCGGGCAAGATCGACTTCGCGGGCGCCGCCCTTATCGTCATCACATTCGTACCGCTGCTTCTGGCGCTGAGTTGGGGAGGGCGGGATTACGGCTGGAGTTCGCCCCGCATTGTCACTCTGCTGTCAATCTCTGTGGTCGGCTTTCTCGCTTTCATTGCGGTGGAGGCCAAGGTCTCGCACCCGATCCTGTCGCTACGCCTGTTCGCCAACCGCACCTTCACCACCGCCAATGTAGCCAGCTTTATCGTCTCCATGGCCTTTATGGGCGTAGTGACCTTCCTGCCGCTCTATATGCAGCTCGGCGCGGGGGCGACGCCCTCCCAGTCGGGGCTGACCATGATGCCATTGATGGTCGGGCTGATCGGCGCCTCGACGGTTTCCGGCCTGATGGTCTCGAGGTTCGGGGTGTTCAAACCGATTCTGCTCGGGGGTCAGGTGGTCATGCTGATCGGCGTGGTGCTGCTGACGCTAATCCATCCAGGCATGAGTCTGTGGGACCTCGGCTGGCGGATGCTGGTCCTCGGCATCGGGCTGGGCCCGGCGCAGAGCCTGTTCAGCCTGGCGGTGCAGAACGCAGTCTCGCCGCAGGAGATCGGGGTGGCGACCTCAACCTCGCAGTTCTTCCGTCAGATTGGCTCGACCATCGGCGTTGCGGTGTTCGGGAGCCTGCTCACCCTCAACCTCGCTTCCGCCGCCAGGGCGCTGCCGCCCGTCGCGGGCCATGCCCAAACCATGTCGCTCGCCGACCTAGAGAAGGTGGCCGTGTCGCGGGCGGCTGCGCCGGGAGCTAAGACGATGGCTGCTTCAGCACTCGATCAAGCTTCACAGGGGGTTATCACCACCGCTATTCGCAGCGTTTTTGGCGCGGGGCTGATCGTGCTGATCGGCGGCGTAGGCGTGACCCTCTTGATTCCCGCCGCCAAGCTGCGCGGGCGCGGGCCGCCGGAGAAGATCGTCGAAGCTGCTGAAAACGCGCTTGAAACCGCCGTGCCAACCGGAGCGGCGCAGCCGACAGCCTAAGCGGCCCAGATCACCGGTTCGTGCAGCCGCTGGGGAAGTTTCGGCCATGCGGGCGCGGCCAAGGCCTCGAACGCCGGTTTGGCGAAAAGGTAGCCCTGCAGCAGGCTCACATCGAGATCGAGCAGCACCTCGTATTCCGCCGTGGTCTCGATCCCCTCGGCAATCACGGCGACTCCGAGGTCCGCCGCCATGGCCACGATGTGGCGCACCATGGTCCGCTTGACCCGGTCTACGTCGATGCAGCGGATCAACGCCATATCCAGCTTCACCACGTCGGGCTGGAAGCGCGACAGAAGGGTCAGTCCCGAGTAGCCCGCGCCGAAATCGTCGATGGCGGTGCGCAGGCCCATGCCGCGATAGGTCTTCAGGATCGACTGCAAATGGCCGGGATCGATTGGCTCGTGCTCGGTGAACTCGAAGATGATGCGGTCGAGGGGAAAGCCGCACCGGTGCGCCGCCTCGACGGTGGAGGCGATGCTGATCACCGGATCGTCCACGGCGTTGGGCAGGAAGTTGATCGAGACGAGGGCGCCGCCGTGGGCCAGCCCCAGCTCGGCCGCAAGCTCAATCGCGCGCACCCGGCACTGCTGGTCGAAGTCATAGCGGTTTTCCGGCGTGACGCATGACAGCACGGCCCCTGCGCCCGCTCCGTCTCTGCCGCGCACCAGCGCCTCATGGGCGAAAATGGTTTGGCTGGAGACATCGACGATGGGCTGGAAGGCCATGGTGATGGGCGTGACAAAGGCCGCGTGGTCTCGCCCCGCCTCTGCCCGCCTCGCCTCAGCCATGTTTCACCCCAAGCAATAAGACTCCCACCCTCGCCTGAAAACCTGAACAAACCGCCTTAGCCGCGTGGTTAATCAAAGGAAACTGTAGGGGTCCACGTCGATAGCCAGTCGGACCGAGGAGGGCGGTTTGGCGCGGGCGCGCCACGCCTGCAGGAACCCTTGCAGATCGACGTTGCGATTGGCGCGTACTAGGAAGCGCTTCCTCCGTCGGCCGCGTATCAACGCCAGTGGCGCATCGGCGGGGCCATAGACCTCCACCCCCTCGGCATTGGGAACCTCGCTGGCGAGATGGCGGGCATAACGGTCGAGCGCCTCTGCGTCCGGGCTAGACAGAATCAGCGCCGCCAGCCTGCCATAAGGCGGTAGACCCGATAGCTCGCGCATTTCGGCTTCTGCAGCGAGGAACGCGTCCCGGTCCTGCGCCTTCAACGCCTGCATCACCGCGTGCTCGGGGGCGTAGGTCTGGATCAGGGCGCGACCGGGACGATCGGCGCGCCCCGCTCGCCCGGTCGCCTGCGCCAGAAGCTGGAACGTCCGCTCGGCGGCTCTGAGGTCGCCGCCGCGCAGGCCAAGGTCGGCGTCCACCACGCCCACCAGCGTGAGGTTGGGGAAGTTGTGCCCTTTGGCCGCCGCCTGCGTGGCGACGAGGATATCTATGCCGCCCGCCGTCATGGTCTCCACAAGGGCGCGCGCCGAGGCTGCGTCCGGCGCAGTGTCTGATGAGAAAACGGCGATGCGGTCCTCCGGGAACAGACTCCGCGCCTCCTCCTCCAGCCGCTCCACACCGGGGCCGATGGAAATCAGACTCTCCTTGGCCCCGCAATGCGGACAAACCTGTGGCTTCAGCATTGACCAGCCCGTGAGGTGGCAAACCAGACGCCCGGAATAGCGGTGCTCCACCAGCCAGGACTGGCTGTCGGGGGAAGTCATCCGCTCTCCGCACGCCTTGCAGAGCACCAGCGGCGCATAGCCGCGGCGGTTGAGGAAGAGCAGTGTCTGTTCCCCCCGCGCCAGTGTCTGCGCCATCTCGGCCACCAGTGGCGGCGAGAGCCAGCGGCCCTGCTCGGGCGGATGATCGCGCAGGTCGATCAGGTCCACGACCGGCAGACTGGCCTTGCCGTGGCGGGTGGTTAGCTTGAGCCAGTGATAGCGTCCGCCCTCTGCGTTCCAGATGCTCTCCAGCGACGGCGTGGCGGAGGCCAGCACCACCAGCGCACCTTCGATCTTGGCCCGCGCCACCGCCAGGTCGCGAGCGTGATAGACGAACCCTTCTTCCTGCTTGAACGAGGCGTCATGCTCCTCGTCCACCACGATCAGGCGAAGCTTGCGAAAGGGCAGGAACAGGGCGGAGCGGGCGCCCACCACAATCCGGCAGTCCCCCGCCGCCACCCCGTCCCAGACCTGCCGCCTGAGGGGCCGAGCCACACCGGAATGCCACTCCGCCGGAAGCGCGCCGAAGCGGGCCTCGAACCGCGCGATCACCGCCTGAGTCAGGGCGATCTCGGGCAGCAGGATCAAGACCTGCGCCGCTGGGTCTACGGCGAGGATCGCGGCGGCGGCCTCCAGATAGACCTCGGTCTTGCCCGAGCCCGTTACCCCGTCGAGCAGCACCGCCTCGAACCGGTCCTTCGATATGAGGCTCTTCAGCACATCGGCGGCGGCGGACTGGCTGGCGTTCAGGGCGGCTCCGGCAAGCAGGGGGTCGGGAACGCCATAGGGCGGCGGTGCGGGGACTGCGACAGCGAGCAGCACCCCTTCATTCAGCAGCGCCTTCACCACACCGGATGAAACCCCCGCCCGCGCTGCGATCTCCGGCGAACGGAGACCGTTAGGCGCGATCGTCATGATCTCCAGAACTCTGGCGCGGGCAGGGGTAAGTCGCGCAGGCGCCGTGCCGGTCAAAACCAGCCGCTTCTCAGCGCGCGGCGGCGCATGGTTCAGCCCCCGAAGCGCCATGGCTAACGCTTCTCCAGCGGGCTCGCAGGCGTAGCGCGCCGCCCATTCCAGAAAGGCGAGGGTGGTGGGCGGAAGACGTGCGTCGTCGAGCCGTTCGAGCAGTATCTTCAGGGGCCGATTCACCCCATGCGCCGCGCGGATCGCCGTCACCACGCCCCGCACCTGACGCGGCCCGAGCGGCGCCATCACCTGATCGCCCACAGCCAACACCATTCCCTCTGGCGCGGCGTAGTCGAACGCTTCCGGTAGCGGCAACGGCAGCAGCACCGAGGCGACAATCGCGTTGGGCGGAGGCGAACTCATGGCCTGTCCTTGTTCACGTCGCTGCGCCGGACGCAACCACCACCGCTTGACCTTTGGCGACGCTAGGGCACGGTCGCGCGCAATCGCCGGACGGGAGTTGAGCAATGTCGAAATGGGCTGTGGGTCTGGCGCTGCTCGTCCTCGCCGTAGCGTCCGCTGTCAGGGCGCAGCAGCCCCTGTCGGCCTGGGTTGAACTCATAGATGGGGGAGCCGCAGAGGCGCGCGCCATAGTCGTGGAAGGTTCGTGTCCAGAGATCATCGTGGACGGCCATGCCCAATCGATGCAGGTCAGGGTGCGGCCCGATCCGGCCTTTCCGCAGACCGTCTGTGTCATGCGCCTGCCGCACGGCGCCGTCTCCGCCAGCATTGGCGGCGAGGCCTTACACATACCGCGCGCGCGGATCGACCGGATCGTGGTGTTGGGCGACACCGGCTGCCGGGTGAAAGGACTGGAGTTGCAAGCCTGCAACGACCCTCGCGCTTGGCCTTTCGCCATGGTGGCGCAGCGCGCGGCGGCGGAAAAGCCCGACCTCGTGATCCACGTAGGCGACTATTACTACCGGGAGACCGCCTGCCCCGGCTTCTACAACGGCTGCGTGAACTCACCCCACGGCGACCTCTGGCCGAGTTGGGCCAGCGATTTCTTCGATCCCGCCCAGCCATTGCTTCAGGCCGCGCCCTGGGTGTTCGTGCGCGGCAACCACGAAAGCTGCGCGCGGGGCTGGAAGGGCTGGTTTCGGATGCTCGACGCCGGTCCTTCAGCCGAGACGTGCCCGCCAGAGAGCCGCCCCTTCGCCGTGCCCATAGGCGGCGTGACCCTGCACGTGCTCGACAGCGCCGACGCGGTGGACCGGTTCGCGCCCAGCGAAGCCGTCGCCCTCGTCGCACGTCAGTTGGCGAGCATCCCCGGCCATCATGCCGAAAACGCCTGGATCGTCACCCACAGGCCTATATGGGGAGAGGCGCCGGTGGCCAACCTCGGCCCATTCGGTCTGCTCGATGTAGCGTTGAACGCCACCGAACAAGCAGCGGTCAAGGGCACGGACCTTTCCAGCATCAACATGATCGTCTCCGGCCATATCCACCATTTCGCCAGCTTCGACTTCGGACCTGATCGTCCCGCGCAACTGATCGTCGGCACGGGCGGCGATGCGGGCGAGGCTGGCGATCGCCACGCGCCCCAATCGGATGTGGTGGAGATCGACGGCATGAAGGCGAAAAGCCTCAGCTTCCAACGGTTCGGTTATTTCCTGCTGGAGCGGAAGGGCGTGGGCTGGGCTGGAGTGTTCAAGGATCTGGGCGGCAAGGCGCTGGCGCGCTGCCGCCTGATCGGACGAGCCCTGACTTGCGGGGCGGCGCGGAGCTAGTCCTCGCTCTTGCGCCTAAACCGTCTCGAATCGGGCTTTTGGCCCTTGGCCTTGGCGACGATTTCCTTGAGCTTGACGGTCTGCAACGCCGAGAAGGCAGACCCCTGCGCGCCCTTTTCCGTATCGGCGAACGCGCGGCCATAGGTCTTCACCCGTTCCTCAACCGAGCCCAGAAACTCGCCCTCCCAGTCTGAGAGCGTCACCCCGGTCTTGTCGGCGGTCAGGCGAGCGCGCGTGAGGGCCTTCAGCGCCTGACGCTTGACCCGCGCCTTTTCCTTGTCCCGCTGCTCCTCGCGGGTGGGCGGCGGCTTGTTGTTGCGGCCAAAGCTCAGGCGCGCCTCCCCTGGCTAGAGGCCGCCGATGGCTTCGATGTAAAGCTCGACCAACGCCTCTTCCTCGAGCCGTTTCGCGCGGTCCTGTTTCCTCAGGCGCACGATCTTGCGCATGATCTTCACGTCGAATCCCTCGCCCTTGGCCTCGAGAAACACCTCCTTCAGGTCGGCGGAGACGGCGGCCTTGTCCTCCTCCAGCCGCTCAACCCGCTCGATGAAGGTTTTGAGGCGCGTCTGGGCGGCGGTGTTGAGGACGTCGGAAGACCCCATGCCGGGGTGGGAAGAGGCGTCGTCGGCCATGGGGCGCTCACTGGAATCGGGAGGATATCGGAAGAGACCGACCCTAGACGGCGCGGCGCCCCTTCACAACAGACCGTGCGCCTCCAGCACTGGGCGCAGCGCCGCCGGATTGGTAAAGTGGTGCACATGGAAGCCCATCGCGGCGGCCGCGTCGATGTTGGCTGCGCTGTCGTCGATAAACAGTATCTGGTGCGGTGCGAGGCCGGTGCGCTCGCACGTCAGGGCGTAGATCGCCGGGTCGGGCTTGATCAACCCCTCGGCGCCCGAAACCACTACGGTCTGCAGATGCGTGAAAACCGTGCTCATGGCGCGCACACCGGGCCAGGCTTCCACCGACATATTGGTCAGGCCATGCATGGGGACGCCCCGCGCCGCGAGTGCGTGCATGGCGGCTTCGGTCTCTGAAATCACGCCGGAGAACATTTCGTCCCAGCGGTCCCACCACGCCGAGATGTGCGTCGCGTGCTTGGGGTGTCGAGCGGACAGCAGGGCGATGTTTTCGGCGAAGCTGAGCCCTCGGTCGGTCTCGGCGTGCCAGGCGATGGTGGCGACCTCCGCCAGAAACCAGTCGCACTCGGCGGGGTCGGGGAAGATTTTGGAATAGAGGGTGCGCGGGTCCCAGCGCACGATCACATTACCAACATCAAAAAGGACGGCCACCGGCCGCCCTTCGGGTCTCGCCTCGATTGGGGGCATCGAAGGCTCGGCCTTCGACATTCGTGCTTAGCCCTGCTTGGCCTTGAAGCGCGGGTCGGTCTTGTTGATCACATAGACCACGCCCTTACGGCGCACGAGCTTGCAGTCGCGATGACGGTTCTTGAGGGACTTGAGCGAGCTACGGACCTTCATGATAGTCTTCCGGCGAAAGCAGCAAAAACAAAGCCCGCGCGGGAAAGCCGTGCGGGGCGAGGCGGTGTCTCTATGGGAGGACGGAGCGGGAGTCAACGGTGGGGAGCGCACGGCAGGTTGCGAAACCTAGTATATACGATCCCCCGATACCGTGCCTTGGGTTGTGGAGAACAGCGCGTGATTTCCGCAGAGTCCATCGACTACGGGAGCCCGCCGAGGGGCGGCTGGGCCAAACTCGTCTGTGAACTTCTTGTGAGCGATTTGCGGGTGAGCCGCTCGTTCTGGGAGGGCGTTTTGGGATTTGAGGTCGCCTATCGACGGCCCGAACAATCATTCGTCTATCTGCAACGCCCTGAAGGCGCGCAGATCATGCTCTGCCAGCGCTCAGGAAATTGGGAAACTGGCCTGCTCGAGCCGCCTTACGGTCGTGGAGTCATGTTTCAGATCTATGTCAGTGAACTCGAACCAATTCTGGCCGCGCTCCGCAGAGCCCAATTTCCTCTCCACACGGGACTTCGGGAGGTGTGGCGAAGATGGGGCGATCGCGAGGGGGTAAACGCGAAATCGTGGTGCAGGACCCTGACGGCTATCTGGTGATGCTGGCGGAAGATTTGGGGGAGCGGCCGCTCGGCGAGGACCATCCCGCCCTTGTGATTCCTAACCCCGGCAAACTCCGCTAGGTTCCTCTGCATGGATCGCCGTACCTTTCTCTTTTCGACCGCCGGGTTCGCTGCGGCGCCGGTTCCGTATCAGCGGGGGGACCTGGGCGATGGCCCGCCTGACCAGCCCGCGCCGCCGCAAGTCGATGCGGCGTTCGAGGCGTGGAAGGACAGCTTCATTCCCAAGGCGATCGCCAAGGGTTGGACCGAAGCGCAGGTGCGGGCCGAGCTTTCAGGACTGACCTCCGATCCCAAGGTGATCGCCCAGGACGGACGCCAACCCGAATTGTCGCGCCCGATCAGCGACTATCTGGCCTCCGCCGTTTCGCCGAGCCGCATCGCACAGGGCCAGGCGAAGATGGGCGAGAACGCCCGGTATCTAACCCCACTGATAGACCACTATGGTGTGCCCGGTGAGATCATCGTCGCCATCTGGGGCATCGAGTCTGCCTTCGGTTCGATCCAGGGGACGAGCGATGTGATCCGCTCGCTCGCCACCCTCGCCGCCCAGGGGCGCAGGCGCGATTTCGCCGAAGGTCAGCTTCTGGCGGCGCTGCGCATCGTCTTCACCGGCGAAGCGACGCGCGGTCAGCTTCGGGGCTCGTGGGCGGGCGCCATGGGTCAGACCCAGTTCACACCCGCCGACTATCTCAGCTTCGCCGTCGATGGAGACGGAGACGGCAAGCGCGACATCTGGGGCTCCTCCGCCGACGCTCTGGCTTCCACAGCCAACTTCCTCTCGCGCAAGGCCGCATGGCGCGCCGAGGAAAGCTGGGCGCGGGAGGTGATCGTGCCGCAACGGGGGTTCGACTACGGTCTGGTCGAAGATGCTGGCCGCCATCCCTCCGAATGGGCGGCGCTCGGGGTGCGCAACGCCGACGGACGGGCGACACGTCCCGCCGACGAGAACGAGAGCGCCAAACTGCTTATGCCGATGGGCTGGCAGGGGCCGGGCTTCCTCGCCTTCCCCAACCACTACGCCATCCGCGCCTACAACAATTCCACCTCCTACGCGCTCGCCGTGGGGCTCCTTGCCGACCGGATCGGCGGGGCGGGGCCGCTGGTGCAGGTTTGGCCCGTCGACCAACCGACCACGCTGAACGACCGCATCGGCGCCCAGCGCGCACTGGCCCAGCTTGGCTTCGATCCCGGGGGGATAGACGGCGCCATCGGAACGGGCACCCGCAAGGCGGCCAAGGCCTGGCAGGCCTCGCGCGGCCTGCCAGCGGATGGGTATCTGACGGGAGGGCTGATGCGGCGCCTGAAGGCTGAGGCGGGGATCGTTGATGGGCCGGTGGCGGAGACTGCTGCGCCTTCGACCTGAAGGTCTTGGTGTCTTATCCCTCGCCGCCTCCACAGGCGGGGCTATGCCGCCAGTCCCGCCTCGACCAACAGGCCCTTGACCCGTTCCAGGGCTTCGGGGGCCTTCGCGAGCTCGGCGCGACTGCTGGGCTCGCGCAGTAACTTTAGCGCCTCGGAGCGGGCGCGTTCGGCCACGGGGCCTGTCGGGCCAGACTCGGCGCAGGCAAAGCGCAACAGAAGCGTCAGCCGCTGGGTCAGGGGACCGTCGGAGCGGGCGATCAGGCCCATCAACTTGAAGTCTGCCTCGATCAAAGCCCCAATGGCCGACAATTTGGCGAAGATGGCCTGCTCCTCGGTCTCCGACAGCCCCGTCTTCTTCACCCCACGTTGCAGGTCGGCGAGGGTGGCGAGTCGGGAGGCGGGGGACGAGGCGCCGGAGCGCAGCTCCTTCTCGAACCGCAGGGCGCCGACGGCTGAATCGATCCACCGGGCGGCGGCGCGCTTGTTCACGCCTCCCGCCACGTTCTCGGCCAGCCGGATCAGGGCCTCGACCTCGGCCAGGGCGGTTTCGCGGCCTTTCAGATAGCCGTCGACGAAATCGCTGCCCACCAGCGCCTTGGAGCGCTGCACAAAAGCGGCCTGCACGTCTTCCAGCGGCATGAGGGCGGGCGCGGAGGCGGTGAGCGCCATGGCGAGGGCCCGCAGGATGGCGATCTCGCCCTCGGGATCGGAAGGGCGCAGGCGCCGAGGGCCGGTCAGTTCGTGAAGCACCCTTCGGCCGAGACTGGCGCGGACGGCCTCAAAGGCATCCTTCTGTAGCCAGACGGCAAGACGCCCGGCGGCGTGATTCAGGGGCGGGATCAGTGTATGTAGACTGGGGTCAAAGGCCAGCACAGCCTTCACCTGCGCCTCGGCGGCGATGCGGGTGCAGGCCGCAACGCTGCCGCCAAGATCGAGGTCGGCCCCGACCAGGTCCGCCAGACCGGCCCTCAGAGAGACGATCTCGGCAAGCGGCTGTTCCAGCACTTGCAGCGCCAAACCCCGCGCCCGTCCAGCCACGGGCGCCTGGTCGGCAAGGTCGAGCAGCATATTGACCTTCTCGCCCCAGGTTTTTGCTTGGGCGATATGCGCGGCGACGCCGCCGCTCAACAGATAAGCGCGCTCTGGCTCGTTGCTTAGCGCCTCCGCAGCCTTGGCGAACCCAGTCGCGTCAACATCAGGAAACCGGTTCTTGCGGCCGTCGGCGATCAAACGCTTGATTCCGTCCTCCACCAGTTTCTGAAAGACGCGAACCATTTCATGGGTGGTCTTTCCGCGCGCCTGGGCTTCCGGGACTGCGATTTTCTGCACTGCGTGCAGGATTTCCACTCCCGAAGCGTCAAGTTGCTCGATCAGGTCGGGGCGATGCAGCAGCTCGAATGGTGTGACCGACTTGCGCCGCAACCATCCCTCCAGAAGGCGCGAAATCCGATCGCGGGCATGGACGGTGTAGAGGTCCTGCGTGGTGATGCAGAGGGGACAGTCGTCCACCTCGCGAATCTTCGGCCCCCTGTGCGCATCCACCGCCCCCTTGGAAAGCAGGGTGATGGTGCGAAACTCGCGGGTTTCCGGGTCCAGCGTTTCCTTGGTCACGCGAACGGCGGCGGCGCGGTCATCGGCCAGCATCTCGTCCGCCAGTTCGACAATTCGGACGCGGTCCTCGCTCGCCTGAGCCAGCGACCAGGGAGCGTTCACCTTGCGGCGGACAAAAAGCTCAAAATGAACCTGTGGCCTTTCCATGCACCAAGCGTGAGGCGCCATGCTTTCCATCGCCTTAACCCTGCCACAGGAACGGCAGAGCTTGCATAGGCGGGGCGTTGCGACCAATTTCAGGCGACATGGCGAACATCACACTCATAGACGACGACGAAAACATCGTCGCATCCGTGTCCTTGGCCCTCGAAAGCCACGGCCACACCGTCAAGGCGCTTCACGACGGCGCCTCGGGCCTCGCTTCGCTGGAGTCCGATCCGCCCGATCTGGTGATCCTCGATGTGAAGATGCCCCGCATGGACGGGATGGAGGTGCTGCGGCGCCTGCGCCAGACCTCCGAGATGCCGGTCATCATGCTGACCTCCAAGGACGAGGAGATCGACGAAATCCTTGGCTTCAACCTCGGGGCCGACGATTACATCCATAAGCCCTTTTCCCAGCGCCTCCTGATCGAGCGGGTGAAGGCGGTGCTGCGGCGCGCCCGCGACGGCGAGGACGACGAACACCACGAACCCGGCTCCGCAGCGCAACAGTCGGCGATGGCGGCGTCCAAGCCGCTGAAGCGCGGCAAGCTGACCCTCGATCCCGCCCGGCACGATTGCCTGTGGGAAGGCAAGGCGGTGAAGCTGACGGTGACAGAGTTTCTGCTACTGCAATCGCTCGCCCAGCGCCCCGGCTTCGTAAAGAGCCGCGACAACCTGATGGACGCCGCCTACGACGATCAGGTCTATGTGGACGACCGCACGATCGACAGCCACGTCAAGCGGATGCGCAAGAAGTTTCGGGTGGTGGACCCGGAGTTCGACGCCATCGAGACCCTCTATGGGGTGGGCTATCGCTACCGCGAGACCTGAGCCCGCGAAACCAGGCTTGCCGCGTCCCGAGCGCGGGCGGCCGGTGCTTCCGTCGACGTTCGTCTCGCGGCTCGGACGACTGCTGATCGGTCTGAACTTTTTGGCCCTGGCGGTGCTGATCGTCGGCGCATTGGTGCTGAACGAGTCGCGGCGGGGGCTGGTGGAGGCGCGGCTCGACAGCCTCAACACGCAAGGCGCTTTTATAGCCAACGTCATCGCCAAAGCGGCGACGGTGGGAGAGCCGGAGCCGGAGCTGATCGCACCCCGCGCCGCGCAGACGATCCAGCTTCTGTTTCTGTCCCGCAGTCAGCGCGCCCGACTGTTCGACAAGGACGGGACGCTGATCACCGACAGCTCTGTCATCGCCGACCGCATACAGCAGCAACCTCTACCCCCCGCTCGCAAGCCGGGCGAGGCTGGCTTTCGCTGGCCTTGGCAAAAGCCTCGCGAAGTCCGCGACGCGGAGATGCACGCCCGCGCCGTCGCCGCCCTCGATCGGGAGGTGTCCATGGCCATGAAGGGATCGCCCGAGGCCGAACTACGCCCGTCAGACGATGGACGCCGCGTGGTCAGCGTCTCCATTCCGATCCAGCACGTGCAGGCCGTGCTGGGGGTTTTGACCCTCGAAGCGGGCGATGTAGACCAGATCGTGGCGGCCCAGCGCTGGGCCTTGGCGCCCTTCATCCTGATCGCCATCGCCGTGACCCTGGCCTCATCCCTGCTGGCCAATCTCCTCGTTGCTCGCCCCATCATGCGCCTGTCGCGGGCTGCGGACAGTGTGCGGCTCTCACGCGCGCGGACAATGTCCTTGCCCGACCTAGCGGATCGGGACGACGAGGTCGGCGACCTAACCCGCTCGCTGGAAGCGATGACCAGCGCCCTATCCGACCGGATGGACGCCATCGACCGCTTCGCCGCCGACGTCAGCCATGAGATCAAGAATCCACTGACCTCGATCCGCTCAGCGGTAGAGACGCTGGAGCTGGCTCCAACCCCCGCCGCCCAGGCGCGCCTCTTACCGATCCTGAAGCACGATGTCGGACGGCTCGACCGGCTGATCACCGACATCTCCAACGCTTCACGGCTGGACGCGGAGCTGTCGCGCGACGCGCCCCGGGCCATCGATCTCGATGCCCTACTGCGTGACCTCAGCGAGCTTTACGGCGCCACCCGACGCGGCGGCGAGGCGGACGTGACCTATGCTGGACCCGCCGCGCCGCTGCGGGTGTTCGGACGCGAGGGGCCGCTCAGCCAGGTATTCCGCAACCTGATCGACAACGCCCGCTCCTTCAGCCCGCCCGGCGGGTCGGTGAATTTGACCGCCAGGCGCGAGCCAGGGCGCGGGATCGTGATCGCGGTCGAAGACGAGGGTCCGGGCCTTCCTCCCGATAACCTGGAGAGTGTGTTCGAGCGCTTCTACACCCAGCGGCCCAAGGGTCAGCCGGGCGCTGGGGCCAGTTTCGGTGGGCACTCCGGCCTCGGCCTCTCCATCGCCCGCCAGATCGTCGAAGCGCATGGGGGGCGGATCACGGCGGAGAATCGCGTCGGAGTGGATGGCGGCGTCGTCGGCGCGCGGTTTCTGATCGTCCTGCCGGAGGCGACAGCGCCGCGCCTGGATCGGGGCAATGAGCGCGCCTGACACATTGCACGCTTCATTGGTCGCCCGGCGCATCGAGGGCTTCTGGCGCGGTGTCCTCCTGCGCGGTCACTCTGGAGCGGGCAAGAGCAGCCTTGCACTCCGCACCCTTTCTCTCGACTTTCATCTTGTGGCGGACGACCGGGTGATCGTCTGGCGCTCGGGCAGAGAGGTATTCGGTCGGGCTCCAGAGGTGCTGGCCGGGTTGATCGAGGTGAGAGGGATGGGCGTTATCTCGTCACCAGCCTGCATCGTCTTCGCCGAGATCGCCCTTGTTGTTGATCTTGTGAACAGCGAGACCCCTATAGAGCGCTTCCCCGATCCTGAACGGGTCGAAATCGCGGGCCTGGCGGTCCCGCTGATCCGCATCGCCGCAGGAAACCCCGCCGCGCCAGAGGTCCTCGCCGCCGCCTTCGCTGCGTTGCGGCGCCCGCTTTGACTCCCGCGTCAACCGGCGTATCAAGCGCACCGGCGCGCGCGTTGAACGAGGGCGGGGCGCGCAAGGACGAGGCATGATCGGTCTGGTGATCGTCACCCACGGCAAGCTGGCGGACGAGTTCGTCTCGGCTATGGAGCACGTAGTCGGGCCGCAGCGGGCGGTGCGGGCGGTTTGCATTGGCCCGTCTGACAATATGGAGCAACGCCGCACCGACATCGTGGAGGCCGCCGCATTGGTGGATGACGGCTCGGGCGTAATCCTGCTGACCGATATGTTCGGGGGCACGCCTTCCAATCTCGCCATCTCGGTGATGGATGAAACCCACGCGGAGGTGATCGCGGGGCTAAACCTGCCCATGCTGATCAAGCTGGCGTCGATCCGCGACCGTCTCGATCTTCAGGCGTGCGTCGCCCATGCGCAGGACGCTGGGCGCAAATACATCTCCGTGGCCTCCTACGTGCTGGCCGGGGACAAGTGAGCGGCCACGTGCTTACGGCTACAGCCCTGATCGTCAATGAGCGCGGCCTGCACGCCCGGGCATCCGCCAAGTTCGTCAAGGCCGCCGCAGCCTTCGACGCCCATGTCACCGTTAGCCGTGATGGAACCACCGTCGACGCACAGTCGATCATGGGCCTGATGATGCTCGCCGCCGGACCCGGCTCGCAGGTGGAGATCGCCGCCGAGGGGCCGGACGCCTTCGAGGCGCTGGAAACTCTAGTGCAACTGATCGCTGACCGGTTCAACGAGGATAGCTGAAGACGACCTTGGCGTGGGCCTAAGCCGGTATCGCGTCCGGCTGTCTGGCCGGTTCGGCCGCGATGAAGGCAGAGTGGACCTTGGCGCTTTCCGCCACGGCGGCGATGGCCGGGAAGGCCTCTAGTGTCACGCCGAAGCGGCTGGCGTTGAACACCTGCGGGATCAGGCAGCAGTCGGCGAGGGTCGGCGTATCGCCGAACGACCAGCCGCCCCCGTGCTTGGCGATCATCCCCTCCAGCACGTTGAAGCCGTCGGTGATCCAACGCTGCGCCCAGGTCTCCACCGGCGCCTTGCCCACGCCCATGGCGTCGAGGGCGCGCAGGACCCGCAGGTTGTTGAGCGGATGGATGTCGCAGGCGATGACGTCAGCCATGGCGCGCACCACCACCCGGTCGAGCGGCGTCTTTGGCAGGAGCCGCGGCTCGGGATGGGTCTCATCCAGCCACTCCAGAATGGCGAGGCTCTGGGTCAACACCACCCCGTCCACCTCCAACGCAGGCACCAGCCTCTGCGGATTGACCGCGCGGTATTCGGCCTTGTGCTGCTGGCCCGCACCGAGGTTCACCGGGGCGTAGTCATAGGTCAGGCCTTTCAACGCCAATCCGATCCGCACCCGATAGGGGCCGGAAGCGCGCCAAGAACTGTGGAGGACCATAGGGGACGTGATCGGGCTCATGATACGACAAAGCTCACGGTTCCGACGCCCTCAACCTTGCCCTCCACCCGGTCCCCGCGAACCAGTGGTCCTACCCCATCGGGCGTGCCGGTGAAGATCAGATCGCCTGGCTGCAAGGTCCACAGGCGCGAGCATTGGGCGATGATCTCGGCCACGTTCCAGATCATGTCGGACAGGGTGCTGTCCTGCTTCGGAGCGCCGTTGACGCTGAGCGCGATACGCCCGTCCAGCGCGCCGCATTTGTCCACGGGGCGGATAGCGCCGCAGGGGGCGGAGGCGTCGAAACCCTTGGCGCTGTCCCACGGGGCACCCGCGTCCTTGGCCTTGTTCTGCAGGTCGCGACGGGTCAGGTCGACCCCGGCGGCATGGCCGAACACCAGGTCTAGCGCGCGCTCCACCGGCACATTCGCGCCGCCGCCCTTCAGCGCCACGACCAGCTCGATCTCGTGATGCAGATTGGCGGTGGAGGGCGGATAGGGAACAGCGTCGCCCGGCCCGACCACCGCGTCGGCGGGCTTCATGAAGAAGATCGGCGGCTGGTCCTTGGGGTCGCCCCCCATCTCGCGCACGTGATCGCCGTAGTTACGGCCGATGCAATAGATGCGGTGGACCGGGAACCGACCGGTTGACCCCTCGATGGGGAGCGAGGGGACGGACGGGGCGGGAATGGCGAAGGCGTCTGGCATGGGCGTGTCCTAGCCTCAAAGCGCGGAGCGATAAAGCGGCTCGGCGCGCCGATCATGAACAGGGTTTCACTTGAACCCATCCTCGCCATTGTGCAGCGTGCACCTGAACCCGGGGGCGGGCTTTCAGGGACCAGACCATGCTGCAGATCGACGAACTGACCCACATCTATCCGAACGGGGTGAAGGCGCTAGACAACGTCACGCTCTCGATTCCGTTCGGGATGTACGGGCTCCTGGGTCCCAACGGGGCGGGCAAGTCGACGCTGATGCGCTCCATAGCCACTCTGCAGACACCCACATCGGGGCAGATTCGCTTCGACGACATCGATGTCATCAAGGAGCCGGAGGCCCTGCGCCGCACCCTTGGCTACCTGCCTCAAGACTTCGGGGTCTATCCGCGCGTCTCGGCCTACGAGATGCTGGACCAGATGGCGGTGCTGAAGGGCATCGCCAACGGCAAGGCGCGCAAGGCCGAGGTGGAGCGCCTGCTGGAACAAGTGAACCTCTATGGTGTGCGCAAGAAAGCGCTAGCCGGGTTCTCCGGCGGGATGCGCCAACGCTTTGGCATCGCCCAGGCCCTGATCGGCGGGCCGCGCCTGATCATTGTCGATGAGCCCACCGCTGGGCTCGACCCGGAGGAGCGAAACCGCTTCCTGAACCTTCTGGCCGAAATCGGCGAGAACGTGGTGGTGATCCTGTCCACTCACATCGTGGAAGACGTAGCGGACCTTTGTCCCAACATGGCGATCATCGCCGAGGGCAAGATCGTGCGCACCGGCGCGCCGGGCGAGCTGATGAAGATTCTCGAGGGCCGCATCTGGACCAAGACCATTGACAAGAGCGAACTTGCCGCCATCCGCGATCGCTACAGTGTGATCTCCACCCGCCTGTTCGCCGGGCGCACGGTGGTGCACGTCCTGTCGGACACCGATCCCGGCGATGGTTTCGAGGCGCATCGGAGCGGACTGGAGGACGTCTACTTCTCCGCGCTGCACACCGCCCGCAAGGCGGCCTGAGATGTTTGGCAAGATCGCCGGATTCGAGTTCCGGTATCAACTGAAGAACCCGGTATTCTGGGTGGCGGTTGTACTGTTCGGACTACTGAGCTTCGGGCTGGTGGCCTCGTCCAACGTGTCCATCGGGTCGGGCGGCAACATCCACAAAAACGCCGCCAGCGCGATCATCTTCGCCAATATCGCCTTCTCGACCTTATTCATGTTCATTACCACCGCCTTCGTGGCGGGCGTGGTCACGCGGGACGATGAGACCGGCTATGGCCCTATCGTGCGCACCACGCGGGTCTCGAAGTTCGACTATCTCTACGGCCGGTTTCTCGGAGCCTTCATCGCTGCCGCCCTGGCCTTTCTGGCGGTGCCGCTCGGCATGATGCTGGGTGCGATGGCGCCCTGGGTCGACAAGGAGACGCTGGGGCCGTTCGTGTTCCAGCACTACGCTTCGGCCTACCTAATCTGGGCTTTGCCGGACATCTTCATCTCCGCCGCGCTCTTTTTCGCCCTGTCGACGGTCACGCGCTCGATGACGTGGACCTACATCGGTGTGGTGGCCTTTCTGATCCTGCGCACGGTGCTGTCGGTCGTGTTGCGCAAGCCAGGACTTGAAACGATTTCGGCGCTTTGGGAGCCCTTCGGCGCCGGAGCGTTCGGCGAAGCCACTCGCTACTGGACCGCCAGCGAAAGCAACAGTCTGGTCCCGCCGTTGCAAGGATTGCTGCTCTTCAACCGCGCAATCTGGATTGCGGTCGGCGTGGCCATGCTGGGCTTGGCCTATGTCCTGTTCCGGTTCGAGTCGTCCGCCCTGTCTGGCAAGAAGCGCAAGGCCGAGAAGCTGGCGAAACGCGCTGCGCTGAACGCTGGCGTCGCCGCGCCGGTCACGACTTCGGCGGCCGCAGCGACCCCGGTGTTCGGCCCCGGCACGACTCTGGCGCAGCTTTGGGTTCGCACGAAGCTGGATATGGGTCAGGTGTTCGGCAGCCCGGCCTATTTCGTGCTGATCGGGCTCAGCATCATTCTTTCGGTGGGTTTCCTCTGGCTCGCCACCGACGTCGCCCTCTATGGCGGTCAGCTATACCCCGTGACCCGGGTGATGATCACGAATCTGCAAGGCAATTTCTCGACCATCGCCCTCGTCATCGCGATCTACTATTCGGGTGAACTGGTCTGGCGCGAACAGGAGAAGAAGACCCACGAACTGGTCGACGCTACACCCGTTCCCGATTGGGCCTTCGTGGTTCCCAAGGTCATAGCCATCGCGCTCGTGCTGATCTCGACCCTGCTGATCAGCGTCCTCGTCGGCGTGGCGATCCAGACCTTCAAAGGCTACACCCACTACGAGTTTGGCAAATACCTCTGGTGGTATGTGCTGCCTCAGAGCCTGGATTTCCTCCTGCTCGCCGCCCTCTCGGTCTTCGTGCAGGCCCTCGTGCCGCACAAGTTCATCGGCTGGGGGGTGATGCTGGTCTATTTCGTCGCCACCATCGTCATGAGCAGCTTTGGCCTGGAGCATAACCTCTACCAATACGCATCGGGACCTGGCGTCCCGCTGTCCGACCTTACCGGCACCGGTGTTGCTGGCGTCGGAGCTTGGTGGTTCCGGCTCTACTGGAGCGCCATCGCGCTCGTTTTGCTGGTGCTGGCCTATGGCTTGTGGCGCCGGGGAACAGAGACCCGCTTCATGCCGAGGCTGCGGCGGTTGCCTGCCCGGCTCAGAGGCGGCGCGGGCGCGATCATGGCGATGGCTCTGGTGGTGGCGGTTGGAACCGGCGGCTTCATCTATCTGAACACCAACGTCTGGAACGCCTATCGCACCAACCTGGACAACGAAAAGTTCAGCGCCGACTACGAAAAAGCGCTCCTGCGCTACGAGACTCTGCCTCAGCCCAAGATCACCGATGTCATGCTGAGCGTCGACCTGCGCCCGCGCGAGTTGAAAGCGGTCACCAACGGCGTCTATGTGCTGGAGAACCGCACGGCTGGTCCGATCAAGGAGTTGCACGTCCGTTTCGACCGCGACCTGAAGGTCATGAGCCTGTCGGTGGAGGGCGCGCGCCCCACCCGCACCTTCGAGCGTTTCAACTACCGCATCTTCACCTTCGACACCCCGATGCAGCCGGGCGAGCGGCGACGCCTGTCGTTTCAGACCGACCGGGAGCAGCGAGGCTTCAAGAACAACGGCAACATCACCTCCATTTCCGAGAACGGCACTTTCCTGAACAACTACGCCCTCTCGCCCGAGATCGGCATGGACCGTTCAGGCTCGCTGCAGGACCGGGCCAAGCGGCGCAAATACGGCCTCCCGGCCGAGCTTCGCCTGCCCAAGCTGGAGGATGTGACGGGACGCCAGTTCAACCTGTTCCGTAAGGATAGCGACTGGGTCAACGCCGACATCACCGTCTCCACCGACGCGGACCAGACCCCTGTCGCCCCCGGCTATGCGCTCTCGGACGTCACGGCCAACGGTCGCCGCACACTTCACACCCGCACCGAAGCGCCGATCAACCATTTCTTCTCGATCCAGTCCGCGCGCTATCAGATCCGGCGCGAGACCTACAAGGGCGTGGACCTGGCGATCTATTACGATAAGGCCCACCCATGGAACGTGGACCGTATGATCGCGGCCCTGAAGACTGGGCTGGATTACGATCAGGCCAATTTCTCGCCCTATCAGTTCCGGCAGGCGCGCATACTGGAGTTCCCGGCGCCGCAGGGCTCCTTCGCACAATCATTCGCCAACACCATCCCCTGGTCGGAAGGGCTCGGCTTCATCTTCAAGGAAGGCGATCCGAGGAAAGACCCGGCCAGCCGCATCGACATGGTCACATACGTCACCGCGCACGAACTTGGCCACCAGTGGTGGGGTCACCAAGTGATCGGCGCCAATGTGCAGGGCTCCACCATGCTGGACGAAACCTTCGCCCAGTATTCCGCGATCATGGCCATGGAGCACCTCTATGGCCGTGACCAGATCAGGAAGTTCCTGAAGTTCGAGCTCGACAGCTATCTGAAGGCCCGGGGCGGCGACCCCATCGGCGAGCAACCGCTCTATCGGGTGGAGAACCAGGGCTACATCCACTATCGCAAGGGTTCGCTGGTCATGTACCGATTGAAGGACCAGTTGGGCGAGGAAACGGTCAACCGCGCCCTGCGACGGTTTTTGAAGGACTTCGCCTTTAAGGCCGCCCCCTATCCGACCACGCTCGAGTTCCTGAAAGATTTGCGCGAGGAGGCCGGGCCCGACCCGGCGAAGCAACAACTCATCACCGACCTGTTCGAGAAGATCACCCTCTTCGATCTGAAGGCCAAGGCGGCGACGGTAAGCAAGCGCGCAGACGGGAAATACGACGTCGCTCTGACAATTCAGGCCGGGACCACGCCGGGCTCGTCCGGCAAGGAATACGACGATGGCCAAGGCAAGGTGCTCGCCCGTCCGGCTCTGGACGAGGAGGTCGAGGTCGGGCTCTTCGCCGCCGAACCTGGCAAGGGCGCGTTCAGTTCAAAGGATGTGATCGTGTTGCAGCGGGTGCGGATCAAGTCCGGCGTCCAGACTGTGCATTTCACGGTTGATCGCAAACCGACATTCGGCGGCGTCGATCCCTACAATACCCTGATCGACCGCAACTCCGACGATAATGTGGTGAAGGTGGGCTAAGCCGCCCGCTCCGTCACCCGGCTGATCTCGGCCAGAAGGGCGGCGGCCGAAACCGGCTTGGAGACCACTCCGTTCATGCCCGCGTCGGCATAACTGGTGCGCTGCTCGGCCAAGACGTTGGCGGTGACAGCGAGGATGGGCAGGGAGCCTTGCGAGCCCTCCATGGCGCGTATGCGTTTGGTGGCCTCGATCCCGTCCATGCCCGGCATCTGGATATCCATCAGCACAAGGTCGTAGGCGCCGCTCCTGGCCATCTCCACTCCCTCCACCCCGTCACAGGCGGTTTCCACCACTACGCCCAGCGCCTCGAGTATCTTGGAGATTACCAGCCGGTTGGTCGGATTGTCTTCAACCAGAAGCACCTTGAAGGGGCCAATGTCGGGCTCTTCGATGTCGTTGGCAGGGGCCTCGACATTGGTCCCGTCTATCTCGATCCAGAATGTCGAACCTTCGCCCGGCTTCGATGAGAAGCCCACCGACCCGCCCATCATTTCCGCCAATCGCTTGGTGATAGCGAGGCCGAGGCCCGAACCTCCGTATTGGCGTGTCGCTGAACCGTCAGCCTGCTCGAACCGCTCGAACAATGTGGCCTGCGCCGCTTCCGGCACGCCGATTCCAGTGTCCTGGATTTCAAAGCGCAGCTTGTTTCCGTCCGCGCGAACCAGTCGGGCCTCGATAGAACCCGAGGGCGTGAACTTCACCGCATTGCCCAACAGGTTGTAGAGGGCTTGGCGCAGGCGCAGCGGATCGGCGCTGATTATCCCGAGATCGGGAGCCGAGATCGCACTCATGGTCAGCCCCTTGGCCGACGCCGCAGGTTGCAGCAGGCTGGCTACCCCCACCAACACCGCCGAGGGATCAATGGCTTCGGCGTGCAACTCGAACTGGCCGGTCTCGATCTTGGAGAAGTCCAGCAGGTCGTCGAGCATTTCAGTGAGCATCCGGCCCGAGGCCAGCGCTTCGTCCAGCAACGCCAGCTCGGACGCATCGAGATGCTCGCGCTGGATCAGTTGCAAGACGCCCAGCACACCGTTCATAGGCGTGCGGATTTCATGGCTGATGTTGGCGAGGAACTGAGACTTAGCCTCGGTGGCCACATTCGCGCGTTGTTCGGCCTCGGCGAGTGCGACGGTCTGGCGTTTGGAGGCGTCGATATCCAGCATCAACCCGGTCGATTTGCGTGGGCGCCCTGAGGCGTCGTGAACTGTGCGCAGGTGCGAACGGGTCCAGCGGGGGCCCTCCGGCAGCATAATTCGCGCCTCTATCGGCTCCGGGTGGCGGGTGTCGAAAGCTTCCAGCCGTGCGGACATCTCCACGCGGTCCTCGGGATGCAGGGTCGGCCAGGCCCCTACCGCCTCGTTATAAGTCAAGGTGCGGCCCGCGAGTTTGTGGAACCCCGGAGCGGCCCAGAAAGTCTTGTGGGCGTAGTCCACCTCGAAGACCGTGGCGTTGGCCGCTTCCAACGCCAGCTTCAACCGCTTGGCGTTAGCCCGCGCCGCGCGGCGCGCATGGATCATGTCGGTGATATCGCTGATGTAGACGATGACTCCCCGAACCTCGCCGCTGCCTGAAAACCAGGGGCGAGCCTGCCAACGCACGACCAGCTTCGTACCGTCGGAGAGTTCCGTGTGTTCTTCGGCGCGGTTCACAACTTCGCCGGTGAGGACGCGTTGCAGCGTGCGGTTGAGCCGCTTCCTCGTAGCGGGAGTCTGCCGGGCGCCGAATTGGCGAGCCTCAAAAACATCTTCCGCAGACACGTTGAACATCCGCCGCCAGCCAGAGTTGGCGCTAATATATTTTAGGTTCGGGTCCAGCAGAACCGCCGCAAAGGGCGCATTCTCCAATACGGCGTGAGCTTCCCGTTCCGCGGCGCGGGCGGCGTCGCGGGCGGCGACCACTTCGGTGATATCCTGCGACAAACCGTGGACGTTGTGCAGACCGTCCGGGCGCTTCACGCACAGGTAGTTGACCTGGAACGTCATCCAGCCGCCCTGCGGAGCGCGAACCCGGGTCTCATAGCTCCCCGGGGAGCCGTCGATGATCGAGCCCCGCAGCTTTTCGCTTGCTGTCGCCTCATCGTCGGGGTGGATGTGTGCAGTCAGATCGCCAACCTTGAAGGTGCAGCGGCCATCGACGTTCAGATGGTCGGGCAGGGTGCGCGAGCGAATGAACTCTCCCGTGGCGCCGTCGAGGGTCCAGGTGACGATCCCGGCGTTGTCGGCCAAAAGCTCGGCGTGGGCGAGCAGACGCTGATGCGCCTGCGCCCGCCCGCGCTCCTCGGTCACATCACGCATGATGCCGGTCAGACGATCGGGGGCCATGACCTGACAGATGCCGTCCAGCCAGCGCCAGCCACCGCCCTTGACGGCTATACGGAAGGAGCGACGGCTCGATCCTGTTTGTCTCGCCTGGACGCCCGTCTCGCGAAGCGCAGGAACGTCCTCGGGGTGAACGAAGTCGTAGATGTTGCGCCCGATCAGTTCCACGCTTTCCCATCCGAGCGTGCGGGTCCAGGCCGGATTGATCTCCCGGATAACCGAACTCCAGTCAGCAACCACGACGAGATCGACGCTATGTTGAAATAGCCACGACCCCTGGGTGTCGGAAAGCATGGAACCGGACGGGGCCTCGGGGGCGACGGGCGGGAACTCGGACATACAGGACCTCTCGCAGAGGTCTTCACCGTGGCAGGTATTGGTAAACACAGTGTTTGCCAAAATCAGTAATCATGAATCGCAGTCGGCTCTGCGCGGCGTGGCGACGGCCAATTGCTGACCGGTGCGGCTCGCGCCTATGGCGCCGGTATCGGCCCCGCGACAGATGGGCCTTAGTTGGAGCGCGGAGAGGGCTCGGCCGTGTTGAAGCGATTGGCGTCGGCGGGGCTGGTCGTCTGCGACGAGCCATGCACGCCAGGCTTGGCCAACTGCGGCGCGTGCAAGCCCCACAGGCCGAACAGGGCTGCGACGGCCAAGACAAGCGAGATCGCCAGGATGGCCAGAATGCGCCAGCCCGTACGCCCCTGCTTGGCGCGAAACTCCGACTGCACCTGCACGCTCTCCGCGAGGCTGGGTTCGGGATAGGGTTGTTTGGGTTCATCGGTCATGGCTTGCTTCCCGTTCGCCATGCAAACGTGTGAACGAAGCGCCCTGTTCCTCCTCGGGAGAACGGGCCTCATGGGAAGAATGGGAAAGGGCGCTGGCAAAAAATAGTCAAAAAAGCCGTGGAACCGCCGGAACCACCTTTCAACACCGTTGTTATGTCAGGTGCGGAGGCGGCGACGCCCCCCCGACACAGGCTGGTTCGCCAGTCTGCCGCCTCCGCACCCCCCGCATTTCAATGCCGACTGACGGTGGCTTCTTCGGAGCCCGCCGCTTCTTTGTGTGCACGCTCGAAGCTCCCCATCAGCGAGCGACCCGCGCCGCCATGTGGACACCGCGTCGGCTCAGGATTTAGGGGCGCCATCTTCCCAGAAATAGGCTCGGCGCGAGGGGTCGTAATAGTAGTAGCGCTTGTGACGCTGGTCGAAATACTGCCGGTGCATGGCCAGCGCACGCCGGGCGCACTTCTGGTCAACACAGCCCTTCGGGAGAGCGGGCGCGACGGGGGTTCCGCTCACACGGGATTCCATCGACGACGGCGGAGGAGGGGGAGGCGGGATCCTGACATCGGACGACCGCAAGGTCGAGCAGGCGCCCAGGCCGGTCATCGCGGCGCACAGGGCCAGCGTCGTAATGCGGTGCGCGGTCATAGCGAGTTTTCCGTCCAGTTTTCAATCCCCATTTTGCGAAACGTCGTCTAAAGGCCACGGTTCCGCTTAACACGCAAAGCCGTCGGAACAGCCGCCATCCCTACCCGTTAGCGCATCGAACCTAAGTCCGGGCGACATTCTTTCACTGAGAAAAAGCCCACCATGAAACCGACCTCGCCTCTGGACGATCTAGAATGGAACCCGACCCCAATGGCTGACGGCCAACAAAGCTTAGCCACGGTGCGCCAGCGCCAATCATCCCTCCGCATCCGCCGGGTCGAGGCGGTGGTGAACCCCGCGTCCGGCAGCGTTGGTGCGGGCGCGGCCGAGCATCTGGAGAATATGCTGGCCGAGCATGGCTTCGCTGCACGCGTCTGCGAGGCCGAGCCCCGCGATATAGCTGTGGCCGTCCGCGCGGCGGTAGACGCGGCCCCTGACCTTGTGATCGTGTTGGCAGGCGACGGCACAGCCGGTCTGGCGGCGGGCCTTGCGGGTGCGACAGGGCCGCTGATTGCTCCCCTGCCGGGCGGCACCATGAATATGCTGCCCCACGCCCTCTATGGAACCGGCCCCTGGGCCGAGGCGCTGGAGCGGATGCTGCAGGAAGGTGTGGAGCGCCCGGTCTCAGGCGGGCAAGTGGACGGGCGCGCCTTCTATGTCGCCGCCATCCTTGGCGCCCCTGCGCTCTGGGCCAAGGCGCGCGAGGCCATGCGGGCTAAGCAGCTCAGCGTCGCGCTGGCTCGCGGTCGCTATGCGCTCAGCCGCGCCTTTACCGGCTCGCTCCGTTTCAGTCTTGATGAAGGCTATGAGCGTAACGCCGAGGCCCTGACTCTCATGTGCCCCCTAGTGTCGCGCGCGGTGCACGACGAGGCCGCGCTAGAGGCCGCCGCTCTCGACCCCAAGGGGGCCGCCGACGCCTTCCGCCTCGGCTTTAATATGCTTCGGGGAGCATGGCGCGATGATCCTGCGGTGACGGTGGAGAGGGTTCTGAAGGCGCGCGCCTCGGCGCGGGGTCATATCCCGGCGGTGCTGGATGGGGAGCCGGTGCGGCTGCCACCCACAGTAGGAATCAGCTTTGTACCCGTCGCCTTCCGTGCTTTCGCACCGCCCCCTGCCGCTTCGGATACCCTTGGCGCAGAGGGTGCGGCGACCCCGCCGTCCGCCTGATGATCCGCATTCTGCAACTGAGCGACGTCCATTTTGGGGGCGAGGATGCGGCGGCCGTGGCCGCCGCCGCCGCCTATGCCCGCGACGACAAGCCCGACCTTGTGATCCTCACTGGCGACATCACCCTGAACGGTCTGCCGCGCGAGTTCGAGGCGGCGGCGGCCTGGATCAAGGATCTGCCCAAGCCATGCCTTTCCACCCCTGGCAACCATGACACTCCCTACTGGAACATTCCCTTGCGGGCGCTCGTTCCGTTCGGGCGCTATCGCCGCTGGATCGGCCCGGCGTCTGGAGAGAACTACGATGCGCCGGGGGTTCGCTTGCGCACCATCACCACCGCCAGAGGGGCGCAGCCCCGGCCCGACTGGTCCAAGGGCGCCATTGATCTCGATCTTTGCCGGGAGGCTGCGGCGGAAATGGCGGCGGAACATGGCGGAGCGCTGCGCCTGATCGCCTGTCATCATCCCCTAGTAGAGGCCATCGACACGCCGGTGTCGGGAGGCGTGCACCGGGGCGAGGAAGCGGCGGGGATACTCTGCTCGGGCGGGGTGGACGCCATACTGACCGGACACGTTCACAACCCCTTCGCCATGTCTCTGAGCGGCTGCGGCGACGGACGCACCTACGCCATCGGCGCGGGCACACTGTCGATCCGAACGCGGGGCACGCCGCCGAGCTTCAACTGCATCTCGGCGGACGATGAAACCATCACCGTCACCGCCATGGGCTGGACAGGCTCGCACTTCGAGCCCTATCGCACGTGGGCGCTGCCAAGGCGGATAGCTCCCGAAGCGTAGCGCCCTACGCTTGCGGGCGTTGCAAACCCGGACCGAGGTGTTCGATCACCGAGCGGGCGTCGAAGGCGTTGCGGTCCGCGGGCTTGCCGCCCTTGCCCATGACGATTTCAGCCGTGGCCTGATACTGGCTGGTCTGGCTCACATCGAGCGGGGCGCCCCAGAAGGGATCGCCGAAACGGCCATAGCCCCAACCATAGCCGCGCCGATAGAAGCCCCATCGCGGACCCCAGTATCCTCCGAAGCCGGAGTAGAACGGATCGGAATCAACGTAGGTGGAGGTCTGCTTATCGGTTTGGCGATCCGCGGTGGCGAACCAGTCGAAGCCCTGCGCCAAGGTCAGTTCCGCCGAGCGGTAGAGCAGATAGCGTTCTACGGTCTGGCGTGAGGTCAGGGAGTTGCCGGCGAAGGTTACGCTCCAGCGGTTGGCCTCGATCTGGTGCTCGGAATAGCCGCCGCTGGCCGAGCCATTGCGCGCGGAGATGGGCTGATAAGGCGTGGCCGTTTCGCAACCGGCGATGGTCAGCGCAGTTGCGGCCAACAGGGGAAGAAGGAAGCGCTTCATGGCGATCTCCTCAAGGGGCGGCGACCGGCGATGCGGCGGCGCGGGACAAGCTTAACCTACAACGTGCGGAACGATCATGTCCGTCTGATGGTTGCCGCCTTCCCACAAGGACACAGATGGCGAAACTTGCAAAGGTGTCAACGCGTGGCGATCAGCGCCGCCGCCGAGAGCAGAAGCACTCCCACGAATACGGAGAACCCGCGACGGAAGTGGGGCTCGTTCATTCGTGTCGCCAGCACCGCTCCGCCGAGGCCGTAGGCGGTCATGGTGCACAGATCGAGCCCGGTGGTGGTCGCTGCAAAGACTGAAAGCTGAGCCAGGAACGGTCGCTTCACATCCAAAAATGGCGGCAGGACAGCGGTGAAGAACAGAAGCGCCTTGGGGTTGGTGATCTGCACCATGAAACCGTCCACGAAGGGATGACGGCTAGCCTTGGCGAAGGTGAGATGAGCGTCGCCCTCGGTCCGCCGCGCCGACCAGAGCGCCTTCAGCCCTAGCCACGCCACATAGGCCGCGCCTACGAAGGTCAGCAGCTTGAACACCGCTGGAAACGCCGCGATTAGCGCGCCGAGCCCCAGCGCCGCCGCCGCAAACCAGGTCAGGCTTGCGAGGTTCATGCCAACCACGCCCTCGATTACCGCCCGGGGGCCCTTCTCCATGCCGTTGGCGATAGAGAACAGATTGGCGGGGCCGGGGGTCAGGGCCATGACCACCATGACGCCGAAGAAGACGGCGTAGCGTTGCGGATCTACGGGGAGCAGCATGGTGCAGCCCTATAAGCCACGCCGCACTATCCCTCCAGCCCTCGGATCGAGCGGCTTAGCTTCCGGCAGCGCAGCGCATCACCGCGCCAACCAGGGCGCCAAGTATGAGGACGAGGCAGCACACCGACTGAATGAGGAAGCCCGTCGAGCGTTTGGCGGGATCAACCATATAGCCGCGCTGATAGAGGAAACGTCCCAGTATCCACACCAAGCCCAGGGCCGCCGCGATCTCCGGCCCGAGATTCTCCATCGGGAAGAAGTAGGCAAAGAGCCATAGGCTCGGCAGGAAAATCGGCATCCATTCCAGGGTGTTTATATGCACCCGAACGGCGCGCTCCAGCACCGGATCGCCGGTCATCGCCGGAGCCTTGATCCCGGACTTTCCGCGCGCTCTGGCGACGCCAAGCCCCGTGGAAAAGTAAAACAGGATAGCCAGAAGCGTGACGATGGCGACGAGACTGTTCATGACGAAGCTCCCCGAGCAGGCGGCGCTGAAGACCGCGTTGCGATGAAGGCTAAGCGTGTTCGCTGAGCTTGGCTATGGGCTGCGTCAGCGTTGTCTGGCGGCAGTTATCTTACCCGCCGGTCCCGCTTCGCCGCCACGCGCAGACGGAGCGCGTTGAGCTTAATGAAGCCCGCCGCATCGCGATGGTCGTAGGCGACCTTGCCCTCCTCGAAAGTGACGAGGTCCTGATCGTAGAGCGAGTAGGGGCTGGTGCGGCCAATCACTGTGACATTGCCCTTGTAGAGCTTCACCCGCACCTGACCGGTGACCAGTTTCTGGGAGTAGTCGATCGCCGCCTGCAGCATTTCCCGCTCCGGCGCGAACCAGAAGCCGTTGTAGATTAAGGACGCATAGCGCGGCATCAGCTCGTCCTTGGTGTGCATCGAGCCCCGGTCGAGCGTGATCGACTCGATCCCCCTATGCGCCGCCAGAAGGATGGCCCCGCCGGGCGTCTCATAGACCCCGCGCGACTTCATGCCGACGAAGCGGTTTTCCACGAGGTCGAGACGGCCCACCCCGTTGTCGTGGCCAAGCTGGTTCAGTCTGGTGAGGAGGGCGGCGGGAGAAAGGCGCGCGCCGTCGATGGCGACCGGATCGCCGCCCTCGAAATCCATCGTAAAGACAGTGGGCTTATCCGGCGCATCCTCCGGCGCGATCGTGCGCTGGAACACGAATTCGGGGGCCTCGACCGCGGGGTCTTCCAGCACCTTGCCCTCGGACGAGGAGTGCAGAAGGTTGGCGTCGACGCTGAACGGCGCCTCCCCGCGTTTGTCCTTGGCGATCTGGATCTGGTGCTTCTCGGCGAACTCCAGCAGGGCCTCGCGGCTCTTGAAATCCCACTCCCGCCACGGGGCGATGACGTGAATGTCGGGCTCCAGCGCATAGTATCCCAGCTCGAAGCGGACCTGATCGTTGCCCTTGCCAGTGGCCCCGTGGCTGACCGCGTCGGCGCCAACTTTTCGGGCGATCTCGATCTGCTTCTTGGCGATCAACGGCCGGGCGATGGAAGTGCCCAGCAGATACTGGCCCTCATAGACGGTGTTGGCGCGGAACATGGGAAAGACGTAGTCGCGGACGAACTCCTCCTGCACATCCTCGATGAAGATGTTCTCGGCCTTGACCCCCGCCGCCAGCGCTTTGGCGCGCGCGGGTTCGATCTCTCCGCCCTGACCAAGGTCGGCGGTGAAGGTGATGACTTCGGCCCCGTATTCCGTCTGCAGCCATTTCAGGATGATCGAGGTGTCGAGCCCGCCGGAATAGGCAAGCACCACCTTCTTCACGGAACGCTTGTCGGCTGGCGCGGTCATGGGCGTAGTCCCTTGGGAGGTGTCGCGTGGCGCTTTAGGGACCGAGGGGGCGAGGGTCAATGGTTGCGGGCTTAACCCGGCCTCAAGCCCGCTATGCGAAGCTCGGTTGATGCAAAGCGTCCGCTACCTCGTCGGCCTGATCGGCTATCAGGCTCTGCGGGTCTTGAACCCGCGCGAGGGGTATTGCCTGCTCTATCTCGCGGGTGGGCTGGTGTTCGCGCTCGGGGTCATGTTGTGGCGTCGGCGTAAACGGAAAGGTCTGCGCGCGCGCAGTTTCCTGCGCCTCCTCGGCTCACGCGAGCTCTGGACGCACCATTCAACCCTGCTCGATCTGCAACT
Source organism: Caulobacterales bacterium (assembly GCA_038327995.1). Lineage (GTDB taxonomy): Bacteria > Pseudomonadota > Alphaproteobacteria > Caulobacterales > Caulobacteraceae > CAIOYC01. Next base: position 42,328 of record JBBQLP010000009.1, on the reverse strand, counting down.
ATACCTGCTGCACGGAGTGCTGATTCTGATCGGCTACGGTCTGTTCGAGGGGTCGAGCGAGGCGTGGCAGGCGGGGGCTAGCGGCGCACTGACCGCCCTGTTCGGACAATCTCCTACCCTCGCGACGCCGCACTGGATCGTGGGTGGCGCGACAACGCTACTGCAAGTGCTGGCGCTGGAGTTCGGCTACTGGGCGCTGCACTATGCCTTCCACAAGGTTCCAGTGATGTGGGAGCTTCACAAAGTGCATCACTCCGCGGAGGTGATGACGCCGCTAACCGAATGGCGCCAGCACCCCATCGAGTTTATCGCCTTCGCCAATGTGCTAACCCTCTCGACGGGGAGCGTTTTCGGTGTGATGGCCTGGCTCTTCGGCAAGGGAGCGGAACCATTCACTTTGTTCCAGATCAACGCCCTTTTGGTGCTGCACCTTCTCACCTTCCATCATCTGCGCCATTCCGGCGTCTGGGTCGCGGCGACGGGGTGGCTGGGGCGGCTGGTGCACAGCCCCGCCCATCATCAGATTCATCACTCAACCGACCCGCGCCATTTCGACAGCAACCTCGGCTACGCGACGTCGATCTTCGATTGGGCGTTCGGCACGCTGGTGATCCCGGCGCTGCGACAGAAGGTGAGCTTTGGGGTAGCGGGCGAGGCGCCCTATGCGAGCGTGGCCGACACGTTGGTCAGACCGCTGGCGGCGGGCGCGAGCCTTTTAGGCCGCCGCCGACCGCCGGGCCGGGCGCTCGCTGTCGAGGGCGGCGGCGTGGTCCAGCGCCAGGGCTGACCACTCGAGTTGCGGCGCAGGGGCCGAAGCCGCCGCGATCACGGCCTTAAGCTCAGCGGCGGAACTCGCTTCCACAATCACCGCCGACGCCTCTGGCCGACCGAGAGCGAAGGCCAGAGCGGCCTGCAGGGGATCGGCCCCGGCTTCGGCGATCATGCGGCGGATGCGCGACAGGCGCGGGCCAGCCTCCGCCAGCTTGGGGTTCAGTCCCTCGCGCGGTGTGAACAACAGCCCTTGCAGGAAGACCGAGCGCAGATGCACCTCTATCCCGAGCGCCGCTACGCTCGCCAGTGCACCACTCACGATCAACCGCTGATCCAGAAGGCTTGCAGGGGCCTGGAGCAGATCCGGTTTGAAGCGGCGCGCCAGCCCGACCACGTCGTCGTGCGCCTCGACAAAAATGCCGATACAGTCGAAGTATCCCTCATCCTTGAGCCGGGTCAGGCTGGCCCAGAGCAGCGGTCCACCCTCGGTCAAAAGATCAGCGGCGTCGGCCAGAATGGCGCCCGCGCTGGGCATGCCAAATCGTTCCAGCGATGCTTGGGCCCGCTGCTCCACCTGATCCACGCCGATCGCCAGCGCCGCCGCGCGAGTGACAAGGCGAACGGACGCGCGAGGCGACAGAAGGCCGCCGATTATCGCTTCCGCATTACCATGCGACGGACCTGTATCGATCAGGCGAACCCCCGCTTCCATCGCCACACAGATTGCGGCGTGAGCCTCGGCTTCACCGGCGGACGCGCGCCCTTTCGAGAGCTTTCCCCCGAGACCGAAACCGCCCGTCGACAGGCCCAGCTTGGCTACGGCGGCGCGCGCAGCAGGCTGGCGAGTGGCGACCGGATGGGACAGGGCGAAAGGAAAGTTCATGGAACCTTGGGCTCTCTACTCGTTGAGAGGCCATCTTGCTCAAGACAGTTTAAGGAAGCCCCAAGTTAACCTTGCCAAGACATGAACAGCCGCGCTTTTCTGCGGGGGCGGTGGGCAGCGTCCGGAAGGAATGCTAATCAACCGGCGTCCCCAGTGGAGTTCGCCCTTGCCCGCCCCTGACCCTGCACAGCCCCGCCACGATTGGACCCAAGGAGAGGTGGAGGCGCTGTTCGCCCTGCCCTTCACGGAGTTGATGTTCCGCGCCGCCAGCGTGCACCGGGCCAATTTCGATCCTACGGAAATCCAGCTTTCGCAGCTTTTGTCGGTAAAGACCGGTGGTTGCGCGGAGGATTGCGGCTACTGCAGCCAATCGGCCAAGTTCGACACCGGACTAAAGGCGACAAAGCTCATGGCAGTGGACGCCGTATTGGCCGCCGCCGCCGAAGCCAAGGCGGGCGGCGCGCAGCGCTTCTGCATGGGCGCCGCATGGCGCGACCTGAAGGACCGTGACCTACCCGCCGTCTCCGCCATGATCTCAGGCGTAAAGGCCATGGGTCTGGAGACCTGCGTTACGCTCGGGATGCTGACCGGCGAGCAGGCTAAGGCGCTGAAGACAGCAGGCCTCGACTATTACAATCACAACCTCGACACCTCGCCCGAGGATTATGGTCGGGTTATCACCACCCGCACCTATGCGGATCGGCTGGAGACGTTGGGGCACGTGCGCGAGGCGGGAGTCTCGGTCTGTTGCGGCGGCATCGTCGGCATGGGCGAGACACGGGAGGCTCGGGCGGGCCTCTTGCACGCGCTCGCCACGCTGCCCGAGCATCCCGGCTCGGTTCCGATCAACGAACTGGTGCCGATCCCCGGCACACCGCTCGGGGATAGTCCGTCCCTTGACGGGCTGGAGTTCGTGCGCACCGTCGCCGTTGCGCGGCTCGTGTGTCCGAAGTCGGTGGTGCGGCTTTCCGCCGGGCGCGACGGGATGAGCCGGGAGTTGCAGGCGCTCTGTTTCCTCGCGGGCGCCAATTCCATGTTCATCGGCGGCAAGCTTCTCACCACCCCTCTCCCCGGCGCGGCCGATGACGCCAGCCTCATGCACGATCTCGGCATGAAACCGATGGGATCGGGCGCGAGACCAGCCACGATGATCGCCGCCGTATGACAGCCGCGCCCCGCCAGCGCGCCGATCTGGCTGAGCACGCCCGGCTGACCGCCCGGATCACGGCTCTGTCGGTCATGGTGGCGCTGGTGTTGACGGGTCTCAAGTTGGCAGGATGGATCGCGGGGGGGTCCACAGCGCTCCTGGCCTCGCTGGCGGATTCGGCGCTCGACGTGGTGGCGGCGGCGGCGACCTTCGTCGCTGTGCGTGTCGCGGTCAGCCCACCTGATGCGGAGCACCGCTTTGGCCATGGCAAGGCGGAAGCCTTCTCGTCCCTGCTTCAGGCCGGACTGATCTTCGCGTCGGCGGCGCTGATCGGCAAGGAAGCCGTCATGCGTCTGATCGACCCGAAGCCCGTAAGTGCGGAGGGCTGGGCGGCCGCGATCATGGCGATTTCGACCGTGCTGACCGTCGGCCTAGTGATGCTGCAAAACCGGGTGCTGAGACGCACCACCTCGGTGGCCATCAAGGGCGACCGGGCGCACTACACCGCCGACATCGGGTCCAACATCGCCGCCCTGATCGGCATCGGTCTCACGGTGATCTTGCACAACCCGCGCTTCGACGCGGCGGCGGGACTGATCGTCATGGTCTGGCTGGTGTGGGGCGCCATCGGCGTATTGCGCGACTCGACTGACCACCTGATGGACCGGGAGCTTGACGAGACCGAGCGCGCCGCCATCGTTCGCTGCGCCCTGGAGGACCCGAAGGTAAAGGGTGTGCACGAGCTACGGACACGGGCGGTCGGCGCCAGCGTGCATATGCAGATGCACATGGATCTCGATCCCGATCAGACACTGGAGGAGGCCCACCACATCGTCGTCGCGGCGGAAGATCGCCTGATCGCCGCCTTCCCTGGCGCCGACATCCTGATCCACCCCGACCCCATGGGCCGCGCCGAACCGCACGGGGCCTTCGGCGAAGAGACGGTCTAGGCTCGCGTGAAGGCCGGTTCCAGTTCAGTGAGCAGGCGTAGCGTGAGGGCTTCGTCGCGGGCTTCCGCCGCTTGCCGCAGAGCCTCGATGGGCCCGTCTAGCAACGCCCAGTCCGGTCGCGCATCGATGGCGGCGAGCACCCCGTCCACGCCGGTCGGCTGCACGGTTTCGGCGTCGTAGAATATCTCCTCATAGAGCTTCTCACCGGGCCGCAGCCCCGTGTGCACAATCTCGATATCCTCGCCGGGAACGAGGCCATGCAGGGAAATAAGTTGGCGGGCCAAGGCCTCGATCTTCACCGGCACGCCCATATCCAGCACATAGATTCGTCCCGCATCGCCGAAGTCTGCGGACGGTAGGGCGGCGGCCTGCAGCACCAGGCTGGCGGCTTCCTGCGCGGTCATGAAATAGCGTTCCACATCCGGGTGGGTCAGGGTGATCGGGCCGCCCGCAGCGATCTGCCGCTCAAACAGGGGAGCCACCGAGCCGGTCGAGCCCAGCACATTGCCGAAGCGCACGACGGCCGTCCGAACCTTGCCGCCGTTGGTCAGAGCCTGCACCGCCCGCTCGGCCACGCGCTTGGTCGCACCCATGACATTGGTGGGATTGACCGCCTTATCGGTGGAGATGAAGACCAGCGCCTCGGTATGGTCGCGCGCCAGCCTGGCGATATTGATCGCCCCTATGATGTTGGTGAGCACCGTTTCGCACGGATTTTGTTCCATCAGCGGCACGTGCTTGAGGGCGGCGGCGTGAAGCACCACGTCGGGGTGCTCAGTGGCGAACAGGGCTTCGAGGCCCTTGACGTCGCGCACATCCCCCAACGCCGCGCGCCAGATCGGAGGGACGCCCGTCTCGCGCAGTTCCTGATCGATGGCGTAGAGATTGAACTCGGAGGCGTCGAACAGGGTGACGTGGGCGGGGCCAAGCGCCAGCACCTGCCGGGTCAGTTCCGAGCCTATGGTGCCCCCCGCGCCCGTGACCAGCACGCGCTTGCCAAAGATCAGGCTTCTGGCCAGGGCGGCGTCGAGGCCGCGAGGAGGGCGATCAAGCAAATCCGCCGCCTGCATGGGCTGAAGCGCTGCCTGACCGCCTTCGCCGCGAAGTCTCGCCACAGTCGCACCCGAACGCGCCGCCGCCGCGATCACCTGATCCACCAGGGCGCGAGACGGGCGGGGTTCGACCAGCACCACCTGGGGGGCTCGGCCCTCCGCCGCCTTGAGGGCGCTGAGCAGATCGCCCAACCTTTGCAAGTCGCCCAGCACCTCCGCCCCCTGGATCGTGCGACCATCGTGCTCGCCATCGAGAGAGACTATGCCGACAACACGGCGGCGCTGGAGCCTGCGTCGTCGCCCGAGATAGGCCGCGACGGCCGGAAAAGCGCCCACCACGATGGTGGGCGGAGAGGTCCGGTCTTCCAGCCGGAAGGCGGCCGCAACCCCGCCCTGCATCCACGCCTCGCGGACCACACGCGCGGCGTAAAGACAAAAGGTCAGCACCGGCGCGATCACCAGAATCGTGGAGCGCGGGAAGTCCATCAGCCGGTTGCCCAGAAACAAGGCCGGGAGCAGGAACAGGTTGGCGATGATCACCGCCTGCGCCACGCGGAAGAAGTCGTTCAGGCTGGTGTAGCGCCAGATGCCCCGGTGCAGCCGAAAGGCCGGGAACACTACAGCACAGATCAGCACGAAGGCGATGGTGGAGCGGGCGAGCAAGCCTTCGGGGAAAGGCTTGTGCTCGAAATGGTAGCGTATTTTCAGCCAGACGATCATCACCACCGCCGCCCATGCGAGGTCGTGCAGATAGATGAGACGCGGCGTCCATCGATCCCGGCGAATTGGGCTGGCGCTCATGGGGCGGGCTCGGGCGACGGGAATGGGGACTGCGCCCTTGGCGGCGGGGAGTCCGCTGGATCGACCGGGGTCAGTTTCCATCGCACCCGCGCTTCGCCATCGAGGCCCACCTGCCCGCGCAGGACGATCTGGAGCGTCCGGCGGGGCTGACCCTGCTCGAAATGAACGGACGGTTCCAGTGACACCTCGGGCGCGTCGTTGCGAAGCCACCATCCCTTGTTGGACGGGCCGCGCAAGAGGGCGCTTCTCTGATCGCGGGCGAGGGAGACCTTCACGCCGGGGGCCAGATGAAAGCGGAGCGCATAGGGGCGCATCGTTTTGGGAAGGGGGCTGCGACGCCCGGGGGTCTCGGCGGCGAGGCGAAAGCGATCCTCCCCGCGCAATTCATCCAGGCGCAGGTCAAGGAACAGCCGCCGTTCGTGCAGCAGGCCGAACGCGGCCTCCCAGCCGTCGTGGGTGAGCTCCAGCCAGACCCCGGTCTCGTTCTCGTTGCGGCGCGCATCCACGCGGACTGCGCCGCCGATCAGCCGGGGCCCGAGCGCCCTGGCCGCAAATCCGGCGAGGGGCGCGCCTGCAGTAGCTTCGCCAAGGCTGGCGGTGGAAGCCGCCGCCGCCAGTCGCATGGCCTGGGGCGCCAGTGCGTCAATGCTCCAGCCGGAATTAACGATCATCCGGTCCGCGCCGCAGACGATCTCCAGCGCGGCGGGCTGACCGCAGGCGGCGGCGCTCCAGGTCCCCTCGGAGGGCGGAGCGGCGTCAATCAGCACCTGCACCGAACGGCCCGCGAGCCGGTGATAGCCGGAGTGCGGCGCATAGCCGTAAACCCGCCGCTCAGCGTCATCGTGCGCCACAGCCGCCTCGATCCGCCGGACCTCACCAGACTCGCCCCCGTGAAAGGCGCCCAGCCGTCCATCGCCGAGGGTGAAAAAGCGCACCGCCCCGGTCAGCCGGTCGATGGCGCGGGAGACTTCTGCGGGAGCCGCCAGGCCGCGTTGCAAGAGCGCATCGTCCAGGGTCAGAAGGTCGAGCAGAAGCTCCAGCGCCTGCTGCGGCGAACGGGTGCGCACCCCGCCGTCTGGCAACACTTCGACCTTCAAGGCCCGCGTTACGCGTGGGAGCGCCCGGGTGAGCAACGACGTTCCCGCCTTGCCCGCCAGTGCGGCTCCTGTGATGGCGACGACTACAGCGCGCTCGGCGGCGCGGGCGTGGCCGTCTCCGATCCGCATCAAATGCCGCGCCTGTCGGGCCAGGCTATTCAGTAGCTTCCGACGCTCTACTTCCGACGCGATGGCGAACAACGACTGCATCCCGCACGCCTGGTTGAACACACGTCGTTCCAGAACCTCCGCGCCCCAGGAAAAGGGGGTGACAGCGGAGAACATCTCGATCCAGTCGAGCGATAGCCTCAGCGCCTCCCGTAGCGACCGCTCACCAAACCGAGGATCGGTCACGGCGAGAAGGTCCGGCAGCCAGGCGAAGCGGTGCAGTTCGACGGCGAAGCGGCGCGAGGGGCTGGTGGTGTCCCACGGATCGCCGCCCTGCCCAATCTCCAGCGTCCCCCCGGCTAGGTTCATCCGGCCCAGCAATAGCGCGCGACCTTCATCTGGCTCGGGAGGGCGAAAATCTCGGGGAGCGGCTGCGAGGCCCTCGGGCCGCGGACCGTTTAGCGTCAGAGGATAGAGCGGACTGGCGCGCCATTCATAGCGAAGCTGTCGGCGCAGGCTCTCCCTTGCCGCCTCCAGGAGCAATCCGATCGGCCGGGCCCGCGCCCCGGAACGCCGCTGGCTCATCTGGGGGCCGAAGCCTCCCGCAGCGCCTGGATATTGGCGGCATAGGAGGAAGGGCCGCCTCTGAACACCGCCGTGCCCGCGACCAAGGCGGTGGCGCCCGCTTCTACGCATTGGCGAATGTTTGCAGGCGTCACGCCGCCGTCCACCTCCAGCACGATGTCGCGGCCCGAGGCGTCGATCATGGCGCGCAGGCGCTCGATCTTGCGAAGCTGGGACGTCATGAAACTCTGGCCGCCAAAGCCGGGGTTGACCGACATCACGAGGATCAGGTCGACCTCATCCAGAACCGATGAAATCGCCTCGGGCGAAGTGGCCGGATTAAGCACTACTCCGGCTTTGGCGCCAAGCTGCCGGATGCGCTGCAAGGTGCGCGATAGGTGCGGACCGCTCTCAGGGTGTACGCTGATGGTGTCGGCGCCTGCCGCGCGAAAGGCTTCCAAATGCGGATCGGCCGGGGCGATCATCAGGTGCACGTCAAAGGGTATGGAGACGTGCGGGCGGATCGCCTTCACGATGTCCGGCCCCATGGTGATGTTGGGCACGAAGCGACCGTCCATCACGTCAATGTGCAACCAGTCGGCTCCCGCCGCCTGCACCGCCCGCGCCTCCTCGCCCAGACGCGCGAAGTCGGCGGCCAGGATCGAGGGGGCGATGATGGGGCGAAAGGCGCTCATGTCCGGGAGGACTAAAGCGCCTCAACGCCGAAGGGAAGCCTTATGCCTAGTAGTGGGGCGGCGGCGGGCCGTAACCCTCCGGAGCGGGGCCATAACCGCCGTCCGCCGGAACCACCCGGGCCCGTCCGCCTTCGTAGACCACGTTCACGCGCACGCCGTTGGGGATGGGCGAACCGTCAAGCTGGGGCACTTCGATGGTGCGGCCGTCCCGGTCGAGGCGGATGGTGTAAGCGAAGCCCTGACGGCGGTTGCCGTCGGCGACGGCGTGGCCCACGAGGGCGCCCGCGATGGCGCCGCCCACGGTGGCGAGGCCCCGGTCACGACCGTGCGAGACGGCGTTGCCGATCAGGCCGCCGCCGACCGCGCCGACAACGGTAGCGCCGCCGGTGTCATTGGAGCCGAACTCGATGGGGCGGAAGCCGACCACGACCCCCCGGTCAATGTGCGAGACGACGCCCGCTTCGTAGGGGCTGTAGTGGCGCGGGCCGGGGCCGTAGTCCTCGGCGCAGGCGATCAGGCTGGTGGATGCGAGGGCCGCAAGGCCGACGGCGGTGGCGTTCTTGCGCAGGTTGGGTAGGCGGATCATGACGTTCTCACCCTTTGAGGTTGCGGTGGCTAAGCTTTGTTACTTGCCTTCTGAACGCCGCCTGAACGGATGGGTTCACGCGATCCTGCGAAACCGGGCGATAAAGAAGCCGTCCATGCCCCCCTTGGGCGTCTCCACGCTCGGCAATATGCGCAGCCAGCCTTGTTCCGCGACACATTCTGCAGGTGCGCCGCCTTCGCCCGGCTGCACGGGGTCGAGCGCGAGGTCGGACCGCCGTTTCAGCCCTGCTTCTATCTGCGCTTCGCCTTCTTCGGGCTCCAGTGAACAGACGCAGTAGACGAGGCGGCCTCCGGGGCGGGTGCGATCCGCTGCTGCGTCGAGCAACCGGGCCTGTACCGTCGCCAGCGAAGCGATGTCGCCGGGTCGGGCGGTCCAGAGAACGTCAGGGTGACGGCGGAAGGTGCCCGTGGCTGAGCAGGGCGCGTCCAGCAACACCGCGTCGAAGGTGCGCTCATCGCGCCAGGCTGCGGCGTCCGCGGTCACGGTTTCAGCCTCAAGGCCAATGCGGCCAAGGTTCTCGCGCACGCGCGCTAACCGCTCGCCGGATCGGTCGAGCGCCGTGACCCTTGCCCCCATGGCGACCAATTGCATAGTCTTACCGCCCGGCGCGGCGCAGAGGTCGAGCGCGGTCTGGCCCGGTTCAATCCTGAGGAGCCGCGCAGGGATGGCGGCGGCGGCGTCCTGCACCCACCATTGGCCCTCGGCAAAACCTGGCCAAGTGGACACATCCCCCCGCCGGTCAGTGCGCAGGCTTCCACCCGTTAGTCGTTCAGCGGGCAGTTCGGCGATCAGAGGTTCGGCAAACCTGTCGCCTCTCAGGCTGAGGTCGGTGAGGGGCTCCTCAGTAATCCGAATGCAGATTGCCTGCGCGCCCGCTTCCCCATAGGCCGCGCGCCAGCGAGCGTAGAGCCAGTCCGGCGCATACTGTTCGGTCTTCACTTCGGGCCTTTCACGGTCCAGCCCGCGCAGCACCCCGTTCATCAGCTTGGTGAAGGGCTTGGCCGAAGGATCGGGCGCAGCGAGATCGAGCGTCGTCGCCACCGCAGCATGGGGCGGGGTGTTCAGGAACAGAAGCTGGGCCGCGCCCAGACGCAGCAGGCGCTGGATCTGCGACGGCGGCGCCTTATGCATTCGCGCCGCGAGGGCGTGATCGATAGGCCCCAGGTGACGCAGCGTCGCCAACGCCAGCGCGCGGGCGAAGGCGCGGTCGCGGGGTTCAAGGCCGGACACATCCTCGTCAGGCGCGTCCTCCATGCCGCCGCGCCGGGCCAGCGCCGCATCTATCAGCGTCAGGGCGGCCCGGCGGGCGGCGAGGCCCGAACTTTCCGCACGAGGCGGGCGTGGGGGTGAAGGGGGCTGGGCGGGGCGAACCATCGCGCCTACATCGTCTGCAAGCACGCAAACGGCAAGCACCATGACCGACCAAGGCTCCATCACGCTCACCATCGATCCGACCATCGAGGCGCTGGGGGCCGCTCCCGGTAAAGTCCTGTCGCCTGCCGCTCGCCGCGCATTGGAAGAAGCCGCCCTCCGCCGCGCCGCCCTGCCGCCCGGGACGCCTACGGGCGAGAGCGGCGGCCCCCGAGGCTTGGAGCCCACCCGCTTCGGCGACTGGGAACGCAAAGGTCTCGCGGTGGACTTCTGAAAACGGAAAGCCCCGGCTCGCACCACCTCTACGTCCCCTCGTCCCCGCGTGTTTTAACCCTTGCTTCGGTTCTCGGCGAAACATTGCAACCTTGCAACGAAGGGCTTTCTATGGACGCCGAGGCGAAGCGACTGCAAGTGCTGCGCACCTACTGCATCATTGGCGAGAGGGCTTCGTTCGGATTGTATGGCGAGCTGACTGTTGCGAGCCCATCCGATCAAGACTGGCGGCGTTGCGAACCATGCGTAAAGCAACGAACATTTGCACAAACCCGCAACAGATGTATTTAGGACGTAATTCTATTGGAGATTCCTTTGCCTGACTCAGAAACCATCGTCCTGGTAAGCCAGATCGTCGCCAACTTCGTCGCCAACAACAAGGTGGCGGTGCAAGACCTTCCTTTGCTTATTCAGACTGTTAGCAGTGCCATCAACAGTCTTGGCCAGCCGGAAGTCGTTCCCGAACCAACGGTCGCGAAACCGACTTCAGCGCAGATTCGCAAGTCGATCACCGACAACGGCCTGATCAGTTTCATTGACGGCAAGACCTACAAGACCTTGAAGCGTCATCTAACCACCAACGGTCTGACCCCGCAGGAATACAAGGCCAAGTATGGCTTGGCCGCAGACTACCCGACCACCGCGCCCGCCTACTCCGCCGCCCGCTCGGCCATGGCCAAGAGCATCGGGCTTGGACGCAAAGCTGGCGACCGAGGCCCGCGCGCGCCCAAGGTGGCCAAGGCGGCGCCCACCACGCCCGCTCGTGGACGGGGACGCCCGAGGAAGAACCCCGTCTGACCTGGCGGCGCGGCTGGCTCGTAAGAAGCGTCTTCGGTTTGGCGGGATCGGATCGCTTATGAAACTATCTGCATCGCCGCTCATTCTGGCCGCCGTTCTGGCCTTCCCTTTCTCCAGTCTGGCCAAGCCTGCCGCCGAGCTTACGCGCTGGGAGGCCGAGGCGCGCAATGTCGTCATTACTCGCGACGACTGGGGCGTCGCCCACATCCACGGCAAGACCGACGCCGACGCGGTTTTCGGGATGCTCTACGCCCAGGCTGAAGACGACTTCAACCGGATCGAGGTGAACTACCTCAATAGCCAAGGTCGCTTGGCCGAAGCAGAGGGCAGGGGGAAGATTTGGCAGGACCTTCGCCAGAAACTCTTCATCGACCCCGCCGACATGAAGGCGAAATATGCAGCCAGCCCGGCGTGGCTACAGGCCCTGATGACCAGTTTTGCGGACGGGTTGAACTACTACCTCTACCGTCACCCGGAGGTGAAGCCGCGGGTGATCCACCATTTCGAGCCGTGGATGGCGCTGAGCTTTCCCGAGGGCAGTATTGGCGGCGATATAGAGCGGATCAAGCCAGAGGACCTCGAAGCCTTCTACGGCAAGGGCATGAGCGCCCAATCACTTGCCGAGCCCGTTCAGCCCATGGTTCTAGCCGAAGAGGGACCTTTCACTGAACCGACCGGCTCCAACGGCATGGCCATCGCCCCGTCAAACACAGTCGATCATCACGCGCTCTTGCTCATCAATCCGCACACCTCTTTTTTCTTCCGCTCGGAGTTGCAGGCGACGAGCGACCAAGGGCTGAACGCCTATGGCGCCGTCACCTGGGGCCAGTTCTTTATCTACCAGGGTTTCAACGACCGGGTCGGCTGGATGCACACCTCCAGCGGTGTCGACGCGGTGGACGAGTATCTGGAGACCGTCGTCAAACGTGGCGGGCGCTATTTCTACAAATACGGCGACGGCGAACGTCCGGTGACGGAAAGCCGGATAGCGGTCCCCTACAAAACTGATCACGGCATGGGATCGAAGACCTTCACCGTCTATCGCACGCATCACGGTCCGATCATCCGCGCGGCGAACGGCAAGTGGGTGGCGATCCGCCTGATGCAACGTCCGGTGCAGGCGCTGAGCCAGTCCTACGTTCGCACCCGCGCGCGGGACTACAAGAGCTTCCGCGCCACCATGGAGTACAAGGCTAACTCCACTAACAACACCATCTTTGCCGACGCCGATGGCGAGATCGCCTATTTCCACGGCAACTTCATTCCTCGTCGTGATGACCGGTTCGACTGGAAACATCCGGTGGACGGCTCCAATCCCGCCACCGAGTGGACCGGGCTGTTGGCGGTGGATGAGGCTCCGCACCTGCTCAATCCCAAAAGCGGTTGGCTCTACAATTCCAATAACTGGCCCTGGACGGCGGCGGGACCGTCGAGCCCCAAGCGGCAGGACTATCCCGCCTATGTGGAGAACGGCGGCGAGTCCGCGCGGGGCGTCCACGCCGTGCGCGTGCTACAGGATCGCAAGGATTTCACCCTGACCGGCCTGATCGCCGCCGCCTACGATCCTGCCTTGCCCTGGTTCGACAAACCGATCCCGGCGTTGGTGCGCGCGTGGGACGAGCGGCCCTCGAGCGATGGCCTGAAAGCGAAGACGGCGGATCAGGTCGCCCTATTGCGCGGCTGGGACCGGCGCTGGAGCGTCGCGTCCATCCCCACGTCGCTGGCCGTTTTCTGGGGCGAAGATTTGCGCCACAGGCTGGAAGGCGAGGCCAAGAAAGCGGGCATGATGACGGAAGACTATATCGACCTGCGCGCTACACCCGAGCAGCTTCTGCGTTCACTGGCCGAGGCGTCAAACCGGCTCACCGCCGATTTCGGAAACTGGAAAACGCCGTGGGGCGACATCAACCGGTTCCAGCGTATCAACGGCGACATCGCCCAGCCCTTCGACGACAAGGCGGCGAGCAATCCTGTGGGCTTCACCTCCGCAGTGTGGGGCTCGCTGGCCTCGTTCGGCGCGAACGCCTATCCCGGCACCAAGAAATGGTATGGCACGAGCGGCAACAGCTTCGTCGCCGTGGTCGAGTTCGGCCCCAAGGTCCGTGCAAAAGCGGTGACGGCGGGCGGAGAGAGCGGCGATCCGGCCTCTCCGCATTTCAACGATCAGGCCAGCCGCTACGCTGCTGGGGCCTTGCGGGACGTGTATTTCTATCCCTCCGACCTGAAAGGTCACGTTGAGCGGGTCTATCATCCCGGCCAATGAGGGCGCGTCAGTCTAGGCGGTCCATGCTTTCCGGGCCGTAGACGGTGACGTTGAGGTCGTTGGCGAGGCCAGTGGCGATGGAATAGACCCATCCGTGCACACACAGGGGTTGGCCCCGCGTCCAGGCGTCCTGCACGAAAACGTCTGAGGCCACATTCTTGACCTGCTGGATCACGTTTAGTTCGGTGAGCCGGTCCAGCCGCGCCTTGTGATCGGGCAAGGCGTCAAGCTCGTGCCGGTGTTCGTGGTTCAGCTCACGAATAGGATGCAGCCAGTGATCCACAAGACCCCGGCGTTGCCCATCGATCGCCGCCGCTACTCCCCCGCAGCCGTAGTGGCCTACCACCATAATGTGTTTTACCTTAAGCACGTCCACAGCGAACTGGAGCACGGACAGATAGTTCGCGTCCTGCGGTGGGGCGAGGTTGGCAACGTTGCGGTGCACGAACACTTCACCGGGCGCTAGATCGATGATCTCGTTGGCTGGCACGCGGCTGTCGGAGCATCCGATCCACAAATACTGCGGCGCCTGTTGATCCACCAGGCGCGCGAAGAAGTCCGGGTCCTCGGCAAGTTTTCGCGCTGCCCAGTTGCGGTTGTTGGCTTTGAGATCATCGAGCATAGGCCGGGCCTTAGCGCGAAACGCCCCGCGCTCAAAGGGAAAGGGCCGCCCTCGCGGACGGCCCTTGAAGAGGTAGGAGGGAAATCTGGACTATCGGGATTGATAGACGGCCTGTCCGTTGGCGCCCTTGATCTGTGTCGCCCACGTCTTGCGGACCTGCGCCTTCACCGCTGCGGGAAGCGGGATATAGTCCAGCTTTTCAGCCTGCGCGTCGCCGTCCTTGTAAGCCCAGTCAAAGAACTTCAGCACGGCGGCGCCTTTGGCGGCGTCGGCTTGCTGCTTATAGACCAGGATGAAGGTTGCGGCGGTAATCGGCCAGGACGTGGCGCCCGGTTGATCCAGCAACAGGAGATAATAGCCCGGCGCGTGAGTCCAGTCGGCGTGCGAGGCAGCGGCAGCGAAGTTGGCGGCTACCGGCTCGATGAAGACGCCCGAGCGGGTCTGCATCTGGGTGTAAGCCAGCTTGTTCTGCTTAGCGTAGGCGTATTCGACGTAGCCAATCGAGCCGACCGTCTGCCTTACGAAGGCGGAGACACCGTCGTTCCCCTTGCCGCCTTGCCCCGTGGGCCATTCAACCGCGTCATTGCCGCCGACCTTTTGCGCCCAGGCGCCGCTCTTCATCGACAGGTACGAGGTGAATACGAAACTGGTGCCCGAACCGTCTGAACGATGAACCACCGTGATCGGCAGGTTCGGCAACTTCACGCCGGGGTTCAGGCCCGCGATGCGGGGGTCAGTCCAGCGCTTGACGTCGCCGAGATAGATGTCGGCCAGCACCGCCCCGGTGAGGCGCATCTGGCCGGGCGCGATCCCGGGCAGGTTCACCACGGGAACCACGCCGCCCATGACGGTAGGGAACTGCACCAGACCGGCTTCATTCAGCGCGTCCAGCTTCAGCGGCTTGTCTGACGCGCCGAAGTCGACAGTCCGCGCCTTGATCTGTTTGATGCCGCCGCCCGAGCCAATGGCCTGGTAGTTCAGGCCGGTGCCGGTTTGAGCTTTGTAGGCTTCGGCCCACTTGGCATAGACTGGGGCGGGGAAGGTCGCGCCCGCGCCAGTCAGGTCGGCCGCCGAAGCTGCGCCTCCACTTACCAGCAGCGCCGCGCCCATTGCGGCGAAGAGTTTGGTCAACATGAGATGACTCCTTGAATGAGGGAAGGGCCGGGACTTTCGCCCCCGGCCCCGAAATACCTTAGCGGTTACCAGCGATATTGGCCGAACAGGCCGACTTCGTCGTAGGTTCCGTTG
Source organism: Caulobacterales bacterium (assembly GCA_038327995.1). GTDB lineage: Bacteria > Pseudomonadota > Alphaproteobacteria > Caulobacterales > Caulobacteraceae > CAIOYC01. The sequence continues at coordinate 27,078 of JBBQLP010000009.1, read as the reverse complement.
CCGCCGAGAACAGTGGCGCCGATAGTGCCGTTGCCGGTCGAGAAGGTGCCGTTGTCTACCTTGTCTCGCTTGTAGACGAGCGAAAGGTCTACGATTTTTGCGGGCTCGTACTGGAGCCCGATGTTGAAATAGTTGTCCTTCTTGGTCGACGCAGTGGTCTTGGTCGGCTTGACGTAGTCATAACGCCCGAACACGCCCCACTCAGGCTGGAACTGGTAGGAACCGAACACCGAATAGCCGTCCGCCTTATCGCCGGTGACGCGGTTGCCCACAGCGGTCCAGTTGGTGGCGGTGAAGTATTCCACTCCGGCGCGGATCGGGCCCGAGGTGTAGGCCAGAAGGGCGTTGAAGCGGCTGGCGTCGCGGAAGGCGACTGGGCCGTAGGTCGCGTTCAGGGTCGTGCCCTTGTCCACGCCCAAACGACCGTGATACCCGCCAAGCGCTGCCGTGAAGTCCATATATTTGACGCTGACACGTCCTTCAACGTCGAGCGTGTTGGTGCGCGGCGCGTTGGAGGTGCCGGGTGGCGAGCGATAGCCCGTGCCGTTGATCACCGCGACGGCATAGCTGACCACCGGGCCGGTCTTGGGATCGCCAATTGGATCGAACGAGCCGAAGGCGTGAATGCCCCAATCGGCGGACGTGCCGAACTTGGTGCGGTCGGTCAGAGTCTGTTCGACGTACCGATAGCCGTAGAGGTCTTCGACGAAGGGAATCCATGGCAGGTCGGCGGCGCCGAGGCGCACCGTGAACCAGGGCAGGTATTTGGCCTGAAGATAGGCCTTTTTGATGTAGAGTTCGGTCTGGGCGATCGTCGAGGCGTTGCCGGTGGCGGCGGGCGCGCTCGACGCATACTGGAAGTCGGTGGTCACGTTCGCCGAATAGATGTCGTTGAACTGGTGATCGACCCCCAGATAGAAGCGCTTGATATCGACCGCCGCGCCGCTTGGTGCGACGCGCTGGCCATTGTTCTTCTGCACGATGTTTGAAGCGTCCAGATAGACGCGGCCCGTGATCTGGGTCTTTTCAGCCCATGAGGGCTTGGCCTTGGGCAGCTCGCCGATGGTGGTCAGAACTTGTGCAGGGACGTTGTCGAGACGATCCTGAACGGATTCAGCGTCGGCGGCGATCTGGGCGGTTTGCGCCTGGGTCTGGGCGACCTGCGCCTGAATGGCGGCCTGGTTCTGCGCCTGGGCGTCGAGTTGGGCCCTCAGCGCTTGCACTTCGGAGCGTAGCTCACCGAGTTCAGACCCGCCGGCATACGTGGCGACCGGAGCGGCGCCATAGGTTCGCTTGGCGTGATGTTTGACGGGCTTGGCGTTTGCGGCGCCCGCAACGGCCAACATCATGGCCCCCATCGCCGCTCCTCTAAGGAGGGCATTCCGATTTTTCATGATGATCCCCAGCTTGTCCGAACCCGCTCGGGGGTTCCTTGTGACTGGAGACCGGATAGACCTGCGACGCGACGCTGTTGTGATAACTGGGTGACGGCGAAGTCACACTGCAATGACAGAATTATAACATCACGCGACTATAATAGTCCGTCTACGGACAACTGGCGTCGATCTGATTTCGAGACCCCCGAGCAGTCCTAGCGCGCAGCGTCATCATAGAATCTGGCGAGATCCACCTTCATTGACTTCAGCGCATCCGGATTCAGGTAGACCATGTGACCGGAGGGGTAATAGGCGAAACGCAGGTTGGGCCGCAGCGATGGGTCGATCTGCATATGACCGAGGTCGTATTCGGTGCCGAAGATGGGCGTCGCCATGTCGTAAATGCCGTTCAGCGAATAGACTTTAAGGTTCGGATTCTGGCGCATGGCTGCCGATAGATCGAGCGCCACATCCGCCTGGTTTGTCCCGCCTGGACCCCTCGCGCCCGGCGAACGGTGCTTGAAGTCCCACTGCACGCCAGCCGAATAGTAGGTGGGCCGATAGGTCATCTCGGTCTCGAAGCCGAGGTCTCTAGCCAGATAGTCGTGGAAGGACGAGACGAAGGCGCCGGTGATGCCGGTGTCGGAGGGATCGTACTCCTGTCCCTCCCCAGCAGCGTCGGTGTCGATGCCGAGGAAACGGCTGTCATAGCGGCCCAAAGTCCGGCGCTGGTCGCGCAGCAACTCCTTGCGGAAGCGACCGGGATCGACGCGCAGATCGCTGTCCAGAATATATTGGGGGGACAGGCCCGTGTAGCCGGCCAACTGCGCGGCGATGGTCTGCCGCTCCACGGGGCTGAGGTCCTGTCCCTTCGCGAGGGCGGCGGCGTAGGGGCCACGCGCCCACTCGCGCGCCTGATGCAGGAAGGCATCCAGGTCGGCGGGCTTTTGCTGCAACCGGTTGTGATAGGCCGCCGCCGCCGCATAGGTCGGGATGTAGTTGATAATCTCCTGATCGAACCCAGGCGAGCGACGCCCGTAGTTGAGGATCGATGACAGGAGGACAACGCCGTTGAGCTGCACCCCGTCTTCCTGCAATCGGTAGGACAGGCCCGCCGAGCGGGTGGTGCCATAGCTTTCGCCGAAGATGAACTTGGGCGAGTTCCAGCGCTGATTGGCTGTCAGATAGCGTTCGACACCGCGCGCGAAGGCGTCGATGTCCGGGTCGGTGCCCCAGAACTTCTCCAGCTTGGTGTCGCCCAAGGGCCGTGAAAAGCCCGCGCCGATGGCGTCGAGGAAGACGAGATCGGACTTGTCGAGCAGGCTCTCGTTGTTGTCGGCGTAGTTATAAGGCGCATTGTGGGTCGATTGCGGACTGTCGGTGCGCACCCGCACCGGACCTAGCGATCCCATGTGCAGCCATAGGGTCGAGGAGCCGGGACCGCCGTTGTAGAGGAAGGTCACGGGCCGGTTGGCGCCTCCCGCGGTGTAGGCGACGTAGAACATCGAGGCGGTGGGTTTGCCGTCGTCGTCGCGAATAGTCAGCGTGCCAGCCGTGGCCGTATAGGCGAGGGGCCGCCCGCCGATCACCGCCGAGTGACGGCTGACGCGCCTGATCTCGCGGATGGGGGCGGAGGCGATGTCGGCATCCTGAAGCTTTTCCGAGCGGGCGCGTTCGGCGCGCGCATCGCCTGCGGGCTGGGTGTCGGTGCGGTCACCCCGGCCTGGCTCGTCCGGCGCCTTGCCCGCGTCGGCGGCACGCGCGCCACGGCTGGGCCGTTCCGAGGAAGCGGCTGCCGCTGGGGCGTCGGACTTCATCTGCGCGAAGCTTGTCGATGGAGCGATCAGTGCGAGAGCGCAAAGCGCAGCGGCCGAGACGGACAAACGGATCATCGAAACCCCCAGTGGACGCGATTGGCAAAAAGCGAGGCTTCCGCCTCGACGCCTGCCGCAGCATCTCACATAGAAGCGCGCGCTCTCCGGAGTATTTCAGGCTTGAAAGCTAACCTCAGCCAACAGGCTTTTGCGCCACGGTGAAGCGTTGTAACTCGGCCTTGGGCGCGGCCCAGGCGGGGGCAAGTTCAGAAGCTTTCAGATAGTCGAAATAGGCGCCCTTCATGTCGTCCAGATGCTCTTTGGCGATGGCGCGGTTGTAGTAGGCCTTTTCAGGTTCCTCGGGGCTCAGGGTCAGGCCCCGGTCGATGTCGGAGACGCCTTCCGCCCAGCGCTTCTGGGCGATGAAACTGGCGCCGCGGTTGATCAGCGCCTCGCCCATCTTAGGCGAAATGGAGGTTGCGGTATCGAAGTCGACCCGCGCGTCCAGCCAGTCGCCGCGACGCAGGTGCAACACCCCTCGGTTGACGTAAGTACCCGCCAGATCGCGCCCAGTCAGGTTGTCGTGGTCGATGGCGATCGTGCAGATGTTGATCGCCTCACGCAGTTCCGGGACGCCGCGCCTGGCAAGCGCCGAGCAATCGTTGGCGAGACTTGAACCGCTGAAGACACTGACTTGCGCCAGCCCATCCGAGGCCCAGAGCGCACCGCTTAAACCGAGCGCCGCTCCCATAAACCTCAACACAATCAATGCACGAGACATGGCCGCCTCCCAAGGTTGACGAAAGAGCCTATGCCTGAACGGTTTGTCCTACAAGCCGCCCATAAAGCTCTAAGAAAAGAACTTTACATCACAAAGCATATAGCCCATATCATACTCATCAACGGCGAGGAGGCTGACATGACCGACGATATGCAGACCATTCGTGACGACATAGCCTATCTGAAGGGGATGGCCGAAGCGGGCCGCGATGGCGACGGTGTTGGCGGCAGCGTCATACTGATGGCGGCGGGCGGACTCTTCGGTGCCGCGAGCGTGGTTCAATGGGCAGCGCTGACCGGCAGTTTCGGGGCGACCGGAGTGGCGTCGAATCTGGCGTGGCTGGCGGCGATGTTGTTATTTGTCGCGGTGCTGATCGCGGCCAAGCTGCGGCGCGGTCCGGCGAGTGGTTCGCCGCAATCTGCAGGCCTGGTCTGGAAGGGCGTCGGCATCGGTTGCTTCTTCATCTTTGCGGCGATCGCGGCGGCGACTTGGCGTACCCAGACCGCGACCCTGATCAACTTCTCGCCCAGCATCATCTTCGTACTCTACGGCGCGGCCTGGATGGCTGCGGCGACGATTTCGCGCAAGCTCTGGCTGCACATCACCGCGTGGGGTTCCTTCGCCGCGTCGATCCTCACCGCCTGGTTCATCAACCAACCCGTGGACTATCTGATCTACGCCGCGGGCCTGATCCTTCTCGCCTTCCTGCCCGGGCTGATATTCCTGCGCAGATCCTACGGCAGGAACTGATCGGCGATGGACGGCTTCGATATCGAGGACATCGACGAGGTGATCCACGGGCGCGTGCGGCTGGGGATAATGGCCTTCCTTTCCAGCGCCGAGGTTGCGGACTTCAACGAGATCAAGCGTCGCCTGCAAACCACCGACGGCAATCTCTCGGTGCATCTGAGGAAGCTGGAAGAGGCGGGCTATGTGGCGGTGGACAAGAGCTTCGTCGGCAGGAAACCCCTGACCCGCCTGCGTCTCACCGACGCCGGACGCGCCGCTTTCGTTAGCTATCTCGACGCCATGGGGCGGCTGGTCAACGAGGCGAAGAGCTAGCAATCGCGCGGCCGTGACCGCCGCCTTCACCTTTACCCCTTACGTCCCTGAACGCTGTTCACTAATATAACTCCCCGTGAGGTCGCGGCCACGCGCGACACGGCCCCAATGGGCGACCGATGAAGGTCAGGGAGAACATCATGCGCGAATATCTCAAGTTCTATATCGACGGCGCCTGGGTTGATCCCGTCACGCCCAAGACTCTCGATGTGATCAATCCGGCCAACGAGGACGTGTGCGGTCACATCTCCATCGGCGCCGCTGCCGACGTGGACAAGGCTGTGAAAGCCGCTCGCAAGGCTTTCGCTACCTGGTCGCTGACCACTCGGGAAGAGCGCCTCGACATCATGGGCCGTATCGTCGCCGAGTACCAAAAGCGGTACGGCGATATGGCCGACGCCATCACCGAGGAAATGGGCGCTCCCGCCTCCCTCGCTCAGCGGGCTCAGGCAGCGATGGGTGTTGCGCACCTGCAGACTGCCATGGCGGTGCTGAAGGACTACAAGTTCGACGAGGATCGTGGCCCGACCCGCATCGTCAAGGAGCCCATCGGCGTCTGCGGCTTCATCACGCCGTGGAACTGGCCGGTGAACCAGATCGCCTGCAAGGTCGCGCCAGCGCTCGCCACCGGCTGCACCATGGTGCTGAAGCCATCGGAAGTCGCGCCCTTCTCCGGCTATATCTTCGCGGAAATCCTGCACGCGGCGGGCGTTCCGGCGGGCGTGTTTAACCTTGTCAACGGCGATGGCCCGGGCGTCGGCGCGGCGATCTCCTCGCACCCTGACGTGGACATGGTGTCCTTCACCGGCTCCACCCGCGCGGGCATCGAGGTGGCCAAGGCCGCCGCGCCTACCGTCAAGCGCGTGGCGCAGGAACTGGGTGGCAAGTCGCCCAACATCATCCTGGAAGACGCCGACTTCAAATCCGCCGTTACAGGCGGGATCCGCTCGGTGATGATGAACTCCGGCCAGTCCTGCAATGCCCCGACGCGGATGCTGGTCCCCGGCAAGCGGATGGACGAGGTGATCTCCATCGCCAAGGAGGCGGCTGAAGCCCACACCGTCGGCGACCCCAAGGGCAATGCCCAGATGGGGCCCGTGGTCTCCGAAGTTCAGTGGAACAAGATTCAAGGCCTGATCAAGAAGGGTATCGAGGAGGGCGCCACTCTCGTCACCGGGGGTCCGGATCGTCCCGAAGGCCTGACCAAGGGCTATTACGTAAAGCCCACCGTCTTCGCTAACGTCACAAACGACATGACCATCGCCAAGGAGGAAATCTTCGGCCCGGTGGTCGCTATCCTCGGCTACGATACGGTGGATGAAGCCATTCAGGTCGGCAACGACACCGAATACGGCCTCGCCGCCTACGTCTCGGGCACTGACCAGACCAAGGTGCGCGACGTGGCGTCCAGGCTGCGCGCCGGTCAGGTGTCGATCAACGGCGGCGGGGGCGACCTTATGGCGCCCTTCGGCGGCTACAAGATGAGCGGCAACGGACGCGAATGGGGCGATTTCGCCTTCACAGAGTTCCTCGAAGTGAAGGCCATGCTGGGCTACGCGCCCAAACCGGCGGTGGCTGCGGAGTAAGGACTGCGTGGTTCGACACGCGCTGCGAAGACAGCGCTGCTCACCATGACGAATGTTTGTTGAATTCCACTTTCAATCGTCATCCTGAGCAGGGCGCTCTTCGCGCCCGTGTCGAAGGACGCACTAACGAACCGCCACAAGAGCGGTCGGATCGAGTTCAGGGAGCTACCGAATGACCCCGCCCGACGGCGCCGTTGCGCCTGACGCCGCTAAAGTTACGCTGCCGCCGTTCAAACCCCTCCCCATGAAGGGGGCGGACGCCTCGGTGGAGCGGCGGACGGACGGGAGCGTGCTGATCTGGTCCAACCACGCCCCGGGCGCCGGGCCGCGCTCGATCACTCATCTCCTCGCAGAAAAGGCGGCGGCGCACCCGGCTCGGGCTTTCATCAAGCAGCGCGAACCGGTCCATGGCCCTTGGCGCCGGGTGACTTACGGAGAGGCGGACCGCGCCATCGACGGCATCGCGTCGTGGCTGCTCGCCAAGGGACTGACGGCCAAGGACAGCGTCCTGATCCTCTCGCCCAACTCCATCGAGCACGCGCTGATGACGCTGGGCGCGTATGCCGCGGGCGTCCCCGCCGCGCCGATCAGTCCGGCCTACTCTTTGATCTCCTCCGATCACGCCAAGCTGAAGCACGCTTGGGAAACCGTGAAACCGAAGGTCGTGTTCGCGCAGGACTCAGCCCAGTTCGCCCGTGCGTTCGACACCCTCCGTTCTGTCGCGCCCGACCTCATCTTCGTAACCGTCGATGGCGGCGCGGGCACGCTGGCGTTCGCCGATATCGCCGCCACCGAACCCAGCCCAGAAGTCGCCAAGGTGCGTGAGACGCTCGGCCACGCCACCGTCGCCAAATACCTGTTCACCTCTGGTTCCACGGGGATGCCCAAGGGCGTCCCGCAGACGCACGGCATGATGGCCGCCGTCATCTCCGGGCAGGAGGGCCTGCGCGAAGAGGTCGAAACCCCCGGCCCCGACTATTATCCCGAAAGCCTAGAGTGGATGCCATGGAGCCATATCTCCGCCGGCAACATCGGCTTCAACGGCAATCTCTGGTCGGGAGGCACCCTGTACCTCGACGAAGGCAAGCCGGTACCGGGCCTGTTCGAGACCACGATCAAGAACTTGTATGAGGTCTCGCCGCCGGTGTTCGGCTCGGCCCCCATCGCCTTTTCCATGCTGGCCGAGGCGATGGAGAAGGACCCGGTGCTGCGCGCCTCCTTCTTCAAGAATATGCGCTACATGGCCTACGGCGGCGCGACGCTGTCCAACGACGTTTATGGGCGTATGCAGGCCCTCGCCATCGCCGAGACTGGCCATCGGTTGCCGCTGACCACCATGTACGGGGCCACTGAAACCCAGGGCATCACCGTCACCCACTGGATCACCGAGCGCGTGGGCCTCGTCGGTCTGCCCCTGCCCGGCATCACCCTGAAACTGGTGCCGAACGGGACCAAGTACGAGGTCCGTGTGAAGGGGCCCACCGTCACTTCCGGCTATCACAACGATCCGAAAAAGACCGCCGACGCCTTCGACGAGGAGGGCTTCTACAAGCTCGGCGACGCCGCCCGTTTCATCGACGACAACGATCCGGGTCAGGGGCTGGTGTTCGACGGGCGGGTGACGGAGGACTTCAAGCTCGACAGCGGCACCTGGGTCTCGGTCGGCACCCTACGCCCCGACGTCGTGGCCGCCTGCACCCCTTATGTGGCCGACGCCATCATCTGCGGTCAGGACAAACCTTTCGTCAGCGCGCTTCTCTGGCCGTCAGCGGCGATGCTGCAGGCGCTGACCCTCGAAGGCGGAGAGGGCACGCCGCTGGAACGGCTGGCCGCCCACGTCAAGGAGAAGCTGGCGGAGTTTAACGCCGGATCGGGGGGCTCGTCGCGCCGAATCGCCCGCTTCACCGTCATGACCGAGCCGCCCTCCATCGACGCGGGCGAGATCACCGACAAGGGCTATGTGAACCAGCGCGCCACGCTGGAGCGCCGACATGTTTTGGTGGACGCCCTCTACAAGACCCCCGCCGCCGCCGGCGTCACCCTCGTCTAGTCTGGAGAGACTCCCATGATCGACCCTCACATCCAGGCCATGCTCGACGCCAATCAGCCGCCGGAGGGGATGCCTCCGCTTGACGTTCTGCCTGCCGAAATGGTGCGCGCGGGCTATCGGATGCAGCGCATGGCGCAGGATCAGACTGCGCCGAAGGATGTGACGGTGCGAGAGCTGAAGGTGGGGGGCGCGGAAGGCCCGCTCGACGCCCGGCTCTATGCACCCTCGGGCGCGGCGGCGGCGAGCGCGGGACTGGTCTATTTCCATGGCGGCGGCTTCGTCATCGGCGATCTCGACACCCACGACGGACTTTGCCGCAGGCTGGCGGCGGGAGCGGGCGTGCGGGTCCTGTCTGTGGATTATCGCCTGGCGCCCGAACATCCCTTCCCCGCTAGTCACGATGACGGCCTCGCGGCGGTCAAATGGGCCTTCGACCACGCAGCCGAGATCGGCTTTGATCCTGCGCGGATCGCGGTTGGCGGCGATTCCGCTGGCGGGAATCTCTCGGCGGTCATCAGCCACGAGATGCGAACTGACCCCGAGCGCAAGCTGGCCTTCCAGCTTCTGCTCTACCCCGCCATGGCCATGAGCGCGGACACGCAATCGCGGCGCGACTTGGATGGACCGCTCCTGACTAAGGAGGCGATGGCCTGGTTCGAAAAGTCGCTGGCCGCCCACGACCATCCTGACGGCGCCCGCATAGCCTATGGCGATCACTGGACGTTGAACGGGCTTCCGCCAGCTCTGATCATCACCGCCGGGTTTGATCCTCTGAAAGATGAAGGGCGCGATTATTCACTGGCGCTGCTCGCCGCGGGCGTGAAGGCCAGGCACATTGAGTATGCAACCCTGGTGCACGACTTCTACACCATGGCGGACGTCTCGCCTGCGGTAGCGGACGCCATCGCGGAAACTGCCGCCGTGCTCAAGGTCGCTCTGGTGTAGGTAAAATATGCGTTGTCGTCGCCTTTCCGGCTGGATCGCAGTCCCTCCTGGCCGTTGCGGCAAAGTCACAAGGATCGTCCAAATTGTGGCAAAAGGACGCGACCTAGGCGGTACCGTGACAGTTAAAAGACTGAATTAACGAAGAAATCGAACTACCGAATATTGCGATCTCGCAATGTGATTGCGCAAGCGGCGAAAAATCCCTTGTTCTGCAAGGCGACGCTTGCGAGCCTACCGTTGCGGAACCGCTGACGCATAACGGTGGTACGCGCAGGGAGGATACAGATGTCGAGAGTGAATTGGCTCTGCGGGGGCTCAACCCTTGCAATGGCGGCGGTTGCGTGCCTGACCGCGGGCGTGAGCTCGGCGAGCGCACAAGCGACCGGAACGAGCGCCGACGCGGCGCCTGTGACCGAAGTTATCGTGACTGGATCTTTCATTCGCGGAGTCAAGACTTCGGCGCTTCCGGTGGCTGTTATCAGCGCGGAGGATATCCAGAAGCAGGGCTCTCCGACCACGCTTGAGCTTCTGAAGGCCTTGCCAATCAGCAACGGCGTGCTCGGCGACACCAACCAGTTCGACGCCCGGGCGCAAGGCTCCGAAGGGTCGGGCAGCGTCAATCTGCGCGGCCTCGGGGCTCAGCGCACCTTGGTGCTCCTGAACGGTCGACGCCTTGCGATCAATCCGCTTGCCGAAGCGGGCTCTGGCATCGTCGATACCAATATCATTCCCGCCGCCGCCATTGGCCGGATTGAGGTTCTGAAAGACGGTGCGGCTGCGACCTATGGCTCCGACGCCATCGCCGGGGTAGTCAACTTCATCACCAAGAAGAACCAGCAGGGCCTAGAGGTAAGCGGCGACTACAAATACGTCAATAAATCGGACGGCGATTACAATTTTAGCGCCACCTACGGCTGGACTGGCGACCGGGCCAATCTTTTGCTCTCCGCAGGCTATCAACACCGCTCGACGCTGGCGGCCAAGGATCGAAGCTTCATCAACCAACCTTTCCTGAACAGCCCTGAGGGCGGCTATTCGGCGGCAGGCAACCCGAGTTCCTTCGTCAATCTATCAAACGGCCAGATCTTTCGCGATCCGCAATGCGCGACGCTTGGCGGTTTCGCTGGCTTCAGTGGCGCGGTGCCGGTCTGCTACTTCCAGTTCACCCAGTTCGACAACCTGGTCGAAAAGCAGGATCGCGTTCAACTTTACGGTGAGCTGAATGTCGATATCACCGACAAGACCAAGTTCCACGCCGAGGCCCTTTACGCGCATACCGATGTGCCGGAATATGCCACCTCGCCGTCCTACGCCCTGCTCAGCACGCCGACGGCGGAGGCGGAGCCGAGCGCAGCCTTTACCGGTCGCTACTTCGTGCCCGGGACCAACCCCGGCCTGATCGATTTCATCGCCAAGAACCCCTCCTTCGCGGGCATCGGCGTGACCGGCGCGTTCGTGGTTGCGGCTCGCCCCTACGCTCTCGGCGGCAATCCGCTGTTCGGCAACAGGGGATCGGTAGGCTCTCGCTCTTACGACGCTTTCCGGGTTTCTGCAGGGTTCAATGGCGAGTTGGTCCATGGGATCAACTACGACACCGCCCTGACCTATTCCCAGGAGAGCGGGATTCGCACCGGTTACGACACGCTGGTCAATCGGTTCGAGCTTGCCCTGCGCGGCCTTGGCGGTCCGAACTGCAACGTAGCCGCAAACACCCCCGGGGCGAACAACTGTCTCTATTTCAATCCCTTCTCAACTGCCGTCGCCAGCAACGCCATCACGGGGCAGACCAACCCACAGTTCAACCCCGCAGTAGCAAACAGCGCCGCCCTGACCCAGTGGTTCTTCCAAAAGTCGTCCACGAAACAGACATCGCGTCTGTTCGTGGCTGACGCCGTCTTCAACGGCGGTCTGGGCATCAATCTGCCAGGCGGCGAGGTGAAATGGGCACTCGGCGGGCAATACCGCAGGACCTATTTCCTGTCCTCCTACAGCGCTCTCGGCAACGCACTGGTCACTCCCTGTGTCAACACGCCGGACTTCGGCGTCACTACCTGTTCGGGTTCGACACGAAACGGACCGTTCGCCTTCCTAGGCGTCGGCACGCCTGCAGATGTCACCAATGACGTCATCGCTGGATTCGGTGAACTCAGCCTACCCATCACTAGCAAACTGCAGGGCAGCTTCGCCGCGCGCTACGAGGATTACGGCGGCGCGGTGGGATCGACCTTCAATCCCAAAGGATCGCTGCGCTTCCAGGCCACAGACTGGCTAGCCCTGCGTGGTTCGGTCGGCTCGACTTTCCGCGGACCGCCGGACACGGCCCTGGTCAACAATTCGGTCACTTCGCTGCAGAGCATTCTCGGCGTGTTCCGCGCGGTTGATATCTTCGGCAACCCAAACCTGAAACCTGAGACCGCCACGACCTATAACTTCGGCCTGATCTTCAGCAAGTGGGGCTTCCACGCCACGCTCGACTACTACCGCTTTGACTTCGGCAATCCGATCGTGGCCGAACCCGTATCAGGTATAGTCAACGCCGTGTTCCCGAATGGCGCGGCGTTGCCGAACAACTGTGCCACGCCGTCATACGCGGCGCTGGTCTCGCGCTTCACCTTCAACGGCGCTTGCGGCCCCGCCACGATCACCAGGCTTCGCACCCAGGTTGTAAACGGGGCGGCGGTGCAGACCGATGGCATTGATTTCGACGCTGACTACCGTATTCCCGACTTCTTCAACGGCTCCCTTACGCTAGGCACCAACCTGACCTATGTGATCGAATACAAGGTCGGCGCCACTAGCGTGGAAGGTATCACCGTCTCCCCAGCGTTCGACGCCGCGGGCACGTTGAACTACCAGACGACTGTCGTGCCCATTCCCAAGTTCAAGGGCGATTTCTACGCCGAATATACGCGCGGCCCACACAACCTGCGCGTCACCGCCCACTACATCGATAGCTACACCGACCAGCGGACCACGCCGTTCATCGCCACACCCAACACCAACAACACGGTGATCAGCAATGGAAAGACGATCGACAGCAACCTAACAGTCGATCTCGCTTATCGGGTCTTCCTCCCCTGGAAGACCACCCTTACCGCTTCGATCATCAATATTGCGGATCAGGACCCTTCCTTCGCCCGTCTTGACCTGAACTACGATCCCTTCACCGGGAATCCCCTGGGTCGCGAGTTCAAGATCGGCGTCAGCAAGAAGTTCTGAGCTTATCCAATTTGTGGAAGGCGGCGAGCCTATGAGGCTCGCCGCCTTGCTCATTTGCTCCACTGTGTCCAATTGATCGGCATGAGCGTAGATGCCGATTATCGCCCTGACCCCCGGTTCCTGAACCTGGGAGTCGAGTTCGCCGACGCGGTAACACCCGCCCCGTTTCCTGAGGCTACGCTTCGCTATCGCAACAGCCGCTGGGCAGCGAAGGTCGGGCTGAACGCGCTCTCGGATGAAGCGTGGCTGGCCGCCTTCGCCCAGTTCGAGCCTCTGCCGGACAATCAGCCGGGGCCTCTGGCGATGCGCTACCATGGCCATCAGTTCCGGACCTATAATCCCGATCTCGGTGACGGACGAGGCTTTCTGTTCGCCCAACTTCGCGAGGCGGGAACGGACCGTCTGCTGGACCTTGGAACCAAGGGTTCGGGACAGACTCCATGGTCGCGGCGCGGCGACGGTCGGTTGACGCTAAAGGGCGGGGTACGCGAGGTGCTGGCCACCGCCATGCTGGAGGCGCTGGGGGTTCCGACCTCCAAAAGTTTTTCCCTGGTCGAGACCGGCGAAGCGCTGGAGCGGAGCGATGAACCGTCCCCAACGCGCGGCGCGGTGCTAACCCGGCTGTCGCACAGCCATATCCGTTTCGGGACCTTCCAGCGGCTGGCCTTCTTAAGCCGCGCCGACCTGATGACCACGCTCATCGATCATGTGGTGGAGACCTATTACCCAGATCTCTTGGATTTCAACGGCGCAGCGCGGGCGCCCGCGCTGTTGGAGGCTGTCGCAGATCGCACAGCGCGAATGCTGGCCCGCTGGATGGCGGCAGGGTTCGTGCACGGGGTGCTCAACACCGACAATATGAACATCAATGGCGAGAGTTTCGACTACGGTCCCTACCGCTTCCTGCCGCAAAACGATCCCAACTTTGTGGCCGCCTATTTCGACCAGACCGGTCTCTACAGTTTCGGGCGCCAGCCCGAAGCGGTGTTCTGGAACCTGAAACAGCTTGCGGCCTGCATGACCCTCATAGCCGACGAAGCGCCCATCACCGGAGCGCTCTCGGGGTTCGGCGCGGCCTATCGTCGTGAGTTAAGCCACGCAATGCTGGCGCGGCTGGGTCTTCTGCCGCTGGATGAAGACGTCGACCTCGAACTGGTGAACGCCGTGTTCCGCGCCTTGGCTGAGGGTGGAGCGGCTTTGGGGTGGGAGCCCTTTTTCTTCGACTGGTTCGGCGGAGGAGTATCCGAGGCGCGGGCGATGACAGGACCCCGTGCGGAGCTTTACCGAACGGAGGTCTTTCACGATTTCCGAACCCGCCTCGCCGCTCACCCCGCTGATCGGCCTGATCGGCTGCAAGACAACTATTTCACCATGAGGGAGCCTGAAAGCCTGCTGTACGACGAGATCGAAGCGATCTGGGCGGCTATTGCAAACGGGGACGACTGGGCCCCGTTCAACGACAAGCTCGAACGCCTTGATAGGGTGCGTATCGCCTTTGCTCTGGATGCACGAGCTTAGGAACCTTGGCGGCGGCGCGACGTTTGCCCCGCAAGCATCAGGACCAAGCTTCGGCCCGTCCGGGTCGGCGGCGATTTGCAGGAGACGACTATGACCACGAAGACCAAGCTCGACGTCGCACAACCGGACTACGATATTCCTTCCAACGAAATTCAGAAGTTCGGCACGCTGAAGGATCTTCCGCTCGGGCTTGAGGACAACGCACGGAGCGCCAGCGTCGCTGCGCTGAACCAGGTTTTGGCCGACACCATCACCATCCGGGACCTCTACAAGAAGCACCACTGGCAGGTCTCGGGCGCCACCTTCTATGCCCTGCACCTCCTGCTGGATAAGCACTACGAGGAGCAGGCGGCCTTGGTTGACACCATTGCCGAGCGGATCATGACGCTGGGCGGCATCTCGCTGGCCATGGCGCCAGACGTGGCCGAAGCCACCCGTATCGCACGTCCGCCGAAAGGCCGGGAAGACGTGCCGACGCAACTGTCCCGTCTTCTGAAGGCGCACGAACTGATCCTGACCTATTCTCGCGAGTCGGCCGACCAGGCCTCCGATGCGGGCGACGAAGGAACCAACGATCTTTTGATTTCCGAGGTCGTGCGCACCAATGAGCTTCAGGTCTGGTTCCTAGCCGAACACCTGACCTCAACGCCCCTCCTCGCCAACGCGCGCTGAGTTCGGTAGCGCCTCGTCCGCGCCGGCTGCGCTGGTTCTGGGCTGGCCCAATTATCGCAGCCTACTTTTAAACGGAGGGGGGTTTCGCAACTTCCACCCGCGCGGCCGGGGTGTTCGACCGGATGGATGAGCCCGCCCGGCCTTTGGAATGGTGGGGCAATATCCCGGTCGCGGTGGGGCTGGTAGTCACGTTTCTCGGTATTGTCGCCTAACCTAGGCGACATTGGCCGTCGCATAGACAGCGGCGCCAGTAATCCCGCCGTGACCAGCGCCCTGCTTGGCCTTCTGGCAAGCGCCGCGACCAAGTTCTAGACCTCTATCGCCGGAGTGATAGCCTCCTCATACTGCGGGTCGTGGCGAGGTTTCGCCGCCAATGCATCAAATCGCTTGAGCCAATTTCTTTGAGTCTGGAACAATTGCGCGCAGTTCGCGAACGATCCTGACGCGTGTGAGGGCCTCCCTTATCGCCTCGCGGCCCCGGTTACTTCAAACCCAACCAAGTCAGATTGAAGCGGGACGCTTAACGGGAGAATATTGCCTTTTGGGCCCCAGCTTCTGGAAAATCAATCCAACCGGAAGGGTTGCGAATTGGGCATCGGGTGATTTTGGAGGTTTCGCGCAGACAGCAAGTGGTGCGTTTTTGGTTTCGGAACGCCGTGAATTTTGCGACGAAGATTTGAGCCAAATTCCCGGCGTTACTCCCAAAAGAGCGGTATCAGCCGCCAATGGCCCCACACTACAAAGAGGGACCAGATATGCGGCAGCCCCTATCTCAGGCGGAATAGCAGCGGTTCGCGCCGCTCTGGCTCATCCTCCACCCGCTCCCTACGGATTTCGGAGGCGAACAACGGCCCGAACCGGTTCCACCAGAACCGCACAGTCTCGTGGCAGCGTCGATCCACGCTCGTGGATCAGTCTCCACGTTCCGAAGCGACAGTGCACTCGCGGTGATAAGCCCTACTCCGCGATCCTGATCAGCATCTTTCCAGCGTTAAGGCCTTGGAACAGACCGATCAGGCCCTCCGGTGCTCGTTCGAATCCGTCAAAAACCGTCTCTTGATATTTGACCCGGCCGCTCTTTAGCCAGGCGGTCATGTCGGCGGTGAAGGTGGAATGAAGGTGCGCAAAGTCGCTGGCGACAAATCCCTCCATTCGAATACGCTTGTAGATCAGGTTGGAGAGATGGCGCACGCCGTCCCCGCCGCCGTTATAGGTGGAGATCATGCCGCAAACGGGGATGCGCCCGTGAAGGTTCATGCGCGCTAAAGCCGCGTCAAGATGGGCTCCGCCTACGTTCTCGAAGTAGACGTCGAGTCCCTTAGGCGTGGCGTCTGCGAGCGCCCGGACTAGCGGCTGGGTCTTATAGTTGATAACGGCGTCGAGCCCGGCTGCCTCTTTCAACCACTTCGCTTTGTCGTCCGATCCTGTCGATCCGACTACATAACAGCCGCGCGCCTTAGCAATTTGCGCAGCAACCGACCCCACCGCGCCACCAGCGGTGGAGACAAAAACTTGTTCGCCTTCCTTTAGCTTACCTGTCTCCAGAAGCCCGCCATACGCTGTGATCCCCGTGCCGCCGAGAGCGTGCATGTACACCGTTAGTGGTATCTCGGGGTCCTTTTGGAGAACTGACACCCCTTGTCCGGCCGAGACGAACATCTCTTGGAATCCAGCCCCGTGACGCACAAGGTCTCCCACCGCGAACTTCGGACTGTAGGACTGGATGACCCGACCGATGCCGCCGCCGATCATCGGGACGCCGAACGGCTGATCGGCGTTGAGCCGGGGGCGCATATAGGGATCGACGGAAAGGATCAGGTTCTGCACCTGGATCTCGCCGTCCTTCGCATCCTGCGTATCGACTTGCACTATAGCAAAGTCGTCTTGAGCCGGGGCGCCATTCGGACGGCGGACAAGATGAACTTCACGGGACTGGGTCATGACGACCTCCTGGTTATAACTGGCGCAAAGGGCGCAAAGGCGGCGTCAAGGCAACGTTTGTGTCGGAACGCGCGGGATGGAACACCTGCCCGCACGCCTTGTGAACGAGCTTGACCGGGGAGCGGTAGCGATCCTTCAGCCAGACGTCGGCCCAGTCCTGGATCGCCACGATAGCGCCGTAGAGATCTACGCCCTTCTCGGTCAGGCGGTATCCGGGCGCGTCGGAGCGAGCGCACGCGAGGACGCCGTGGGCTGTCAAGCGTGCGAGCCGGTCCGACAGGATGTTGGCGGCGATACCGGTGTGTTGTCGAAAAGCGTTGAAGCGGTGAACGCGGAAGAAGGCGCAGAGCAGGATCTCGATCCCCCACTTGTCACCGAAGATGTCGAGGCTAGCCCCTAAAGGTGTAGCCTTGCCCCCTTCAACTCGGCTGTCGATCGTGGAGCGCCTGTGGCTGGTCAGCCTCTGCGGCGCTCTCTGAAGCTCTGCCCGGCTTAGCTTCAGGATGATATCCCTTGCCGTCAGACTATCACCGCACGCCCTACATCCCAGCGCACGCGTGGATGTCAATAGCGCGCTAGCGTCCCAGTTGCGCTCCCATCGGAGCATCTGGGACATCACCTCCGATAGCGCTTCGCCCATTGGCGTAAGGCGGTATTCATGGCGCAAGGGGCGTATGCTGTACGGCACAGAGATGATCATCCCGATCCCTTCGAGGCTTTTCAGCCGGACGGCAAGAAGACGGCTGCCCATCCCTGTGCATTCTGTCAGATCGCTGAACCGGCGTGCGCCCTGCAAGGCCGCAAGCACGACGAGCAGCGACCACCTGTCGCAGACCGCATCCGCTGCTTGGCGCGATGCGACCAGCACTGCAGCTATGGCCGCGGGATTAGATGGGTCGCTTGCCGGCGCTGCGGCTCGATTTAGGTCCATGAGGCCCGACACTGGCTAATCTACAGTACTTCGAAAACCCGGTAGATTGGCCCTTCGGGGGTCTGCTGTCCGACGCCGATGCAGAGGGTGTCATTAAGCCACCGATAGGGCTCAGCTCCGGTTTCAAAGCGAACTACGGTGCGGAGCTGATACTCCTGCGGCTCCAGAATTTCGCCGCGGTTGAAGCGCGCCATCACCTCCTGTGACGCTCGGAATACTCCCTGATAAGTGCAGTAAATCAATGCTAGATCGGTCGTTTTCAAGGCCATCCGAACGTCGATCACCATGGGGCCGTCGGCCCGGTTGATCACCCAGTCTGCGCCTCCAGGGAGCACTTGCCCGCTTAGTCGGTCGCCCTCAAAGCTCCCACCGAGGATCGGAGCGATGCGCCGCCGCCCTTGGGGTGTCGCGCCAATATTGAGCATAGCTCTGAACGCGACATCGAGCTTTAGGGTGAGAAGGTGGGCAGACCCCAGGCGAATTAAGTCGCTATGCACTGTATTCATGAGTATTTTCTAACCCTGAGCCCAGAGTGCACCTTGACCCCGCACCCGAGCTAACACGCCCCTGATTGATTGCATAGTGAATGTAACTATGAAAGGCTGGATCGTCACCTGTAGAACAGGCAGCGTGCAAGGAGGATCAGCGATGACCACGGTCATTCTTCAGGGACGTCCCGGCCCTTCGGTGCAGGAGGTGTTAGCGAGAGACGTCAATCTTGCCCCGGCGGTCATGCTGAACGAATCGCCTGCAACAGGTCTCGGCGAGGGCGACGTTGAT
Source organism: Caulobacterales bacterium (assembly GCA_038327995.1). Classification (GTDB taxonomy): domain Bacteria; phylum Pseudomonadota; class Alphaproteobacteria; order Caulobacterales; family Caulobacteraceae; genus CAIOYC01. Next base: position 8,403 of record JBBQLP010000009.1, on the reverse strand, counting down.
ATCGAACGCTATTTCTCCAAAGCTTGGCACGACCAGGAGGTTGAGAAGGTCTGGCGCAAAACCTGGCAACCGGCCTGCCGGATCGAGGAGATCCCCAATGTCGGCGACCACGTTATCTATGAGATCGTCCATGACTCGCTGATTGTGGTGCGCTCAAGCCCAACCGAAGTTCGCGCCTATGTGAATTCGTGCCTGCACCGAGGCACTCAACTCCGGACCTCGGGCGGCAGCGTTAAGCAGTTCAAGTGTCCCTTCCACGGTTGGACCTGGAACCTGGACGGCAAGCTTACAGCCCTACCCGGTGCGTGGGATTTCCCGCAGGTGGACCACGTCAAGGCCTGCCTGCCCGAGGCGAAGGTCGGACTTTGGGGCGGCTTCGTCTTTATCAACTTCGATCCGGCATGCGAACCGCTCCAGACCTATCTGGAAATCCTGCCCGAACATTTCGAGGCCTTCGCCTTGGAGGACCGCTACAAGGCCGCGCACGTGGCCAAGATCATGCCGTGCAATTGGAAGCTGGCCATGGAAGCCTTCATCGAAAGCTACCATGTGCCTCAGGCGCATCCGCAGGTGCTGGGATATTACGGCGACGAGAATACACAATACGATGTCTGGCCGGGCGTCCATCACGTGAACCGGATGATCGCCGTTCAGGGCGTAGCCAGCCCCAGCCAAGCCGACCTGCACCATGATGTCACGATCAAACACATTCGCAGGGACGTCCCCTTCTACGGCGGCGCGCCCATAGAAGCGACGTCTTCGCAGGATGCTCGCGCCAAGCTGGCTCAGCGGGCCCGCGAGAAGATCACCAAGGCGTCGGGACGGGATATGTCGGCCCTTTCGGATTCCGAATCCCTGGACCTTATCGAGTACCTGCTCTTTCCCAACATGGTTCCGTGGGGCGGCCAGGCGCTCCCCATCACCTATCGCTTCCGGCCGCTAGGCGACGATCCCGAACGCTCGATCATGGAGATCATGTTCCTGTTCTCGAAACGCGAGGACGGGAGCCACCCAGACCCCGCCTCGATCACCTGGTTGGGTGAAGACGAGCCTTGGTCAAACGCGCCGGAGCTTGGCTCCGCGGCCGTGGTCGCGGACCAAGACACGGAAAACCTGAAGCGCATCCAGCGCGGCCTGCGCGCGTCGAAAAAGCCCGGCGTCACCCTCGGTCGCTACCAAGAAAGCCGTATCCGTCACTACCACCACACCCTGGACGCCTACATGAACCGCTAGCTTCCGGCCCAATCGCGCGCGTTCATCTCCGCCCGTCCGCCCTTCACCTAGAATTGCATTATAAATAATCGGCTCTCCCCTAAAGGGCGAGTCGCGCTCGTCACCGGCGCGTCATCTGGCATCGGGGCGATGATCGCCGAAGGTTTAGTGCTGCTGTTGCTGGGTCCACTTTCCATCGATTCCGCCGAAAAGTCGGGTGGATAGATCGACCGGGGCCTCCTGAACGGACGTCAGCAAGGCCCGCTTCAGGTCTGAACAGCCGCGTTGCTAAGCCACGTCTCCGTATGGCTCGAGCAGGCTTACGATCTCAGCTTGTTGGGACTTGGCCTCCGCCGATCCGCTGCCGCTTCGGCCTGTCGTGATGGTGGCGAGCCGCGCCGGGGTGGAGCCGCTCTTGTTCGGGCGGCGCGGATCGCCGCCACCTTCGAGCAGGGCGCGGACGGCGGCTGCAGACCTAGTCCGTACCGCTCGGTGGAGCGGCGTAGCGCCGTCCTGGTTTATGGCGTTGGGATCAGCGCCCGCTTTAATCAGATAGGCAATGGTCGCGGCCTGACGCCCTGGGTTCCAGCTTGGTGAGTCCGGCGAACCATCGGAGGCGTAGTGGACCGGCTCGGCCCCCCTGCGGTTCCTCGCTCGCACGTCTGCGCCCAGGTCGATAAGGCGACGTGCGATATCGGGGCGGTGGGCGGCGGCGGCGATGTGAAGGGCTGTATCGCCCGCATAAACGTAGTGGTGGACCGCCTCCAGGAAATGTGGCGCTGGGAACTCTCTGGTCGCACCGCCTTCAGCGCTTGCGGTCGCAAGCCTAGGGCTGCGCTCGATCAGGCGGAACGCGCGTTCGGCATCGCACTCAGCAATCGCATACAGAAGCTCGTCGAAGATGCGATCCTCGGCCATGACCACTTTGCGAACCTCTTTCCGTTGGCTACCGGCGCCACTCTAGGCGTCGCCATTTCGAAATTCCATTGAACAGGGCCAAGGTCGGCACGGCCGCTGCCTGCAGGGCGCCTCACTTCCACATGGGACCTAAGGGAGGGGCGTCGTCTCAAGACTGCAAGGCTGGTGCGGGTCGGTCGGCAGCCCGGCCCGGCCAGGGTGTGATGTTCATCACCATCGAGGGCGACACCGGCGTCGCCAATTCTCTGGTGGGAGACTGTGCTTGAGAAATACCGCCGAACTGTGCTGACAGGTCCGATGGTGAAGGGGAGCGGCTGTCCTTGGGTCGGAATACATTCACTACCAATCCACTAATAGTTTCTCATGTCCACCAATTCGCTCGGCAACTAGCGTATGGACTAGGCGGCAGTCGGCACTTCACTGGAGCGGACTATCGAGGCCTATTCATGGGAAGCCACGCATGACTATCATCGTCACGCCAAGCGGCGGCGCCTGCGGAGCACGCGTCACGGGAGTCGATCTTGCCCTCCCGATCAATGCGGAGGTGGCCGGACGCCTTCGTGCAGTCTGGCTCGAACATCACGTTCTTTCCTTCCCTGATCAAGTAATTGACGACGACGATCTTGAGCGGTTCACACTCACTTTCGGTCCGTTCGGCCATGATCCGTACATCGCTCCAATTGAGGGGCGGGACCACATCATCGCCGTGAAGAGGAACGCGGATGAAACCACACCGATCTTTGCCGAGGCATGGCACAGCGACTGGAGTTTCCAGGCGACACCTCCCGCAGGAACGGTGCTCCATGCGATAGTGGTGCCGCCGCTAGGGGGCGCGACACTGTTCTCCAACCAGCACAAGGCGCTCGAGGAGATGCCCGCGTCAATGCGGACGCGATTGAACGGGATCACCGCAATCCACTCGGCGCGGCGGGGCTACGCACCCACCGGATTCTACGGTGCGCAGGACAAGGGTCGCAGCATGGTTATCGTTGCCTCGGATGATGCCGAGGCGGTCCAGCGCCATCCCTTCGTCCGACGCCATCCCGAAACCGCTCGCCAAGGGCTGTTCGGCTGCGCCGGATACATCATTGCGCTGGAGGGCGCGGACGATGGGGACGCGCTTTTAGGCGAGGTCCACGCATGGCAGACGCAGGACCGGTTCGTTTACGCGCAGGACTGGCAACCGGGCATGGTCGTGATGTGGGACAACCGGTCGGTGCTTCACCGCGCCACGGGAGGATACGAGGGTCACGCCCGGTTGCTTCATCGTACGACGATTGGCCAACGTTTATAGGCGTCCGCGAATTGCAGAAAGCGCTCCGAGCGGCATCTAACACGGCACACAGTTGTCTGCTGCCACCTACTTGCGCGACCGGCGCGCCGGTGGGATGTCCTAAAAAGAGGGCAAACCCTGCCCCAGCCACGACGGCCACAATCAAGGCGCCAAACGCGACGTGCTATACACATAAGACTGAAGCGCCCTTTTCCGAACGCCTAAGGTCTGGTCACCGCGGCTTTGAGGTGGGAATCTGCGACCGTCTCTACCTCCACCGCCGGTTGTTCTGCTAGAGCTATGTCTATAGCCTCAAGCAGTTTCGCCAGTTCGATTGGCTTTGCCGCTACAGCATCCATTCCAGCCTGGAAGTATTCCTCGACCTGATGTGTCATGACGTTTGCAGTGAGAGCGACGATCGGAGTACGGAGCCGCCCTGAGATCGCTTCTCCCGAACGGATGGTTCGTGCAGCAGTGATGCCGTCCATCACCGGCATCTGAACGTCCATGAGGACGAGATCCCAGGTCTCGGTATTGCAGGCCTCGACGGCCTGACGGCCATCGTTCACGATCACGAGCTCGATCCCCACCTGCTGAAGCAACGTCCGCAGTACGAGCTGGTTGATCTCGTTGTCCTCTGCCGCGAGAACGCGAAGCCGGGGTAAATCTTGAGGGGCTTCGGCGACCGGAGCCGCCTCGGCGCCTTCGCTCCGGGCTTCGTCGCCGAGGCGGGGGAGCGACAAGGTTACCTTGAAGGTCGACCCCCTACCAAGCTGGCTTTCAAGCTCAATAGACCCACCCATCAACTGCGCCAGCTGGCGACTAATCGAGAGGCCGAGGCCGGTGCCACCGTATCGGCGGGTCGTAGAAGCATCAGCCTGCGTGAACTTCTCGAAGAGAGCTTGGTGTTGGTCGGGCGCGATCCCGATGCCCGTGTCAGTAACGTAGATGGTGAGCACTTCTCCTTCACGATCCACTTTGACGTCGACGGACCCGCGATGGGTAAACTTCACCGCATTGGAGATCAGGTTGATCAACACCTGGCGGACCCGGCCCGAATCTCCGACGCAAAGCCCACGCGCGCAGGGTGAGATGGCGAGGCTGAGACTTACGTCAATGTCGGCCAATTGCGGCGCGAACGTATCGACCACGTCTTGGCACAGGCGCCCCACATCGATTTCGCCCACATCCAGTTCAAGCCTGCCAGATTCAATCTTCGAGACATCGAGTACGTCGTTGAGCAGGCCGAGCAGCATCTCGCCCGAGCGTTGGACGACTCCCAGCCGGTGGCGTTGCGGACCAGTGAGTTCGTCTCGGGCCATCGCCTGCGCCATGCCCAGCACTCCGTTCAAGGGGGTGCGTATCTCATGACTCATCGTGGCCAAAAATTCGCCTTTGACGCGGCTCGCCGCTTCGGCGCGATCACGTTGTTCAGTGAGCTGTTGCTCGGCAATCTTGCTTTCTGTGATGTTTATGAGTGCGCCGACCAAGGTCAGAGGAGTGCCATCCTCTGCGCGCCTCATCTCAGCGGCCGCAGAGGCCCAAACCTCGCGGCCATCCTGTCGCCTCAAGCGGAACTCCACGCGATAGGGGCCGCCGCCCGCCTCGTGGACATCCCATGCTGCGGCCACGTTCTCGCGGTCGTCAGGATGCGTCATATAGAAGCCGTCATTCAATACACGGTCGAAGCTAATTGGCGCTTCCAGGAAATCTTTGTTCGTCCCTTGGTTCGTCACCGTTCCGGCAACATAGTCGACTTCGTAGACATGAACGTCGGCGATCTCCACGGCGACGCGCAGACGACGCTCGGCTGCCTCAGACCTTTGAAGCGAGGCGGCCATCTCATCGAGCACCGCGAGCGTGCGCGCATTAGAGCGGCTCCATGCCGCCAGGGTGCGATGGGTCCCAATAGAAATTAGGGCAGCCGTGACGCTGAAGGATACTATCCCGATGATGACGCCCACCAAGGGCCAACCACTGGCGTGCGGCAATGCCTGGACCACAATCCCAGCCACCGCAGGCGCCGCCGAGCCTGCCCAAACCGCGCGCGATGTCCATCCGGAGGAGACCGCGACTGCGACCATCGACAGCGCCGTTAGAGCCGAGTAGGCAACGGCGCTGCTGCTGCCTGTCAACAGCGTCAGAGCGACCGGTCCAGACATCCACAGGCTTGATCGCAAGGCGCAGCATATCCCCAGGCGCATCAAACCCTTACCAGAGTCTGTCCTCGGCGCGCGCCGTCCCCAGCTTGCGTAAAGACTCTGCAACACCAGATCAGCTAATATGCTGACGAGCGCCCAAATCAGTGCGACTATAGGCAGCCCGATTGCGGCGAGCGCCAAGCCAGCGGCCCCATCGTACAATAGATGAATTTGCCATGGCAGCAGAAGCCCTTTGAGCGTGTGCTGATAGGGCGTCTGGGTTTCCAAAGCGCCAAAGTCGCCAGTAGCGTGGAGAGCTTTTCCTAACGGTTCGCCCATCTTTCCACCCCGCTCCGTCAGACTCCTATGACTATGCGTCGTCAACTATTAACCCTTGGCGAAGGCCGATCATGTGTAAGCGGAGCGCAGCCACCGGCGCCCAGCCCAGACGGGCCCGCCAAGGACTCGCGGCGAATCGAAACAGGAACGAGATCCTGGGACGCTACTTCGTATCCTGGGTTATCCTTAACCTGTCGCAGCGGTGGGCCTTGAGACAGGCCTAATCGGCTGCCTCATTTCCCGTTTGGCAGATGGCCGAGCGGGCTTTTTATAGTTGGCTGCGGGCCGCCCATGCCCGACGCTGGCAGCAGCGGCTGTTTAGAACAACGGCAGCCGTCGATCGAGCATTGCGCCTCAGCCCGTAGGGACATTCCTGCTGGGGAGGATTCGCCCCTGAACCTTGTGCCGAGTATAAAAAAGAGCAGTTGCGCCCAGGCGCGCGTTGGCGGACGATCCCGAGCCGCTTCCGTCTAAATTGCTAAGGCTGCGGACTTTCTCGAACTTGGCTATAAATTCCGTCGAATACCTCAAGACGGTCCAAGTCGGCGAAGCCGCCCAAGCGTCCTGGTCGAGGTGGTCGAACACGTACCAGAGTTCGGCGAAATGGCTGGCGCCCTAACCGGCATAGACCGAGTTTTGCGGAAAGGGCGGGCTTTGAGTAAAATGATAGTAGTAGATCGGTTTGGCTCCGGTGGCGGCCTGCAGCCGGGTCCAAGTCCACACATCCCAGCCGAAGCGAAGATCGCGCTCGAAGGCCGCTCGGGCGAGCTTGGCCTGCTCATCGGTAACATGAGTGTAGGCTGCCAGAAGAGGTGCAGGCAGACTTCCTCATGGGCGACCGCCAGCGAGCTCAGGGCGCGTCGTGAGAAGTTCCAGAACCGGCGGATCGTCCTCTGCGATTAGAACCTTGGCGCCCTTGGGGTTAAACACTGGCTACCTCTCTCGCCACTTCTCCCGCACCCCCCGTCGCCCATAGCTCAAGGGCGCCGAATAGCTGGGCCGGGACGATCGGTTTGCCGATGCGACCATCGAACACGCTCCCCCAATGGGCCGGCGTCGTGCCGCTGTCAGTATCCGCAGTAAACGCCAAGATTGGGGTTATGTCGTTGGGTCCACGCGTCTGGCGAATGTGTTTAGCGCTTTCAGGTCCGCCGAGGCCCGGCATACGAATATCCATTAAGATAATATCAAATGGGGCATCGGATGCGGCAGATATGGCGTCCTCTCCGCTGGCGACGACCGTTACTTCGATCCCGGCGGGTGTCAGCAGAAGCCGGATAAGCTCCTGATTCATCGGGTTGTCGTCGGCTACAAGAAGACGCAGGCCTTCAAGCGAGCCGGAGGCCTCATGGGAGCCGCTAATGCTATTCAGGCTGACGCTTTCCCCCTCAACCGCCTCACAAGGCAGTTCGAACCAAAAGGTGCTCCCTTTCCCTTCGCAGCTATCAGCGCCGATCCGGCCGCCCATCGCTTCGATCAAACCCTTGCAGATGGCTAGCCCCAGTCCCGTGCCCCCGTGCGAGCGCGTCGTGGACGCGTCAACCTGGGAGAACCGTTGAAACAGCCGATCTAGTCGATCCGCAGGAATGCCCGGACCAGTATCGATGATCTCGCAGCGCAGAACATCGCAGGCCTGAGACAATCGGACGGTTACGCCGCCTTCAGCTGTGAACTTCACCGCGTTGCCGGTCAGGTTCAAAACTACCTGACGGATGCGCGTGTCGTCCAACATAGTGGCCACCGGAACGCCATCCGCGGCATTGAACGCAAGCGAGAGTCCCTTCGCCCCGGCCTGCGGGGCCAGAAGCTGCACCGCAGCTTCGATCATAACGGCAGGCGCGACGACGCGGCGGTCGATTTCCACCTGGCCTGCTTCGAGTTTGGAGAAGTCCAGAATGTCGTTGACGATCGACATCAGGGCTTCGCTGGCGCCGGATACACGGTCGAGATAGCGAGCCCCGTCGCTTCCCTCCGGGATATGATCCCGTAAAAGTTCGGAGAACCCAAGGATGCTCGTAAGGGGCGTTCGAAGCTCATGGCTCATATTGGCCAGGAACTCTGTCTTTACGGCAGTCGCAGCCTCAGCCGTTGCGCGCGCAACCTTAAGCTCCTCTTCCTGAGCGACCTGCGCTGTGACATCGCGGACGACATCGACAAATCCCGTTGGCGCTCCAGAATTGGGGTCCATGGCCAGGGCTGGCATCGATTCAAACCAAGTCCATCCACGACGCTTGTGTTTACCCCTCCAGCGAACGCGTTCCGGCTCTTGGCCTGCAACCAAAGCTCCGAACGCTTTGATCATCACCGGCCCGTCCTCGGGACCGCAGGCGTGGTGCTAACCTTCTCGCTGGTTCAGGTCGGAAATAATCTTCGCACTGTGGAAGATCTGGCCAGCCGCGAGGCAGCGCTGATCGGCAATGCCGACCGCACCCTGCTTGTATGCGGAACGCCGGAGACGGCAAACCTTCGCCCCTTGGTCGCCGCCTCTGCAAGGGGTCTAGTGCATGACGAATGGCCCGC
>JBBQLP010000008.1:0-74623 GCA_038327995.1 Caulobacterales bacterium | reverse complement strand
CAGCGTCGAGGGCGGGACCTAAGAAGCGGTGGATTTGCGGCTCGTCGTCGATCACGAGCACGCGGGGACGGGCGGCGGACATTACATATCCTAGAGCATGAAATGATGGGTGGGTGTGGCCTTGCGCAGGCTGATCAGGATGCGCGTGCCATGCGGGCCGGTCTGCGGATCGGTGTGGATCGGGCTCGCGGCGGCGATCCTGCCCCCCATCGCCTCAATGAAGCCCTTGGAGATGGAAAGGCCGAGGCCGACGCCCTCTCCGCGGTCCGAGGCGCTCTGCAGGCGACGGAACTTGTTGAATACATTTTCCAGGTCCGCCGTCGGGATGCCACGCCCCTCGTCCTCGATGCCGATGACCACATTCAAACGATCCTCGTACGCGGCCACCTCGATGGGCTTGCCCGGAGGACTGTAGGCGACGGCGTTCTCGAGGATATTGACCACCGCCTGTTCTAGGAGGGCCGGGTCGAGCTCAAGGGCGGATAGTTCGGGGGGAAAGTCCCGCTCGATCACGCGGTCCGGCGCGCGGCGGGAGACCTGTTCGATGGCGGCGGCCAGCACGTCGCGCACGTCCGACCACTCCCGGCGCAGGGTTAGTGCTCCGCCTTCGAGCTTGGTCATGTCGAGCAGGTTGCCAACGTAGCGGTTCAGCCGTTCCGCCTCCTCGCGGATCGAAATCAGGAGGTCGGAGCGCACCTCTGGGGCAAGCGACGGGCCGTAGTCGATCAGTGTCGTGGTCGAGCCCAGCACCGTCGAAAGCGGGGTGCGCAGATCATGGCTGATCGAGTTGAGCAGCGCCGAGCGCAGGAGATCGGAGCGGCGAAGCGCCTCATGCTCCACGTCGGAGGCTGCTAGTTCCGCCCGTTCCAGCGCCACTGCACCCTGACCCAACATGGCGAGGAGAAAACGCTCCTCTTCGGAACCGTGTCGCATATTTCTGGCCTCCACCCCCGCGACGCCCGCCCGTCCCCGAAGCCCTTGCAGCGGGTGAAAGGTCCAGCCGATCTGGGGCAGGGTGCCGGTGCCAGCGCCCGCCGCCTCGCCCTTCTTCCAAGCCCAGCGGGCGGCGGTCATGGCGGCGGTGTCGAGGATCTTGGCCGTGGGGGCGCCCGCCGTCAGCACCAGATCGTCCTCGTTCGGCAGCATGACCACCGCCGCGCCGGAGGCCGCTGCGGAGGTCTGGTCGGCTAGGACCTGAGCCGCCTGATCACGGGTGGACGCAGCGGAAAGGCTGCGACTGGCTGTCAGCAGTGCGGTGACGCTGGAAGCGCGACGGGAGGTGGTGCGCGCCTGATCCCGGACCCGCCCGGTGAGCCAGCCCGTCGCCAGGGCCACGGCGAAGAAAACGGCGAAGGTGAACAGGTCTGCCGGGTGGCCGATGTAGATGGTGTAGCGCGGCTCAAGGAAAAAGAAGTTGTAGGTCAGCGCCGCCAGACCAGCCGCGACCAGCGCTGGCCACAATCCAAAGCCCAGCCCCGTGACCAGCACGCTGACCAGAAACACCATCGCCAGGTTGGCGCCGGCCGTGAAACGATCGGCGATCGCCGCCACGCCGTTCGCCAAGGCGACCGTTCCTGCTGCAGTGCCATAACCGCGCCAGTCGATCCGGCGCGCGATGGTCGCCGCCGGTTTCGCCGCGTCCGGCTCCACAGCCCGGTCGGTGACGATGTGCAGCGCCGCGCCCTGCGATTGTTCCAGCAACGCCTGCGGCAGCGCGCGCCGGAAGCGGGTGAGGAACCTGCCCTTCTCCGGCCGACCGGTGACGATCTGGGTCACATTGTTGCGCCGGGCGTAGTCCAGCACCGTCAGCACCAGATCGTCGCCCGTGAGCATCACCACCGATCCGCCAAGCTGCTCGGCCAGTCGAAGCGCTTCTCCTCGGCGGGTTATGCCAGCTATGGACAGGGGAGGGCGGTTGGGCTGCTCCACGTGAACCGCGGTCCAGGGGGCGTCCATCATCAGATCGGACAGGCGCCGTCCGGCCCGGACCAGGCTGCTCGCCATGGGGTCCGGCCCCACCAGCACGATGATCCGCTCGCCCGCAGCCCAGGGCCCCTCGATCCCCTGTCGGCGCATGACGCCAATAAGCTTGTCGTCCACCGTTTGGGCGGCGCGGCGCAGGGCGAGCTCGCGCAGCGCCGTGAGATTTTCCGGCTTGAAGAAGCGATCGGCGGCGAGCCGGGCCGTATCGGGTACATAGACCTTGCCCTGCTCAAGCCGCTCGCGCAGCTCGGCCGGGGTGAGATCGACCACCTCGATCTCGTCGGCGTTGGAGAGGGTCGAGTCCGGCACCGTCTCGCGCTGGCGCACGCCCGTTATTCGCCAGACCACTTCCAGGAGGCTTTCCAGATGCTGGACGTTGAGCGTCGTCCAGACGTCGATACCCGCCGCCAGCACCTCCTCCACGTCCTGCCAACGCTTGGGGTGGCGCGAGCCTGGCGCGTTGGAGTGGGCGTATTCGTCCACCAGCAGGAGCTGCGGCCTGCGGGCGATAGCGCCGTCGAGGTCGAACTCCATCATCTGCCGCCCGCGGTGCTCCAGCGGGACCCGGGGGAGAACCTCTAGATCGCCGAGAAGGGCTTCGGTGTCGCGCCGCCCGTGGGTCTCAACAACCCCCACGACCACGTCTCGCCCGTCAGCCTTGCGGCGGGCGGCGGAGACCAGCATCTCGTAGGTCTTACCCACGCCTGGCGCCATACCGAGGTAGACCTTCAGCCGTCCGCGCCCCTGCCGCCTGGCGTCGTCCAGCAGGTGATCAGGTTCTGGGCGGCTGTCCGTTGGCGGCATAGGGTCCCTCAGCGCGAGGGAGCCCCGCCTTTGAAGCGGGCGTCAAGCGCCTCGTTCACCGCCAGCACATTTACCCGCGGTTCGCCGATAACACCCAGGGTCCGACCGCGTATCTCGGCGGTGATCACTGCGCGCACGTCATCCAGGGCGGCGTGGCGGCTCGACGCGATCCGCGGCGCCTGAAGCGCGGCGTATTCGGGGGAAATGTCGGGGTCGAGCCCCGATCCCGACGCTGTCACGGCATCGGCGGGAATGACAACGCCCGGCGCGTCCTTCTGGATGGAGGCCACATCCCCCTTGATCCGATCCGCCAGCTTGGGATCGAGCGGGCCGTAGTTGGAACCGGACGAGGCGGTGGGATCATAGCCATTGCCAGCGGCGGAGGGGCGGGGATGCAGATACTCCGCCCTGGCGAACGATTGCCCGATTAGGCGCGAGCCCACCACCCGGCCACTCACCATCGACTGACTTCCGTTGGCCTGTGCCGGAAGCGCGAGTTGCGCCAGCCCGGTGATGGCGAAGGGGTAGGCGAGACCGGTGACGAGGGTGAAGAGGGCGATCATCACGAGCGCGGGGCGAAGATGTTGGATCATTGGGCGGCCTCCTAAGCCAGACCAACCGTCGAGACGATCAGGTCGATGATTTTGATGCCCACGAACGGTGCGACGATCCCGCCGAGGCCGTAGATCATCAGATTGCGGCCCAGGAGCGCACCCGCTCCGATGGCCCGGTACTTCACCCCCCGAAGTGCGAGCGGAATAAGCGCCACGATCACCAGAGCGTTGAAGATCACCGCCGACAGGATGGCGCTCTGCGGGCTGTGCAGTCGCATCACGTTGAGTGCGCCCAACGCCGGAAGAGACACCACGAACAGCGCCGGGATGATGGCGAAATACTTGGCCACGTCGTTAGCGATGGAGAAGGTGGTCAAGGCGCCGCGGGTGATAAGCAGTTGCTTCCCCACTTCCACGATCTCGATGACCTTGGTGGGGTCGCTGTCGAGATCGACCATATTGCCAGCCTCGCGGGCGGCCTGGGCGCCGGTCTGCATGGCGACACCCACATCGGCCTGGGCCAGCGCCGGAGCGTCGTTGGCGCCGTCGCCGCACATGGCCACCAGGCGCCCCTTGGCCTGCTCTGCGCGGATCAGGCGCAGCTTGTCTTCGGGGGTGGCCTCGGCGAGGAAGTCGTCCACCCCGGCCTCCGACGCTATGGCGGCGGCGGTGATTGGGTTGTCGCCAGTGATCATCACCGTGCGCAGGCCCATGCGGCGCAGGTCGGCGAAACGCGCCTTCACATTAGGCTTCACCACATCCTTCAAGTGAATCACACCCACGAGGAACTGGCCTTCGGCGACCGCCAGGGGGGTGCCACCGGAGCGGGCGATGCGGTCGATGGCAGCGTCAAGCTCAGGGGCGATCTTGGAGCGGTCGAGCCCGACGTGCTTCAGGATGGCGTCTACCGCCCCCTTGCGCCAGCTCGAGGTTCCGGCTTCCAGGCCCGACATACGGGTGGTGGCGCTGAACGGGATGGGCGTCGAGCCTTCGGGAGCATTGGCGGTCACTCCACTCTCGCGAGCGAGGTCGACAATCGAGCGACCTTCGGGCGTCTCGTCGGCGAGAGAGGCCATCAGGGCGGCCCGCATCGCCTGTTCCGGCAGGACGCCCGGCGCGGGGACTACTTCGGTGGCCATTCGGTTGCCAAAGGTGATGGTGCCGGTCTTGTCCAGCAGCAGCGTGTCCACGTCTCCTGCAGCTTCCACAGCCCGCCCCGAGGTGGCGAGCACATTGAACTTCAAGAGCCGGTCCATCCCCGCGATGCCGACCGCCGACAAAAGCCCGCCGATGGTAGTGGGGATCAGGCAGACAAACAGGGCGCCCAACACCAACGGATCAAGCTTCACGCCGGAATACTGGCCAAGACCTATCAGGGTGACGACGGCGATCATAAAGATCAGGGTCAGGCCGACCAGCAGCACCGCCAGCGCGATCTCGTTGGGGGTCTTCCTGCGGTTGGCGCCTTCGACCATAGCGATCATGCGGTCTAGGAAGCTTGAGCCCTCCGCCGCTGTCACGCGCATCTTGATCCAGTCTGACACCACGGTGGTGCCGCCGGTGACGGCGGACCGGTCGCCGCCGGATTCGCGGATTACAGGCGCGCTTTCGCCGGTGATGGCGGCTTCATTCACCGAAGCCACGCCCTCAACGATCTCGCCATCGGCGGGCACCATGTCGCCAGCCTCCACCAGCACCATATCCCCGACCACGAGCTTGTAGGCCGATGTGGGGACGGTCAGCCCTGTGCCCGGATTGACGATCAGCTTGGCCTTGGTGTCGGCGCGGGCGGCGCGTAGCGCATCCGCCGCCGCCTTGCCCCGTCCCTCGGCGACGCTCTCCGCTAGGTTGGCGAACAGCACCGTGGCCCAGAGCCAAAGGGCGATCTGAAGTCCGAACCAGGGCTGCCCGTGACTGACGAAGGCGACGAGGGTCGACAGGGTGGCGAGGGCCGCCACCACTTCGGTGGCCAGGATCACCGGATTGCCGGTGAGCTTGCGGGGGTCGAGCTTGACCAGGGCGTCAAGACCGGCGCGGGTCAGCATGGCCCTTTGCGAGCCCGTGGCGGCGATTGCGGAAGCCATGCGGCTAACCTTTCACGGAGTGGAGAGCGCCCAGCATCTGGAAGTGCTCGACGAGGGGACCCAGCGCGAGCGCGGGGAAGAACTGCAACCCGCCCAGGATCAGGATGACGCCGATCAGGAGGCCGATGAACAGGCCCGAATCCGTGGGCAGGCTCCCGGCGCTGGGTTGAAGCTTGGGTTTGGCGACAAGCGCTCCGGCGATGGCCATGACCGGAATTAGGTAGGCGAACCGGCCAAGCGCCATGGCGATCCCGAGTGTGATGTCCCACCACGGAGCGTTGGCGGTAAGCCCCGCGAAGGCAGAACCGTTGTTCCCCGCTGCCGAAGAGTAGGCGTAGAGGATTTCGGTGAAGCCATGCGGCCCTGAGGCCGAGAGACCCTTCAACGCTTCAGGCAAGACCGCTGCGACGGAGCTGAAGCCCAGGATGGTCAGAGGCAGGATCAGCACAGCCAGCATGGCGAACTTGATCTCCCGCGCCTCGATCTTCTTGCCGAGATATTCTGGGGTACGCCCCACCATCAGTCCGGCGACAAAGACCGCCAGGAGAGCCATCACCACCATGCCGTAGAGGCCGGAGCCGACACCGCCCGGCAATATCTCGCCAAGCTGGATCAAGAACAGTGCGATGCCGCCGCCCAGCGGGGTGTAGCTCTCATGCATGGCGTTCACTGCCCCGCAGGAGGCGCCGGTGGTCATGGCGGTGAAGACGGAGGACGCTGCGGTGCCGAAGCGCACCTCCTTGCCTTCCATATTCGGCGCGGAGATCATGCCAGCATGGGCGGCGAGGGCTGGCGTCGGCTGGGTCTCGGCCACATAGATCGCGCCAGCAGCGCCGCCCACCAAGATCGTCATTGCGATCACCAGGGCGCGGGCTTCCTTGCGGGCTCCGGCGATGCGCCCGAAGGCCACGACGCAAGCGAAGGCCAGCGCATTCATCGCCACCATGGCGATCAGGTTGGTAAGCGGCGTCGGGTTCTCGAACGGGTGGGATGAATTGGCGTTGAAGAAGCCGCCGCCATTGGTGCCGATCTGCTTGATCGCCTCCTGACTGGCGACAGGACCGACCGCGAGAGACTGTTTGGCGCCCTCCATCGCGGCAACGTCGATGTGCTGCGCAAGGGTCTGAGGCACGCCCTGTAGCACCAGCGCGAAGGCCATCACGATCGACAGGGGCAGGAGCACGTAAAGAGTGATGCGCACCAGATCGCGCCAGAAGTTGCCGAGCCCTTCGCCGCGATGACCCGCGAACGCCCGCGCCACGGCGGCCACGACAGCAATGCCTGTGGCGCCCGAGGCGAAGTTCTGCACCGTCAGGCCAGCCATCTGTGAGAAGTTGGAAAGTGTGCTCTCCCCCGAATAGGACTGCCAGTTGGTGTTGGTGATGAAGCTGATCGCGGTGTTGAACGCCAGGTGCGGGCTCATCCCTGCGAAGTGAAGCGGGTTGACCGGCAATAGCCCCTGACAGCGGAGGATCAGATAGAGCAGCCCAAATCCCGCAGCGTTGAACGCCAGCAACGAGGCGGCATAGGTCATCCAGCCTTGTTGCTTGGTCTCATCGATCCCGGAGGCGCGATAGAACAGGGACTCTAGCGGCCGCACGACCGGATCGAGCCAGGTTTTACCGCCCTCGAACACCCGCGCCAGATAAATGCCCAGAGGCCACGCAAGCGCGACGGCCAAGCCAATGGTGAGGGCGATCTCCACCCAACCCTGCCAAGTCATATTGAGATGTTCCGATCAGAACTTTTCGGGGCGCAAGAGCGCCACCAGCATATAAACGGCCACGCCCAGCGCGGCGGCGGCGTAAATCAGCCCGACGATCATGGTCAGACCTTCCGCAGACTGGAGAGGTAAAGACCAAGTGCCGCGAAAACGCCCGCACCGATCAAAATATAAATGAGGTCGTCCAAAGCCAAGCTCCTATTAGGGTTGCCAGTTTGAACTCAATCGACGTCAAGATGCTCTAGGGCTCTGGGGAGGTCGGCATAAAGACTTTATAAGGGGCTATCAGCCCGCCGCGAGCGGCCGACCGTCTATATCGACAACTCAATTCAAGCGGTGGTCCCGCGAACGTGGACCGCTCAAGACTTTCCTTTCCGCACTGGATTGCAGGCGCGCGTCGGCCGCGAACAGACTTCAACGCATCGGATGGTTTCGTGACGGGCGTTTAAACGACAACGCTGAACGCTTTTGAGCCGTAGTACCGATTCCAGCTCTGAGCCGGAGTGACGCCTCCCACTCCACGCCCTATGAAAGCAATATGACGAATTCGCTCGCCTACCCGGTAGGAACGCTTGGACGCTGCTGGGGCGAGGCCGAGCGAGATCAGTGGCGGGCGCGGCAGTCTCGCCTGCGTCTGTACGATCAGGACGTGGCGCCGCGCATTGGAGAACTCGCCGATACCTTCGAGAGGATTGTCTACGGCGAGCTAGGCTACGAAGGCGAGATCTTCACCCTGTACGCCTTGAGAAGTCGGGAGTGGAATTCCGCACTCTCCGCCGCCTTGGTCACTGGCGGTGTCCACGGATATGAAACCAGCGGTGTCATGGGGGCTCTGGAGTTCCTGGAGAAGCGCGCCGCTGACTATGCCGGTCGCATTAATTTGCTGGTGGCTCCGTGCGTAAGTCCCTGGGGTTACGAGCGCATCAACCGGTGGAATTACGACGCCATCGACCCGAACCGCAGCTTCCGCAAAGACGGGCCTTCGCGCGAGGCCACGGCCTTAATCGAACTGGTCGCGCCGCTAGTTGGGCAATTTATCCTGCACATCGACCTGCACGAGACGACCGATAGCGACGAAAGCGAGTTCCGGCCAGCGCTGGCGGCGCGCGACGGTAAGACGTACGAGCCAGGTCTAGTCCCGGATGGGTTCTATCTCGTCGACGACACGAAGAACCCGCAGCTAGCGTTTCAGCAGGCGATCATTGGCGCTGTGGAGAAGGTGACCCACATCGCACCACCGGACGACGCGGGCGGAATTATCGGTTGCCCGGTCTTGGCCAATGGCGTGATCGAATATCCGGTGGAAGAGTATGGTATGTGCACGGGCATTACGGGTGCGCGCTATACCACCACGACCGAGGTGTATCCCGACAGCCCGCGCGCCACCCAGCAGCAGTGCAACGACGCGCAGGTCGTCGCCGTGTGCGCGGCTTTGGACTATGTGTTGGCTGCGCCGCCCGGATGAGCGCCCATCGGCCCGCTGCCTCCATCGACGATATCGTGCTCCGCGAGCAGCTCACCCGTCTCAGCGTTGGTCACGCTGATCAACTCATAACCTTTGCTTCGATAGCTTCTAGCTAGATCGAAGGCTCCCCGCGCTGTCGGTCGTTCGAGCCTGATCGGGCCGAATTTGTTAGAAGCGGTAACGGTAAAACTCATGGCGCCAAGAGCCTTTGAACTTAGATCGCTATATAGGGCTCCGCTTGCTCACAAACCACCGTCAGCTGGAGGCGCGGCAATGTTGACTGTCTGGAGATAGGCCAACTTCCGCGTCTCGCGCAACGACTACCTCCGCTGCTGCCCCATCCCATAAACTATCGGTAGGCGTTCAGCGCGCCGGTGAGGCATGCGCCAGCGCCGAGCATTCAATTGCTCTTACGTCGAGCACCCGGTCGATCAGATTATCACCGACCGGAACCTGACCATCGAGCATCAGCATCACCATCCCATGGGCAATAGCCCATGCTCTTAGCGCGATCACCTCCGCGTCACCGCCATTTCCCTCAGCCAACATGACCGCGTTCGCCCGCAGCATCGACATCGCGTCACCTTCCGAAGCCAGCGGACGGAGCTGCACCGCATCCGGATTGGCGAAGATAAGTCTATAAAGTGCCGGATTGGCGAGGGCGAAGCGGACATAGGCCGCTCCGGTCGCGCTAAAGCCAGCGACCCCACCGCCGACCGCGTCTGACGCCGCATGCTGAGCGGTCGCCAACCGCGCCACACCCTCGGCGGCCAGGGCGGTCATCATCGCGCCCTTGTCGGGAAAGTGGCGATAAACTGCGGTTGCGCTAACGCCGACGGCGCGCGCCACTTCACGCAGGGACAAGTCGTCCGCCGCGCGAGCCTCGAGCAACTTCAACCCCGCTTCAAGCAATGCGGAGCGCAGATCGCCGTGGTGATAGGCCTGTTTCGCGGCGCGCGGATCAGATGTTGACACTGTTACCTTCCATGCCTAATGTGAACGCTGTCAACTTTAGACCTGGAGGTCGATATGGCAAGCGCGATCAAGACCGCAATCCGCAGCGTGGTGACCAAAGGCGTTGGTTCTTTCGCCGAGTTCAATCGCAAACGGATGGATGCAAACACCGAGCATCCCTTTTTGACGGGCATTCACAAGCCGATGAGCGAGGAGTTGACGCTCGAGAACCTCTCTGTTTCCGGCGCGATCCCAGCGGCGCTCAACGGACGCTATCTACGCATCGGACCTAACCCTGTCGCACCTGACCCGGCGGGCTACCACTGGTTTAGCGGCGACGGAATGGTGCATGGCCTGGCGATCAAGGACGGCAAGGCGCTGTGGTATCGAAACCGCTGGATCAGATCCAAAGCCGTCGCCGCCGCGCTGGGGAAGCCAGCCGCGCCCGGCCCCCGCCATAGCTTCGATACCGTCAACACCAATGTCGCTGCAATCGCAGGACGCACCTTTGCGCTCGTGGAAGCGGGCAGTTATCCGGTCGAACTTTCCGAGACCCTCGACGAGCAGATTTACAATCCTTTTGGGGACACTTTGAAGGGCAGCTTTACCGCCCACCCGCACCTGGATCCGCTCACAGGCGAACACCACGCCATAGCCTATGAAGGCGCCGATCCGGATACGGTGCGCCACATCGTCATCTCACCGGAGGGAAAGGTAGTGCGCGAGGAGCCGATCAAGGTTCAGCACGGTCCCTCTATCCATGATTGCGCCATCACCGAGCGTTATGTCGTTGTCCTCGACCTTCCCGTCACCTTCTCGATGAAAACCCTGATCGCAGGTCACAGCTTTCCTTACCGCTGGAACCCCGATCACCAGGCACGGATCGGTCTTCTTGCGCGCAACGCGCCTGGCAGCGAGACGATCTGGATCGATGTCGATCCCTGTTACATCTTCCATGTCGCCAACGCCTTCGATCTGCCGGACGGGCGGGTCGTGATGGACGCGGTGGTCTACGACACCATGTTCGCTGATAGTCTGGCTGGGCCTGACGCTAGGTCGCGTGGACTGGAGCGCTGGACCCTCGATCCCAAAGCCGGCACGGTTGCACGACGCACCCTGGACGCCACCCCGCAGGAATTTCCCCGGCCCGACGAGCGCAGGTTCGGCCAGCCCTACCGTTATGCCTACACGCTCGGTCTGCCGGTTGAATCCGACGCCTTCATCGGCGAGACCTTTATCCTGAAGCACGACATCGAGACTGGCGATCGGGAAGTGCATGACTTCGGGCTTGGCCGGTATCCGGGCGAGTTCGTCTTCGTTCCGGCCCGAACTGACGCCGCTGAGGGCGAAGGATGGCTGATCGGTCTGGTCGTCGATCTCCCGCACGAGACGACTGATCTTGTCATCCTTGATGCTCAGAAGTTCGGTGACGCACCGGTCGCGAGCATTCGCCTGCCTCACCGGGTCCCACCGGGATTCCACGGCAACTGGATCGCGGAAGGCGCTATCGGGACAGCTCGCTAAGATCAGGCGCTCGGGCTGAAGGATATTTTGCGATGGAAGCGTGGTGCTCGCTAAGGCTTCGCTGCCCGCAGCCTCGAGGAGTGCGTCCGCCTTTCAGCGCAGATTGAGAATTGGGAGGGACATCCCCCACCGAAGGTCTATCTCAAGCGGCTTCGGACGGATCACAACCGCCTACCGAATTTGTGTACGCGGGTAAGCGAAACGGAATTTTGAAGACATTTGTGCGCATACTGCGGCTAGTGCGCTCTCTGGCGCGTATCTCGGTCTGACGGAGATAACCATGCACATTAGACTGATCGCTCTAAGCCTGTTCGCCCTCGGCGGATGCTCCACCATTGACACCTCCACCAGTCCCTTACATCCCGCCCCAATCATCGATCCGGCGCGCTTCTACGGCGGGACATGGTACGAAATCGGACGGCGGCCGATGTCGTTAACCGACGGCTGCGTGGCGGGCGGCACCACCTACACGCCGCAGGGGGGCGACCAGGTGCAGGTGCTGGACTTCTGCCACAAGGGCATCCCCGCAGGCGAGTTGAAAACCATAGGCGGTCCGGCCCACATCACCGATCCCGGTTCGAACGCCAAGCTGCATGTAAGCTATCGTTTCTTCGGGATATTCCCTATCCCGCGAGACTACTGGGTGCTGGAGCGGGCGGACGACTATAGTTGGTTCATTTCCTCCGATCCGAGCTTCCATGACCTGTGGATCTACACCCGCAACCCCCACCCAGCCCAAGCCGAGATCGCCCCCCTGGTCGCCAGAGCCAAGGCGCTCGGTTACGACACCAACCTGTTGGAGTTTCCCGCTACGGGCCCATAAACGGCGCTGCCGAACCTCGCCCCTCGGGGGTGAAGATGATGTCAAGCCATCGCGCCCATTGTCGCCAAAAGTGCCTGTGTGAAATCTCCCCGCACGTTCGAAGGACTTTGGAACTATGACCATAAAAATGCGGCGCGGCGACTTTGTTATCTTTGGGCTAATTGGCTTCGGTGTGTGGATATCTGGCGCCATTATGTTCCGCGTTGGTGGGCGATTGATGTTCGACAGTGGACCATGGATCCTGGTGGCTACCGGCGTCGGTATCGCAGTCTCGGTTTGCCTTCTGCTAAACGCGGTGATGGCATTCCGAAAAGCCCCGCGTGATCAGTCTCTTGTGATCGCAGTGGCTATGGCTTTGCCAGGGTTGTTCGGGGATGTGGGCTATATACTTGCGTTCAATCCGATCACCGGCCTAAGCCCCACAATAGTTGGGCCATTTGCGGCTGTGGTGGTCTTCGGCAATGCCATTCTGTTGGCATATGCGATGGCGCGAACTCACCGCTCGTGATGTTTGAGGGTCGCCTCCAGTCAATAGAGGAGGGGATATACGCAGTTTAGTCTTTGGCCCAAGTCACGGTCGAGGGGCCAAGTCTAATAGACGCCCTGCCGCCCTGCCGCCCTGCCTGAGTGGCAATCTCTTCTGGCCTGAGCCTCACCCCCCTGCCCTCGCTGCGCCATACGGGAGACAAGTTGGGGTTGGACTGAAAACACCGACTAGAGCTCTTTGGCTCTTCTTTGATTGGCTGGCGCCCTGGCTATTCGAGTGAAGATCAGGCCAGCAACCGCTCCGAGGGTAACATCGACCTGCTGCGACATTCTATCAGCCGACCGGTAACCCTTATTTTTCTTTGCGCCTGCCATAGTCCGCCTGTTGAAAGGGCGACCATGGACGCGGACTTTATACAGGCAGAACGAGCGCTCGCCGAGCATCGGCGTTTGCTTGAACTGGCCGAACTGATGTCAGGCGTAGGCCGGTGGCGCTACGAAATCGCAACCGGCGAGGTGACCTGGTCAAACGAGGTCTACCGCATTCACGGCCTCGACCCTTTGGCGTTCGATCCAAGGTATGACGACGTGGTGGATTTCTACCACCCGGCGGACCGGCCCATACTTATCAGCCTGGTCGAGCGAGCGGTAAATGAAGGCATCGGCTACGATTGCCAACTCAGGCTCATCCGCGCCGATGGACAACTCCGCCATGTGGTGGCGCGGGCCGAATGTGAATGCGATGCGGCGGGCGCCACCATCGCCGTCGTCGGCGTCTTTCAGGACGTCACGACCCATGTCTGCGCGCTGGAGGAGGCGGGACGACAGGAAGCCCACTACCGCCTCCTGGCAGAGCACTCAACTGACATTATCGTTCGCGCGGATCGCACCGGAACCCTGCTTTACGTTTCGCCAGCCTGCCGAGCGCTGGGCTATGCGCCCGAAGATCTGATTGGCACATCAGCCCTGTACCTACTTCATCCTGACGACCTCGACCACTTCATAGCCAATACTCAGGCGCTCTTCAGCGGACAGACTATCGATCGCGGCGTTGAGCGGGAGCACCGGTTCCGGACCGCGACTGGAGGCTGGGTATGGCTAGAAGGAAACCCTAAGGTCCGTCTCGACGAGGCGGGTGTTCCCTTTGAGATCGTCAACGTGTTCCGCGATGTCACCGAACGCCGAGCATTGCAGGAGCGCGCGGCGCGCCAAGCCAAGTGGCGCGGCCTGGCCGAAGATATCGCTGGCGTTGGATACTGGCGGCTGGATGTCGCCTCGGGCGCGATCAACTGGTCGAAACAGATGTTCCTCGTCTACGGCCTGGAACCCGGTGACGAACCACCCTTGGCCAGGGCCATGGCGATGGTGCACCCGGAGGATCAGGCGGACGCGTCTCGTCGCCTGGAGCGCGCGCTTTGTGGAGAGGGTTGGGTCAATGGCCTGACCCGCGTGATCAGACCGGACGGCGAGATCCGCTATGTCGAAGGGCGCGGCGTCTGCGAACAAGATGCGAGCGGCGTCGTCACGGCGGTGTTCGGGACTATGGTCGATGTTACCCATCACAAGGCGGCGGAACGGAAAATCGTCGAGAGTGAAGCGCGCTACCGGCTATTGGCGGAACACGCTACGGACATGATCGTCACCTCGACCGTAGAGGGGCGGACGCTTTACGTGTCGCCTGCTGTCGCGAACCTAACAGGTTACAGCGTCGAAGAAGCAACCGGTGTGCGCACATTGGATCTAGTGCATCCCGACGATGGTCCGGTCATGATCAAAGCGTTCCGCTCTCTTTTGGCAGGTGCGCCAGCCGAGCGGATTCGCTGGCGGGGCAAGCACAAGTCAGGCGCCTGGACTTGGTTTGAATCCATGCCCGCTTTGGTGAGCGATGCCGCAACGGGCAAGTCCTCTGGCTTCGTAGATGTCGTGCGCGACGTCACCGCTCAGGTGGCGCAGGAACAAGCGCTCCTCGAGGCGCGTTCAGTGGCCGAGGCGGCGACCGCTGTGAAAACCGAGTTTCTTGCCAATATGAGCCACGAGCTTCGCACGCCCCTCACCAGCATATTGGGCTTTTCTGAATTGTTGCGGGGGCACGTTTCGCCAGAAGGTGAAGGCGCGCGCTATCTTGACCGGGTCGCTGGCGCCAGCGCAGCCTTGGTGTCGATCGTCAACGACATCCTGGATTTCTCGAGGCTCGAGGCCGGTCAGGTCGAGATTGACCTTCGCCCCGTTGAACCTGCAGTTCTGTTCGAAGGGGTGGTGCAGCTTCTGACGCCGCAAGCACAGGAAAAACATCTAGCCCTGCGTTTCAGCGCCGATCCGTCCGTTCCGGCGGGGGCGCTCATGGACGATACGCGCGTGCGCCAGGTAGTGCTTAATCTCGTGAGCAATGCAGTGAAGTTCACATCCGTGGGCGGAGTCAGCGTCGCGCTGAGTGTGCGCCATGGTTCAGCGATCCGATGTGAAGTCTCTGATACCGGGCCCGGCGTCCCACCCGACCGCCTTGATCGGCTCTTCCGGCGCTTTTCCCAGGTTGACGCCTCGACCACGCGCGTTCACGGCGGGACGGGGCTGGGTCTTGCGATCTGTAAGGGTCTGGTGGAGGCGATGGGCGGCGAGATCGGTGTCGAAAGTAGTGTCGGTCACGGCAGCACATTCTGGTTCGAACTGCCATGCCGGGCCGTCGACCTCGTGCCCATACATGGCGCCGTGACCGATCCGGCTGACGCTGAGGATAGTGGGTTGGCGGGATTGCGCATCCTGGTGGCGGACGACAACTCCATCAACCGCGAGCTGATCCGCCTCTATCTAACCTCGGCCGAAATGGAGATAACCGAGGTGGCTAGCGGCGAGGAGGCGGTCGAAGCGGCGATGAATGCGCCGTTCGATCTGATACTCATGGACATTCGCATGCCCGGTCAGGGCGGTCCTGCCAGTGCAAAGCAGATACGCGAGGAACGTGGACCCAACGACATCACCCCGATCATCGCCTTTACCGCTGATGCCGACACGGGAACCATGCCGCCCCAATGGGGCGACGCTTTCAATGACCGGATCGGCAAGCCCATTATTGCCGCCGAACTTTTCGAGGTTCTGGCCCGCTGGGCGCCCGGCGCGGATTTAGCGCCCCAACTGGGAGCCATCCGTGTTTGACCCGAGGGGCGCCAAGATACTCATCGTTGAAGATGATCCGTCGCTGCTGGAACTCCTAACCACCCGCCTGGAGTTGGCCGGTTATCGCACCGCCTGCGCCCGGGACGGATATCAGGGCCTGGAAGCCCTCAACGGTGTCCAGCCCGACGCCATCGTGCTTGATCTCAATATGCCCCGTCTCGACGGGTTCGGGGTCCTGGCGGCGCTCAATAAGCGACCACTGGACAAACAGCCGCCGGTATTGGTTCTCACGGCGCGCAACGCCGCCGATGATGTTAGGCGGTGTCTATCCCTCGGAGCCAAGGATTACCTCGCAAAGCCGTTCAAAGACGCGCATCTCCTCGCGCGCGTGGCCCGCCTGCTACGAGGAGCCACACTGGCGGCGACCAATGCCCCCGACGGATCCGAGAGCCTGTTCTTGTAGCGGGCGCTCCGTGAGCTAATCACGTTGGAGTGAGGGCGGGGACTTGACGTATATAACACCCAACAAAGCTCGTAAGGAGCTAGCGGACTGGCTCGTCAGCGTTAGAGTATCCATACCGTAGAACCCAAGGGCGCAATAGGGGAGCGATGCTGTCCATATCCGCAGCATAAGCGCGCCACCTACCCACACCTTGCGCGCTTAGTCCGTCGCTGAGTTGACGGGAGGTCTGTGAAAGCACATGGCCAGAGTTAGCCGAGTTTGGAAATGCCGCCATCTCAGGGATGAAGTCTAGGCCGATGAATCGGCATACGGCCCTAACCGCACCCTCGAAATCGGCGACCAGACGTTCGTGACGATGGTCAAGTACTGAAAGATCGAGGGTTTCGCGGTACCTTTGCACCAGGCTCATATACGCATCGTATAATCGAGCGGCCCCGCCCAGAGTGGCCATTTCATAGGCATAGCCGTTAGGCTGCAGGCGGCGCTGGAAACAGCTAAGGACGACATCGCGGGGATCTCGCAGGGCGAACACGATTTTTGCATCGGGGAACAGCTTGGCGATTAACGGCAGCTTGGCGCCATTAAAGGGGAGCTTATCGACTAATACTCGACCCTCGGCCGAGACCCCGCTTTTCTCCACCGCTGACCAGTAGGCGGCGCGATATTGTGCGCTCTCTTCGTGGTTCAGGCTTGCCAGGCGCCGCATACCGCCGGGCTGATTCAACAATTCCGCCCCCGCTTCGGCAAAGGCTTCGACCTCCTCCAGACTCACAACTGCGGGATGCTGTCCAAGGGCCTGCTCGAGCAGAGTCGTGCCTGAGCGCATGAACCCTAACAAGAAGACGTGTGTCGTCGCCAGGCGCTGGGCTTGAAGGCTGTGTTCACGCGCCCATGCTTGGGGTGGTGTGGAGGCAAAGTCGCTTGCCATCGTGGCGAAGACGGACCTCAAAGGTGTCGTTTCGAGCGCCGCGAACGACTTGGCGTGCTGGCGGCGAAAGGCGTCGCCGCTTTCCGAATAGACTTTGAAGGCTTCGCCAGCGTCGCCTTGTCCATCCAGGGCGTCGCCCAGAAGCCCCAGTGCATGATGCCTGGCGTTGGCGCCCATATCCGGCGACTCCAGCCACATCCGAGCGCCGTTTTCGGCTTCCGGAAAACGCTTTTCGCCGAGATCCGCTTCGATTAGCGCGCGGTGAGCGTCTGGGTTGTCGCCTTCAATGTCTAGAGCGCGGGTCGCATATAGTCTGGCGTCGCCCCGGTCGCCCCGATGCGAGGCCAGAACTGCAAGCTTACCCAGCGCGTCCGCAGCATCCGGCTCGAGATCCAGAAGACGTTCGAAACTGGCTTTGGCCTCGGCGAGGCGCCCACCAGCGATCTGCGTTGTCGCCAAGTTTCGCCAGCTTTCGGCAACACGAGGATTAGCTTCAACGGCCGCAGCCAGAATCGCCATGGACCTCTCAATCCTACCTGATTTCAGCAGGCAAACCCCCAGCGCATTTGCGACGCCAGGATCGTCAGGCGCAAGACTATGGGCGCGCTCCAAGTCTGCGACAGCTTCCTGGATTCGCCCGCACCGTTCGTGGCTGACCGCGCGCACCTGCAGCAGCCGCGGATGCTCAATGCCCTTGGATAAGGCGTATTCAGACAGACGGATTGCCTTGTCCCAGTTCCGGCCATGGATAGCCTCAAGCACGTCGGCGGCCCAGGCTTCCGACGGCTCCACAGGCAGAGAAGTGGGGGAAGACATATGGGCATCATACCTTTGCCGCACCCATTGAACAGCAGGTGTTGTCTCGCATCCTCAAGGCGCTTCGCGACCGTGTCACACGTGTGACCCCAATGTGACATCACCGATGGAAACCAGACTCAATCTCCTTGACCGATTGACCGCGAGAGCAAACCCGCACAATCCTGTTGGCCTAGAACTAGCCTTAATCTCATCTCGATCCTTTTATGTGGATCCGCCCGCTCAAGCGGTGCTTCTCAGGGGAACAATACCTATGATGTCCAGACGCCACCGCCTGATGGGTTCCACGATCATCGCGGGCGCTTCCGCCTTTGTTATGGGCGGCGCTGCTTCCGCCCAGACGGCGTCTGCAGGTGCGACAGCGAACGCTCCGGCTGCAATTGCCGAAGTGACGGTCACCGGATCGCGTATCCGCTCGCCCAACCTGACGTCCGTCAGCCCGCTGACGGTGGTGAGCGATCAGGAAATCAAGCTTCAGGGCGCGTCGAACATCGAGAATCTGCTCAATGGGTTGCCGCAGATCACTGCGGGCCAGCAGTCGAACGTCTCGAACGGCGCCAGCGGAACTGCTACGGTCGATTTGCGTGACCTTGGCCCCGCCCGCACCCTTGTGCTCGTGGACGGCAAGCGCCTTATGCCGGGCGACCCGAAGACGCCCTTTGCTGACCTGAACAACATTCCGTCCGCTCTGGTCGAGCGCGTTGATGTCGTCACCGGGGGTGCATCCGCTGTTTACGGCGCCGACGCCGTGGCCGGGGTGGTCAACTTCATCTTGAAGAAGAACTTCCAGGGCGTTGAGCTGGATGGGCAATATGGCATTGTGCAACACAACAACGGGAATTCCGGTCGCTCTATCCAGGGCGTTCAGGGGATCAGTAATTTTCTGAAGGCCCCGACCAATTATTCCAATACACTCTCGACCGAAGTGTCGGCGATCATCGGCGTGAATTCCCCAGACGACAAGGGCAACATCACTGCCTACGCTACATATCGGAACCTGCAGGCTATTACGCAGGACAAGTATGACGTGAGTTCGTGTTCAATCAGCGCGACGAATACAAGCGGCCCTGATTCATACATCTACAACGGTCACGCCTGCCAAGGGTCGAGCAACTCACAATTCGGTCGCTTCACACTCCAGAACGACGGATCGCGCAATCCTGGTTCGCTGGGCGGGACGCGCTTCCACGTCAACCCGAACGGAACAGCGACTTTCACGACCGCCGCGGTGCCTTCCTACAACTACGCGCCGACGAACTACTTCCAGCGTCCTGAGGATCGCTACACGGCGGGCTTTAACGCCCACTATCGCGTCAACGCAGCCGCCGACGTCTATGCTGACCTGTTGTTCGCTGATGACCACACCGTCGCCCAGATCGCCCCCAGCGGCCTGTTCGCTGGTGGTGGGCCGAACAAGCAAAGCTTCTACTCGATCAACTGCAACAACCCGCTGTTGGCGGCCAGCCAGCAGGCTCAACTCTGCGGCGCCCAGGCTGGCACCGGAACGATTGTGAACGCCCAGATTGGTTTCCGGTTTGCGGGCCTCAACCGTCAGGACGACCTGCGTCACACCAACTACAAGATCGACATCGGCTCGCGCGGAGAACTCGGCCAAGGCTGGTCTTATGACGCCTATCTTCAGTATGGCACCTCGATCTTCAACGAGCACTACAACAACGACGCCTCCTCCCGGAAGATTCAGAACGCGTTGATCGTGGATCCGACAACTGGAAAGTGCGTAGCCGAATCTACATTGTGCGTACCGCTCAACATCTTCCAGTTTGGGAAACTCACCCCTCAGCAACTCGCCTATGTGGTGACGCCCGGCTTCCAGTCGGGTCAGACGACTGAACAGATCGCCAGCGTGTCCGTCACCGGTGATATCGGCCAATATGGCTTCAAGTCCCCTTATGCCAACTCGGGGATTAGCCTGGCGCTCGGCACCGAGTATCGTAGTGAGAGCCTCACCTTCAACACGGACAACGAGTACCAGACGGGCGACCTATCGGGCCAAGGCGCGACGGTTCTGCCGAATAGTGGCTCCTTCGATGTCTACGAACTGTTCGGTGAAGCCCGCATTCCGCTAGTCGAAGACGTGCCATTCATCAAGAGCCTGAACCTGGATCTCGGCTACCGGTTCTCCGACTACAGCACGTCGGGCACCACCGACGCCTACAAGGTTGAGGGTGATTGGGCGATTACCCGTGATGTCCGCCTGCGCGGCGGTTACAACCGTGCGGTTCGCGCGCCGAACGTGAACGAACTCTTTACGTCGCAGCAAATCCAGAACGTAGGGGCCAACGATCCTTGCGCTGGTCAGGCGACCTACACGCAAGGTTGTATCAATTCGTTCGCGACGACCGCAGCCCTGCTTGGCACTACGCCGGCGGCGTTGGCGGCGCGGTTCCCGGGCTCCGGCCTCGGCCAATGCCCTGCGGCCCAGTGCTCGGGTCTGGTCAGTGGCAACCGTAACCTGAAGCCAGAACAGGCCGACACCTTTACCTTCGGTGTCGTCTTCACGCCGACCTGGCATTGGCTGCACGGATTCTCGGCCAGCATCGACTACTACAACATCGAAGTGGACAATGTGATCTCGGCCCCGGCGCCGCAGCTCATTCTTAATGAATGCGTCAATGGCATCACCGCTGCCTGCACGCTGGTTCAGAGAGATGCGACCTCTGGCATCCTTTACGGCAACAGCGGATATGTCATTGACCAGACGATTAATGGTGGATTTATCAAGACCGAAGGCTACGACGTTACCGCCGCCTACCGCTTCAACCTGCACGACTGGAGCCTGCCGGATTGGGGTTCCGTGGCGATCAACTTTGTCGGCACATATATCAGCAAATTTACCACTCAACCCATCGCCAACGGCCCGGCTTACGATTGCGCAGGGCTTTACGGCGCGATCTGCGGCACACCGCTCCCGCACTGGAAGAGCCGAGTTCGCTTCACCTACACGCCGCCGACCCTGCCGCTCAATCTGTCGCTTGATTGGCGTTATGTCGGCGCTGTGAAGTTCGACGCCAACCAGGGCAACCAAGGCTCCACACCGTTCGGCGCACCGCTGGTCGGGGCTGCCAAGGGGAACTATCTGCTCGCAAACCATCCCTCCGGGATTACCGACACGGCGGATGAGCGGATCCACGCTTTCAACTACATCGACCTTTCGGCCACTTGGAGGGTTCGTCCCAACCTGAACCTGCGCTTTGGCGTGACTAACGTGTTCGATACGGACGCCCCGATCGTCGACGCGAACGTTGTGCCTGCAGCCGGTCCTCCGACCGGCAATGGCAACACCTATCCAGGCGTCTACGATAGCCTCGGACGGACTTTCTTCATCGGCCTCACCGCCGACTTCTAAAGTTGACGTCTTTCGACTAAGCTATCTGAAGGGCGGCGAGCGCAGTTCGCCGCCCTTCATTTTGGGATTTTGGATGCCTGAAGCTGGTGGATCGCGGGGGTCCCCGGGGCGCGATGAAGCGCTCCGAGCCATGAGCGCAGGCGACTTCCAGCTTGCCGCTAGGCTTTGGCAGGACGGGCTTAATCAAAGCACAGGCGACGTTTCTGCGTGGCTGAATCTCGCCGCTTGCCAACGGGCGACAGGGAACCTCGATGGCGCCTTCATCGCGGTGGATGGCGCCTTGGGCCAGGATCCACGCGATTTTATGGCGTTACTGATGCGAGCCTCATTGCTGGAGCGGGCAGGGAGGCATCGCGACGCCGGTCCCGCCTACGGCACCGCACTTCTGCAAGCCCCGCCGGAACACGCTTTAGATGCAGCAACTCGCAGGGCCGTAGCCCACGCGCGAGAGGTGAACACAGCCTATTCAGAAGAATTGTCTGACGTTTTGAAAAGTCACATCGGGGGGAGGGGGGGGGAGTCAGAGAGCCGTCGAGTGAACGTCTTCGTCGATTTTGTACTCGGTCGACGCAAGAATTATCGGCAAGAGCCAGTGGGATATTTCTATCCGGGCCTCCCCGCGATTGAGTTCTGGGACCGGCACGAGTTTCCCTGGCTGCACGAGTTGGAATCTCAGACCGAAACCATTCACCAAGAACTCTTAAATGTTCTGGGAAAAGCAGACACAGATTTTGCGCCCTATATCGACTATTCAGATAGCATACCGTTGGATCAATGGAAGCAGTTGAACCGCTCGCCGCGATGGGGAGCGTTTCATCTTCGAGAACACGGCGCGCCAATCGCCAAAAACATAGCGCGCTGCCCTAAGACGTATGAATTGCTGCAAAGCTTACCGCAGCCTATCGTTCCGAACCGGTCGCCAGCGGCTATGTTTTCGGCCTTGGCGCCCCATACCCATATTCCCCCTCACACGGGGGTGGCGAACACCCGACTAGTCGTTCATCTGCCGCTGATCGTCCCTGACGGCTGCCGTTTCCGGGTGGGCAATGAGACGCGCAGCTACACAGACGGTGAGGCCTGGGTCTTCGACGACACCATCGAGCACGAGGCATGGAACGACAGCAACGAACCGCGCATCATTCTTCTGTTCGATGTCTGGAACCCGCGCCTGTCGCAGTGGGAACAAGAGATGATCGCTGAGATCAGCGGCGCCTTGGACGAATTCAATGGCGCCGCCACATCAGTCAGTTCCCCGCAGCTATAGCGTCATCGGCGGGATAGCCGAAATATTCTACCCAAGGTTTCAATATTGGCAGCATCGGCTTGACCCCGTCGCCGTAGCGGCGCCAGCGTCCAACGCCTTCGCTATAAAGGCCCCGGCGCACTTGGTCGGCGCTTGGTGTACGCACGTCGCGGCGTTTCGCCGTCTCCGCGAAATCGCGCATCTGGTCCGCCCACGTTAAGCCAAGGAAGGCGCAAATCCGCGTAACCTCCTCATCAAACGTATATACGAGGTCCTCGTGGCGGTGCTGGTACACTGAAATGGGCAATATCCGTCGATAGAGCGCGGTCAACTCCATCATTGCCGAATAGAATTGCGCCGTTTCATCAAGATCGGTGAAAGGCCAGGTCAACGCATTGATCAAAAAGCGGTGGCGGAAGGTGCTGACGACTACATCACGCGGGTCGCGGACGGCGAGCAGAATCTTGGCCTCTGGAAACAACTTTGCGACCATGGGGAGCCACAAGGAAGAAAGCGGCGCCTTGTCGACGAAAACCTTGCCTGCTGGTTCCACACCAAAACTGCGGACCCGCGCCCAGTAGTCGGCCCTCAAACGCTCTGCTTCAGTCTGATTTAAAGTGCGTAGGCGTTCCAGGCCGTCCGCGTCGCCGAAGAAGGGCGGGCTGATCGCGCGCAATGTCGCCTGCTCTTCCAGCGCGACCACGTCTGGATGGCTGGCCAGGACTTGCTCCAGCAACGTGGTCCCTGAGCGAACGAAACCCACCAGAAACACATGGGCTTTACTGGCCCCCAGGGCGCCGCCGCCCGGCGCAGCATTCCAATCATCGGGTGCTGCGAATTGGAATGCGGTGTTCAACCGGTTGCAAAGGGCCAGTCCCGTTTCCGCGTCCGGGCGTACGTAGAGCGCGCTGCAAACGCTTCGAACAAGCTGGTTTGACCGAACAAATCCTTCAAACGCTTCCACCGGACGATCCGCGCGATCAAGCTCTTCGGCAAGCATCTGTTCGGCAGCGGCGCCATGCAGCGGCGAGAGTGGGGTGGCCAAAAGCTGCTGCACGCGCGCAATAGCGTCTTCGTGGTATCCAGCAGTGGCATCCAAGCTAGCCATGACCAGCGCAGCCGCTGGTTGATGCGGCTCAAGGGTTAGCGCGAGCCCGGCGAACCTACGGGCTTGGTCCGCATCTTTTTCTCGCAAGGAAAGGTCCGCAAGGGCGCCCAGCGGATCAGGATAGCCAGGAGCAATATCCACCCCGAGTTGATGGGCGCTGCGTGCCTCATCGATCCGACCGAGCAGGGACAGGGCCAGCCCACGACCATGATGTGCTGGCGCATGGTCAGCCTTGACGGAAATGGCGGCGTCAAAGGTCACGAGCGCGTCCGCATCTCGCCCCTGCTGCGACTGGGTGCGGCCTATGGCTGTCAGGATAAGGACATCGCCAGGCGAGAGCTGCAGCGCCTCTCGCAAAAGGGAAAGCGCCTCTTCGAGACGTCCCCCGCGCTCAAGGTCGAAAGCGACAAGGTTCAGAAACAGCGGATGGCCGATTCCTGCTTGCAGCGCTTCGCGGGAGACAGCGATAGCGCGCTCCAAATCCTGGCGTTCGAGCGCAAGGTTGACGGCGTCAAACCTTGCTTTGGGAGTGATTACCGTTGTCATCGAAGGGGGTCTCTCATGGGCAGCACCAGTCGGACCATAGTGCTCGTCGGCTGGTTCGACGATTGTGGCACCTAGCATAGGGGTTTGGTGGCTATTGAAAACGTCTGCGCGCGATGCAGGCGGCAGAGCTGAGCATTGCGCCTACCCTAACAGGCACTAGGCTGGAGGCCACAGTGCCTTCCCAGCCTAGGATTACCTTGACCTCAAACTTAACCTCGCACGCGTCTCGCAAATCGCCAAAGCCGCAGGGAACACTCGATGCGGCGCACGGTCTGTTGCTTGATCAGGGTGGGAGGCGCGCGGCGGAGGGCGTGACCCTTCTGGAAAAGCTCTCCGATGAGGGTTCGTCCGACGCCGCCAATCTCATGGCGACACTCTGTGCATCTGGAGCATGGACACCGCAGAACTGGCCCTTGGCGTTGGACTATCTCCAGCGGGCGGCAGAGCGCGGATCGCGTTCAGCGCAAGGTCAACTAATTCTACTGGCCCCGGGTGACGGCAACTGGGCTGAACGTCGCTCGCAGATAGACCTGAATATTCTATTCCGCATTCCCGATCGTTCGCCAATCTGCGAATCGCCTCGTGTACGTTTCTGTGAAGGCTTCCTCTCGCCGATTATGTGCGATTGGCTGATCCAGCTCGCGCAAAACAAGCTAAAACCCGCGATGATGGTGGAGGGGTATGGGGCGGAACCCAGCTACACCACCAATCGTACGAATAGTGATTTCGCTTTCGGGGTGCTAGACGCCGACTGCATACTGGCGCTGGTCCGCGAACGGATCAGCACCATGGTCAAGTTGCCCGTCCATGCTATGGAGCCGCCCCAAATGCTCCATTACGCACCAGGGCAGGAGTTGAAGCCACACGTCGACTATCTGCAGCGCTCTGACCGTTCCGATCCGGGCGCCTATCAGGGCGACCGGATCGTGACCTTTCTGCTCTACCTGAATGATGGATTTGAGGCCGGAGAGACCGCCTTCCCCCGGGCGGATCTCAAGGCCAAACCGGCAAAAGGGGGAGCGTTATACTTCGCCAATGTTGATTCATTCGGCAAGCCGGACCCGCGAAGTCTTCACGCGGGCCTTCCCCCAGTGGGGGGAGAGAAGTGGCTTTTATCGCAATGGATCCACGACCGCCCTTACACAGCATAGATGTGCTCAGCAGCCATTGGGATTGCAGCCCTTGTGCGTGCTCCGATCTACGAAGTCACGCGCCTCACGGGTGAGATTGACCCACTCCGTCTTGGTTTTACATTCCCGAGTGGAGAACCGCGTGCCAGTGACGGCGCGCGTCTTACACACCACGACGTCTCCATCAGAAACATTTGGCGTCGCGGCGGCAGCCGGAACGGGAGCCGAGGGTGGTTGAACGTAAGGTTCGGTCGACGAGGCGGCGCTCAAACCAGCGGCGACGAACAAGGAGACGATCAAGGGCATCACGACACTCAAGCAGTTGAAGCGATCTTACTTAAGCCTCTGAGCGCAGCAGGGCAAATCAGCTATCCTGCGTTTGCCTTTACGGCTCGCCTCAACAGCAACACTCCACGATTGAGGACTACTGCTGCCTAGCGCAACGGAAGGTGTCGCGGCGGTCAATTGTGCAGAAATAACTGCCGAGTGCGCCTTTTGAGACTTCCAGATGCGAACCAGCGTGCGGTTCGCCAAACAGCGGGCGGGTGTCGGTTTGCACCCATACGGGTCCGTCAGCGACGGTTAACATCCACTGCTCTCGAGCATTCTGACGAGCGCCGGAAAGCGTCAGCGTCACGCTGTTGACCTCATCCTCCTTTGGGCCGCTGGTAAAGAGGCTCAGGGTAGGAAGGTGGAATCCGAAACTTTCGCGCCGTACTGCAGTCGCCTGCTCGCGGTCAAATGCGTTCAAAAGACCCTGACTCATGGCGTCATCGAGGGCGGCTACGGTCTTGTCGTAGCATATCAGGCGCGGTGAATCCGCGACCAGCCGTCGGCACGCTGATATCGCCTGCAAGAGGGCTGGTTTTGGCGCATCAGCCTTGAGCGGCACCCGACTCGCGCCGGCCATCATGAGGCTCAAAACCACGGCGGAACCCAAACCGCAAAAAAGCGCTATTCGGACCAATGGCGACATCGCGTGCTCCCGTCGACTGCCTTTATTGGCCGTCCGCGCTAGCATAGCGCTATCGGCGCCGCCCGCGAAGATCAGACGCTGCCGTTCCAGTGGCTCAACTCAGTTCACAAGGGGGCGCTATCAGACCAACTGTACCGAGCCGACTATCTCCGCCGCTCCGGCCTCAGCGCCGCCGTCGATGAACTGCGTTCCGGAAAACTCTTGGCAATACCCATTGGAACGGAAACGAGCGGGAGGGGTTCGGAGCGAATGAACATCCCCTTGGCCGCCATCGCTTCCCTTGCTGTTTTTGCGTGGGGCAGCGCCGCATCTGCCCAGTCGCCGATCGAAGGCGCGTGGTCGACGCGTGACGACCACGGCGTCGTGCGGATCGGACCGTGTGGAGACAAGGAATGTGGCGTGTTGGTCACTTCGGACCACATCAAGGCGAAGCCCGACATCACCGACGAGCACAACCAAACTCCGGCTCTGCGATCACGGCTGGCCAAGGGTATGTCTATATTGACAGGCTTTGCTGGCGGGCCGGTCGAGTGGAAGGGCGGCAAGGCTTACAACCCTACCGATGGGGGCACGTACAGCGGCACGATCAGCCTTGCCGGACCCAACACCCTGAAATTGCGAGGCTGCATCTTTTATCCGCTCTGCCAGACCCAGGTCTGGACACGGGTGAAGGGTGAGAGCGGGGCGCCGTAAGGTCTATCCACGGGTTTTGGGCGAAGCCAACGCCTCGCCAGGAATGGCTTAGCTCCATCGCGGATAGAGATCGCCGCTCAGGCCCACAATGCTCGAGGCTTCGCGCGCCAGATCACGTGTCGTAGTATCCCTGCCATGCCCCGTCAGCCGCGTATCGTTATGTTCACTCGCTGGCCGGAGCCCGGTCGCGCAAAGACGAGGCTGATACCCTCCATCGGCGCGGCGGGCGCGGCAATGGTTCATCGCCGACTGACCGAGCGGACCATCGAGACGATCAGGCAGGCGGGGCTCAGGGTGGAAGTGCGCACGACAGGCGCCGCGCCCGCCGCCTTCGCCAACTGGCTGGGCGCGAATATGGATTTTGTCGATCAGGGCGACGGCGACCTCGGGGATCGGTTGGCGCGAGCCGCTTTGGCGGGGCCGGTCATCCTCCTCGGATCGGATGCGCCGGATTTAAAGCCTGATCACCTGCACGCGGCAGTGGAGGCGTTGCGCACGCATCCGGCTGTGGTTGGCCCGGCGGAGGATGGCGGATATTGGCTTCTGGGCCTTAGTGTCCCAGCGCCTTACCTGTTTAACTCCATGCCCTGGAGCACCGATGCAGTCTGCAGGATCACCCTGGAACGATTGGAAGAAAATGGCTTCCAGCCCGTGATCCTCGAGGTGCTGGCCGATCTCGACCGTCCAGAAGATCTGGCGCGTTGGCCGGAGCTTCGGCCGTGAACGGCGTGACAATCATCATCCCCATGCTCAATGAGGCGACCACCTTGCCGCGTCTGGCGCGACTGATCTTCGCGCTCGATCCGAAACCGCTTGAGGTTATCGCCGTCGATGGCGGTAGCCGGGACGGCTCCGTGGAGATCGCCAAGGCGTCGGGATTGACCGTCATCGAGAACCCGGTTCGGGGCCGCGCTGCACAGATAAACCGGGGTGTGGCCGAAGCGTCCGCGCCGTTGATCTGGGTGCTGCACGCCGACACGCTGCCGCCCGACGATGCGCTGAATGTCATTGCGGAGGTGATGAGTGACCCTATGACGGCGCTGGCTGGCTTTACCGCAGTGCTGGGAGGGGTGCACACGGTGCGCTGGGGAACGACGTTCCATAACTGGATCAAGACCTGGTACGTGCCGTTACTGTTTCGACCGCACCTTTTCTTTCGGGGTGGACGGTTGTTGTTTGGTGACCACGCCATGTTCTTCCGGCGCGCGGATTTCCTAGCGGTCGGCGGCTGCGATCCGACGCTGATGGTGCTGGAGGAGGCGGATCTTTGCATCAAACTGACCCGGCTCGGTCGCGTGCGGCTGATAAACCGCATCGTGATCACCTCCGACCGAAGGGTCGAAGCCTGGGGCGGGCTGAAGGCGAACTTGATCTATCTGATGGTGGGCGCGCGATGGGGCCTGGGCTTCAAGAAGCGACTGGAGCGGAGCTATCCCGACGTGCGGTAAGCCCGGGTCTGCGGACGTGGCCTACAGAGATCGCGTAGTCCACGAGGCGACGCAGAAAGGCCGGACGGAGCGGCGGGCACGCGCGACCGGATAGGGCTTTGAGGTTATCGGTTGCGAACCGAGGGTCGCGCCGAAGATAATCCGCATAGGCTACTGCGGCCCGCTGGAACACGCGCTGCTGGCTGGGCGGCAATGCAATCAGATCGAAGGTTTCGGGATCGACAAACCGCGCGGGCTGGAGGTCAGGGTAGTCAATGCCCAGACCCTCCAAGGCGGTCAGGGGTGTTGGCTCCCCGGCGGCCAGATGGAAAACCATGCCGTTCGCCGCTTCGAGACGCTCAGCAATGTCAACGAGACCACCGACGACATGGTCGATCGGCACAAGATCCAGGGTCGCGCCCGGCGCCGCCGGAAGGACGCTTATCCGACCCTCCGCGACCAGCTTCAAAAGCCCATAGAAATGATCGAACCGGCGAATAGCGCCGGTGCTCACATCGCCGACGATGATGGACGGGCGGGCGATGGCCGCCTTCAGCCCTCGCCTCTGTCGCTGCGCGATCATCAGCTCCGCATCGGCTTTGCTGGCCTCATAGCTGTTAGTGAACTTCGTGGCGGACGAGACCGGTGTTTCGGAGATGGCCCCAGATCGGTCCCCACACACATAAGCGGTGCTGACGTGCACGAGGCCCGGCGCCCGCACCCCGGCGGCCAGGGCGAAATCCGCAATGTTGGCGGCGCCAGAAACGTTCACCGTGTCATAGAGGCTCTGCGGCAGGTCAAACCCCGTCACGCCCGCGCAGTGCATGATCACATCGAGGTTTGACGCGAGATCGAGCGCATCCGCAGAGTCCAACCCCAGCGTCGGGCGTGAAATATCGCCTTCCACAATCGCCATACATCCCAAGGCAGGCGAACCCCCGCTCCACGGCGCGGTCGGGATCGGCTGCCGGTCATTCCCCAGGATCGCAGCGCTTCGATGCACAAGACCGGCAACTCCGTGCCCTCGGCGCAGAAGTTCGGCGCACAGGGCGCCGCCGACCAAGCCACCAGCTCCAGTGACCATAACACGCAAGGGGCGGGGCGGACTCAAGGATGGGCTCCGCCAGGGATCGAACGACGTCCGTGACTTTAACTGGACGAGCGGGTTACGTCTTCATCGAACATATCCGAAAGGAGGAGCGGTCATGGGTAGCGCAATTGCAGAACAACCGCCGGGCGCGCTTTCCCTGGCAGGCGTCTACATTCGCGAACTGGAGGCGAGCGTGGAGCGGGTGTGGGAGAATGTTTTCGACTGGGAGCATCTGCCAAGCCTGCACAGCAGCACCTTCGCCAGGGTGGAACTGATCGACAGCCATCCGCAGGGCAATCGGTTGCGGCTCACAAACCCTTTCGGGGACCCTGGCAAGGCTCAGGTCATTGAACTGGAGGCGGATCCTGAGGCGGGCCGGTATGTGGTGACGACCCGCGAAGGGGTCGGCGTTGGTTCGCAAATCCGCACCCGGTTGACCCAGCTAGGTCCCCACCGCACGCGTGTCGAAGTCGAGTTCCACATTCCAGAGTCGCGCCCCGAGCGATTGGCGGCCATCGGCGGTCGCTATGCGGAAACCTACGCTCGGCTCTGGGACGAGGACGAAGCGATGATGATGCAGCGGGAAGCGGCGCTCATGCGGCGACGGGACCAACGTGCTGGCGCTCCGCCGACACCCCTCCACCTCGGCGACGAGCAGACCGTGCGAAGTCAGTTACCCTTCACCATCGACTTTGGCGGTGAGCGATTTCGCGTGATCGACGTCGACGGCGAGATCATGGTCCACGCCGCCGATTGCCCGCACTGGCTCGGGCCGCTCGATGAGGTACCGGTAGTCGATGGCTGCGTCCGCTGTCCATGGCACGGGTATCTGTTCGACGTCCGCAGTGGACGCAGCGCCGATGGTCGTAGGCTGAAGCTCGCCACCCCACCTCAGGTCCACATCGAGAACGGAAGCGTGATGCTGCAATCTGGGTCTGGCTCCGGCTCTGATCGGGATCCAGACCCGAGGGGCCATGCGTAGGACTGATACGCACGATCTGATCGTTATCGGCGCGGGTTCGGCGGGATTGACGGTCGCTGGCGGTGTGGCGCAACTCGGGCTCAAGGTTGCGCTGATCGAGCGGGCGCGAATGGGCGGGGAGTGTTTGAACACTGGTTGCGTACCCTCAAAGGCCCTGATCGCAGCCGCCCGCCGCGCTCACGATATGCGAACCGCCGATACGGTGGGTGTCGGCGCCGTCGAGCCGCTGATCGATCTTCAGGCTGTGCTTGGCCATGTGAAGGCGGCGCAGGCCGTGATTGCCCCTCACGATTCCGAAACGCGCTTTGCCGCCTGGGGTGTGGAGGTCATCTTTGGCGACGCGAGGCTGATGGATGACCGCACGGTGCAGGTCGGCGAACGGAGGCTGGCGGCCCCGAGGATCGTGCTTGCCACCGGGTCGCGGCCAGCTATCCCAAAGATTGCGGGGCTGAACACCGTCTCTTTCTTCACCAACGAAACTCTGTTCGATCTCGACGCCCTGCCGCGACGTCTGGTGGTCCTGGGCGCCGGTGCAGTCGGGCTGGAGCTGGCTCAGGCGTTCGGGCGCCTGGGATCACGCGTGACGGTTTTGGAGAAGGGCCGCGCCTTGCAGCATGACGACGAGGCTGCGGTTGCGGTGGTCCTTCAACGCCTGGCCGCCGAAGGTGTCGACGTGCGCCAGCACGCGGTCGTCGCGCGCGTGTCGGCTACGCCCGACGGCGTACGGGTTACGCTTGAAAATGGCGATGTGGTTGAGGGCGAGCGCCTGTTGGTGGCGACTGGGAGGGCGCCGGTGCTGGACGACTTGGGGCTGAAGGCGGCCGGGGTGAAGGCAGCCGACGACGGTGTCTGCGTGGATCGGCGCCTGCGAACCAGCAACCGCCGGATTTACGCCATCGGCGACTGCCGTCAGGGTCCAAGGTTCAGCCATGTGGCGGGCTATGAAGGTGCGCTTCTGGTCAAGGCCATAGGCTTCGGTCTGACCGCCTCCACGAACTACCGCGCGCTGCCGTGGGTGACGTTCACCGATCCCGAACTCGCCCAGGTGGGAATGACCGAGGCCGCCGCGCGCAAGCGCTACGGCAAGGTCGAAACACAAACGGCGCAGTTCTCCGACAACGACCGCGCCGTAACCGAGGCGAGGACGGATGGGTTCGTCAAAATCATCAAGGCTGGCGGTAAACTGCGGGGCGCGACATTGGTTGGCGCAGGCGTCGGCGAACTCGCCCTGCCCTGGGGGCTCGCCATCGGCGGCAAGGCGTCGATATCGGCACTGTCCGGTGCAACCGCGCCCTATCCGACGCTCGGCGAGGCCTCCAAAGCCGCCGCCTTCGCGTTTTACGAGCCGCTGGTCTTCGGACGCTGGGCGCGCGCCTGGGCAAAGTTGGTCGCGGCGCTCAGGCGCTGAGGCAGGAAAGGCATAGCCTAAAGCCGCCCCAGAGTTCCTTCGGCCTTCGATGGGTCTGCATCCTATGGTCATACCGGGCGCCAGCGCCCCGATAGCCCCCGGCTGTGCTTGCACCTCCAGCAGCGCGAGCACACATTCTGATCGATGACGGCGCTCCTAAAATTCAGCGATCCCCAAGTCACGGCGACCGGCGAGCGGCGGGCCACAGTGGTCTTAAAGGGGCTCAAGACGCTCTGGTTCAACACCGGGACGCTCTGCAATCTGGCCTGCACCGGATGCTATATCGACAGCTCCCCCCTGAACGACGCTCTCGTCTACCTCGACCGCACAGAGGTGCAAGCCTATCTGGATGAAGCTGCGGAGACCCGTCCCGAACTGGAGGAGATCGGCTTCACGGGCGGCGAACCATTCATGAATCCCGACGTGCTGGGGATGCTCCACGACGCCCTGTCGGGCGGCTGGCGAGTACTGGTGCTGACCAACGCCATGCGCCCGATGCAACGATTGAAGGCGCCCCTGCTCGATCTTCATCGGCGATTTCCACAGCGGCTCACGATCCGCGTCTCCCTCGATCACCACACGAAGGAGCTTCACGAAGAGGTCCGGGGCTCCCGAAGTTGGGATCCGGCTATCGAAGGATTGCGTTGGCTTGCTGCCGAAGGGTTCGACATAGCTGTTGCGTCCCGCTTGCTCTGGGTCGACGAGAGCGAAGCCGCTGCGCGCAACGCCTTCGGCCGCCTATTCACCACCCTCGGCCTACCGATCAATGCCAGCGATCCGTCGCGCCTGGTTCTCTTTCCCGAAATGGACGCCGACGCCGATACGCCGGAGATTACCGAGGCCTGCTGGGGTATTCTGAAAAAGTCCCCGCAAAGCGTGATGTGCTCGAGCTCGAGAATGGTGGTGAAGCGGCGCGGGTCTGAGCGGGCAAGCGTGGTTGCCTGCACCCTTCTTCCATACGCAAAGGAATTCGACCTCGGCCCGACCCTGGCTGGTGCCGGGGGAGCCATAGCGCTCAACCACCCCCACTGTTCAAGATTCTGCGTTTTGGGCGGCGCGTCCTGCAGCGCCTGAGGGTCTGTCAGTTTAACTCGCCGAGGGTAGGTTCTTCGCTGCGGCTCTGGGATTTAGGCGCTGCTCGCCCCTGACGATGCCTCCAAGGCTGGGGCGCGCAAGCGCCGAA
The DNA here is from genome assembly GCA_038327995.1 of Caulobacterales bacterium. Classification (GTDB taxonomy): domain Bacteria; phylum Pseudomonadota; class Alphaproteobacteria; order Caulobacterales; family Caulobacteraceae; genus CAIOYC01. The sequence goes on along the minus strand of JBBQLP010000008.1, from coordinate 41,752 downwards.
GGGGGCGGCCGGGTGATCACCCTTTGTAACCACTTCAACAAGAACGCCGCTCCCGCGTCAGCACTTCAGCTACCTTCAAAGCAAGCGCCTCGCGCGTGTAGGGCTTTGCAAGCAGGTCAACGCCCGGGTCAAGGCGACCGCCGTGGACCACCGCGTTGCGCGTGTAGCCAGAGGTGTAGAGAACCGCGACACCGGGGAGACGTTCGCGTGCCTGGCGCGCCAGGTCCACGCTTCGCATCGGGCCCGGCATAACAACGTCGGTGAATATCATGTCGATCGCAACTCCACTTTCGACGATGGCGAGCGCGCTTGCTGCGTCGCACGCTCTCAGCACGCGATAGCCCAGGTCGCTTAGCAGGGCTGAGGCGGTTTCCCGGACCTGTTCGTCGTCTTCCACCACCAGTACCGTCGCATCTCCATGCGGCGCCTCTACAGGCGCTGACACCGTTCTCACGTCTTCGGCGCCCATGGCGCGGGGAAGGTAGAGCTTCACGGTCGTGCCGTGGGCTACTTCGCTGTAGATTTTGATGTGGCCTTCGCTCTGCTTGACGAAGCCGTAGACCATCGACAGACCGAGCCCGGTGCCGTGCCCTTCCGGCTTGGTGCTGAAGAAGGGTTCAAACACCCGCTCCATCATGCCCGCATCCATGCCGCAGCCGGTGTCGGTTACAGCGAGCATCACATATTGGCCAACCGAAGCTTCAGGGTGCAGTCGGCAATAGGCCTCGTCGAGCGAGGCATTGGCGACTTCGATGGTCAGCTTGCCCCTACCGTTCATCGCGTCGCGCCCGTTTATCGCCAAATTGAGCAGGGCGTTCTCGACCTGATTTGGATCGATGAAACAGTTCCATAGGCCGCCAGAGACCGAGGTTTCGACCTCCGTTTCCTCGCCTAACGCGCGCCTCAGCAGATCATCCATGCCGACGATGACCCGCCCGATGTTGACCGTCTTCGGGTCCAGCGACTGACGCCGACCGAAGGCCAGTAGTTGCGCCGCCAACTTTGCGCCGCGGTTTGCCCCTTCCTGTGCATTGGTCACGAACCGTTCGGCTCTGTCGTTGCCGGACACCGCGCGCCCGAGGAGTTGTAGATTGCCGCTTATCACCTGCAGCAGGTTGTTGAAGTCGTGCGCGACGCCGCCGGTGAGATTGCCGATCGCCTCCATCTTCTGGGCGCGCTGCAGCGCCTCCTCGCTGATCTTGAGTGATCGTTCCGCCAACACCCGGGCGGTGACATCTCGCGAGGTCTGGAACGCCCCGACTATTGCGCCATTGGCGCCCCGCAGCGGCGCGAACTTAACGTCATAGAATCGTCCACCCGGACCCGCCTCTCCAGACGCATTGAGCTCGAACGTCCGGCCAGAAAGCGCGCGCTTCCAAAGCGATTCCGTCGCCTTCTGCACCTCTGGCATATGCGTCATCAAGCTCAGCAGATTGTCCCCAATCTTGAAGCCCACACCGAACAGCCTCCGACAGGCATCGATGTAGGCTTGGTTGAGAGCGATCAGTGTAAGATTGCCGTCCACCGCCGCAACGGGGTCGCTGCTGGCCTCCACGAGGTCAGCCCAGGTCTTACGCTCGGCCACGACTTCGGCCACCCGTTCTTCCAGAACCTGGCTGCGCTCGCGGATGCGGTGGGCGCCTTCGCGCTCGGCGGTGATGTCGCGCGCGGTGCCGAGGATACGCACTCCGTTCGGTCCCTCGTCCTTGCGGCCAATAAGGGAAGCCCACGTGATCTTGCCCGAGCGCTGGCCTATCACCCGAAACTCGATTGATAGGCCCTCGTCGCCTGTGACGGTCTCCGTGAAGGCGCTTTGCACCCGCTCGGCGTCGTCGGGATGGATCGCCGGGAGGAAATGATCCTCCCAGTTCGGCTCAATGTCAGGATCCGCTTCGACCACCTCGCGGACTCGGGCGTCCCAGATCAATTTACCGGTCGGAACCTCGAATTCCCATATCCCGATACTAGCGGCTTGGAGTGCGAGACGCAGGCGCGCCTCAGCATCCCTCAGTCTCTCCCCGTCGCGTCTTGAAGGGTCCTGCCTATCGCTCATCAAGCAACTCTATATCAGATGAAATTCCAGATGAAGTCAGAACGAAGCGTTTCGCGCGCGAACGTCTGCACACCGATTTGAAACAAGGCAACGGTTGGAATTAACGTGGGATAAGTGAAGGTAGTCTGTAACCTGCACAGGGTAAGTCGCCAGCTCCACCTACTGGACTTGCGAGGCAACCCAATCGGTTGCCAACGGTTGCAGAGGTGATGCGGCCAAGCTTTTGCGAGCCGCAGCGGAACGATGTTCGTGAACCTGATGCGATTTGCGCGAAGAGCCTGGATGGCGGTGTTGTGCCTGACATTCATTGCGCTCGGCGTCATCGCCATCCGTATGCCGCAAAAGACTATGGAGCCGTTGGTCGCCGTGCAGCGCGCTGGCGCAACCAGGCAAACACATACGGCCGCCCCCCCGCCACCCGTGGTTGGGGGCGTCTCTGCGGGCGACTGCGGCGCGCCTGGCGATTTTGCCGCCGCCGCAAACGACAACGCCGCGAACATTTCAGTGATGGCCGTAACGCCCTTTGGCCTGCCCGAGTCCGGCTGGGCGACCTACGCCCCGCTGGTTGCACGAGAAATCGGCACGGCCTGCGCACCACAAACGGCCGGGTTCGCGTACCGGCTGGCGCTTTGGCAATCAGCGCACGCCGTGGCGGCGGGCGGAAGGTTGGACGCAGCGACCCTTTCGAAGATGTCCACGATCTGGCTCCTGCGCCGCCCGTTCGTCGGCGCCTCACACAAGACCTGCCCGCCCTCTCCCGACGAGGCGACGCTCATGCAAGCCGACACTATGGAGGCCTACGGCGGCAAGAAAGTCCTGGGCCGGGCAGGCGCATTGACCGCCTACAGGCAGATGGTGGAGGCCGCGCGGCGCGACCTCGGCCAGGCCGTCCCGCAACTTAGAATCGCGTCGGCCTACCGCGGTCCGATCGAAGAGGCGGTGCGATGCGCCCTGGGGGGGTGCGGCACGCCAGCCAAGGCGCGTTGCTCGGCGCACCGCACGGGGCTGGCCTTCGACTTCTATCTTGGCGTGGCGCCCGGATCGAACGCCTTTTCGACGGACCCCGCCAATCGCCTCTACCTCAGCCAGACGCCCACCTATCACTGGCTGGTCAGCAACGCGGACCGGTTCGGTTTCGTGAATTATCCTTACGAACCCTGGCACTGGGAGTGGACGGGCGAACCCATCTGAAAGGTCGAGCTGAACCAAAGCTCTCGCGTGGAGTTGACGTTGCAGATTGGACCCAAGACACCATGCACCGCACCCTTATTCTGGTTTCCGCCCTTGCGTTTGTGAGCGGCTGTGATGCGGCCCCGACACAGAAGGCCGCCGCTCCGGCGCCACCAGCTCACGCTCCACGTTTACCGCCTGCACCCGCAGTCGCCCCCGCCGTGACACCGGCTCCGCTTGCCACGGCGTCCGTAACCCCCGTTCCCAATGATCCGCTTTCGGTGATGGCCGCCCGGATCAATCAGGCCGCTTTCGATTCAAACGGGGCGTCGGCGTCGGCGACCGCAGAGGTTCCACCGAAGAGCGACGGGGCCTCCAAGGCGGCCCCGACACGCGCAACCCCCGACCAGGTCGCTATCCGTACCCAGGTCCTGTTGGGTCGGGCGCGCTTTTCTCCGGGGGTGGTGGACGCGCGCCAGGGCACGAACCTGAAACACGCCGTCGCCGCCTATCAACGTGCACGCGATCTGGACGAGACCGGCGTGATGGACGCGGCCACATGGCGGTTTCTGTCCGCCGAGCCCACCAGCGCTCAACCGGCGGCGAGCGTCTACACCCTCAACGCGGAGGACGTGGCGGGTCCGTTCGCAGACGATGTCGGCGAAGATTTCGTCAAGCTGGCGGCGCTGCCCAACGGCCCGCAATTCACCACCCCGCTCGAGGCGCTGGCCGAACGGTTTCACATGAGTCAGGCGCTTTTGAAGGCGCTGAACCCTGACGTTGATCTTTCGGTTGCGGGCGGACGCATCATTGTCGTCGATGACAATCCGCCAGCCTTCGCCAAGGGCGACGTGGCGCGGGTCGACGTGTCGAACGCCGATGCGTCCGCGTTCGCCTACGACAAGGCCGATAAGTTGATCGCCTTCTATCCGGCTACGGTGGGTTCGACAGAGCGGCCCTCGCCAAGCGGCTCATACAAGGTCGTGGGGGTCGCCCGCCACCCGACCTACACCTATGATCCCTCGAAGCTTAAGTGGGGACCGCGTTCGGCTGGCAAGCTGGTCGTGAAGCCTGGCCCCAACAATCCGGTCGGTTCGGTCTGGATCGATCTGAACGCACCGAGCTATGGCGTCCATGGCACGCCGGAGCCGGACAAGATCGGCAAGACCGGCAGCCATGGCTGCGTGCGCCTCACCAACTGGGACGCGGAATCCCTAGCCGCTGGCGTCAAGCCGGGCGTGGTCGTAGCCTTCATCGGCCAGCGCGCCAAGCAAACGCGCGCGTCGAAAAAGGCCTGATAACCGACGCGGATGCGGCAAAGCCGGTCCGCGCACAGTGGCCGAGCTCCGGGCGGCGGGTGTGCGAGGCGGTTAGGACGAAGTTACGGGTGCGCGGGCCTAGTTCAGACGAGTTGCAATCAGATTGACAGCACCGCAAGCGCTCCACCCAAATATTTGCCTGCTCGCACAGCGCGCCTTGCGTTCAGGTTGTGAACATGGCTACTTTTCCATCCCGCAAGGAGCCGTTTTGGTATGGGCAAGCAGCCGTTAGCCAACGCGTTTGCGGCGGTTCTGATCTTGGCAGCGCTCGTCTTGTCGGGCTGCAGCGGCGGAGGAGGCGGTAGCGCAAGCGCGCCCCCTGGCCCTCCAGCGCCCACGCCCACCCCGACCGAGACGCTGCTGACGCTGGCGAACCAGCCGCCCGTCGGCGTCTTTCTGGCGCTATTGCTCACCGATGGATCGGTGATGGTGCAGGCCAATCCGGCGATCGGTCCAGGCCCGAGCGCGGGCGATTTCTATCGGCTGACGCCCGACGCCAACGGCAACTACCTTGCGGGAACCTGGACCCGCCTCGCCTCGCCGCCTGCGGGATACGCCCCCTACGCCTCCGCCGAGGCGGTCCTCGCCGACGGGCGGGTATTGTTCGTCGGCGGCGAATACAACCAGGATAACTACAGCCTACCGTTCGCGCCCTCGGCGCTGACTAATATGTCGGCGGTGTTCGATCCAGTCGCCAACACCTGGACGATGATCCCCCCGCCGCCGGGCCAGCCCTACATCGGCGATGTCCCCTCGACCGTGTTGCCGGACGGCCGGTTCATCTTTGGCAGCAAACTCGACAAGCGCATGTGGTCGCTCGATCCGGCGAGCCTGACATGGACTGCGATCGCTGCGACCGGAAAGAACGACAACTTTGCCGAAGAAGGCTTCACCCTGCTGCCGAGCGGCGCGGTTCTGGTTGTAGATCTGGTGAACACACCGCAATCGGAGCATTTCCTGCCAGGGTCCAACATCTGGGTTCAGGATGGCCCGACCCCGGTTGTGCTCACCTCGCCGACGGACCACCCCAACGGTCTTACCTATGGCCCGGCCCCGGTTCAGGTCGTGGGCGGCGTGACCTATGGACCAGGCCCCTCTGGCACCTATTTCCCACCCGGAGAGATCGGCCCGGCCCTGCTGCGCCCGGACGGATCGGTCTTCTTCACCGGGTCAGCGCCGTCGGGTCTGGTCGGCCACACGGCCATTTACCGTCCAGGCGCCACGCCCGCGCAATCAGGGTCCTGGTCGACCGGACCAGATTTTCCGGCTGGCGAAAACGCCGACGATACATCGGCCGCCCTGCTGCCGAGCGGCAATGTTCTGGTGGCGGGCGTCAGCGGCGCGCTTTACGAGTTCGATGGAGGAACACTGCGCCGGACCGCCTCTGGCCCGGCCAACGCCAACGGGGGCGTGCCAGTTTTTCTTCTGCCGCTTCCATCCGGCCAGATATTGGTGCTTTCGCCCACCCTCAACGTGCTCGCCCGGGTCTACACCTCGCTAGCCAGCCCGCAGACATCGTGGGCTCCGACGATCAGCACCGTGTCGACCAGCCTGATCCGTGGACGCACATTCGCCCTGACGGGTACACAGCTCAACGGACTTAGCCAGGCCGCCGCCTATGGCGACGAACTGAGTGCGGCGACCAATTACCCGCTGGTGCGCCTGACTAATACCGCGACCGGTCACGTCTTCTACGCCCGGACGCATAACCACAGCTCGATGGGCGTGGCGACGGGCGCCGTCCCGGTCACAACCAATTTCGACGTTCCGGTGGCTGCGGAGCAGGGAGCCGCCAGCCTAGTCGTCATTGCAAACGGCATCGCGTCCGCGCCGGTGATGGTCACGATAGGGTAGCGAGGTCGCAACCCCGCAAGGAGTCTAGGACTGTGATCGACGTGCACATCGAACGCCTCAAATCCGACGGTTACACGATCATTCCCGATGCGATTGAACCCGAACTGGTCGATGAGCTTCTCGAGACCGTCGAGCGGCTTGAGCGCGATCTGGATGCAAAGCCCGCGATGAATCCGTTCGAGGGCGACCGGACGGTCAGGATCTACAATCTTCTTGCGCACGGTGAAGTGTTCTCAAAGGTGCCCGTCCACGCCTCGGTGCTGCCGATCATCGATGCGGTTCTTGGCGAGGGCTGTCTGATTTCCTCGCTCGCTTCCATCGCGATAGACCCCGGTCAGACCGCCCAGCCGATCCATGCCGATGATCAGATCATTCCGGTCGCAAAGCCTCACATTTCGCTCGTGTGCAACTCGATGTGGGCCCTGACTGATTTCACCGAGGAGAACGGGGCTACCCGCCTCGTTCCGGCCAGTCATTTGCAGCCAAATCCAGAATACGGCGGGCGCTACGACACCATCGCGGCAGTGATGAAGAAGGGCTCTGTTCTGATCTGGGATGGCTCCCTCTGGCATGGAGGCGGCGCCAACCGCAGCTCTGCCCGACGCACCGGGATAGCCATGAACTACTGCGCTGGCTTCATCCGCCAGCAGGAAAACCAGCAGCTAGGATTGGCTCCAGACCTCGTGCGAAGGTTCGAGCCCCGCCTGCAAGAGCTTATTGGGTATGGCGTCTATCGCGGCCTCATCGGCCAGATCGACAAGCAGAGCCCCTCGCAACTGCTCAACGGGGGTGGAGATTTCAGGATGATGTGGGATCGTGAAAAGGGTTCCGTCGACTGATCGGTCGCCTTGGTGTCGCGGCGTTTACCAAAGTATGCGCGCCGCCCCGCTGCGGCAACAAAGACGGAAAACGGATTCGCCAAGGCGGGGTTTGAGTTTTACGGTGGCGGAACGCCGCTCGGGGCGGCAAAGGCCACGTTCCTCACCGGAACCGTCTTCGTCGCCGCGAGACAAGAGCGCGCCAAGGGGAAGTGATTTGCAGCGCACCAGTGTCGATGGGCCTGACTACTTTCACAAAGTCGTCGATTGTCAGTGGGCCTGCCCGGCTCATACGCCGGTTCCCGAATACATACGCCTGATCGCCGATGGCCGTTATTCGGACGCCTACATGGTCAATTGGCGCTCCAACGTCTTTCCCGGCATTCTGGGGCGCACGTGCGACCGGCCCTGCGAGCCAGCCTGCCGAAGAGGGCGGGTGGACGAGGAGCCCGTGGCCATCTGCCGGCTGAAGCGGGTCGCCGCCGACAACAAGTCCGACATCACTGATCGGCTCCCCGTCGCGCCCAAGGTCGGGAACGGCAAGCGGATCGCCCTTATCGGCGCTGGCCCGGCCGCCCTGACCGTGGCGCGAGACCTGGCCCCCCTTGGCTACGGCATCGTGGTTTATGACGGCGATGCGCGGGCGGGCGGGATGATCCGCAGCCAAATTCCCCGCTTTCGCTTACCTGAAGCGGTGATCGACGAGGAGGTCGGCTACATCACCGGACTCGGCCTGGAGATGCGGCTGGGCCAGCGTATCGACAGCATGAAGGCGCTTCTGGCCGAAGGCTATGACGCGGTGTTCGTCGGCTCGGGCGCCCCGCGCGGACGCGACCTCGATCTTCCCGGTCGCCACGAGGCCGCCGCCCATATCCACATCGGCATCGACTGGCTGGCCAATGTCTCGTTCGAGCACGTGGACAAGATCGGCAAGCGGGTGATCGTGCTGGGCGGAGGCAACACCGCCATGGATTGCTGCCGCACCTCCCGTCGTCTCGGCGGCGAGGACGTCAAGGTGGTCGTGCGCTCGGGCTTCGAGGAGATGAAGGCGTCGGCCTGGGAAAAGGATGACGCGATCCACGAGGATATTCCGATCCTCAACTTCCTCGCCCCCAAGGCGTTCACGCACGACAACGGCCACCTGACCGGCGTGCTGTTCGAGCAGACCCATGCGGTCATCGACGACAAGGGCCGCCGCCGGGTGGTCCCCAGCGGCGCGCCGGACGTGCACCACGAGTGCGACGATGTGCTGATGGCTGTGGGACAGGAAAACGCCTTCCCCTGGATCGAGCGCGATGTCGGGCTTGTGTTCGACGATTGGAATATGCCCGTGGTCGATCCCGTCACCTTTCAGTCCACCCGACCCGGCGTGTTCTTTGGCGGCGACGCCGCCTTTGGCCCCAAGAACATCATCTGGGCGGTGGCCCACGGGCACGACGCGGCCATCTCCATCGACCGTTTCTGCAACGGCGAGGATGTGGCTGTTCGTCCGCCCCCCGGCGTCACCATGGCTAGCCAGAAGATGGGCATCCACGAGTGGAGCTATGACAACGATATCTCCAACGATGATCGTTTCCGGGTGCCGCAGCAGGACAAGGCGCTCGCCCTGAAGAACGTCAAACTCGAGGTCGAACTGGGCTTCGACAAGGCGCTCGGCTTCCGCGAGGCCCAGCGTTGCCTGAACTGCGACGTTCAGACGGTGTTCGTGGAGCCCCTGTGCATCGAGTGCGACGCCTGCGTCGATATCTGCCCTACAGATTGTATCACGTTTACCCTCAACGGTGAGGAAGACGATCTTCGCGGACGGCTGAACGCCCCGGCGATCAACCTGACGCAGGAGCTCTATATATCGGGCGATCTGAAGACCGGGCGGATCATGGCCAAGGACGAGGACGTGTGCCTGCACTGCGGCCTCTGCGCCGAACGCTGCCCGACTGGGGCGTGGGATATGCAGCGGTTCGTTCTGGAAATGGCGACGGCAGGTGGGTCATGCAGCGATCGCTAAGCCGGACCAACGATTTCGTAGTCAAGTTCGCCAATGTGAACGGCTCGGGTTCGGCCAGCGCCAACGCCCTATTTGCCAAGTCCATCCTGCGCATGGGTGTGCCCGTGGCGGCGCGCAACATCTTCCCGTCCAACATCCAGGGCCTGCCGACCTGGTACGAGGTGCGTGTGACTGAGGCCGGGCATCTTGGCCGCCGCGGCGGGGTCGATCTTCTGGTGGCGATGAACCCGCAGACCTGGGACCGGGACGTGGCCGAGATCGAACCCGGCGGCTATCTGTTCTACGACTCCACCAAGCCCTTGCCGCCGTCGAGGTTCCGAGACGACATCACCGTCATCGGCGTGCCCCTGACCGCCATGTGCAACGACCGCTATGGGCTGCCGCGTGAGCGTCAGCTTTTCAAGAATATCGTCTATGTCGGAGCCTTGGCCGCCCTTCTGGAGATGGAGATCGGCGTCATCGAACAAGCGCTCGCCGAGCAGTTCGCGGGACGCGACAAGCTGATCAAGGCCAACGTCGAAGCGCTGCACCTCGGCCGCGACTACGTGGTCGAAAACCTTCAACCGGTGGGCTTGAAGGTGCGCCGGGCGGACCGGGTGGGCGACGGCATCTACATGGACGGCAACACCGCTGCGGGCCTCGGCGCCGTCTATGGCGGGGCGACCGTCTGCGCCTGGTATCCGATCACCCCCTCGACCTCCCTGGCCGAAGCCTTCACCAGCTACTGCGAGGAATATCGCACCGACCCGGACGGCAAGGCGCGCTACGCCATCGTTCAGGCGGAGGACGAGATCGCCTCCATCGGCGTGGTGGTCGGCGCGGGGTGGAACGGAGCGCGGGCCTTCACCTGCACTTCGGGACCGGGCGTGTCGCTGATGCAGGAGTTCATCGGCCTGTCCTATTTCGCCGAAATCCCGGCGGTGATCTTCGACGTGCAGCGCGGCGGGCCTTCCACCGGTATGCCCACACGCACCCAGCAGGCTGATCTTCTGTCGGCGGCCTACGCCTCGCACGGCGACACCAAACACCCGCTACTTCTGCCCAAGGACCCGACCGAGTGTTTCGAGATGGGCGCCCTGGCCTTCGATCTGGCTGATCGTTTGCAGACCACCATCTTCGTCATGCTCGACCTCGACATCGGCATGAACGAGTGGCTGTGCCGCCCCTTGACCTGGGACGATGATCGCAAGCTAGACCGGGGCAAGGTGATGACCGCCTCCGATCTGGATGCGGGTCGCGAGTTCGGACGCTACCTTGATGTGGACGGCGACGGGATTCCCTACCGCACCTATCCGGCGACCCACCCGACCAAGGGCGGCTATTTCACCCGCGGCACCTCGCGCAACCCCTATGCGCGCTACAGCGAGGAAGGCTCGGTCTATGTGGAAAACATGGAACGGTTGCTGCGCAAGTTCGAGACGGCCAAGAGCCTGATCCCCGCGCCAGAACGCCGCGACGCCTCCGAGACGACCCGAACCGGCGTGATCTATTTCGGCTCCACCACCCCGGCCATGCACGAGGCGCTTGAGGTGCTGGAGGCGCAGGGGGTGCACCTGAACGCCTTGCGCCTGCGGGGCTTTCCTTTCAGCGATGAGGTTCTGAACTTCATCGGCAGCCACGAGCGCGTATTCGTGATCGAACAGAACCGGGACGCGCAACTGCGCACCCTTCTGATCAACGAGGGGCAGATCGATCCGTCGAAGCTGCCCGCCATCCTGCACTACGACGGCACCCCCATTACGGCGCGCTTCATCGTCTCGCAGATTTCGGGCGCGATGAGCGCCCTTGTTCCCACTCGCGTCACCGAGGCCGCTGAATGACCTATCTGACCAAGCCGCGGCTGCACCACCCGCAACTGGCGCAGAACGCCATCGGCTATACCCGGCGCGACTACGAGGGATCGGTGTCGACCCTGTGCGCTGGCTGTGGCCACGACTCTATTTCGGCCTCGATCATCCAGGCCTGTTTCGAGCTTGATCTGCCGCCGCACCGCATCGCAAAACTGTCAGGTATCGGCTGCTCCTCGAAGACGCCGGACTATTTCCTCGGCAACTCGCACGGCTTCAATACGGTGCACGGGCGAATGCCGTCGGTTCTGACCGGCGCCAATCTGGCCAACCGCGACCTGATCTATCTCGGCGTGTCCGGCGATGGAGATAGCGCCTCCATCGGCCTCGGCCAGTTCGCCCACTCGATCCGGCGCGGCGTCAACATGGTCTATATCGTCGAGAACAACGGGGTTTACGGCCTGACCAAGGGTCAGTTTTCGGCCACGTCCGACAAGGGCTCCAAGTCCAAGCGCGGGGTGGTCAACCACGATGCCGGAATCGATCTGGTCAGCCTCGCTTTGCAAATGGGCGCCACCTTCGTCGCCCGCAGCTTCTCCGGCGACAAGGCCCAGCTCACCCCCCTGATCAAGGCAGCTCTGGCGCATCGGGGCGCGGCCTTTATTGACTGCATCAGTCCCTGCATCCAGTTCAACAACCACAACGGCTCGACCAAAAGCTTCGACTATGTGCGTGAACACAACGAGGCGGTGAACAGCATGGATATGCAGGTGCCCCGCAATCCCATCCATGTCGCCTACGAGCCCGGTTCCACCGCCAGGGTGACGCAGCACGACGGCAGCGTGCTCAGCCTGCACAAGCTGGCCGGGCAATATGATCCGTCGGATCGGGTCGAGGCGCTGGCCTTCCTGCAGGCGCGTCAGGCGCTGGGCGAGATCGTCACGGGCCTGCTCTACATCGACCCGGCGGCGGAAGACCTGCACGACAGCCTCGGCACGGTGGATACCCCGCTCAACGCCCTGACCGACGCCGACCTGACGCCGGGCGCAGCCGCGCTAGACGTCTTGAACGCCTCCCTGCGGTAGTGCGCTAGCGGGCGCCGCCCTCCCCATGAAGGGAGAGGGACGCTTTTCGCTTTATCTTATACCGGCCACCTGCAACCGCTCTTCGGCTTCGTTGCGCAGGCGCACGACGCTGTCGCCGTACTTGCCGTATTCCATGCGGGCGATGGTGCGGGCGTGTACCTCGTCCGGGCCGTCTGCCAGGCGCAAGGTCCGCTGATGGGCGTAGGCCGACGCCAGTCCGAAGTCGTTGGAGACCCCGCCGCCGCCGTGCGCCTGGATAGCGTCGTCGATGATCTTGCAGGCGATCTTGGGTGCGGCGACCTTGATCATGGCAATCTCCAGCCGGGCGGACTTGTTGCCGGCCTTGTCCATCATGTCGGCGGCCTTGAGGCACAGAAGACGGCACATCTCGATGTTGATGCGCGCCTCGGCCACGCGCTCTTCCCAGACCGAATGATCGGAGATGAACTTGCCGAAGGCTTTGCGGGTCTGAAGACGCTTGACCATCTTCTCCAACGCCACCTCCGCCACCCCGATGGTGCGCATACAGTGGTGGATACGGCCCGGCCCGAGGCGGCCCTGGGCGATCTCGAACCCCCGGCCTTCGCCGAGCAGCAGAGCGTCGATCACCGGCACCCGCACGTTCTTCAGGATCACTTCCGCATGGCCGTGCGGGGCGTCGTCGTAGCCGAACACCGGCAGCATCCGCACGATCTCTACGCCCGGCGCGTCCAAGGGCACCAGCACCTGCGACTGCGCGGCGTGCCGCTCTGCATCCGGGTTGGTCTTGCCCATGACGATAGCGACCTTGCAGCGCGGGTCGCCGACGCCGGAGGACCACCACTTGCGCCCGTTGATCACATAGTCGTCGCCGTCGCGCTCGATGCGGGTCTCGATGTTGGTGGCGTCGGAGGAGGCCACGTCCGGTTCGGTCATCAGGAAGGCGGAGCGGATTTCTCCGTTCATCAGCGGCCGCAGCCAGCGCTCCTTCTGCGCCAGCGTGCCGTAGCGCATCAGGACTTCCATATTGCCGGTGTCGGGCGCCGAGCAGTTGAACACCTCCGACGCAAAGCCGATCTTGCCAAGCTGTTCGGCGATCAGGCTGTATTCCAGGTTGGTAAGCTGGATGCCCTCGAACTCGAAGGTGTCGTCCACGTGGGTCTGGCCCGAATGCGGCGGCATGAAGAAGTTCCACAGGCCCGCAGCCTTGGCCTTCACCTTCAGTTCCTCGACCACCTGGACCACCTTCCAGCGATCCTTGCCGATCACGTCCATCTCGGCCTGATAGGCGGGAACGGCGGGGGCGATGTGCTCATCCATGAACCGGGTGACGCGGTCGAGGTAGTGGCGTTGATGGTCGGAAAGATTGAAGTCCATGGTGGGCGCTCCCTTGCGCGTCTTCTGGCCGTCTGTCGCGGCGACATACCGATTGTTTGATCCGCGCATTTTGACGGGCGCAGCCCCCGACCGCAAGCGCCTGGCTGTTGAAGTTTGCGCGACAGACGTTGGAGGATATGAGACCGAGCATGAGCCACCCCGCCTCGCTTCAGCCCCCGCCCGCCCTCGACGGCCGTTTCATCCGGCTGGAGCCCTATCATGCGGGATTGAAGGCGGAGCTTCGGGCGGCGCTGGATGTCGATCCCGAAGCATGGTCGCTGTTCTCTCGCGCAGGTTACGGCGCGCATTTCGACGCCTGGTGGACGGTCGCCCTGGAACGTGCGGCGACCGGCGATTTCCAGAACTTCGCGGTGCGCCGCCTTTCGGACGGCGTCATCGTTGGCACGACCAGTTATCTCAACCTCAAACCCGCCGACCGGGGAGGGGAGATCGGCGCCACCTTCTACCGACCCGAGGTGCGCGGCGGGCCCGTCAACCCCGAGGCCAAGCGGCTCCTTCTGGCGCACGCCTTCGAGGGCGGCCTGTTCGGTCAGCCCGCCCATCGGGTGGAGATCATCACCGACGCGCGCAATCTTCGTTCACAGGCGGCGATCAAGAAGCTCGGCGCGCATTACGAGGGCGTGCTGCGACAGAACAAGATCACCTGGACCGGCCATGTGCGCGACACGGTCGTCTTCTCCATCATCGCCGCGGAATGGCCGATGGTCCGCGACAAGCTGGAAAGCCGCCTCAACGCCCTCGCCGCGCCTTGAAGAACCCGCGCAGCATATCCGCGCTTTCCCCGGCCAGCACCCCGCCAGTCACCTGGGGTTTCCAGTGGCAGGTGGGCTGGTCGAACACGCGGGCGCCGTGGATCACACCGCCGCCCTTGGCGTCATCCGCGCCATAGATCAGGCGTCCGATCCGGGCATGGCTGATCGCCCCCGCGCACATGGGGCAGGGCTCCAGCGTCACGTAGAGCGACAGGCCGGTGAGCCGGTAGTTGCCAACCCGCGCCGCCGCCGCGCGGATGGCCCTGATTTCGGCGTGGGCGGTGGGATCGTGCAGACCGATGGGGGCGTTTCCGGCCTTGGCGATCACCTCTCCCGTCGCCGGATCAAGCACAACAGCGCCTACGGGGGTCTCTCCGGCCCCGGCGGCGGCTTGCGCCTCGGCGAGGGCGATGCGCATGGTCATTTCGTCATGGTCGATCACAAAAACCACCCAAGCCTCACCGCCGCCGAGGGTCAAGCAGAAGCCTCAGGGGGCGCTGCTAGGAAGACTGATGGAGACCGTGTCGCCAAGGCGCTGGCCCGGGCGGGCGTCGCCTCACGCCGCGAGATCGAGCGCCTGATCGCCGAGGGGCGCGTGGCGCTGAATGGCGTCGTCCTGACCTCGCCCGCCGTAAAGGTCAGCTCCAACGACATCCTGACCGTGGACGGCAAGGTGGCGGCGGACGCGGAGCCCACGCGCCTGTGGCGCTATCACAAGCCGGTGGGACTTCTTACAGCCCATACCGATCCCAAGGGACGCCCGACGGTGTTCGAGCATCTACCCTCCGGGTTGCCGCGCGTGATCTCGGTCGGACGGCTCGATCTGGCGTCAGAGGGCCTTTTGCTGCTTACCAACGACGGAGCGCTGGCTCGGGCGCTGGAGTTGCCGTCGGCGGGGTGGGTGCGGCGCTATCGGGCGCGCGCCTACGGCCATGCCACACAGGAGAAACTCGACAAGCTGAAGGACGGGATCACCGTCGAAGGCGTGGTCTACGGCGCCATCGAAGCGAAGCTCGACAAGGTGAAACACGCCGCCGCGGACGAGGATCGCAAGGGGCCCGCCAACATCTGGATCACCCTCGCCATCACCGAGGGCAAAAACCGCGAAGTGCGCCGGGTGCTGGAGCATCTGGGCCTGAAGGTGAACCGGCTGATCCGCCTGGCGTATGGGCCATTCGCGTTAGGCACGCTGGCGCAGGGGGAAGCGGAAGAGGTCGGTCCTCGCGTGATCCGCGAACAGCTCGAAGGCTTCATCGCGCCTGAGAATATGCCCAAGGGCGAGCGCACCACGATGCCGAAGCTGGAGGCCCCCAAGTCCGCCGAAAAGGCCGCCCGCGCCAACGAGACCCGCCGCGACGGGGCCAGAAAGCCGGTCGAGGAGAAGCCCGCCAAGATCTTCAAGCCCGGCTGGGCCAAGCCGAAGAAGAAGCTCTCACCCCATGGGCCGCCCTCAAAATCAAAGAAAGCTGCGGAGAAGGGTGCGGGCTCACGCTCGCAAAAGCCCGAGCGCAAGGGAGTCGACCTGACCTTCGCCAAGGGCAGCCGCAAGCCGGATGGATCGGTGCGCGCGCCTGTTCGCACGCCGCGCGCGGAGAGGTCCACGGCTGGCCCGGCCCGGCCTGGCAAACGATAGGAGGCTGTACTTGGCGAACGATCCCGAATGGGTCGCACACCTCAATACGGTGAACCAGGACCGGCTGCCCGGCCTCGTCGGCATGGTCGTCACCCACGCCGAAGACGGACTGATGCGCGCCAGGATGGAGGCGACGCCCGCGCTGATTGCACCGATCGGCTTTCTGTTCGCCCCCGCCCTGGTTGCGCTGGCCGACACCCTGTGCGCCTACGGAACCCGTCCGCCGCCCGGCGCCTCAGGCTTCACCACGGCGGAGTTGAAGTCCAACTTCGTCTCCACCATCCGCGAGGGCTGGGTGTTGTGCGAAGCCAGACGGGTGCACGGCGGACGCACCACGGAGGTCTGGGACGCTACCCTGACCGCCGAAGCCACAGGCAAGCTGATGGCGCTCTTTCGTTGCACCCAGATCATTCTTTGGCCCAAGGCTTAGGGGTTGGGCGCATGAGAATCGTCGCCGGAAGCCTGCGCGGTCGCCCGTTGATCGCCCCGGTCGGGGTAGACACGCGCCCCACCTCCGACCGGGCGCGCCAAGCGCTATTCGACGTGCTTTCCCACGCAGCCTGGGCGCCCGATCTTGAGGGCGCGCGGGTGATCGACCTGTTCGCGGGCTCCGGCGGGCTGGGGTTTGAGGCCCTGTCGCGGGGCGCGGCTAGTTGCCTGTTCGTAGAGACGGGGGAGGCGGCGCGGGGCGCCATCCGCGACAATATCGAGACGCTGGGCCTGTTCGGCGAAACGCGCATCCACCGGAGAGACGCCACAGACCTCGGCGCCCGCCCCGCAAGCGCAGGCGCGGCCTTCGACCTCGCCTTCCTCGACCCGCCCTATCGTAAGGGGTTGGGAGCGCTGGCGCTCGCCAGCCTGCGCGAAGGCGGTTGGCTGGCGAACGGGGCAATAACCGTGCTGGAGCAGGCGGCGGACGAGGCGGCGCCAATGGCCGCGGGGTATGAGGTGATCGACAGCAGGCTGTGGGGCGCGGCCGGAGTCTGGTTCCTGCGGATGAGGCAGGACAACCTTAGTCGCCCTGCGGCAACTTCCCCATGAAGGCTAAGCAGGAAGCGGCGTTGGAGACGAAGTAAAGCACGACGCCTCTATTCCTACCCCCTGGGAAGGTCCCTGGAAGCGGGGCGGGGGCGAGGCGGCACACTATCTTCCCGCCCCATTTTCACTCCACGATCGGCAGCCACACCGCGCTGGCCTCCTCGCCCGAACGCAGGATCGTCACGGTCGCCTTCTGGTAGTCGGCGGGCTTGGCGTTGAAGATGTTGGGCACGAAGGTCTGTGGGTTGCGGTCATAGAGCGGGAACAGGGTCGACTGGACCTGCACCATGATCCGGTGGCCCGGCAGGAAGACGTGATCGGCATTGGGAAGCACGAACTTCACCCGCACTGGCGTATTGGCCGGAATGGCGCTGGGGTGCTCAAAGCTGTCGCGGTAGCGGGCGCGGAAGATGTCCGTGCCGACAGGCAGTTCATAACCGCCGAGTTCGGGCTGGCTCGGATACTCATCCGGATAGACGTCGATCAGCTTGACCACATAGTCGCCGTCCGTGCCCGTGGTCATGGTCATCAGGTCGGCCACCGGCGCGCCCTCGATCTTCACGGCTTTGGTCAGGATCGGGGTCTCGTAGGCCAGCACGTCCGGTCGTCCGTCCACGAACCGCTGGTCGCGCACCAGCCATGTGCGCCAGGCGTCGCTGTCGGAGAACTTCACCGGACGCGGGGTGTAGAGCACCGGTTTGGCCGGATCGGAGACGTAGGAGTCGCCCGCCGAACCCGTCGCGGGCTTGTCGAACCCCAGCCCGAACCCGGCCTGCAGATAGAGCGGCGTCATCGGTTTGGCGCAGCCCTTCTCGCAGGCCCCCGGCCAGTCAGCCTTCCTATCCCAGTGGTTTTCCGCATCGTTGTAGACGGCGACGCGGGCAAGGTTTGCGGGCGGACCGTCCTTCAAATACTGGTTGAAGAAGGGCAGCACCATCTCGCGGCGGAATTGCAGGGCGGTGTCGCCGTTCCATTTGAACGGTCCAAGCATCCAGCCTTCACGATTCACCTGACTGTGGAACCAGGGGCCCATGACCAGCCAGTTGTTGCTCTCATGCCCCGCCGCCTTCAGCGCCAACCAGGCGTGATTGGCGCCCCACATATCTTCCTGGTCCCACAGCCCCTGTTCCCACAGGGTCGGCACGCTGGATGGATGGGCGACGACGGCGGCGTCCAGCGCCTGCCCGCTCCAGAAGCTGTCGTAGGCCGGGTGCTGCATCATCCGCGCAGCCCACGGAAGCTTGTCCAGTCCCTTGGCGCGGGCGTAGTCGCCGGACGATCCGGCGCGCAGGAAGGTGGAATAGTCGTCCAGCCCGTCGCGGCCGATCCCCTCGCCTGATCCCTGCTGGGCGGTCTGGCTCTTGGTGTAGTCGAAGTTGGGGTTGCGGAAGGCGCCGTAGTGGAACCAGTCGTCGCCCATCCAACCGTCCACCATCGGGCTTTCCGGCACGGCCGCCTTCAACGCCGGGTGCGGATCGAGCAGGGCCATCACCACGGTGAAACCCTCGTAGGACGAGCCGATCATGCCGACCTTGCCGTTCGATTCCGGGGTGTTTTTCACCAGCCAGTCGATGGTGTCCCAGGCGTCGGTCACGTGGTCGACCTTGGTGGGATTGAGCGGGCCCCGCACCGGGCGGGTCATCACATACTCGCCCTGCGAACCATATTTGCCGCGCACGTCCTGATAGACGCGAATGTAACCGGCCTGAACGAAGCCCTCGTCGGACAGCGGCAACGTGGCCAGCATCGACGGGCTGTCCGAACGCTGGGCGCGCGCTTTGGCGTTATAGGGGGTGCGGGTCAGGATGATCGGCGCGCCCTTCGCGCCCTTGGGAACCACGATCACAGTGTAGAGCTTCACCCCGTCGCGCATGGGGATCATCTCGACCCGCTTGACGTAGTCGTTCGCTTCGTTGGGCGCTTCAAACTTCGCCGGGATGTCCGAGAACGTCGGGGCAGCGCTCTTCGCGGGCGCGGCGTTGGCGCCTCCCGCAATGAGGGCGAAGGCCGACAGGATCAAGGCAAGCTGAGTGAAACGCACGGTCCGCCCCCGGAGGATGAAAGGTCGCCAAAGGTCCACCAACGTCTGCGTTTGGCAAGGGGAAACGGGAGCCATCGGCGCGTTCGCCGCTTATGGTGGCTGCGGGCGATGGATGGAGAGCGAAATGACCTGGGACGAGGTGCTGAACCGGTTGCCGTTGATCGCCATTCTTCGCGGATTGAAGCCTGAGGAGGCGGTGGTGATCGGCGAGGCTCTGGTCGGCGCGGGCTTCCTCTGCCTCGAGGTGCCGCTCAATTCGCCAGAGCCCTTGGAAAGTATTCGCCGGATGCGAGCGGCGCTTGGCGACCGGGCGTTTGTGGGGGCGGGCACTGTGTTGAGCGCCGACGCCGTTGATGGGGTCGGCGACGCGGGCGGTCAGGTGATCGTCGCGCCCAACATGAATACCGCTGTGATCGCCCGCACCAAGGCGCGGGGAATGGTGTCGCTGCCCGCCTTCTTCACCCCCACCGAAGCCTTCGCCGCCATCGACGGCGGGGCGGACGGGCTGAAGCTGTTCCCCGCTGAGGGTGCAAGTCCACGCGTGCTGAAGGCGATGAAGGCGGTGATCCCGGCGGCGACGCCCGTCTTCGCCGTCGGCGGCATCGAGCCGGGCGGCATGGGCGAGTGGCGCGAGGCGGGCGCGGCGGGCTTTGGCATAGGCTCGGCCCTCTACGCCCCCGGACGATCCGCCACCGACGTTGCGGAACGCGCGCGCGCCTTCGTCACGGGATGGGAGCAGGACGGAAAATAGCCAACGCCCGTTGACCCGGCCCCGATCCGGTTCAAGCTAGGCTCCTGAATCAAAGGGGCTGACGATGACCAACAAGTTCACCAATGGAACGCCGCACCGGCGGGGCTTGATGACCATGGCGGCGGCGGCGGGCGGACTGGCTCTGGCCGCGCCGCGCCTCCTGACGGCGGCTCCGACCAAACTGGACCTCGGCCCCGTCCGCGCCGCCGTCGACAAACAGCAACCCGAGGCGATCAAGCGGTTGCAGGACTGGATCGCGCTGCCGTCCATTGCGGCGGAGAACCGAAATGCGCAGGAGGGAGCCATATATATGGCCGAGCTTCTGAAAGACGCAGGCTTTCAAAGCGCCAACATCCTCCAGACCGATGGGCGGCCCGGCGTCTTCGCCACTCTGGATGCGGGCGCCAAACGGACGGTCGGTATGTATTTCATGTACGACGTCAAACAGTTCGATCCCGCTGAATGGTCTTCTCCGCCGTTGGAGGGGCGCATCGTCGAGCGGGCTGGCTTTGGCAAGGTGATGATCGGTCGGGGCGCAGTGAACCAGAAGGGTCCAGAGGCCACCTTCCTCGCCGCCCTGCACGCCCTGCGCGCCGCCGGTCGCAAGTCGCCTGTCAACATCGTGCTGGTGGCCGAAGGCGAAGAAGAGATCGGTTCCCCCCATTTCCATCAGGTGGTGCACAGGCCCGAGGTGCTGGCTGCACTGAAAAAGTGCCACGAGGTCTGGATGCCCTTCGCTGCGCAGTCGCCGCAGGGCGGGGTGGCTATCGATCTCGGCGCCAAGGGATTGATCGAGGTGGAGCTTGTCTGTTCGACCAAGGCCTGGGGTCGCGGCGCGGCGGACGACATCCACTCCAGCTACAAGGCCGAACTCGACAGCGCGGTTTGGCGAATGGTCAAGGCGCTCTCGACCCTAGTCTCCGAAGACGGCAATGACCCGGCCATCGACGGTTGGTTCGAGCACGTGAAGCCCCTGACCCCGCGCCAGAAGGAGATCATCGCCGCCGAGGCCGCCAATACTCGAGAAGAAGACGCCAAGAAGAACATGGGTGTGCAGCACTGGGTGCGCGACCTCGGTTATCGCGACGCACTGGAACGGCTGGCCTCCCAGCCCACGGTGAACATTGAGGGAATGTACGCGGGTTACACCGGGCCGGGCGGCAAGACGGTGCTCCCTTCCAAGGCCACGGCCAAGCTAGACCTGCGCCTCGTGCCCGACCAGACGGCTGCTGAGGCCGAAGCCAAGCTGAAGGCTCACCTTGCGAAACGCGGCTATGGCGATATCGAGGTGAAGGTCACGGGCGGCTACGATCCGACACAGACGGAAGAGACCTCAAGCCTCATCAAGGCCATGGCGGCGACCTATCGCGAGCAGGGAATCAACTTCGGCTATTCCCCGCGCCTGGCGGGATCATGGCCGGGCTACATCTTCACGGGACCCCCGGTCAGCCTGCCTGCGGGCCACTTTGGCCTCGGTCACGGCAGCCGCCAGCACGCACCGGACGAATATTATGTGATCGAGCCCTCCAACCCCAAGGTTGCGGGCATGGCGCGGGCGACGCTGGGCTATGTGGAGTTCCTCTACGCGCTTGCGACATTGGGGTAGGAGACTAAGCCGCCTCCGCCAACTCCCGCGCCGCCTCTGCTGCGATCTCGAAGGAACGGACTCTCGCGGCGTGGTCAAATATCTGCGAGGTGATCATCACCTCGTCGGCGCCGGTGCGGGTGATGAAGGCCTTGAGGCCCTCGCGCACGGTCCGGGGCGAGCCGACCACGGCGCACGACAGGGCCTGACCCAGCATTGACGCCGCCATCGGGTCGAGCCGCACATCCATGTCGTCTACCGGAGGCGGCAGGGGACCCGCCCGGCCCGAGCGCAGGTTCACGAACGCCTGCTGGAGTGACGAGAACAGGAATCGCGCCTCCGCATCCGTCTCGGCCGCCACAACGGTGATGGCGGGCATGAACCAGGACTTCGCGCCTGTGTCGCTCTGGCGGTAGCTCGTCCGATAGATCGCCGCCGCCCGGTCGAGTTCCGCGGGGGCGAAGTGTGAGGCGAAGGCGTAGGGTAGGCCAAGCGCCGCGGCGAGCTGCGCCCCATAGAGGCTGGACCCGAGAATCCACACCGGCACCTCAAGCCCCGCCCCCGGCACCGCGCGCACTGCCTGCCCCGGCTGGGCGGGCTCGAAATAGCGCATCAGTTCGATCACATCCTGCGGGAAGCGGTCAATGTCGCCCACAAGGGTCCGGCGCAGGGCCTGGGCTGTCGCCTGGTCTGTTCCCGGCGCCCGCCCGACGCCAAGGTCGATCCGACCCGGATAAAGCGCCGCCAGCGTCCCGAACTGCTCGGCGATCACCAGAGGGGCGTGGTTGGGCAACATGATCCCGCCCGCGCCGACACGGATGGTCGAGGTGCCTCCAGCCACGTGGGCCAGCGCCACCGCCGTGGCCGCCGAGGCCACGCCGGTCATGTTGTGGTGCTCGGCCATCCAGAACCGGCGATACCCCAGCCGCTCGGCGTGGCGGGCGAGGTCGCGCGAATTGTTCAGCGCCGCCCTTGCGTCCGAACCCTGGACGATGGGCGACAGGTCGAGCACGGAAAGCTGGGTCATACAGGCCATATAGGCATCGGCGCGCGTTGGCTAAGGGCGCCCGGTTGGGCTATCGCTCGGCGCGAACGTCGGGGGAGGGAAGGTGCGCCGCGTAATCCGCAAGACCGGCTGGCGGAGCCCGGTGGAGGTCGCCGCCACTTGGGCGGACGAGCCCTACGCCTTCGTGCTGCTTGACGAGAGCGGCTGGTCGTATTTCGGGCGGGCACCGGATGCCATGCTGACCGTCGAGTCTGGCGATGAGACCGACGCCGTAGCCGCGCTCACGGCTTTGCTTGGCCCAGAGCCGCGCGAGCTAGTGGCGGGCGAGCCGCCGTTTCAGGGCGGTGTGGTCGGCCTCGCCGCCTACGAGTTCGGCGCGCGGCTCGAGCCCGCCATGCCGCAGGCGCGCAGCCCCGGTTGGCCGGATATGGTCGCCGCCCGCTACCCCGCCATCCTCGCCTTCGACCATCGGGCTGCGGTGGTCTGGGCGTTCGGCCATGGCGAGACGGAAGAGAAGGCAGCGACGTTGGCGGAGGGCGCGCGGGATTGGCTGGATCCGCCCTCTCCCCCGTCGCGCGCGGATCGTCTCGCAGAAAACTTTGCAAGCGCGGACCCACCTCAGGCCTACCGCGCTGCTGTCGCCGACGTGATCCGCCGCATCCACGCCGGAGAAATCTACCAGGCCAACGTCGCCCGGCGCTGGACCGGAAGGCTGGCTCCGCAGGAATCACCCTTCGACGTCTTCGCCCGTCTGGCCCACCGCAGCCCCGCCCCCTACGCCGCGTTTCTCCAGCTTCCGGGCCAAGCCATCGTCTCCAATTCGCCTGAAGCGTTCATCGGCGTGAAGCGCTGTGATGATCGCCTTATCGCCCACACCAAACCCATCAAGGGCACCCGCCCGCGCGGGGCGACGCCAGCCGCAGACGCAACCCTCGCCGCCGAGCTTCTGGCCAGCGAGAAGGACCGGGCGGAGAACTTGATGATCGTCGATCTGATGCGCAACGACCTTTCAAAGCTCTGCCCGCCGGGCGAGGTGACGACGCCGGGCCTGTTCGCGGTGGAGAGCTTCGTCAACGTCCACCACCTCGTCTCGACGGTGCGGGGGCGGCTGGAGCCCGGTCGCAGCGCCATTGACCTCTTCGCCAGCGCCTTTCCGCCGGGGTCCATCACCGGTGCGCCCAAGATACAGGCCATGACGGTGATCGCCAGCCATGAGCTGCCGCGCGGGCCTTTCTTCGGCTCGATCTTCTGGGCGGATTTTGGCGGCGGCTTCGGCTCCAGCGTGCTGATCCGCACCGCCGCCTTTGAGGAGACGGCGAGCGGCTGGAACTTCGAGGCGCGGGCGGGGGCGGGCATCGTTGCTGACAGCGACCCCGCCGCTGAGTGCGAGGAGACCGAGGTCAAGATCGCCGCCCTCCGCCGGGCGCTGACGGAGCCCCTATGAGCCAGATTTCTCCACAGGATCGCGGCTTCACCCTCGGCCACGGGCTGTTCGAGACGGTGCTGTGGGAGGCCGGGCGCCTCGTGCGGTGGGAGGCGCATATCGCCCGGATGGAGCGGGGCTGCACGGCGCTCGGCCTGCCGTCGCCGGACCGGATCGCCGCGCGAGCCCTGTGCGAGGAGATGGTGGCGCGGGCCGGGCTCGGCCAGACCCGCGCGGCGATGCGCCTCAACTGGAGTGCGGGCGAGGGGGGCAGGGGGCTGGATATGCCGCCGATGTTCGCGCCGGTGCTCACCGCCAGCGGCGCGCCATCGGCCAAGCCAACCGGCCCGCTCAGCCTTTTCAGCGTATCCATCCGCCGCAACGAGGCCTCGCCGACCTCGCGCCTCAAGTCTCTGTCCTACCTCGACAATGTGCTGGCGCGGGCCGAGGCGCGGCGCGCCGGAGCCGACGAGGCGCTGATGCTCAACGGTCGGGCCGAGGTCGCCTGCGCCGCCGCCGCCAATCTGTTCTGGCTGAAGGGCGGGGTCCTGTTCACCCCGGCGCTCGAGTGCGGCGTGCTGGATGGAACGATCCGGGCGGCGGTGCTTGTGGCTGCGCAAAGTCTCGGAGCGCCCGTTGAGACCGGACGGTTCCCGGCGAGCGCACTCGCTGCTGCCGACGCGGCCTTTCTTACCAATAGCCTGATCGGTGTGCGCGCGGTGAGGGCGCTGGATGGGCGGATCCTGCCGCTCGACCCCCTTTGCCAGCAACTCGACGATCTTATCGGCAGCCCTGACTAGCCAGCCTTGCAAAGGCCCGGTTCGAGGGTGAGCATCCGCCCATGCCGATCCCGCCCAGCGCTACCCTTATGCTCGCCGCGTTCGCCCTACTGATCGGCGGGACATTGGCGCAAGCCGCTCCGCCCGCCCGTCCATCACCGCAAACCCTAACTGTCACCCTGTTCTACGAGGGGCGGCTGATGGTGAAGGTGCTGGATATTCGAGCCGATCAGGTGCTGACGCCAACTGGCTTTCGGGTCGGCGCGCGTCTGCATACGGTGGCTTTGGGCGCGGTGCTGAAGAGCGCGACCTATCTGGCCCAGGCCGAAGGACCGATGCTCACAGGCTCTCCGGTCCCCTCCGAGTTCATCTCGGACGATGGCAAGCGCCACCGGGTGGTTCGCTATCATAACGTCTCGCCCCGCTCGCCGGGCGATCCCCTGACCCAGCTTCTGCGGGTCTCGCTTTCGCGGGGCGGCGCCTCGCCCTGCAACGGCGCCCTGCGGGTCGAGGACGGACGCCAGACCTATGACCTGATCCTCACGCCCGACGGAAACGGCGAACTCACCGGGTCGCAAAAAGGGCTTGGACTCTCTGGCCCCGTGCGCTGCCGGTTAGGCTTTCGTCCGGTCTCCGGGTTCAAGCCGGGGGCGTCGCTGCGCAACCAGTTCATGACCGGCGCGCTTTCCGCCACCTTCGCACGCCCTGCGGCGGCGGACCTGTGGGTGATGAGCGACATCGCCCTCGGCACGGTGCTGGGTCAGGGCCACATCGCGCTGACCGGGTTGGAGGTTAAGGGGGTGAGGCCAACACCGCTGATGGCCACGCGGAAAACGGTTCGTTAAGCGGGTCAGTAGCAAACAATTGGCATGGCCTCTGCTGTTCCATCCCTGATAACGCCGCTTGACGCCACCACGTTGCAGGGCGTGGTCGAGGCGCACGGGCGCTATATCGGGGGCCTGCCGGGGGGACGGCGAGCAAACCTTTCCTATACCGACCTTCGCAATTGCGTGCTGGAAGGGGCGGATCTTCGAGACGCCGTGCTGTCGGGAGCGCTCCTGTCCGGGGCGCTGATGGCCGGGATCAGGCTAGAGCGGGCCATTTTATTTGGCTGCGATCTCCGAAACGCAGACCTGCGCGGCGCAGACCTCACTCGCGCCGACCTGCGGGGCGCGTGCCTGCGCGGCGCAAACCTCTCCATGGCCAATCTGGCGGGCTGCGACCTGCGCGAAGGGACCATCGCGCTGCAGGATCCCAAGAACGGCTTTCGCATCCTCAAGCACGAGAAGCGCGCCGGGGAGCTTTCCTACGCCATCCTCACCGGCGCCACGCTGAAGGACGCACAGATGAGCGGCACGCTCAGCGCCTCCGCCGATTTCCGCGACGCCAACCTGGCAGGGGCGGCGCTGAACGGGGCCAAGCTCTGCAATGCGATGCTCGACGGCGCCGATCTTTCCAACTGCGAGATGCTCCACGCCGATCTTTCGGGCGCCTCTCTGAAGGGCGCGGTGGTTGCAGGCTCAAGCATCCAGACAGCACAGTTGGACAAGGGCGCGCTCGACGCCGCCATGGGCGCCCCGCCGCCGTCCGTCTTCGTCGATGATAAGCCCCTAAGTGAGGTGATCACCAGCCACGAAGCTTGGTGCCTCACCAACGGCGCCGAGGGCGGGCCCGCCAACGCCGCCGGCTGCGACTTCCGGGGCGGCGGTTCCCTGAAGGGTCGCAAGCTCACAGCGTTGAAAGCGCCCGGCGGGATATTCTACGGCCTCAATCTGGAGGGGGTCCAGCTTCAGGGGGCTGACCTTTCCGGAGCCGACCTTCGCAACGCCAACTTTCGGGGCGCTGACCTTCGCGGGGCCAAGCTGATGGACGCGCTGATGGTGCGCGCCGACCTCAGAGGCGCCAAGCTCGGGGCGCTGGAAGTGGCGCCGGGACGGTTCGTGCGCACCGATCTCACCCGCGCAGCCCTGCGCATGGCCGACCTGACAGGAGCCGACGCTAACCGCGCCCGCTTCATCGAAGCCGACCTCGAAAACGCAAAGCTGGACGGCGCCAATCTGCAAGGCGCTGAGTTCAGCCAAAGATGAGACTTTACATACCCTTGCGCAGGGGCAAGAGGTCGGGGAAGTTCGCCTCGCGCTTTTCCTGTTTGGCGGTGAAGGCTTCCTGCATATGCGGGCCTGAGAACATTCCGACCTGCCAGACCGCGATGTAGTCGAGGGCGTCCTTGATCGAGTGGTCGCGGGCGTAGTTGATCATCACCTTTGAACCCGCCACCGCCAGGGGCGCCTTGGAGGCGATCTCGCGCGCGGTGGCGAGCACATGGTCCAGAAGCATTTCGTGGCTGTCGAACACCTCGTTGACCAGGCCGATTTCCTTCGCCCGTTGCGCCGATAGCCGCCGCCCGGTGTAGGCGAGTTCGCGCACGTGGCCCTCCGGGATCAACTTGCAAAGGCGCGGAAAGGTGCCGACGTCGGCGGTCATGCCGATATTGATCTCCTGTATGCAGAAGAAGGCGTCGGCCGTCGCATAGCGGATGTCGCAGGCCGAGGTCATGTCCACCGCCCCGCCGATACACCCGCCCTGGATGGCGACCAGCACCGGCATTCGCGCCTGATCGAGGCACGAGAAACTGTCCTGCAGCGCGTGGACGTGGTGGCGGAAGCTTTCCCCGGCGGTCCAGCGGTCGGCCTTCGTGTCTCCCGTCGTGCCGCCCGTAGCGAACACCCCGAGGTCCATCCCGGCGGAGAAATGCTTGCCGGTGGAGGAAATGACGATGCAGCGCGCGCGGGCGTTGTCGTTGATGTCGTTCACGATCACCGGCAGTTCGTTCCAGAAACTGCGGATCATGGAGTTGAACACGTCTGGCCGCCTAAGGCGGATGTGCGCGACGCCCCCGGCGATCTCCACGTCGAAACATTCGTAGGTCGCGGTGGTCGCGGCTTGGGCTGTGGCCTGTGCGTTCATGGCGTGTCTCTCCGGGTTGCGGCCAGCATACGCGCGGCGACGCGATTGGAAAACGTGCCGTTAGGGAAGGCGCGGTGAGCGGGAATCATTACGGTTGACGCTCAAGCTCGTGGGGTTATGGCTCGGCTCGCTGCGGCGTTGGCCTCGGCCCAACGGGAAGGACTATCGATGTTTTCGCATATTATGGTCGGGACCAACGATCTGGACGGCGCCAAAACCTTCTACGACGCGCTTCTCGGCTCCCTCGGCGTGCCGCCTGCGCGGGTCGACGGCCATCGCATCTTCTACATGACCCCGAGCGGGGTTTTCTCGGTCTCCAAGCCAATCGATGGTGAGCCAGCCACCAGCGCCAACGGCAGCACCTTCGGTTTTGCGGCCAGCTCGCCCGCGCAGGTCGACGCCTGGCACGCCGCCGGTCTCGCCGCCGGGGGCACGACCTGCGAGGACCCGCCGGGGGTGCGCGAAGGCCCCACGGGCAAGCTCTACCTCGCCTATCTTCG
This sequence comes from Caulobacterales bacterium, assembly GCA_038327995.1. Taxonomy (GTDB): domain Bacteria; phylum Pseudomonadota; class Alphaproteobacteria; order Caulobacterales; family Caulobacteraceae; genus CAIOYC01. The sequence goes on along the minus strand of JBBQLP010000008.1, from coordinate 13,809 downwards.
CGATCCGGACGGCAACAAGCTCTGTGGTCTGCACCGGATGTAATGACTGCGGGCGGCGGGTCTGAACAAGGGTTCAGCCCGCCGCTTCTCCGATCCGAAAACGCAGGATCGGGCCGTTCCAGTCGGGGGTGGCGTGGTCGGTTTCCTCCACCTCATGCACGCTGGGGCAGCCGCCGATGGCGCTGCGCCAGAAGGGCAGGGCGTCCCGGTTGCGCCGCGCTACCGCCGCTTCCCACACGCCGGGATAGAGGCCGAAGATTGCGCGCGCGGCCTCGGTTCCCACGCCGCCGCGCCGGTATTTTCGGGCGATCCAAAACTCGGCCATGTTGCGATCCACCGGCCGGCCGCTGTGTGATGCAGCGTTGAGCAGGGCGAAACCGACCAGCCGCCCTTCGATCCGCAACAGGAGTGGAACGTGGTCAGGCTCGCTCCACCAGGCGTCCAGCGGATAGTCGCGGAAGCGGCCATCGACCTCTAGCTCGCCCGCCTTCTCGGGGGGCAGATAGTCGGCGAAATCGTGCACATAAAGCTGCATCAGGTTGGCGATCACACCGCGCTCATCCGGCCCTGCAACGCGCACATCGACGGGATGCGCGTCCGCCATCACCTGAACCGCTCGATTAGCGCCGTGGTGGATGGGTCGTGCGTCCCGTGCGCGCCGCCTTCAAGCTCGCCCAGCACCAAACTCGCCAGCGACTTGCCAAGCTCGACGCCCCACTGGTCAAAGCTGTTGACGCCCCACAGCACGCCTTCCACCAGCACCTTGTGTTCATAGAGGGCGAGGAGGGCGCCGAGGCTCTCTGGGGTCAGGCGCTCCAGCACGATCATGGTCGAGGGACGGTTTCCGGGGAAGGCGCGCTCGGCGGGCACGTCCGTTTCGCCGCGCCCGATCATCAGGGCCTCGGCCTGGGCGACCACATTGGCGAGGAGTTTCCGGTGCAGGTCGGGGGGGCCTTCGTCGGCGTGGGCGACGGCGATGAACTCCACGGGGATCACGTCGGTTCCCTGATGCAGAAGCTGGAAGAAGGCGTGCTGACCGTTGGTCCCGGCGTCGCCGAACACCACCGGCGCGGTGGCGCGCAGCACCGGAGTTCCGTCCCGCCGCACCCGCTTGCCGTTCGACTCCATCTCAAGCTGTTGCAGGAAGGGGGGCAGGAGCCGCAGCCTTTGGGCATAGGGAACCACCGCCCGCGCGCCGCGCCCGAGACCATCGCGGTTGAACACCTGAGCCAGGGCGAGCAGCACCGGGGCGTTTCGATCCAGCGGCGCCTGGATGAAGTGGGCGTCCATCGCCGCGGCGCCCGCGAGGAACCCCTCGAACGTGTCCCACCCCAGTGCCATGGCGCACGATAGCCCCACCGCCGACCAGACCGAGAACCGTCCCCCGACCCAGTCCCAGAAGGCGAACACCCGCTCTGGGTTCACACCGAAGGCGACCGCCTTGTCCGGTGCGGCGGAGACGGCGGCGAAGTGGGCGCGGGCCCCCTCATCGCCCAGCGCGGCCCGCAACCAGCCTCGTGCAACCTCGGCGTTGGCCAGGGTCTCCTGGGTGGTGAAGGTCTTGGAGACGGCGATGATGAGGGTGGTCGCCGGGTCTAGCCCATGCAGGGCGGCGGTGATCTCCGCCCCATCCACATTGGCGGCGAAGCGCAGGTCGATGGGCGCATCCAGCGGGCGCAGCGCCTCCCACACCAGCCGCGGGCCGAGATCTGAGCCGCCGATGCCGATGTGGACGATGGCGCTGAAGCGCTGTCCGGTCGCGCCCCGCGCCTTGCCAGAGCGCACATCGTCGGCCAGCGCCTTCATGCGCGCCAGCCCCTCGCGCACCGCAGGGGAGACCGGCTGGCCGAGGGCGCGGAACTCGCCGTTCGGCTGGCGAAGCGCTGGGTGCAGCACGGCCCGACCTTCCGAAGCGTTTACGGCCTCTCCGGCGAACAGGGCTGCGCGCGCCGCCTCTACGCCCGAGGCGCGAACGAGAGCGATCCCGGCCTCCAGCCCTTCGGCGCTGAGGGGCTGTTTGGAAAGGTCGAGATAAAGCCCCGCCGCGTCCAGCGTCATCCGCGCCATCCGGTCCGGCTCGGCGGCGTAGAGGTCGATCAGGGGCGTGCGGGACGCGGCTTCGGCGGCGTGATCGAAGCGCGCCCAGGCCTGCGTCAAGGCGGCGGCTTCGACGGGATGTGCGGCGGTCATTCGGCTATCTTCATCATGGTTACTCAATGTTTACCGAACGCGGCGCCAATAGTCAGGGTCTGTTTCGTGTGAGGAGCCAACCATGTCCTGCGATGTCGCCGTCTCGACTTTCCTGTGGCTCGCTTCGATGAGCGCTGACCCCTCGCACGCCGGGGCGAAGCTGATGCTGGCCATGAACGCGCCGACCCCGGTGGTGACGTCAGCGGGCGTCAGCGCGCTCTCCCGCGAGCCGCTCTACGCCGACATCGTGGGCCGGGCCAAGGCGCTGAAGGCCGAGGTCAACGCCTTGCGCAAATCGCCGGGCGCCCTGAAGCAGTTCGACGCCTTCAAGGGCAAGATCGCCGCCCTCTCGGCGCTGGACATGAAGGGGCACCTGGATCTCGCCGCACGCGGCACGGATGGGGACCTGAAGTGCATCCTGCGCGGCATCTCGCAGGACCTGCCGAAAAAGCTCGCCGAGGTCGCCGCCGCCACCGGCGCCGCGCGCGACAAGGCCCTGTCGGATATGGCCTACCTGCTCAACGACAACGTTGAAGTCATCACCGCCCCGCCCAGACCGCCGGTTTAGGAGCGGAGGGAGCTATCCTCAGCGCGGCTTTTTGAACCGCAGCAGGAACTGGTCGGTCTTGCCGCGCACCGAAGGGTCGAACACATTCTTGGAGTGGTCGTCGCCGGGGTTGGCCAGAATGGTGCTTTCCCCGTCGAGCCTGAAGCCCGCCGCCACCACCTCTGACTTCACCGCCGCCTCGTCGATCCGGTGCAGGGTGTCGGTGTCCTTCAGACCCGTTCCCGCCGCGTCGGCGTGGTCCAGCACCACATAGACCCCGCCGGGCTTCAGCGCGGCATAGACGTTGCGGTTGAACGCGGCCACGTCGGCCGGTCCCATGAACTTGTCGTGCAGGTCGTGGTAGTTCTGGCGAATGAAGACCACGTCCAGGCCCGTGGGCAGGGGCGTCGCCACCGGATCGGCGCTCAACACGACATTGGCGAAGGCAGGCATATCGGCCAGGCCTTTCATCATGCCCATTACCTCGGGGTGGGCCTTCACCACCTCGGCGGTCTCCACGGCGTAGACCTTGCCTTTGGGTCCGACCGCCTCGCTCAGCGCCCGCACGAAGCGGCCAGCCACGATGTCGGCCACCCGGTCGCCGGGCTTGACGCCGATAAAGGCCAGGACCTCGACCCGCTTCATCGCCGGATCGGTCATGGCGTCGGCGCGCGGCATCTGGGCGAAGGCGATGGAGACCGCCCCGAGCGCCAGGGCGATGGCGGTTGCGGCGAGGGTTTTGGCGGTGCGTGACATGGATTGGCTCCCTGATTTTGCAGCTACCTTAGCCGCCGAGGCAGGTTTTGCCAGCCCGTGAAATGGAGGGTCGCTTCTGGCTCGCCCCGGCGGGAGGTGGCAACGCAACTCCGCAACGGACGGTGTTCTTGACCTCCGGCCGCTAATTGGACCGTTGCCGGCCTGCGTTCGGACGGCGGAGCAATTTCTGCTGCGACGTTAGCGGACCTTATAGAGTCGGATGCGGCTGACCTCTACGAAGGTTTCATAGCGACAATATCCTGCACGGCGACCGGGGTATTTGCGCGCGGCGCCGCATCCACCATCGCGTCCACCAAAGCGCGGCATTCAGCTTCGCCGGTCGCCAGCAGCACTCGAAATGAGCGAATTCGCGACATGAACCACAACACCGTCGCCATCACCCACACGGCGCTGCTGTCAATGCGCCGTTTTGCCTGCGGATAAATCGGATCGCCCAGACCCTTGATCAGCTCGAAGCTCGCGTGGACGCCCCGAGCTAGGACAAGGGCTTCCCCCCACGAAGCCCCGCCGCCTCGCCTCACGCCTGCGACCGACACGCTTTCGAACGCCACGCAGAACGGGACGTGGCAGCGGAGCCAGAGTGGCATTTGGGGTTCGAGCGCGGCGGGCAATCCGGCCGTGTTGAACACGTCGACCCAGCGCTGACGGCTCATGATGCTCTTTTGGCCGCCAGCGCCGATGACGGCCTTTAGCCGACCATCATTATCCAGGGTCGCCTGCACGAAAGGCATACCAAAGGCGCACCGTTCAGGGCCGATCGACGCCTGTAGAAGCTCCGGTTCGAAGGTGTTGAACATGAACTGAATGCAGCTAGCCGCGCTGCGCTGCAGGGCTGGCAAGAGCGGCTCCGTCTGATGTGCGAGGAGTGTGACGATCACCAGGTCGAAGGGCGTTTCCTCGTCCAGAAAGTCGCAAACCCGCACGCCTACCCGCTCGCCCTTCACATTGATGATCGCTCCGTCGCGTTGAAGCTGCGCCAAACGGGTGGAACCAGGCCTGGCGATCACGATGACCGAGTGGCCGCCCTTACCTGCCAATTGGAAGGCGAAAGCGGACCCTATCTTACCCGCGCCGAGAACAGCAATACGAAGCGGCGGGAGAGTTGCTGTCACGAAGAGTTCCTACAACAGCGATCAGTGCTGCGAATAGACCATTGTGTCGATGCAACGAAGTTGTTTCCCCAAAAGGGGAGCGGGACTACGCCGTCGGCTTGGCCGCGGCGTCCAGCGCCGTGACCACTATGCCCTCGGTGAGGATTTGCGGCAGGACGGCGGGTTCGCTCCCGCCCTTGGCGTCGTAGAGCAGGTAGAGCGGCACTCCCACCCGGCCCTGCTCGGCCAGCGCCTTGGCGATCTCGTCGTTGCGGTTGGTCCAGTCTGCACGGAGGTAAACCGCCCCGGTGCGTTTGAAAGCGTTGGCCACGCCTGCGCTAGCGAGGGCGGTGCGCTCATTGACCTGACAGGTGACGCACCAGGCGGCGGTGAAGTCCACGAACACCGGCTTGCCGGCGGCGCGCAGGCTCTCGACCTTGGTGGGCGACCACACCTCGGCGGCGACGCCGGGGACGGGAGACGCTGAGCTTGCGCCGCTGGCCGCCGCAGCCTGCATGGTGGCGCCGAACAGGGCCAGGGGAACGGCGATGGCCAGAGCTGCGAGGGCGGCGAGGCGCGGGGCGGCGGTCCTTGCGGCGCGCTGGCTGACCCCGAACATCCAGACCGCGAAGGCGATCACGACGGCGGCGGCCATCAGGAACAGGAGACCATTGGCTCCCGCCTGCTGCACGAACACCCACGCCAGCCACGCCACCGTCGCATACATCGGAAAGGCCAGGGTCTTCTTCAGCCCCTCCATCCACGCGCCGGGTCTGGGCAGGCGCTTGAACAGGCCCGGCACGAGCGAGATCAGGGTGAAGGGGGCGGCGAGGCCAAGCCCCAGCGCCACGAACACCGACAGCGCAGCGACCGGCGGCTGGGTGAAGGCCCAGCCGATGGCTCCGGCCATGAAGGGCGCTGTGCAGGGGGCGGCGACCACCACGGCCAGCACTCCGGTGAAGAACGAGCCCACCAGCCCGGATTTGGAGGCCAACCCCTGTCCGGTTCCCTGCACTGACAGACCGATCTCGAACACGCCAGACAGGTTCAGGCCCACCGCCAGCATAAGCAGGGCGAGGATGGCGATGACGGCGGGAGACTGAAGCTGGAAGCCCCAGCCCACGGCCTTGCCCGCCTGTTGCGCTATGATCAGGATCGCCGCCAGCGCCACGAAGGTGAGCACGCAGCCCAGCAGAAAGACGATCCCCTCGGCGGCGGCGCGGGCAGGGTGCTCTACGTGGCGGGCGAGCTGCGCTGCCTTGATCGACAGCACCGGAAAAACGCACGGCATCAGGTTCAGGATCAGCCCGCCGATGAAGGCGAACGCCAGTGCGCCGGGAAGGGTCAGGTTGCTGTCGCCGCCTGCGCCCGCTGCGACGAGCCCATCAGCCCGCTTTGCGCCGGTCGCCGAAATCTCGAACCCGTGCGCAGGGTCGAGCGCCAGAACTCCGTTCAGCTTCGCCGGAGCCTTGGCGTGGGTGAAGGCGTATCCGGCGGGCAGGGTCAGGATCAGTCCGGTCTTGGTCTTTGCCACCGCCTGCGGCTTCACATGGTCGATTACCGTGCCGTCGTAGGGGTAGAGATAGGCCTTCGACACATCAAGCCCGGTCAGCGCCGCGCCGCTGACGGTCAGGCGCACTTTTTCGCCCTTCATCAGGGCGAAGCTAGCCTTCAGTCCGGCGGGCTTGGGCGCGAGGGCCAGGGTGTCGGCGATGGACTTGGCCCAGGTGGGGTTGGGAACCGGCGAGGTTCCGGCCGCGACCACGGGTATGACCACCGACAGCTTCACCTGTTCGGGCACGCACACATCCTTGCAGACCAGCCAGTCGACCACGGCGTTGAGCGTCGCCTTGCCTGGCTTCGCGTCCGCCGGAATCGTAATCGCCACCGGCAGATAGACCTCGTCGGAGAAGACGTAGTTCATCAGGGGACCGGACAGGAACCGCTCAGGCTGCGGCCAGACGATTTCGCTGGCGGTCCAGCCGGGGGGCAGAGTCCAGGTCAGCGAGGTGGCCTGCCCCGCGTCGCCGGGGTTGCGCCAATAGGTGTGCCAGCCGGGGATGATCTTCTGGTGCAGGGCCACATAGACGGTGGAGCCGATGGGCGCGGTCTTGGACTGCGCCACAAGCTCGGCTTCCACGTGGGCGGTCTTGACCGGCGCCGCCAGCACCGTCCCCGGCGCGAGGCTGGAGAACAGGGCCGAAAGGGCGACCACGAAGGCGGCGATGCGGATCATGAAAGTCCTGTTCGTCTTAAATCTGGCCGCTGTAGCGTGGCCGCAAAATCATGCACTTGCCCCCGCTCCGCAAGCAGCAATCGGGCCAGCCCTCGACAAGCGGCCCCGCGCATGATGATCCATTACGCTCAGCGCCGCCAGAAGGTGACGCAGCGATATGGCGAGAGGTGGGCGTGCCCGGACATTTCGAAGAGATCAATGTCGGTCAGGTGGTGAGCCTGGGCGTCGCCGCCGTGGACGCCAAGGGGCTGGAAGGCTTTCGCGCCGCCTTCGCCCCCTCATGGGACGCCGAGGCGGGCGCGCCGGACGCGCTGGTGTTCGCCATCTGGTCCAAGCTCGACACCGAAGCCTCGGCGAACTGGCCGCAGAGCCGGCGGCTTGGCGTCGACGCCCTGCGCTGGATGCGCAACCCGCCTGCGGGCGAGCTTTTGCGCGGGCGCATGACCGTGCTGGCCAAGGACCCGGTGGGCGACGACAAGGGCGTGGTCATCGCCCAGCACGACTTGCTGGATGAGGCGGGACGGCTGGTCTTCTCCTGCCTGACCCGTTCGGTGTTCCGTTGCCGGGGGTAGGCGACGGGATCAAGCCGCCTTCTAAGCGTTCGCCGCCTGCTCTGCTGCTTGCGCTGCGCCGTCTTTCAGCAGGGTGCGGTTGATCAGGCGTTCCCAGTTCTGCAGCGAGGAGAGATGGGCGTAGATCTGCTGCAGGGCGCCGCTGTCGCGCAGCGCGACCAGGTCCTCGGCGGATAGCGCGCCCAGCTTCTCTTCCGATATGCCGTAGTATTCGGCGATCTTCATCATCTCGCCCTGCGAACCGTCCGGGTTCATGGGGGTGAAGTTGGCGGTCTTCAGCTCGAACAGGTCGAGCCGCTTAAGCTCATCGGTGAACAGGGCGGTGCGGACGCGCTCGTTCTCGAAATTGGTGCAGAACTCGATGGCGTTGCGGGCGAACTCGGAGGGCTCATTGCCAACGAACAGCGGGATTTCGCCATTCTCCTGCACCGCTTCGGCGCCCCGGTCGACGCAGACGATCAGACGGTCCGAGCCCTGTTCTTTGGCCAGCACGAACGGATAGCGGCGGATGAAGGCGGGGACATAGATGTCCATCTCGAAATAACCATTATCCATCAGGAACAGGTTCTCGTCCTGGCGAATGCTCATGATCGCAACCGGCTGGTATTCGTCACCGGTGAAGATGATCGGGAAGCGCATGGAGGCCGGACCGAACTCCGTCACCGACAGGGGCACCGCGTGGGCGATGCTAGCGAACATGAAGGGCTTCTCGATCGTCGACAGACCGAGCGTCTTCATATTTTCCGGGTTCAGCGGCTCGGGATTCTTGTAGAGCAGCACATTGCCGGAAAGCTCGCCGCCGGATGTCGTCGTATTGGTCGCCATGATCGTGAGCCCTGGAACGCGTCTTGTGTTGGGGAGGTTGGGCGGCTCTCCTAGAGCATCCACGCGCCGGGGGCAAACCTGAGCGCTTGCATCCGTCGCCGCAGCGTCCGAAAGGACACCAAGGCCAAGCTGAACGCGCCAAGGAGGATGCCCCGTGCCCATCGCCTATCCCGAAATCCTGGACATGACCGCCAAGGGACAGAGCTTCGCCTGGGGCGACCGGGAGACCATGCTCTATGCCTTGGGCGTCGGCCTCGGCGCCGATCCCATGAACGAGATCGAGCTTCCCTTCGTCTACGAGAACGGGCTGAAGGCGGTGCCCAGCCTAGCCACGGTGGTGGCCTGGGGCGCCGGTCCCGGCATGGGCAAGATGGGCATCAACTTCCTGATGGTTGTCCACGGCGAGCAGGCGGTGGAGTTCCACAAGCCTATGCCCACCGCCGCCCGGATCACCGCCGACAGCCGCGTGATCGCCGCCTATGACAAGGGCCCCAAGGGCGCCGTCATCGTCACCGAGACGGTGCTGAGCGAAGAAGGCTCGGGCGACAGGATCGCCACCCTCACCTCGTCCACCTTTGCACGGGGCGACGGTGGGTTCGGCGGGCCAAGCGAGGGCCAGCCAGAGCCCCACCCGATCCCGGCCCGCGCGCCGGACCTGTCGCTGGATTTCACCACCCGGCCCGATCAGGCGCTGCTCTACCGCCTGTCCGGCGACCGCAACCCTCTGCATTCTGACCCCAGCGTAGCGAAGATGGCCGGCTTTCCGCGCCCGATCCTGCACGGGCTTTGCACCTATGGGATCACCTGCCGCGCGGTTCTTACCAGCTTTGCCGAACACCAGCCGGAGCGGATCAAAAGCCACGCCGCACGCTTCTCCTCGCCCGTCTTTCCCGGCGAGACGATCACGGTCGACCTGTGGCGTGACGGCGACGTGGTCTCGTTCGAGGCGCGGGTGAAGTCGCGGGACGTGACAGTGATCAAGAACGGAAAGTCGGTGCTGGGATGAGCCTGCCGCCGACAGACGGCGTGGAGATCTGGCGCGGCGGCGTCAATACCTGGGAATGCGACGAGATGGGGCACATGAACGTGCGCTTCTACATCGTGCGGGCGATGGAGGGGCTGGCGGGACTGGCGCTTCATCTCGGCCTGCCCGAAGCTTTCTCCCCCGCCGCCACCGCGACCCTGATGGTGCGCGAGCATCATGTGCGGTTCCTGAAAGAGGCGCAGGCGGGCGCTCCGCTGCACATGACCGGCGGGGTGGTGGCGCTGGAAGACGATGCGGCGCTGCTGCTTCAGGTGCTGACCCACACCCGCACCGGCGAGCCCTGCGCGACCTTCCTCACCCGCGCGGCTCACATCTCGCCGGGAGGCCGCCCCTTTCCATGGCCCGCCCGCGCTCGCGCCGCCGCCGAGGCGCTGAAGATAGAGGTTCCGTCCTTCGCCGCCCCGCGCAGCATAACCAGCGATCCCGTGACACCCATCGCCTCTATGGCGAGCGCGGAGGCGCTCGGCTTGCGCTGCGGAGCGCGGGGCAGCATCGGTCAAGGCGATGTGGACGTCTTCGGGCGGATGGCGGCGGAACAGTTCATTGGCCGGGTGTCCGACGGAGTTCCGGGCCTGCTCGCCCCTGTTCGGAAGGCAGTGATCGAGGCTCTGGAGGAAACGCCGCAGCGGGTTGGCGGCGCGGTGCTGGAGTATCGTCTGGTGTATCTCGAATGGCCCCAGGCGGGCGACCATCTGGAACTGCGTTCCGGCCTGTCAGGATTTGACGGCAAGACCCAACGACTGAACCACTGGCTGCTCGATCCTGTCAGCGGCAGGGCGTGGGGCACCAGCGAGGCGGTTGCGGTCAATTTCGATCTCGACACGCGCAAGGTCATTCCCATCAGGCCGGAAGCGCAGGCTGCGCTGGGGAAGCTGACGACCGCAGGGCTGGGGTTCTAGCGGAGGGGGCGGGGGCAAAGCTCACCGCGCTGCTTGATCTGCAAAACGACCCTCCTTCGCGCGTGTCAAAGATTCGACAAACTACGAAAAATGAGTCCGCGAATCGAAATCGCTTGATCTGATTCGGAAGTTAAGGGATCGTAACTATAGTGATTCCAGTGACTTCGGGGCGACTCTAGATATGCTGTCTCAAAGAGAAGGATCGGCCTCCGCCGTTCGCGCCCACGAAGAGCTTTTCGCCTACTGGGCCTCTCGACGCGACGGCGCCCGGCTTCCGGGCCGCAGCAACATCCACCCCGAAGATTTCAAGCGCCATCTGCCCACCGTCAGCCTGATCGACGTCGTCCTTGGCGGGGCAGGGCACGGCGCGACTGGCGGCGCGGGCGAGCATCGGGCCGACTATCGCCTGCGTCTGGCGGGCACCGGCCTTTACGAGGTCTATCGCGGAGAGATCACCGGCAAGCGGCTGGAACAGGTCTATGACCCCACCTCCGCCGTCTACTGGCGCGGCGAACTCGATAAGGTGGTGACGACCCGCCGCCCCGGCGTCGGCTCCCATTCCCTGGCCTGGAGGGGCGCGCCGCACCTGTCTATCCTCTGGTTGCGACTGCCGCTGGCGAGCGACGGTCGGCGAGTGGACATGATCCTCGGCTACGACGTGATCGTTGGCGCACAAGGGGATTCCTGGCGCAGCGGCATCCGCGCCGCATAGGCGAAAAGTCCTATTGATCCCGATAAAATAGGAAAGTAATCCTCCATCCCGTTCTGTGCCCCAGAATGGCGGCTGTCCGGATGGTCCGGGCGCGAGAGGATTTCATGACTCCGCTTGAACTGGAATGCAGCGCCCAAGGCGGCGATCACGCACGAAGCGTGCTCGACGACCGCGCCCTCGCCGCCTTCATCACCTATCTGGTGGCGCTGGCCACCGGGGTCGGCGCGCGCGACATCGCCGGGGCCACCCGCCGTCAGGCCGAGGCGGCCAAGGCCCGTCAGGTCGCTATGTATCTGGCCCACACCGCCTGTTCCTGGCCGCTGGCGCGGGTGGGCTCGGCCTTCGGGCGCGACCGCACCACCGCCGCCCACGCCTGTCAGCGGGTGGAGGATATGCGCTCGGACGCGATGTTCGACGCCTTGGTCGACGACTGCGAGGCGTGCGTTCGCGCCGCGCCCTGCGTGCGGAGGCGGCGATGATGGACGCGGATCAGCAGGAGCGACTGGTGCGCCGTCTGGTGCAGATGCTGCTGAGGCCGGGCGCGCATCTGGAAGCGGCGGGCGAGGACTATGCGGTCAGGGCGGACGCGGACCGGCGGCGCAGGCCCATCATCAGGATCGATGAGGCGGTGTTCCGGGCTCTGGTGCAGTGGCCGGGGCTGAAACCACGCGAAGAGGGCGGCTGGCGCCTGATCGCTCCGCGCCCGGCAGCGAAGGCGCCTGCTCCGGGACGGCCCGGACTGATCGAGGGCGAGCGGATGGTGGCGGAGGCCGACGGCAGGCTCACCCCCCGGCGCGCCAACCTCGGGGAATCGCCCATCGCCTGGCTGGCCCGAAGGCGCGACCCGCAGGGCCGCCCCTGGCTCACCCCTAAGGAAGCGATGGCGGGCGAACGGTTGCGAGAGGATTTCCATCGCTCTGGAACCGTTGGGCGGCTGACCATGGACTGGAGCGGCGCCCTGAAGACCAGCGGCAGCCGCGCGCCGGGGCTCGACCCTGCCGAGCGCGGGGTCGCCGCCAAGCAACGGGTGCTGGCCGCGCTCGAAGCGGCGGGGCCGGAGTTCGCGCCGATGCTGCAACGCGTCTGCCTGACCGGTTCGGCGCTGGAAGCCGCAGAGCGCGACCTCGGCCTGCCGAGGCGTTCCGGCAAGACGGTGCTGAAGATGGCGCTCGGCCGCCTGGCCCGGCACTACGGATTGGGGTGAGGGGGACCAAGCCGTGCGCCCATCCCCGCGTTCATCAGGGCCTCGGCCTTTTCCTGGGAGAGTGTTGAGGCGAGCAGATCGTCGATGGTCCAGCCCCCTCGTTCGAGGAAATAGGCGACCAGCAGCCTGAACCGGGCATAGGTTCCAGACCGGCGATAATCGAGGTCCGGCTCGCCCGCCCGGTAGCGGCGGTAGAGGTCGTCCACGTCGATATGTCCGCCCATGCCCACATAGTCGGCGTAGCCTTCTCGCACCCACTGCGGCAGCGCGCTGTTCCAAAGGCGCCCCGGTCCCAGTCGCTCGCTTGTCAGGGTGTGGGTGATCTCGTGCGCCGCGTAATAGGCCAGGGTGCGCGGCGGCGGGGCGGGCTTGCCCGATGCGCCGAACACCGCGTTCTGCTCGACGCTCGCCCGGCGCAGGAAGACATTGGTGGTCACAGGATGCCAGTTTACTCCCGCCGCCCCGCCGTTGATGGTGAAGAACAGGGCGCGGCGCCACTCTGCATTGGCGATGAAGACGGCGTGGCGGCGATGATCGTCGATCGGGGAGGTGGACAGGCGCACCTCAACATCCCGAAGGATCAGGCGAGCCTTGTCCGAGTCAAAAGGCTGGTCCGAATAAAGGTTCAGCCTGCCCGAGGAGACATGGTAGGCGAACAGCGGCTGGGGGAAGACGAGCAAGGCCCAGATCAGCACCAAGGGAGCCAGAGCCGCACCCAGCACCCAAGTATGGCGTTTTTTCATGCTGTCCCTGCTCTTCAATTCGGGACCCTTGCCGCCTATTCCTTGGGACGCTCTGGGGTTGCGGCAGGCTCGGCGGAGCCCACCTGGTTGAACACCGCCCCGCCGGTATAGGTGAAATAGATCCGGTCCTGGTTGGTGGAGATCAGCACGCGGTGCGAGCGCAGGAAATCCGCACCCAGCAACATGGACAGCCCCCCCTGACCGATGTGGGTTCCGGCGGAGCCACCCTCGTCGCTCCGCACCAGTTCGGACACGCGCAGTTCCGCCTTTTTGATCTTCTCATCGCCCAGGTCGACCGTATCGAAGGTGGCGGTGCGGGTTTCCACGATGCGGACGCCGATCCCGGCAGCCCGCCCGGTTTCCTTGGCGAAGTGGTCATCGGACACCCCGGCGTGCACGGCTATCGATGGCGTCACCACGGTGATCCCAGCGCCGGAATCCAACATCGCGTTCACCTGATAACCGTTCAATTTCAAGGGGAAGTTGAAAGGCGCCAGCTTGTAGCCGTTGCGGTCCATATCGACGTAGCTCGCCCCGTCGCTCCAGTAGGCCAGGGAGCGCCGACCGCAGTCGCGCGGCGTGAAGAGCCGCATCTTGCCCTGCGCCAAATCGAACTCCACATCGACCAGCCCCAGGAAATCGCGCCCCAGCACGCCCACCACCTGGCGCTCGTCGTCGCCCGCAGCGCCGCGCCCGGTGATATTGGAGCCTCCGGCGATATTGATCTCGAAGTCCTTCACCAGCGCCTTTTGCAGGGCGAACTCGGCGATCCTGGCCCGGTGCACTGCCACCTCGCCGCCCACGCCGATAAAGGTGGCCCCGGTGTCGTAGCCCTGCAGCCCCAGACGGCTGGCGGGTCCGGCGAACAACAGGCTGGTCACGGCGCCGGTATCGACCAGCAGCCACACCGGCTTGCCGTTGATCGAGGCCTGCACCAGGGGCCGGTTGGCCGAGAAACGCACGTCGAG
>JBBQLP010000007.1:0-75383 GCA_038327995.1 Caulobacterales bacterium | reverse complement strand
TGGTCGACCTTCAGGCCGCCATCAACCGCTTCCTCGCCGAGACCAACGACAATCCCAGACCCTTCACATGGACCGCCGATCCAGACAAAATCATCGCCGCCGTCAGGCGCGGGCACCAAGCGTTAGATTCGATCCACTAGGCGGTCACGGGGCCATGGCGTTCAGGAGGCCGCATTCTAAGAGCAGAAAGCCGTAGTTGGCAGGTGTGTGTGATGAAACAAAAACGTGCGCTTGGGGTCGCAAATAGCCAACACATAGCGCCTGAAAGCGGATTAAGCGGTTCCGCCTCCTAAACCACCACGCCCAACGCCGCCACAGCCCGCGCCTTGACGCCCTTGTAGTCGAGCTTGCCGTTGGGGGCGCGACCGACGCTGTCGACCACCACGAGATTGCGCGGCGCCTTGTAGTCCGCCAGATGCTCGCGCACGTGCTGGGCCAGCGCCACAAGGCCAGGATCGCTCTCGCCCATCTTGAGTTCGACCACAGCGCAGATGCGCTCGCCGAAGCGCGGATCGGGCAGGCCGACCACCGCCGCGTCGCGCACGGAGGCGTGCTTCTTCAGCGCCTCTTCGACCTCTTCGGGGAAGACCTTCTCGCCGCCGGTGTTGATGCATTGTGAGCCGCGGCCAAGCAGGTCCAGCGTGCCGTCGGCGTTCACCGTCGCCCAGTCGCCGGGCATACACCAACGCTTGCCCTCGAACACCGGGAAGGTCTTGGCGGTCTTTTCAGGGTCCTTGTAGTAGCCGAGGGGTAGGAAGCCGCCCGTGGCCACCATGCCGCTTTCGCCCGAGCCCGCCTCGACGCGGCGGCCCTCCTCGGTAAAGACGGCGGCGTTCGGGCCGATCATGAACTTGGCGGTCTTGGCCTCGCCGCCCGCCGTGGATTGCGAGCCGCCCATGCCGAGCGCCTCCGACGACGCGAAGCTGTCGAGCAGGGTCGCTTGCGGCATATGGCGAAGCAAGCCCTGCTTGTTCTCTTGGCTCCACATCGATCCCGACGAGCCGATCAGGCGCACGGACGTGAGGTCCCAGCGGTCCGGGTTGGCCTCCAGCGCCTCCAGCATGGGCGCGCAGAAGGCTAGACCAACGATGCCAATACGCGTGGCCTTCAGCCGCTCGGCTTCGCTCCAAAGCTCCTCCGCCGAGAACTTGCGGGAGGGCAGAAGCGCGATGGCGCCGCCCATCGACAGCGACCCCAGGGCCCCGAACTGCCCCGTGCCGTGCATTAGCGGGCAGGCAGTCAGCCCCATTGGGCGATACCAGGCGGGGTCGGCCAGGCGGGGGCCGATCTCACTGAGACTCTGCAAGGGCTCCACGCCCGCCAGCACATTGCCGCCGCCGCCGAGCGCGGGAAACAGGTCGCCCTGGCGCCACATCACTCCCTTGGGCATCCCGGTGGTGCCGCCGGTGTAGAGCAAAAGAAGGTCGTCCTGGGTACGACCCCAACTCGCCAGCACGGGGCGATGCGCCGGAGTGTTGGCGACCAGCGCATCGTAGTCCGCCGCCCATTCGGGAGCAGAATGGCCGGGCTCGGCCACAGCGACCCATCGCTTGACCTTCGTCAGGCGTGCACGGATCGGCTCCAGCACGGGCGCAAACCCGGCGTGGAAGACCACGGCTTCGGCGTCGGCATTGTCGAACAGGTAGTAGAGTTCCTCCGCGCCGTAGCGGTAGTTGGTGTTGACCGGCGCGAACCCGCCTTTGAACGCGGCGTAGTAGGTTTCGAGATAGGCGGGCGAGTTGTAGAGATAGGCGGCGACCTTGGCCCCCTGTCCAAGCCCGGCGGTCAGGAAATCGGCCGCGAGAGCGTCGGCGTGGCGGTCGAACTCAGCCCACGTGGTGACCTGCTCGCCCTGGATCACCGCCTGGCAGTCAGGTTGATGGCGGGCGGTCTCTTCCCACACGTTGGCGTAAAGCAGGTCCGTCATCGCTCACTCCCATACCGCTTTTTCGTTTTGCGGATTAAGGGCCGGGCGCGGACGCTACGTCAAGGTGAACGACGGTTAGTTTGGGGTCGCCGTGCGTGCGCGCGGCGGCTTCGCGGTCGGCACTTCACGCGTCGAGGGGTCCAGAAAGCCCAGGAAGTGCGCGCGTTTCAGGGTGCGAACCCCCGCCGCCGCCATGTCCTCGCGGGTCTCCTCCAACTGGGCGTGCATCCTCGTCCAGTGGGTCTTGGGGCGATAGTGGTGCTCTGCGTGGTAGCCGTTGTTCATGAAGGCCCAGTTGTAGACCCGCCCATAGGTGGAGACCCCCGTGGCGATGGGCGTTTGCGGGTCCGCACCCAGGTGCTCGTAATAGGCGATCAGGAACGAGAAGCACTGGCCGAGGTAATAGAACGGCGCGAGGAACAGCACGAACTGCCAGTTCAATACGAGCAGCACCGCATAAAGGGCGATCATGGCCCAGAACTCGTGCAGCGCCTCCCTAGCCTCCTGCGGACGCTTCAGCCGAATGGCGCGCGCCACCGTGTAGGGGCCGTCATCGCGCCAGAACTGCATGAAGATGTAGGAGAGCGGCGGCTCGGCGTGGCCGTCGTGCCCGAACTGGTAGAGCGAGATGGGATCACGCGTCTTGCCGTCCGGCCCGATGCGGTCGGAGTTGCCCGAATGGTGGCGCATATGCACGTACTTGTACATGGTCTGGGGCGTGCCAAGCTCGAAGGTGAACAGGAAGGCCGTCAGCCGGTTAAACGGCTCCCAGGCGAAGAAAGGGTTGTGCACAAAGTTGTGCGACACCGAGTCCAGGTTCCAGCCGATGGAGCAGGCATAAAGCGCGGCCGCCCCGAACCGCTCGGGCCAGTTCATCTGCGGCCAGGCGAGAAAGAAGCCGACCATTAGAGCGAATTGAATATAGACCGCCGCCGCCGGAACTGCGTCCCAGGCCGAATAGCGAAACAAGCCAAGATGCGCCTTGGGCCGGGCGCGCACCGCATCGATTGTGGTCATGAAAGCACCTGCGAGCTGCAGCCGAGGCGCGCGTCTCCAGGCCAGATGGCCAGAACGCCTCGGGGCGTACGCGGGTCGGGTGAGCCCACGAGGTGAGCCGGGCGGAGCACCGCTACGCCCTCGCCCATCGGGATCCACTGACTCCGGGGGCGACGAAGCAGCATTCTAACCCAACCCGGTGTTGGCCGGAAGGGGTCTATCCGCAAGATCCAGAACCATACCCGGCGCGCCCCGCACCGTTGGGTCGGTCTCCTCGGCGCCCAAATAGCGGCTGGCGAGGGCGAGGATGGCGTTGGCGGCCCACCAGCGGTGGCGGAAGAAGATGGTGGTGGCTTCAAGCCGGCAACCGAACTTCAGCTTCACCTCATACGCGGTCTGCCCCGCCACCAGCCGATGCGCCCCGCGCGAGATGGCGAAGCGCACGTTCTGAAGCCAGCTCACCACATAGAGGTTGTGTGCGGGACCACGCGCATCGGCGCAGAAGTATTTATCGACCCACACGCCGTCCGAGCCGATCAGGAGGTTGAAGCCGACGGCCTCCCCGCCCGCGCTGTAAAGGAACAAGGCTGCGTCATCACCCATCTGCTCCAGCACCGCTTGGAAATATCGCCAGGTCAATCGCTCGAACTGCAGCTCGGAACGCGCGCGGGTGGCTTCGTAAAGCCGGTCGATGTCATCGGCGTGGGCGGCGAGGTCGGTTAGGCGCGTAATCGAGACCCCGCGAGCCTTCTTGACCTTGCGGCGAAAGTCCTTGCGGGTGGAGTAGCTGAGGCGTTCCCAATAGGCTTCCTCGGTCGCAATTCCCGCCATATCGAGCACAGCGGTCGGGAGACTGGACATCGGGTTGAGCCCTGCGAGCCGCGCCGCACCCCGTGCGTCGAACTGCGCATTCGGCACATCCTTAACCGCCAGCAGTCGCACACCCTCCATCTTCGCCTTGCGCTCCAGCCCCTCATAGAGCGCGGCGATCAACTCCGCGCGCGGCTCACCGGGCAGAACCCCCAGCGCCGCCGTCTCCGTCACCGGCGAACCCAGGCAAGCCAGCTTGAGCCGCATCAGGAACGGCAGGGCCTTGGCGAGGGCGGACACCACGGAGCGCATCGGCCCCTGCACAGTGGTGTCGAGATGGTAGTCGGTAAGGAAGCCTGGGGCGGCTGCGAGCAGTCGTCCTTCGCGCCGCACCGTCACGTAGAACAGGCGAAAGCCTTCGATCCGACTGTCTTCGACCGCGCGCAGATAGGCCCAGCGTTCAGGCTCGCCGGGAAACACCGCATCCCACTCGGCCTCCGCCACATCCTTGATGTGATACAAGAGGCCGATATCGAATGGGGCGAGATCGGCCGTTCCAGTCATGGTACCGGACCCACAGCGGGCTTGGGCGAGTTTTCGTCAGATGCCAGAAGCGCTACGCCCGCGATGATGACCACAAAGCCCAGGATGCGAGTCGGGTTCAGGGTCTCGTGGAATAAGAGTACCGCCGCCGTCAGGGTCGCCAGATAGACGCTCGCCGTCATAGGAAATGCCTTGCCGAGATCTACATCCTTCAGGATCGTCAGCCAGCAGACAAAGCCGCAGAAATAAAGGCCGAACCCCAGGAAGACGATAGGCGTGCCGAGCGCGTGCCGAAGTAGCGGGGCCAGCCCGGCGCTATCGTCCAGGGTCGATCCGGCCATCTTGAAGACGATCTGAGTGGTGGTTTCGACCACCACGAACAGGAGCCAGCTCCAGAGAGCGGCGCTGATGAGCGGGGCCTTGAGCGCGGGCGAGGTCATTCCGCCGCCTCCAGCCGCGCGGGGGCGCTGAGCCCGTCGAAGAAGTCCACCGTCGCCTGAGCCACCTTGGCCCGCTCCCGGTCCACGGTGACAAGGTGATAGCTGTCTTCAAGGTATAGGGTGCGTACCGGGCCGGAAATGCTGGCGGCGAGGCGCCTGGCGTTGCGGATATGGGTCACGTCGTCCTCCACCGAATGGACGATCAGGGCCGGAGCGTGCACGTCGGCGAGCCGCTTTTCCACCAGGGCGACGAGCTTCAGGTTCTGCGCCAGACTACGGCCCGGCATGAAGGGCAGCCCTGCATCGGTGGAGGAGCCAGAGAACATCATCTCCACAATTTTCGCCCGCATACGCTCGTCCTTCACCCCGTAAGGCGGTCGCTCCTTGAAGCGGTAGAAAAGGATCGCCGGGGTCCTCGCACCCAAGGGCAAGAGCCACGATGCGTAGCTAGGGCAATTGAACCCGTCGTATTTCAGCGTGGGGGCCATCAAGCCCAGCCCCTTCACCCGCTGCGGATGCCGTTGCGCCAGCGCCAACGCTAGCACCGCACCCATCGAAAGACCGCCCACGAATATGGGGCCATCCGTAGAAAGACGGATCAGTTCGGCTTCCGCCGCGCCCAGCCAGTCTTTCCACCCGGTCTTCAGAAGCGCCCTCTCGTCCAGTCCGTGACCGGGCAGCATGGGCGTTTCCACCTCATAGCCAGCACGGCGCAGGGCGCGGCTGATGGCTTGCAGTTCCGCCGGCGCCCCAGTCAGCCCATGAAACAACAGCACGGGAGCGCGAACCAGGTCGTTATCCAAGGCTGGCTCCCAGAAGTCCCGCACCGAGGGTGACGAGCCCCGCTCCGATCCAGCGGCGACGCCCCGCGGTTTCGCCAAGGAACAGTTTGCCCGCCAGAACCGCGCCTACATACGACATCGCCGCCATGGGGCCGACAACCGAAAGCGGCGCATGGCCGAGCACGAACATCCAGCACACGGCTTCCACACAATAGCCAAGAAAGCCCGCGATCACCCATGGGCTCTTGGCCACGGAAATCCAGAACGGCGCGCCCGTATTGGCGGCTTCGATCCGGTAGAGTCCCAGCTTGAACACCGTCTGTCCCCAAACGTCGAGTACGACCGTCAGTGCAAAGAGGGACCAGGCGAGGACGCTCATGCCGCAACTTCGCTCACTGTATGCGGAGTGGCGATTCCGGGTTGGTCGAACAGCCGCTCGAACAGATTGAGCAGCCGCGCATTGGTGCGCTCGTTGATCGCGAGGTCGGGCTTCGCGGCGCCTCGCTGGCCCTTTGGTCGATCGAGGAAGGCTTCGATACTCTTCATCGGAGTATCGTAACGCGGCTCGGACCAGTCGCCGCAGATGTCGACGCCGACGATCCGGCGGGCGGTCGCCACAGTCTCGATCAGCCGCTCCAGCGCCTCTAGCGGCATCAAACCCTGGTCCCAATTGGTCGCGGCGTCTTGCGGACGCAGACCGTCCTTATCGATGGTCAGCCAGACGGCGACACCTTTGGGAAGGCGCGCAATCAGATCGGGCAAGAAGGCGTCGAAATCTTCGCCGATCTCGCGCCAGACGAGTTGTCCGTTATGAACGCGATGCCCAGCCCCGTCCGCCAGCGTGCGCCGCACCCGCGAGGCGGGCCTCGCCCACGGAAGCATCTCGATCCGCCCCGACGCCAGGTGATCGAAGGCCCCGCCACGCGTATCGGGGCTGTCGAGGTCGGCCGAGGTGGGTCCCACAGTGATGACCTTGAGCACAGCGGGCATCTCCAGCGCCCGGTTAACCCAGGCGCCGCAGTGGTGGCGCGGCGCAGCCTTCACCCAGTCAGGATGATTATCGATATGGACCACCACGACGGGCTCGCCGGCTTCGCGAAGCAACAGCGGGGTCAGGTTGTGGAAGTCGCCCGAGCCGATAAAGGTGATGGATGGCCCCTCTCCTGGAAGGTTCGTCGCCGCCAGCCGTTCGCCAAGCTCCGCAAACGCCTTGCGGGACGCCCACAGCCTCAGCTTCGGCGCCAGATCGCACGCGGGCACAACCACGGGATAGCGCGCGGCGATCGCCGCCTGCTCCCCCACCCCGTCCAGGTCGATCACCCGCAGACGCATGGTCAGCCCATCTTCTCCACACGCGTGAAGAGCTGATCGAGAAGTTCGATGGCGAGATCGATCTCGCTCTCGCTGATCTCCAGCGAGGGGGCCAGCGTGATGACGTTCTTGTAGTAGCCGCCGATATCCAGAACGAGGCCGATCTTCTTGCCGTTGTGTTCGAGATCGCCCGCCAGGCCGATGTCGACCATCTTGTCCACGAAAGCCTTGTTCGGCGTGAAGCGGTCCGAGGCCTGACAGACTTCGATCCGCAGCGCGAGGCCGAGCCCGTCCACATCGCCGATCACCCGGTGGCGTTCCTTCAGCCACTGGATGCCTTCGAGGAACTTCGCGCCGCGCGACATCACGTGCGCTTCGTAATCGGTCTCATGCATGAACTTCATGGCTTCGAGGCCGACGGCGGTGCCAATGGGATTTGAATTGAAGGTGGAGTGCGTAGAGCCCGCCGGGAACATCGTGGGCGAGATCAGTTCTTCGCGCGCCCACAGGCCCGAGAGCGGGTTCAGCCCGTTGGTCAGCGCCTTGCCGAACACCACCACGTCGGGCGAGACACCGAAGTGCTCGATGGACCAGAGCTTGCCG
Organism: Caulobacterales bacterium; assembly: GCA_038327995.1. Classification (GTDB taxonomy): domain Bacteria; phylum Pseudomonadota; class Alphaproteobacteria; order Caulobacterales; family Caulobacteraceae; genus CAIOYC01. The sequence goes on along the minus strand of JBBQLP010000007.1, from coordinate 67,971 downwards.
GTGCGGAAAAAGCCCATCTGGATTTCATCGACCACCATCAGCACGCCGTGGTCGTCCAGCACCTTCTTCAAGCCCTTGAAGAAGTTCATCGGCGGAATGACGTAGCCGCCCGTACCCTGAAGGGGCTCCACATAAAAGGCGGCGTATTCGGCCTCACCGACCTTGGGGTCCCATACGCCCATATATTCGGTCTCGAACAGGCGGGCGAACTTGGCAACGCACTCCTCGCCGTATTCCTCCTTCGACTGGCCGGGCTTGGCGCCTCGGAACGCGTAGGGGAACTCGATGAACTGCGCGCGCTCGCCGAAGTGGCCGTAGCGCCGGCGATAACGATAGGACGAGGTGATGGCCGAGGCGCCGAGGGTGCGCCCGTGATAGCCGCCCTCAAAGGCGAACATCAGCGACTTGCCGCGCTTGAAGTTACGCACGATCTTCAGCGAGTCTTCAACCGCCTGGGCGCCGCCGACGTTGAAGTGCACGCGGCCCTTCTGACCGAATTTCTTTTGGGCATCTTGGGCGATCATCGCCGCGAGTTCGATCTTTTCCCGATGCAGATACTGGCTGGCGACTTGGGGAAGCTGGTCGAGCTGGCGTTTCACCGCATCGTTCAGGCGTTTGTTTTTATAACCGAAATTGACGGCGGAGTACCACATCTGCAGATCGAGGTAGGGCACACCCTCCCGGTCGAACATATAGGAGCCGTCGCAGCCCGTGAAAATCGGTGGGCGATCCACGTAGTGCACCGTGTCGCCAAAGGAGCAGTATTCAAGCTCCAACGCGCGCAGGCGCTCCTCCTCTGCGGCGTCGGCGATTACGGCGTTGGGGGCGGGGGCGTCGTACATTCGAGAACTCCAGGGATGCAGCTACGCCTCGTCCTTCGATAAACGCAGGATGAGGTGACTTGGACAAAGCCTGCCGCCCACGAACGGTTGGGCAGTGCCATAAAATCCGGCCTCATCCCGAGCTTGCCGCCGCGAAAAGCGGTGTAGCCAAGGACGGGGCCCGTTTGCAGTGATCAGGCGGTGCGCTGGGCGACCACAGGAACTGCCATCGGTGCCGGAACCAAGGCGGCGAGGTCGGGCAGCATGGCGCGGATTTCGGCGAAGGTCTCAAAGCCCACAGACGGCAAGCCCGTCGCGTCGCGGCCCTTCAAAAGGCTGCCCTTGGCGAAGACCAGATCGACCATATCCGACACGCACGCGTCAGAGCGCCCGTCGCCGATGTGGATCAGTTGCGCCTCGGAATTGACCACCGCGCATTTGCAGACGCCCGAACCGCAGTTGTTGGCCGAGTGGGGAAAGCGTGCAGTCCAGCGGTCGCCCCCGGCGTGGATCAACCGGTTGGCAGTGATCTGCACCCCACGGATGCCCGCGCGGGCCAGAATGCGGCTCACCGCCCAGTCGTAACCATCCGACACCACCGACACTGGCAGGCCCATGCGGAAACAGTCGTCGAAAAAGCCCTTGGCGTCCGCGTCGACGTCGATCTCGTCGAGGAAGGCGTCAAGCTCGGCGGGAGTCGTGCGCAGGAGCCTGGTCTGCTGCGCCAGGCATTCGCGCGAGCCGAGCTTGCCCGCTTGCCACTCCGCTTCCACGTCCTGCCACTCGGGCTCGGCGAAGCGCTCCAGCACCGCATCGACGGTATCCTGAAGCGTGATTGTGCCGTCGAAATCGCACGAGATGGAAAATTGCATGACGCGCCTGACCAAAAGCTACTGACGCCCCCCGGCGTCTGCGAAGTCTTCTAGGCGGCGCAGCATGGCTTGCAGTTGGAGTTTTCTTGTCTTCGTGGCAATGTGTGTGTCTGAAATGTGGCCAAATATAACGCTTTTTAGCCGCAATTAGTATGTGAAGTATGCGGCAGCTTGCCGCACCTGTGTGTGAATCCGCCTTTAAAATCAATTATACATGGCGCAGAGACGATCTCGTATGTTTCGGACTTTCCGATCAGGTAGCGATTTTGCAATATCCCATGGTTAACCGGAAACCCTGCGGCGGGGCGTCGCAACGCAGGCTGTCAGACCCGCCGGGCGACCAACACCGAGTTCAATCCGCCAAACGCGAAAGAGTTGGAGACCAGCACCTCGAAGTCGATGGCTCGGGCCTCACCGAGCGCCAAGGGCACGTCGCACTCGGGGTCAGGGCCGAGGTAGTTCAGCACCGGCGGCGCGATCCGGCGCTGGATCGCCAGCACGCCGAGAATGAACTCGATGGCCCCCGCCCCTCCGAATAGATGTCCATGCTGGGACTTGGTGGCGATCACCAGATTGCGATCCATTCCCACGCCATAGACCTCGCGCAGGGCCGCCGTCTCGGTCTTGTCGTTCAGCTCGGTGCCGGTGCCGTGGGCGGAGACCAGAACTGGGGTCTGCAACTCCACGCCTGCGTCCGCCAGGGCGGCGCGCATCGCCGAAACTGCCCCGTCTCCCTGGGGCTGGGTGATATGGAAAGCGTCGGACGAGGCGCCGGACCCAGCGACCTCTCCCAAGATGGTCGCACCCCGCGCTTGGGCGTGGTCCCAGTCCTCCAGCACCAACGTCGCCGCCCCCTCGCCCAGCACCATGCCGTCGCGCCCGATGGAAAACGGCCGGCAGGCGGTGGACGACATGGCGCGCACCGCCTTCCAGGCTAGCCAACCTCCATAGGTGATCGTCGCTTCCGCCCCGCCGACGATGGCCACGTCCGCCCGCCCTGCGCGGATCATGTGCATCCCCTCTGAGATCGCGTGGGCCGAGGACGAGCAGGCGGAGGCGATGGTATAGGTGAGGCCGCGTACCCCGAACATAATCGAAAGCTGGCTGGGAGCTGCGGAAGCCATGTATTTGGGCACAGTCAGGGGATGGACGGTGGGAGCCTTCTTGTCGAAGAGCCGGTGGTAGGCTTCCTCGATGGTGGTGTTGCCGCCGGAACCCACGCCATAGAGGATCACCGTGCGGTCCGACAACGCTGGATGGCCGATCAGTCCCGCCTGTTCCATCGCTTCGACGCTCGCCACCACCGAGAACACCGACACCGGGTCAAGATGGGCCAAAGCACGAGGACCGAACCGGGCTTCAACCGGCTTGGTGTCCAGCGCCTCTACATAGGCCGCGATGCCTTCATAGGGATATCGCGGGTCGTTCTGGAACAGGCGCGACATGGGGCGGATACCGCTCTTGCCAGCTATTGCGGCGTCCCATGTTGCTTGCACACCCTGACCGAGGCCGGACACGGCGCCCATGCCAGTGATGGCGACCTGTTTCACAGAGGTGCGGACCAAGTCAGACGTCCGCCGCCTTGGCCTTGGCGATGACGATATCGACGAAACCCTGTAAGGTCTTCGCGTCCTTCACATCCTCCTGCTCGATCACGAGGCTGTATTTATCCTCGAGCGCGAACATCACGCTGATCATATCGAGGGAGGCGATATTGAGCGATTCTAGCGTCGCTGCGGGGTCCAGGTGCGAGCGCTCAATCGGCACTTCGGTGGAGATCAGGTCAAGGATATCGTTGGCCGAAATCGTCATTATTGCTTCCTTGGCGCGTACGCCCTCGGGCGCTCCATGAACCCGGCTGGCGCAACATAGTCGCTGGGCGCTGGCTCGCAAGCACAGAGCAGAAAGGGGTCAGTGCGCCTGGGCTCCATCCAACGGAAAATCCACCAGAATGCGCAGCCCTGGTCCCGCGTCTTCGGCCCGGATCTGGGCGTTGTGCGCCGCCGCCACCGCCGCCGCGAGACTAAGGCCCAGCCCCGAACCGGGAGTGGTTCGGCTGCGGTCGCCACGGTAGAATCGCTCGAAGATGCGCGCGCGTTCACTATCCTCGAGTCCCGGCCCGTCATCCTCCACCCCCAGCCGGGCCACCGCGCCGAGATTCTCGGCGTGCACCTCCACCGTTGTGCCCGGGGGGGTGTGCAGCAGTGCATTTTCCACCAGATTGGCCAGCATCTGGGTGATCAGCGAGCGCTCGCCCTCCACCGCCATCGGTCGGGGGGCATAGAGAAGGAGTTGGCGACCGCCATCTTCGGCCGAGGGGCGAAAGGCCTCGACCACCGCTTCGGCGACCTCGGCAAGGTCTAAGCTGCGGAAGCCCGCGATCTTGGCGCCTGCCTCCAGACGCGCGATGGAGAGGAGCGCCTCAAAGGTGGCCAGCACCTCGTCGATCTTTTCTGACGCGCCTTCCAGCGCGCCGCGATAGCTCTCGATGGAGGGCGGGGCGTTCAGCACCGTCTCGATCCGCTGTTTCAGGTGCGCCAGGGGCGTGCGCAGGTCGTGCGCCACATCGTCGGACACCTGGCGCAGACTGCCGAGGAGGGCGGCGATCCGGTCCAGCATCTGGTTCACAGACAGGGCCAGCCGGTCGATGTCATCAGCGCGCAGGGGATCGCGCAAGGGCGCACGGGCGCCCATGTCCTGCCCCGATACTGCGTCCGCCGTCGAGGCGATCACCTCGATCCGCCCCAGAAGCCGCGAGACAAAGGTCAGCGCCAGGGCCAGGGCAATCATCAGCGCCGCGCCGGAAGTCAGCATGAAGGTGCGCAGGAACAGGCGCTTCAGCGCGCGCGTGCGACCAAGGTCCTCACCCAGGGTCAGCATGGCTCCGTTGCGAAGCGCCACGGTGAGGGTGCGCAGACGATCTCCGCTATCGGCGTCATCGTCGTCAGGGGGCCCGGCTTCCTCACTGGTCTCGCTGGCCTCACGCAGGGTAGAGGGCGCGGCGGCGACGGTGGAAAAGCCGGGGGCATAGGCCGCATCCGGCAGATTGCCAGCGATCCTGCGCCCTGAGGAGGTCCCGACCCGCCACTGGAAGCCGGAGGCGCGACGCTCGTGGTTGCGGATCAACCCGATAGCCAGATCGAGCGGGCGAGCGCCGTAAAGCCGAGTAAGCGCCGCCGCTTCGTGCTGCAGCCGATTCTCGATCGAGGCGTCCACCGGCTCGGACAGGGCCAGCCACATGGCAGCCCCCGATGAGCCGAACGCCGCAACGAACAGCGCCACCAGCAGCATCGCCACTCGTGCGCGCGTCGAACGCCAGGATGCGGGGAGTCTAATCGCCAACGAGCATATATCCCGCGCCACGCACGGTGAGGAGCTGCGCTGCCTTGCTGTCGCCCGCCGCCGTCTCCCGCACCGCATCCAGTTTCGCCCGCAATCGACTGATGTGCGTCTCGACGATGGTGGTGCGGGGGTTGAAGTGGAAATCCCACACGTGTTCCAGAAGCATGGTGCGGGTAACTACCCGGCCCGAGTTCAGCATCAAATATTCCAGGAGGGCGAACTCCTTGGGCTTCAGGTCCAGCGGCTGGCCGCCGAGCTTGGCCGAGCGTTGCAGCCGGTTTAGGTCGATGTCGCCGACGATCAGATTGGCTGCCGCCTCGCCCTTGAACGGGGGCCGCCGGGCCAGGGCGTTGACCCGCGCGTTCAATTCCGAAAACGAGAAAGGCTTGACCAGATAGTCGTCGGCCCCCGCCTCCAGCCCCTCCACCCGCTCGCCCACGCCGCCCAGCGCGGTGAGAAAGATCACCGGCGTCTCCATGCCCCCGGCGCGCAGGGACTTGACTAGGCTCAGCCCGTCCATCCCTGGCAACATCCGGTCCATGACGATCACATCAAAAGGCTGGTCAAGGGCCAGGAACAGTCCGTCGCGCCCGGTGGTGGCGATCTCTACCCCATGCCCCTGCTCCTTCAGACCCCGCGCCACGTAGGCCGACGTCTCCACATCATCCTCGACAACAAGCACCTTCATACGGGAAGACTAGCGGGCGAGAGGCGGCGGGGAAATGGGCCTTGTCGCCCGGCTGACTCCAACCCGCAAAACCTGATCGTTGCTTGATGCCATCTCGCGCGTTGAGCGAAAATGTTCCCTGGAAATTGATCCAATGCCTCATCGGCAAGCGGAGCCACGCGCGGCCAAATTGGCTTCAATACGCGGTCCCACAGCGCCTCAATGAGTAGTGCGGGGACGTACGGGCCATGCGTACGACTGATCGATTGTTACAGCCGGATGCAGAGTGTACACTAGAAACAAAAAAAAGGCGGCCAGAAGGCCGCCCTTTCAAGTTATTGCTTAGCTGTGCCTACCACTTCTTGGTAAGGCGCAGGAAGTATTGCCGACCAATGACGTCGTAGGCATTAAGCGCCGAGGTTCCAGAGCGGAACTGTCCAGTAGACTGGGCAGGGGGCGCTTCATTGAACACATTCTTCGCGCCAGCGGTCACTTCAAGATTCCAGATCGGGAAGCGCTTGCGGACCGACAGGTCGTGATAGATCGTCGTTTCGACATATTGCTTGAAATAGACCTGCGGTGAACCCAGGCCCGCCGGGGTATTAGAATACCTGCTGTTGGCGAAGGTGTCCCCGCCGAAGTTCTCGGTATCCGATCCCTTGCCAAGCCCCTGTACGTTCCAGAACACGGTGTAGTCGTTGTAATCCCACTCCAGCGAAGCGTTGCCAGAGAAGTCCGGTCCATTGAAGTTGAACGTGGTGCCGTTCTGGTCGGTGATCGCTGCGTTGCCAAGCAGCAGTGATTTATCGGCAAATGTCCAGGTCAGGTTGCTGTCAAACGCAAGCCGCCCGAAACGACCGAAGTTGTGGTCGGCATGGAGGGTCACGTCCAACCCACGAACACCTTGCCGCGCCACGTTCACGTAGTTGTTGTTGACGGTCAGGATGTTCTGGAAGGTGGGCGACGCCGGATTGCTGTCGCGAACGAACAGCGTGCAGAAGGCGGTTTGTCCACGCAAGCACTGAGAAATAATATTGCCAGCGCCGAAGGTCCTGACCTCGTCGTGAACCTGGAAGTCGAAGTAATCCACGGCCACGGAGAGGTTGCTCCAGCGGTCAATACCGAAGTGCTTCGGCGTGATGATCACCCCGATGCTCTTGGCCTGAGAGGTTTCGGCCTTCAGGTTGGCAGCGCCGCCGCCCGTTGAAATCTGGGCGGATGCGCCACCACCGGGGTTAGTAACGCCGGTATATGTGGGACCGATGCCAAGCGCGGCACAAGCGTTTTGAATGACGATAGGCTGGTTGTTTGCTGCGTAGTTGATGCAGGGGTCGATGTTGGCCTGGCCCTGGAAGCTCGTCTGGTGAGCGAGGAACAGCTCGAACAGCGCCGGGGCGCGGAACGAGGTTCCGACCGAACCGCGGAAGCGGAGGTCAGGGATCACGGTCCAGTTGCCGGACACCTTGTAAGTCGAGGTGGAACCATAGCTGTCGTAATTGCTGTAACGGCCAGAGACATCAAAGCTGAGGTTCTGGATGAACGGGAAGTTCTTCAGCACCGGAACACTCAACTCGGCATAGGCTTCGCTCACCGCGTCTGAACCGGCGGTGTGACCCGAAGCGGTCTGACCCCAGAGGTTGCCCAACTGGATTTGTGCATCCGGCTTGTCGTCAATCTTGTCGTGACGATAGGAGGCGCCGAGGGCGATCCCGACCGGTCCGGCTGGAAGAGTGAACAGGTCGCCAGTGATGTCGCCTTCGGCGATATATTGCTCATACTGGGTCGTGCTGTGGGTCTTGAAGAACAGGAAGTCGCGCTCGGCCTGAGTGAACTGGCCAGCAAGGACACGCTTGCTCAGATAGGGAATGCCTGTGCCAAGCCCCGAGCAGTTAAAGTTGGAGAGGTTTGGCGTCAAAGGATTGCAGGCCGTCGCCGCAGTCGTCGAGGCGACCACCCGATCATTGTAGATCGAGTCAGTCTGATAGGTGGCGTCTGATCGCGAGTAGACTCCATAGACATCGTAGCTGAAGCGGTCGAACCAGCCGAAGCCGTGGATGTCGCCCTTCAGCCCGATAACGCCGCGATAATATTTGACGTTCTGCTCATTGTCGCTGGGCAACTGAATGATCGGGAAAACGGGCGTTATACCGGTGCCCGCGAAAATGTTGTTAGGGTTGCCCGCAACCCAGGCGCCGCTAAGGGTCGGGAAGAGCTGACGCGACCCCGTCTGGTGCGAGACACGGTCGCTGAACAGAAACTGCCCATAAAGGTGGGTGTTGGCGTTGAAGTCATAGCCAGCGTTGCCGCTCGCATTGAAATGCCGGTCCGGGCTGATGATCGAAACCCGATCCGTCAGACCGCGCTCGACGCCTTCGTTGGCGTAGGGGTAGGTGTCCGGAAAACCAGCTCGAGCCTGGCGCGCGAAGAATGTGTTCAGCGGGCCACCGAGCGCCGCCGAAACGGTGGCCGGCACGTTGTTGCCATTCGCCGCGGTCGGATAGGGCACGCCCGGTTGCAGATACTGGTAATCGCCACCATTGGTCCGGGCGACATTGCTGAGCTGGTTATAGCACTTGTAGAAGTGCCCTTCGTTCGCCGTCACCGCGTCGGTGAAGTCAATCCGCCCGCCGCCGGGTGTGAAGAGGTAGTCTTCGTTACAGTTGGTGTAGGAGCGCGTGCCGCGCGCCAGACGCTCCTGCTCGTAGTATTCACCGGCGAGTTCGACATAGCCCTTATCGAAGGTCTTACCCCAGTCGCCGCTGAGCGTGTAGACATTGCCTCCGCCAAGTTCGGATTGCGATGTGAACGCCGACAGTTCGCCGCCATCGTGGTTCTTCTTGGTGATGATGTTCACCACCCCGGCCACAGCGTCGGAGCCGTAGATCGACGAGGCGCCGTCTTTCAGCACTTCGATCCGCGAAATGGCTGATTGGGAGAATACGTTCAGATCGACCGGGCCGACCGTGCCGCCGACGCCAGCCGGGCCAAGGCGCTTGCCGTCGAGGAGGATGATGGTGCGCTGGGCGCCCAAACGGCGCAGGTTCAGCGTTTTCGAGCCAGGACCGCCGGTAACCACGAAGCCGGTCAACTGGTCATTGGTCTGGAACGAACCGGAGGCGAGCGAGGATTGCTGCAGCAGGGACGCCGTATCGGCATAGCCAGAGAGCGCCGCTTGGTCAGCGGAGATGACCTGAATCGGATCGGGCGCCGTGAAGGCGTTGCGTTTGATTCGCGACCCGGTGACGATGACCTCAGTCGCTGTGGCGGACGGGGTATCGGCTGGTGCGGGAGCCGCCTGAGCATGAGCCGACAGGGCGAAAGCGCCTGCCGCCAAAAGGGTGGTGCAGCACAAAAGTCCGCGATTAAGCATGAAGAATATCCCCAGGACAGTCAGAACACGATCATGGAATCGCTACATTCCAGTCGCTAATCCGCCACAAATCCCGAAAGATCGCCCTATTTGCAATCTATTTCGAAGAGTTTTGAGACACGTTGGACGCGTCGTTGCCTTTTTGCACCATAGACCGGGTCGCTGGCGTTAGGCGTTCGGAACCCGGCTGCGTCCTGATCTCTGGAGCCAAGCCGAGACGGAGGGCGCGGTTGAACGCGGCGGTGTCCAGCTTGTCTTCGGTGCGGAAATCCTGTCCGGCCATAGCCTTTGACCAGTAGGCCGCCGTCCGCAAGGCGCCGAGACGACGGAGTTTCGCGCGCTGACTTCGGGGGATCGGCAGGCCTGTCGTCGCCAGAACGTCCGCAGGCTCGGCGGCGAACGTCCAGTTGGGCGCCGCTCGGTTGAAAACATCGGTCATTGGCCGAGCCATGGCGTCGTTCAGATTGAGGGGCTTGATCCCCAGCACATCTTCGATGGTCCGCAAGAAATTGACCGTGGTGTAGCGGGTGGAGACCACCGCGTGCTGTTTCACGTAGGGGCCAGTGATCAGGGCGATGGAGCGGTGGGCGCTCACGTGGTCGGCGCCGTCTTGCGCATCGTCCTCGATCACGAACACCAGAGTGTTCTTGGCGAAGCGGCTCCTGGCGATCTTCTGCACCATCAGTCCGAGAGCGTAGTCGTTGTCCGCGATCTCCGTTTCGACGGTGTTCACCCCGTCGATGCCTTTGTCGAACGACCCGAAATGATCATGTGGCAGGCGTATCAGCATCAGGTTCGGCGCCCGGCCGACCGCCTCGAAACCGGCGAACTCCCGCTCCCATTCCTTGAAGCGCCAATAATCGGGAAACGCCTGATCGAAGCCCCGATAGTAGGGATCCGTATAAGGGCGCAAGGCGGGCTTGGTGGTGAAGAAGACTTGCAATTTCTTCGCATAGGGATCGCGTTCGAGGGGGATTAATCCGCCGCCGCCCTCCTCGTAATAGCGGGACAGATCGCCGTAGAAGCCCCAGTTGCGGATCGTAAGCCCCGCCTTCAGCGCTCCGTCCCACAGGTAGCCATGTCCGGCGTCAGCGTTTGCACCGTCGGGCGCGGCCACATCGGCATCGCCACTGAGAAGGTTTGGATCGGCGGGCGTAGCGGGATTGGCGGCGACGCGTTCGGCAGCGGTCTTGAAACCGACATTGACGTTCCGGTTGCCGCCCTCCTGATCGTACTGCAGCCCCCGCGCGGAGTAGTTCACCGGCGCTTCCCTTTCGGTAAAGTCGGTGGTTCGGGCTGCCGTGGTCCAGTTCCAGCCTGTGTTGCTGCTCTCGCCGCTGTCGAGGAAGTTGTCGAGGGTGACGAACCGGCGCGCCAAGGCGTGATGATTGGGCGTCAGGGCGCTTCCCAGCAGCGCCAGCTTCGGATCGCCATTGCCGACCTCCAGGTCGCCGAGGATCTGGTCGTAGGTGCGGTTCTCTTTAACCACATAGACCACGTGGCGGATGTGAGCGCGCAGGAAGGCCATCATCGCCCGGTCGCGGGCCTCGCCGGTGCGCTCGATGTAGCCATTGTTCGCGGCGACCTGCCTGGTCAGGCGTCCGAGTTCGGAGGGCGCAGGCGTCGGCAGGGTTAGAAAGCCCGCCTTTTCGAGTTGCCAGACATACTGGTTCGCGCCGGGACAATCGCCCTTTCCTTTGGTGTTGTAGGTGTTCCGGCAGGCCTTGGGATTGGGGCCGGGATCGCTCTTGGCGTTGACGATATAGAGGTGCTCGCCATCCTTGGAGGCGACCACCGCTGTCGGATACCACCCGGTGGGGATGAGACCGATCACCTGCGAGCCTGCGTGGCGCGGCGCGTCATCCTCACCGTCGTCCATGCCGTGATTGCCCGGCGCCCGTTTCACCACGACCGAGTTTCCGGTCGCAAGATCGTCCAGCCGCACGACGGCGACCGCATTTTGCCCACCGTTGCTGACCAGCGCCGTCTGCTCGTCGGGCGTAAGGGCGATGGCGTTGGACCCTGCGCCGCCAAGACGCCCAGCGTTCGGCAGAATGGCGCGCGGGGCGGCGGTGGATATGGCTTCCAGCAGTCTCTGATCGCGCGGGTCCACCACCGCCAACCCGTCTGAATTGTCCAAAGCTGCAAACAGGCGTGAGCCTGCGCGATTGACCGCAAGCGCGACCGGCTGCCCTCGAAGCTTCAGGCGGGCGCCGACGCTGATAGCGCCTTCGCCAATCTTGAGCGCCACCAGTTCCCGGTCCCGCTGGACAGCCACCATCGCCTGGGTGTTGGAGGTCCAGATGAGCGCTTTCGGGAAGGTGCCGCCGGGGCGCGGCCCGACCCCCGGGTTTATCACGCCGGGGCGCAGGTCCTGCTCGGCCACAACCTTGCCCGCTTCGAGGTCGATCAGACTGACCGAGTCGTTCTGATAGTTGGCGGCGAGCAGTCGCCTGCCGTCCGGGCTGATGGCCAGACCCGCGGTTTCGGGCTTGGCCAAGATGCCGAGGCCGGTCTTGTGGCCAAGCACGAAGCGACGGCCCGGCTCGAAGCCCGCCGAGCCACTACCGTATTCCAGCACCACATCGTCCACCCCTCCGGACACATAGAAGCGCTGTCCCGACGGCGCCCACGCCAGCCCCAGGAAGGTGTTGGCGATCTGCAGCACCTGAACCTTGCGCGGCGCAGGTTCAGAAACATCGTAGACGAACACATATTCCATGGAGAAGCCGGGCACGATCTTGCCGTCAGGTCCCGAGTTGCGGTTGTAACCGCTGGTCAGGATCAGAAGGGTGCGCCCGTCGGGCGAAAGCGCCATCGCCGAGGCCTGACCCGCGACAAAGCCGGGCAGACCGGGAAGGTCCGGATTGAGGCTCTGGAAGATGGCCCCGGACGCAGCGGTCGGGGTCGCTGTCTGGCCGGTAGGCAGAGACCCCGGTCTCGCCGTGCTGGCTACAGCGGCGCCAGCGCAGATCAGACTTGCGAAGACCAGGGCGCACAATCGCATAGCTTCAACCGATCTCTGGAGGGGCGAGAACCTGCGCCTGGCGGCGCGGCGAACGGATATTGAAAGCCCGTCGTGACGTTTGCAATCGTCTCTGAGACTCTACAATCGCCCGAGCAAGATCGCCGCCTGATCCGCAGCGCGTTCCTGCTCGCCCTCGGTGAGACCGGCCAGATGCAGGTCGCCGATTTTGCGCTCCGGAGGCCGCTCGCCAGAGCGCCGATAGGCCGGATCGTAGTGGGCTTCGATAAGCTGCAGCGCCAGTTCCTCGATCCGTTCCTCCCGCGCCATCGACGCCCAAGCGCTTCGCACTTCCCCGCTGTGATGCCGGGGCAGTTTCGTCAGAGCCGCCATGAGCGCTGGGGCGTCTTCAGCAATGTCGCGGCAGGTCTCGACCACATGACGCGCTCGCGCCGCTGCGGGAACGTGCATTTCCAGAAACCGGGCTTCAGACATGGCCGTCCACAGGGTGGGCGGAATGAAAAGATTGCCGATGCGGCTGGACTCAGCCTCGACGACGGTGGGCAAGGCAGGGTCGAGCCGCTCCATGGCAGCGAGCAACCGGGACTCGAACATCTTCTGACTGGGTTGGGCTGTGGGTCCGTAAGCACCGAACAGCGAGCCCCGGTGAACGGCAAGGGCTTCGAGATCGAGGGTTTGAACCCCGCGCTTCGCCAGTAAGCCCAGCATCACGGTCTTCCCCGACCCCGTGCCGCCCGTCAGCAGCACGACACTGAGAGGGCTTTGGGCGTCGTAGAGCGTCGCCGTTACGTGGCGTCGGTAGGTGCGATACCCACCTTGCAGCAACCCGACGCGCCATCCCACCTGCGACATCACCGTCGCCATCGCCGACGACCGCTGCCCACCGCGCCAGCAGTAGATCAGCGGATGATAGCCGCCGCCCTTTCCGGCCAGCGGCCCCAGCAAATGATCGGCTATGTTGCGCGACACCAGGGCCGCGCCCATCCGTCTGGCCAGGAACTTGGACTGCTGGACGTAGATCGTCCCGATCTCGGCGCGCTCGGCGTCATTCAGCACAGGCAGGTTGACGGCGCCCGGTACATGGTCCTCCGCGAACTCGGCCGGGGTGCGCACGTCGATAACCTCGTCGAACCCTCTGATCGTCGCTGGATCGGCGGTGAGGGCGGTCTCGATCATCGTCCGGCGGCCGAGGAGATCACGCGAACCCGCCCCGGCCCCTTCTGCACCACGCCTACCCGGCAGGAATGATCGAAACCCGATCTGCGAATGAACGCCAGCACCGCATCGGCTTCGGTGGACGCCGCCGCGACCAGAAGACCTCCGCTAGTTTGCGGGTCGCACAACAGGTCCCTGCGCCACTCCGAGAAAGCCGGGGGAAGCGTCGTTGAGGCGGCGATGCTGGTCCAGTTGCGTCCCGAAGCGCCCGTGCGAACCCCGTCCTGCGCGAGTTTCTCCGCCCCCGGCCAGAACGGCGCGGCGTCGGCGTCGATCACGACCTCGACGCCGGAACCGACAGCCATTTCCAGCGCGTGTCCGAGCAGTCCGAATCCCGTCACGTCCGTGACCGCTTTCACGCCCCCCCTGCCCGCCAGATCCTTGCCCACCGCGTTCAACTGAGTGGTCGAGGCGATCATGGCGGCATAGCCTGCGGCGTCCAGTCTGCCCTGTTTCAACGCCGCGCTGAATACGCCTACGCCCAGCGGCTTGGTGAGGATCAGGACATCGCCCGCCTTGGCGGTTCGGTTCGTCAAGACCTTGTCCGGGTGAACCAGGCCCAGCGCCACCAGGCCATAGATCGGCTCGACGCTGTCGATGGAATGGCCCCCCGCGATGGGGATTCCCGCCGCTGCACAGACCGAAGCTCCTCCTTCCAGGATCAGGCGAATGGTCGCCATCGACAGCACATTCACCGGCATTCCCACGATGGCCAGCGCCAGAATGGGCGTTCCCCCCATGGCGTAGACGTCGGACAGGGCGTTCGTGGCGGCGATACGCCCGAACTCGAACGGGTCGTCGACGATAGGCATGAAGAAGTCTGTGGTGGCGACCAGCGCCTGTTCCGCGTTCAGCTTCCAGACCGCTGCGTCGTCGGAGGTCTCCGCGCCGACAAGCAAACTACCAAAGGGGGCAGCCGACGGCATACCAGCGAGAATCTCGCGCAAAACGGATGGCGCGATCTTGCACCCGCACCCACCCCCATGCGCCAGCGAGGTCAGCGACGGTTCTTGTGCGGGCGTGTTCATCATCGCCTCATGACGAGGCCGGTGTTTCAGCGGGGTCGCCGTGGCGCTTCTTCATCGCGACTTCCACATACTGCCACGCCAGCACCGCAGGGGCGCCGATCACGATATCCTTGGCGCGCTTCAGGAGCGACAGGGTGAGCGCGGTCTCTGCCGGGAGACCAAACAACGGCGCGGTCAGGACATAGGCGCCTTCCTGAAAGCCCAGCGCGCCCGGCGTCATGAAGGCCACCGCGCGCACCGCCGCCATCAGGCTTTCCAGGGTCAGAACCTTCCACAGGTCGATATGTACGCCAATGAAGGAAAACGCGATCCAGGAGCCTGTGCCGCTCAGCACCCAGCTTAGCGCATGAAACGCAAACCCTGCCGCAAGGCGACGGGGCCGGGCGTAGATGTCCTTCAAAAGGGCCTTCACTGCGTCCGTGCGATCTCGCGTGTTGGAGATCCAGCGCCCGAGCACCGAAGCGATCAGATCAAGCCCTTTGCCCTGGAGAAGATAGATCGCGCCCAGAACGGCCGAGCCGACCAAGAGGGCCAAGAGCGTGGTCCAGAGCAGGGTTCTGGCTTGCGAGGCGTGGAACAACATCGCCGTCAGCATCGCGGCGCCAAACAGGGTGTAGACAAGTTGCGACGCCATTTCGGTCGATAGATCGACAATCTGGGAGGCGATCGCCAATGCCTCGGATACCCCCCGCTGCTGCACCGCGCGCAGTCCCACCACAAGCCCGCCGAGCTGCGAGAACGGCAGGACGTCGGAGGCCCCCTCGCGCACGAGTCGTCCCCAGGGGAACAGCATGGCGCGCCGCGCGCTGACCCCCGGCGCCACGCACCACCACGCCAGACCGAGAGGTATGAACACGAGCAAATTACAGCAGGTGTAGACGAGGAACCCCACCACGCCGATCCGTTGGACCGACTTCAGAACATCGCCCGCCCCCACATAGACGACCGCGCCCACAGTGAGGATCAGGCCCACCAGGAATGCGGCGGCGAAACTGAGTTTCAGACGGTTCAAAGGCGGTCCTTGTAGTCTGGGTCGCGGCGCGGTCTTGGGCTCAAGCCTAAGCGGCCAGCCTGTCTTTAGAGGAAGTCCGTGAAGCCGCCGAGCATTGCTCCGCTTTTTTGCACGGCCCCTCGAGTCTCGGGCGCCGTCAGGGCTGCAAGCTCCTCCGCGTAGCGATAGCCGGGGGCCGCGCCCTCGAACCCTCCGTTGGTCGCCGGATGCATATAGAGTTCCGTTAGGCCGTTGGGGAGGCGCTCGATGATCCCCGCCACCCGCTGGGTCGTCATGGCGCCCGACCACGCGAGGCCGAACACCTGATCGGCCATCATTATCCCCGCCCTTCGATAGCGCGCCCGCACAAGCCGCGCCCAAGGCTCAGTCGCATAGGCTGGCGGCGGCGTAGCGGCGGGATCGACTGCGGCCAGCACCCGGCGAGGTTCCACCGGCGCGCGGCTGGCGCGAAGCCCATAGCGGCGCCCAATCCTGATGATCAGTCCGGCGATGGTGGGGTGCAGGTGATAGTGTTTGTGGGTGTTGACGTGATCGAGCGGAAGGCCGGTCGCTCGGTAAGCATCGAACTGGGCTTCGATCTCTGCGGCGAGTTGGCGACGCACGTGAGGCTTGAAGAAGATGTCGGCGCCCATTCGCGCCATGTCGGTGCGGAACAGGCCCTCGCTTGTGACCAAATTGGGCAGCGTCGAAGGCGGCAGCAGGGGCCGCCCCTCCACGAGCACCAGATGCAGGCCGACCCGCAGCGTCGGCATCCGTCTTGCCCTTGCAACAGCATCGGCGCAGCCCGGCGCGGCGACCATCAGGCTGGCGGAGGTGAGGACGCCGTGTCGATGTGCCTCCTCAACCGCCTCGTTGACGGCTTCCGCGGCGCCGAAATCGTCGGCGGTGACGATCAGCCGCTTCAACTGCGTGGTCTTACGAGACGATCATGTCTTCGCGCGTGCGCAGGAACTGGAAGAACTCCACCCCCTCGCGCAGACGCCGCACCAGCATATCCTTGGAGGTCAGCATCTCGCCGACGATCTCCACGATTTTGGAGGGGCGGAAGTAGAACTTCTTGTAGAAGTCTTCGACCGAATTGAAGATTTCCGTGTGCCCCAGATCGGGGTAGCTCAGCGGTGCGATCTGGGTGCCGTCGTCGGTTAGAAGATCGATGTCCGACGCGAACCAGCCATTCTCCTTCGCCTGCTTGTAGAGGAATGTGCCGGGATACGGGGCCGCCAGCGAAACCTGAAGCGTGCGGGGGTTGACCTCCTTGGCGAAGGCGAGGGTCTCTTGGATCGTCTCGCGCGTCTCGCCGGGCAGGCCGAGGATGAAGGTGCCGTGCACAATGATGCCGAGGTCGTGGCAGTCCTTGGCGAACTGCTTGGCGACGGTGATCAGAAGGCCCTTCTTGATGTTGTGCAGTATCTTCTGGTTGCCGCTCTCGTAGCCGACGAGCAGGAGGCGCAGGCCATTGGCCTTCATTACTTCCAGAGTCTTCCTCGGCACATTCGCCTTGGCGTTGCAGGACCAGACGACCTTTAGCGGCCCGAGCGCGCGGGCCAACTCTTCCACCCGGTCATGGTCGTCGGTCAGGGTGTCGTCGTCGAAGAAGATCTCGCGCACCTGCGGAAACTCCCGCCGCACGTACTTCACGTCTTCCACCACCCGCTCGGTGCTCTGGTAGCGATACTTGTGCCCGCCGATGGTCTGGGGCCAGAGGCAGAAGGTGCAGCGGCTCTTGCAGCCTCGCCCCGTGTACCAGGACATATAGGGGTGCAGCAGATAGCCGCCGAAATAGTTCTCGACCTTGAGCTGCTTGTAGAACGGCAGGACGGAGGGGAGCACGTCCATGTTCATCTCGATGGGGCGCTCGGGATTGGCCACGATCTTACCCGTGGCGTCGCGGTAGCTGAGGCCCCTGATGTCCTTCCAGTCCTTGCCCTCGGCCAATTCCTTGACGGTCTGCTCGTATTCATTGCGGCAGACGAAATCGAGCTCGGGGCAGGCCTCCATGCTCTCGCGCGATTCCACCGCCACCTTGGCGCCGATGAAGCCGATCATGGCGGTCGGATTGATCGCCCGGATCAAGCGCACGGTATGGCAGTCGGACTTGAACGAGGGGGTGGATGTGTGGATGAAGACCAGCTCATGACTCTTCACGTCCGCCTCGATGTCCTTGAACGAGGTCTTGTGCGGCGGCGCGTCGATCAGCTTGGAGCCCGGCACCATGGCGGCGGCCTGCGCCAGCCAGGTGGGGAACCAGAACGACTTCACCTCACGCTTCATCTGGTAGCGGGCGCCCGCGCCACCGTCGTAACCGTCGAAAGAGGGGGCCTGAAGAAAGAGACTGCGCAGCATGGTGGTCCTACAGGGGGCTAAGGTCGCCGTCGGTCGTCACGTGGAACTTCGCCCCTCGCCATTCAACAGCCTGGCTGAAGAAGGACCCCACGAACACCACAAATGATAGCATATCCCGGATCGGAATGATCCACCAAGCGCCCAGTCTTTGACCTGACGCCTGATCGACGATGCTCATCAGCCATATCCTGGCGAGAAAAGCAGCGGCGAGGAGCAGGATCGAGAAGGGCTCCGGGCCGAGCAACAGCAGCGCCAACAGCGCCAAAGGCAACGGGTGGGTCACTATACTGCCCGCGTGGCCGGCCGGATCGACTCCCTTCACGGTCCTGGCCCACCGAAGCTCATGCAGGAAAAGCGCAGTCAGGGCTTTTTCCGTACAGCTATGCGACACCAGCACCGGCGCCGTCACGGACTTCAGCCCAAGCAACCTGACCGCGGCGCCGATCGCATAGTCGTCCGCAAGGACATTGCGAAAGCGCTCAAACCCACCGATCCGCTCCAGCGTCTCCCGTCGCAAGGCGATGGTAGAGCCCATGCAGGGTCTGGCCATGCCGAGGGCGACTCCGGTGACGACGTTCGGCAAGAACTGATAGCTGAGCCCCATGGCCGCAATCTGCGACCAGAAGCCGGCTTCTCCCTTGCCGTAATAGGGACAGGTGACGACGCCGACGCCAGGCTGCACCAGGGCGTGCAGCACCCGCGAGAGATAGTCGGCAGGCGCAGATATATCGCTGTCGCTGAGCACGAAAACTTCTCCACTCGCCAGGCTGGCCATGTTGATGAGATTGGAGACTTTCCGATTGTAACCGTGTTCCCTCTCATCGAGGCAGAGCTTCGCCGCGCCGATGGGATGTTCGGCGATCAAGGACTTGATGACCTTGAGCGCGGGGTCGGCGGCGTCCTGCACCCCAAACAGAATTTCGACTGGACCTAACCCTGTCTGGATGAAGAAGCTTTGGAGGTTCTGGCGCAGTCCCAGCTCGTCGCCGTGAAGAGGCTTCATGACTGTCACGCTGACCGAACGCCGATGTTCGTGCGTGGGCGTCGGCGCCGAACTGGGGCCCCGGAAAAACCGAAGCACGAAAACGCCTGACATAGCGGTGTAGAGCAATCCCGCAACTGCCAGAACCGAGACGCCCGCGCCGAGCGCTTCCACAACGCTCGTCAAGGCTCTATTCCGCTGTTTGCGAGCCTGATCCTAGCGGCGAAATAGGCATCGAGATCAGGAAATCTGCGGCCTGCGAAAGCAATTTTTCGCGGACGCCGATGATGGACGGCTCTATAGGGACTGCAATGATGCGGAACAGCCGTTCGATACGCGTTAGATTGGGACAGGCGTTGCTCGTCGCCTCCGTCCTTGTCGCGCTCGCTCCAGGCATGGCGCAGGCCGCCGCGACGGGTGTCGCTGGCGCTTCGGATCCGTTTGAGGGGCTCAATCGGGCGTTTTTCGGCGTCCATCAGTTCCTCGATCGCGTTCTCATCCGGCCCGCAGCGATCGGCTACAAACGGATCGTGCCCGGCCCCGTCAGAAGAGGACTCGGCAACGCCATTTCAAACCTTGGCGAACCGGCGATCTTCGTCAACGATATCCTTCAAGGGCACGGCAAGAAGGCGGGCAGGACACTGGCCCGGTTCGCTGGCAACACCACGGTGGGATTGGCGGGGCTCATCGACGTGGCCACCCCAGCGGGCCTGGCGCATCATCCGAACGATTTCGGGATCACGCTCGCCCACTACGGATTCAAGGCGGGGCCCTACATATTCGTGCCTGTGGTGGGGCCGACGACAATGCGCGACGCGATAGGAGGCGCGGCGGGGCTGGTCCTCAATCCGCTGGTCTACGCGCGCTATCCGGGCGACGCGGCCGTGGGCGCGACCAGCGTCGTCGCGGGCGGCCTGCAGACCCGCGCGGACGCCGACGGTGAGCTGGCGGCGCTGGAGGCTTCTGCGACCGACACCTACGCCTCTTTCCGTTCCTATTTTTTGCAGAACCGGGAAGCGGAAGTCACCGGCGGCAAGCTCGACGTGAAGACGCTGCCGGACTTTGGCGATCAGCCAACCGAACCCCCACCCACGCCGGCGCCACAACCTTCGGCCTCGCCACAGCCATGAGCGGCGCGGCGGGCGACCTCGTCCTCGTAACCGGGGCGACGGGCTTTGTCGGGTCTGCGGTGACGCGGGCGGTTCTGGCCGAGGGACTGAAGGTGCGCGCCCTGGCCCGACCCACGAGCCCCAAACGCAATCTCCAGGGGCTGCACGTCGAGATCGCGGAGGGCGACCTTTCCGACCCGGCCTCCCTCAAACGTGCACTGCACGGCGTGCGCTATCTGCTCCACGTTGCTGCCGACTATCGTCTGTGGGCAAGGAATCCGGAAGAGATCGTCAGCAACAATCGCGACGGGACACATTCCATCATGGCGGCGGCGTTGCGGGCCGGAGTGGAGCGCATTGTCTACACCTCCAGTGTCGCCACCCTAGGCTTCCGAAAGGACGGCGAGCCCTCAGACGAGACCCTTCCGCTCGGCGAAGACCAGGCCATCGGGGCCTATAAGCGCAGCAAGGTGATCGCAGAACAGCTGGTGGAGCGAATGGCGGCCGACGAAGGCCTGCCGGTGGTGATCGTCAACCCCTCCACCCCTATCGGCCCGCGCGACATCAAGCCGACGCCCACAGGCCGCATCATTGTAGAGGCCGCGACAGGCAGGATTCCCGCCTTCGTCGATACGGGTCTCAACCTTGTGCACGTGGATGATGTGGCGGCGGGCCACGTTCTGGCGTTGCAGCGCGGCGTCACCGGCCAGCGCTACATTCTCGGCGGCGAGGACGTAAGCCTGCGCCAGATGCTGGCCGACATCGCCGTGATGTGCGGGCGCAAGCCGCCGACCGTCAACCTGCCCCGCGCGCCGCTCTATCCGCTCGCCGTTGTGGCGGAAGCGATCGGGCAGATGACCGGCAAGGAGCCAATGCTGACCCGCGACGCGCTCAAGATGGCGTCGCACCGGATGTTCTTCTCCTCCAGGAAGGCCGAGGTCGAGCTTGGCTACACCGCCCGACCCTATCGGGAGGGTCTTTCCGACGCGCTTGGCTGGTTTCGCGCCGAGGGCTACATTCAGTGATGGTTCTGACGGGCGCCGCCGCGCTCTCGCTGGCGATCTGGGTCTGCATGATCTTTGGGCGCGGCTTTTTCTGGCTGGCGCGGGAGCGGGATGATCGAGGGCAGCCCGCCGACCCCCCGTCCTGGCCATCGGTTTGCGCCGTGGTTCCCGCGCGCAACGAGGCTGATGTAATAGGCCAATCGATGGGAAGCCTGTTGGCGCAGGACTATCCCGGCCCCTTCCGCATCATACTGGTGGACGACGACAGTGCCGACGGCACGGCTGAGGCGGCCCGCGGTGCGGCGGAGCAACTCGGCGCTTCTGCCAGGCTGGAGGTGCTTACCGGCGCACCGCCGCCCTTGGGATGGACCGGCAAGCTTTGGGCGGTGGCGCAGGGCGTGGCGTGGGCCGAGGCGCTCGCCTGCCCTCCCGAGATCCTCCTGCTGACCGATGCCGACATTGCTCATGCGCCGGACAACCTTCGACGTCTCGTGGCGCGAGCGCAAAGCGGCGATCTGGTTCTGGTGTCGCTCATGGCAAGGCTCAGGTGCGACACCCTTGCGGAAAAGATGCTCATTCCGGCCTTCGTCTTCTTCTTCGATATGCTCTACCCCTTTGGTCTGGTGAACGACCCGGCCAATGGCGTCGCGGCGGCGGCGGGTGGCTGTATGCTGGTCAGGCGCGAACCTTTGAAGGCCGCTGGCGGTATCGAAGCTATACGCACCGCGATCATCGACGATTGCGCCATGGGCGCGATGATGAAGAAGCAGGGGCCAATCTGGCTCGGACTGACGGAGCGGGCGCACAGCATACGCTCCTATGGCGGTTTTCGTGAGATCGGCGCGATGGTGTCGCGCTCGGCCTACGCCCAGCTTCAGTATTCGCCCTGGCTGCTTTTGGGGACGCTCATCGGCATGATGCTGATCTATCTGTCTCCGCCCCTGTTTGCGTTCTTCGGTCCCGGATGGGCGCGCTGGATTGGCCTTTCGGCATGGCTTTTGATGGCGCTTTCGTTTCAGCCCCTGCTGCGGTTTTACCGTCGGTCGCCTCTGTGGGGCTTCGCCCTTCCGCTGATCGGCGCTCTCTACAGCGCCTTCACCGTTCAGTCCGCCGTCGACGTATGGACCGGCAAGGGCGGGTTCTGGAAAGGGCGGGCGCAGGCGCTGGCGGGGCGGGCATGAGTACAGTCTCGCCGCCCGATCTCGCCTCCGGCAAGGGGCACAAGAATGAGAACTTCCCCGTCGCCTCCTTCATCATAAAGCCGCGGCACCGGGCGGCGGTGATGGCCTTCTACCATTTCGCCCGCAAGGCCGACGACATAGCGGATCACCCTTCCGAACCCGCAAAAGCCAAACTCGGTCTTCTGGAGGCGATGCGTTCGACGCTTGCCGACGGCGCGGACAGCGACCCCGAGGCGGCGACGCTTCGGCGCGCGGCGAACGCTCGCGGGCTCGGCGTGGATCACGCGCTGGATCTCCTCGAAGCCTTCCGCCGCGACGTGACCAAAACGCGTTACGCCACCTGGGCGGAGTTGATGGACTATTGTCGCTACTCCGCCATGCCGGTGGGCCGGTTCGTTCTGGATGTGCATGAGGAGAGCCGCGAGCTCTGGCCCGCCTCCGACGCGCTCTGCGCCGCGTTGCAGGTGATCAATCACCTGCAGGATTGCGGCAAGGACTACGCCGCGCTCGACCGGGTCTATCTTCCTACGGACGATCTGGCGGCGACGGGATGCGAGGTGACGGCGCTCGCCGTGCCCCAAGCTTCACCTGCCTTGCGATCGGTCCTTCTCGGCCTTGCGGAAAAGACCGCGGCGCTGCTGGATCAATCTCGTCCCTTCGCGCGTGGGATCAAAGATGGGCGACTGGCGTTCGAGGTGGCCGCCATCCAGCGTCTTGCAGAGGATTTGACGCGCAGGCTTATACGCTATGATCCCCTGTCGGAACGGGTGCACCATAAGCCGGTGGAGACCCTGGGCCTTCTCGCGCTCGCCGCGAAGGATCGGCTGATCGGCGGCGTAACGTGGCGAAAGGACAAGCGGTATGAGCGAAAGCGTTGAAATCGCCGCCGCCGAGGCCAAGGCCAAATCCAGCTCCTTCTACGCGGGTATGAAGGTGCTGCCCAAAGCCGAGCGCGCCGCCATGTTCGCCATCTACGCCTTCTGCCGGGCGGTGGACGACATCGCCGACGAGCAGGGCATCGACACAGCGACCCGCAGGCGAGACCTCGCCGCCTGGCGCGCGGACCTTGCGGCCCTTTATGGCGGCGGGGATCCAGGTCGCGCCGCGTTCCTCGGCGAGGCGATGCGCCGGTTTGGCCTGCGGCAGGCTGACTTTCTGGCCGTCATAGACGGCATGGAAATGGACGTGGATCAGGACATCCGCGCGCCCGACTTGGCCACTCTCGACCTCTATTGCGACAGGGTGGCGAGCGCGGTCGGACGGCTGTCGGTCAAGGTGTTCGGCATGGCCGAGGCGCCCGGCGACGCCCTCGCCCACCATCTCGGACGGGCGCTGCAACTGACCAACATCCTGCGCGACCTGGACGAGGACGCTGAGATCGGGCGGCTTTATCTCGCCAAGGAATGGCTGCACGCGGTGGGCATCGAGAGCGACGATCCCGCAACCGTGGTCGCCGACCCCCGTCTCGACGCCGCCGTTCGACCCGCTGCGGCCTTGGCGCAGGAACACTACGCCGCCGCCGATCGCGTGCTTGCGGCACGGCCCAAGGGACGGCCCGCCGCGCCGCGCCTGATGAGCGGGGTCTATGGCGCGATCCTGAAGAAGATGGAGCGGGAGGGCTGGGCGTCGCCCCGCACGCGGGTGAAGCTCGGCAAAAGCGCACTCCTGATGATCCTGATCCGGCGGGGCGTCCTCGGCCTATGACGACCTATGTGATCGGAGCCGGGCTGGCGGGACTTTCAGCGGCAGTCGACCTGTCGACACGCGGCGCGAAGGTCGTGGTTCTGGAGGCGGCCCAGCAGGCGGGGGGGCGTTGCCGCTCCTACTTCGATCCGCAACTGGACGCGGTGATCGACAACGGCAACCACTTCGTGCTCAGCGGCAACCACGCGGTGATGCGCTACGTGAAAGCCATCGGCGCCGAGGCTGCGCTGGTCGGCCCTGAGCGGGCGAAGACGAGCTTCGTGGATATCAACACGAACGAGCGATGGGCCATCACCCCCAATCAGTCCGCGCTGCCGATCTGGCTGTTCGACAAGGGCCGCCGCGTGCCCGGCACCACGCCAGCCGACTATGCAGAGTTGGCGAAGCTGCTCCTCGCCGGGCCGAACAGTACAATTGGCGAGGTTCTGTCTTGCAAGGGTCCGTTGTGGGATCGCCTGTTGCATCCGTTTTTCCTTGGCGCGTTAAACACCCAGCCCGAAGGGGCGTCGGCAGCGCTCGCGGGCGCCCTCGTAAGGGAGACCTTCGCCAAGGGCGGCAAAGCCTATCGGACGCGGATCGCCCATCCGACTCTGGCAGCCGCCTTCGTCGATCCCGCGCTCGTCGCCCTTGCGAAAAACGGCAGGGAGGTGCGCCTGGGTCAGCGGGTCCGGGCAATCGTGTTCACAGGCGACCGAATCAGCGGACTGGAAACGTCCGACGCCGCGATTCCGCTCGGCGCGGAGGATGCCGTCATCTTCGCCGCACCTCCATGGGTGGCCACCGACCTCCTGCCCAACGTTTCGGCGCCGGACGATTTCCGCGCTATCGTCAACGCCCATTTCAAGGTTCCCGCTCCGGCAGGTGCGCCCGGAATGATAGGTGTCATCGGCGGAACGGCCGAGTGGATATTCTCCTTTCCTAACCGCATTTCGGTGACGATCAGCGGGGCCGACGACATTGTGGACGAGAGCCGCGCGGCGCTGGCGCAGACGATCTGGGGAGATGTTTGCAGGGCGCTGGACATCAAGGCCGCCCTCCCGCCCTGGCAGGTGGTGAAGGAAAAGCGCGCCACCTTCGCCGCCACGGTTGAGCAGGACCGCAAGCGCCCCCTCCCCATCACTGAATGGCGCAACCTGTTTCTCGCAGGCGATTGGACCCAGACCGGCCTGCCCGCCACCATCGAAGGGGCGATCCGTTCCGGCTTCCGGGCAGCCGAACTGGCGACGCGCGCCGACCTCGGGTAAAACAACACCATGTACGACGCCGCCCAGCCACAGGCCGACCCGGAACACCTGAAGTCCATCGCCGAGGTGGTGGAACGCGCCACGGCGGCTCTTTTGAAGGCGCAGCGCGCTGACGGTCACTGGGTGTTCGAGCTTGAAGCGGACGCTACCATTCCCGCTGAGTTCATCCTGCTGAAGCACTACTTGGGCGAGCCAGACGACCTCGACCTCGAAGCCCGCATCGGTCGCTATCTGCGCCGTATCCAGGGCGAGCACGGCGGCTGGCCCCTGTTTCACGGCGGCGGGTTCGACATCTCCGCCAGCGTGAAGGCCTATTTCGCGCTGAAGACTATTGGCGACGACATCGACGGGCAGCACATGGCCCGGGCGCGCGAGGCGATCCTGGCGCATGGGGGCGCGGCGGCGGCGAACGTGTTCACGCGTATCCAGCTCGCCCTCTATGGCGCGACGCCGTGGACGGCGATCCCGACCATGCCGGTGGAGCTGATCCTCCTGCCCCGCTGGTTCCCGATCCACCTGTCGAAGATGAGCTATTGGGCGCGCACGGTGATCGTGCCGCTGCTGGTGCTGCAGGTGAAAAAGCCCCTGGCGCGCAACGCGCAGGATATTGGCGTGGCCGAACTCTATTTGCCCAGAACGACCGTCAAGCCGGGCTCCAAGGCGGCGGATACGAAATGGGTTTGGACCCTGTTCTTCAACGGGCTGGACGTGGTGCTGAAGGCGGCGGAACCGCTTTGGCCGAAGGGCTTGCGGCAAAAGGCTGTTGATCGCTGCGTCGCTTTCGTCACCGAACGGCTGAACGGCGAGGACGGTCTTGGCGCCATCTATCCGGCCATGGCCAACAGCGTGATGATGTTCGACGCGCTGGGTTATGCCGAGGATCACCCGGACCGCGCCGTCGCCCGCAAGTCGGTGGAGAACCTGTTGGTCTTCCGAGACGACGGAGAGGTCTATTGTCAGCCGTGCGTCTCCCCGGTCTGGGACACTGCGCTCACCTGCCACTCCCTTCTTGAAGCTGGGGGTGAGGAGGCCGTGCGGCAGGCGCATCGGGGCTTGGAATGGCTCGCGCCGCGTCAGGTGCTGGATGTGAAGGGCGACTGGGCGGACGAGAAGCCGCACGTTCGCCCGGGCGGATGGGCCTTCCAGTACAACAACGCCCACTATCCCGATCTCGACGACACCGCCGTGGTGGTCATGGCGATGGACCGGTCTCAAAAGCGCCTTGGCGGCGACGAGTTCAATCACGCTATCGCGCGCGGTGAGGAGTGGACCGTGGGCTTGCAAAGTCGGGGCGGCGGCTGGGGGGCCTTCGACGCCGACAACAGCTATCACTACCTGAACAACATTCCGTTCGCGGATCACGGAGCATTGCTTGATCCGCCTACGGATGATGTGACGGGACGGGTCGTGTCCATGCTGGCGCAACTCGGCAAGTCCAAGAGCAGCCCGCGTATGAAAGAGGCGCTAGGGTATCTCGAACGATCACAACTTGAGGACGGAAGCTGGTTCGGGCGCTGGGGCGTCAACTACGTCTATGGAACCTGGTCGGTGCTGTGCGCCCTGAACGCAGCGGGCGTCGATCCGTCCTCGCCGATGATCCGCAAAGCCGTCGACTGGCTAATCCGTATCCAGAACCCCGACGGGGGCTGGGGCGAGGATTGCGAGAGCTATGACCTGAACTACAGGGGTTATCAGCCTGCGCCATCCACCGCATCGCAAACAGCGTGGGCGCTCTTGGCCTTGATGGCGGTCGGAGACGTAGACACCCCCGCTGTGGAGCGCGGCATAGCCTATCTGCAAATCACTCAAGGGGCCGACGGACTTTGGGATCAGGCGCACTATACCGGCGGCGGCTTTCCGCGGGTCTTCTACCTGCGCTACCACGGCTACCCGAAGTTTTTCCCGCTCTGGGCGGCGGCGCGCTACCGCAACCTCAAGCGCAGCAACACCCGCGAGGTGGCGTGGGGCATGTGACCGTCCTTGCGGTCACGGGACTGAACCGGGAGGCGCGAATCCTGGCCGGGCCGGGCGTGGCGACGCTCGCGAGCGGAGGGCAGATTTCTTCCCTCGCAGCTCGCATAGCCGCCGCGCTTTCGACCGGCGGAGATGGTATCATCAGCATTGGCATCGCCGGGGCTTTGAACCCCTCGTTAAGGGTTGGCGACGTCGTGCTCGGCGCCGAGGTCGTGGACGGTTCCGTGTGTCATCCAGCCAACGAGGCTTGGACGGCCCGGCTCGGCGCCTTTCTACCGACCGCGCGGCTTGGAGCGATTGTAGGCTCGGACGTCATGATCGTGGACGCCGCTGGCAAGATCGGACTTTTCAGCACGACGGACGCCCTTTGTGTGGATATGGAAAGCCACATCGTCGCCCGAGCAGCCGCCCGCGCGGGTCTGCCGTTCGCCGCCCTGCGGGTCATCTCCGATGGCGTTGATCGCGCTTTGCCCAAGGCGGCGCAGGTCGGCATGAAGCCCGACGGGGGCATGGACCTCGCGGCGGTGCTAAAGGCGCTCGCCGCCGACCCGCGTCAGCTTCCTGCACTGATCCGCACGGGAATGGAGGCTGAAACCGCCTTCCGCGCCCTACTCCGCTGCCGTAACCGGCTGGGTTTTGCGCTTGGATTTGCGGATATCTAGGGTGTTGACCCGGCCCTGACGGATGTCTTCGAGCTTCTCTTCCACGTGGGCGGAGAAGACGTATTGCGCCGGGCGCTGGTTGGCGAGGGAGATGTCAGGCGCAAAATCACCCTTGGTCTTGATGCCGAACATCGCCACTTTCGCGGCCTTGAGCGGATTGCCGAGCGTCGCCTTCACCGCCGTGCCCTCGAACCCGCAGTGGACCATACAGTCGGCGCACTTCTCGTAGTTGCCGACGCCATAGTCGTCCCACTTGGTGTCTTCCATCAGCTCCTTGAAGGTCTTCACATAACCCTCGCCGAGCAGGTAGCAGGGCTTCTGCCAGCCGAAGACGGTGCGCGCGGGCATCGACCAGGGTGTGCAGGCGAAGGTCTCGTTGCCGGCGAGGAAGTTCAGGAACAGGTCGGACTGGGTGAATTCCCACTTCTTGCCTTTGCCGCGGGCGAACATTTCGCGGAAGAAGCTCTTGGTCTTCTGCCGATTCAGGAAGTGCTCCTGATCGGGTGCGCGCTCATAGGCGTAGCCGGGCGAGAGGGTGACGCCGACGCCCAGCGTCTTCATGTGATCCATGAAGCCCGCCATGCGGTCGGGATCGGCCCCGTCGAACAGAGTGCAGTTGATCTGAACCCGAAAGCCCTTGGCCTTGGCGACCTTGATGGCCTCGATACACTTATCGAACACCCCGTCCTGGCAGACGGCCTTGTCGTGCATGGCCTGATCGCCATCGAGGTGGATGGACCAGGAGAAAAAGCGCGAGGGCTTGAACTTGTCGATGTGCTTCATGAGCAGAAGCGCGTTGGTGCAGACGATCGTCACCTTTTTCCGCGCGATTGCACCCTGGACAATCTTTGGCAGCTCGCGGTGAAGCAGCGGCTCGCCGCCAGCGATCACCACGCCCGGCGCGCCGCACTCGTCGATAGCCTCCATGCATTGCTCGTAGGAGAGGCGCTGGTTCAGGATGTCGTCAGGGTAATCGATCTTGCCGCAGCCCGCGCAGGCCAGATTGCAGCGGAACAGAGGTTCCAGCATCAGCACGAGCGGATAGCGCTTCACCCCGGCGAGGTGCTTTTTCACCACATAGGACCCGACCTGGACCGTCTGAGTTAGGGAAATGCTCATTCGGAAAGGCTCCCAGCCGGGGCGGCGTGACGGGTAAGGGTGAAGCGCGGCGGCGCCGGGTTGGCGGCGGAAACGCTGGCTGAAGGCCGCTGAGTGCGCCTGAGCGCGGCGGGTAGGCGAAACTCGATATTCTCTTCGATACCGTTCATTTGCGTCACCATCACGTCATCGATTTTGCGGAGCGCCGCGATGACAGTCAGCACGAGTTCTTCGGGCGCCGAGGCGCCCGCAGTGAGGCCGACGGTCGAAACCCCGTCCATCCAGGCGGGGTCGATCTCGCTGCCATCGGCTACCAGATGGCTCGGAATCCCCATCTCCTGACCAATTTCGCAAAGACGTTTGGAGTTGGAACTGTAGTTCGCACCGACCACCAGCAGGGCGTCCACCACCCCGCAAAGGTCGCGCACCGCCGTCTGGCGGTTCTGGGTAGCGTAGCAGATGTCGGCTGTATCCGGGCCAACCACATCGCTGAAGCGCGCCTTGAGGGCGGCGATCACGTCCTTAGTGTCGTCGACACTGAGCGTAGTCTGGGTGACATAGGCCAGGGGCGTATCCAACGGCAGATCGAGCGCGGCGACATCCACATCGCGTGCGACTAGATGCACCGGCCCGTCGATCTGCCCCTTGGTGCCTTCCACCTCCGGATGCCCGGCGTGACCGATCAGGATCAGGGTGCGCCCCTTGGCGACGTAGTGCTTGCCTTGGTGATGAACCTTGGAGACCAGAGGGCAGGTGGCGTCCAGCACGGGCAAGGACCTCGCCTTCGCCTCCTGAAACACCGAACGGGCGACGCCATGAGCGCTGAACACGGTGACGGCGCCGTTGGGAACCTCGGAAAGCTCTTTAACGAAGATCGCGCCTTTGCTTTTCAGGTCATCGACCACGTGGCGGTTGTGAACGATCTCATGGCGCACATAGACCGGGCCGCCGAACTGCAGCAAGGCCTGATCGACAATATCGATCGCGCGAACCACCCCCGCGCAGAAGCCTCGCGGCTGAGCAAGAACCACCTTGATCATTTGTCACCATCTGATCGAACGCGAGTTGCGCCCGGCTTCGGCATATAGTTGCCGTGTCTATCGCCAATAAGCCCATACGCACCGATTTCGTAAAATCCAACCCGCCGTCGCAAGAATTGGAGATTTATGGCTTTCGTGCCTCACTTAGTCGCCCTATCTTCTACATATGACTTCTGATCCCACTCATCATCGTCCGTGGCGCCGGATTGACCGGCGAGTGTCGCGCAAGATCCGGGTCGGGTCCGTGGAGGTGGGCGGCGATGCGCCAATTACCGTGCAGTCGATGACCAACACCCTGACGGCGGATGCGGTGGCGACCATCGATCAGATACGCCAGCTTGAAGAGGCGGGAGCGGACATCGTGCGGGTGTCGTGTCCGGACGAGGAGTCCACCGCCGCGTTCAGCACCATCGCCAAAGCGGTGAAGGTTCCGCTCGTGGCCGACATCCACTTTCACTACAAGCGCGGGATCGAGGCGGCGAAGGCGGGGGCCGCGTGCCTGCGCATCAACCCCGGCAACATCGGCTCTGCGGCCCGGGTGAAGGACGTGGTCCAGGCGGCGCGAGACTATGGCTGCTCGATGCGGATTGGCGTCAACGCGGGATCGCTGGAGCGCAATCTTCTGGAAAAATACGGCGAGCCCTGTCCCGACGCCATGGTGGAGAGTGCGCTGTTCCACGCGCGCATTCTGCAGGACCTGGACTTCCACGAGTTCAAGATCAGCGTGAAGGCCTCGGACATCTTCATGACCGTGGCGGCCTATAACCAGCTCGCGGAATTGATCGATTGCCCGTTGCATCTGGGCGTGACCGAAGCAGGGGCGCTGCGCACCGGCACGGTGAAATCATCCATCGGCATGGGCAACCTCCTGTGGGCCGGGATCGGGGACACCATCCGGGTCAGCCTGGCCGCCGATCCGGTGGAAGAGATCAAGGTCGGCTTCGATATGCTGAAGTCGCTGGGTTTGCGCCATCGGGGCGTGAACATCATCGCTTGTCCCTCGTGTGCACGGCAGGGGTTCAACGTAATCAAGACAGTGGAAGCGCTGGAAGCGCGGCTGGCAAAGGTCTCCACTCCCATCTCCCTCTCCATCATCGGCTGTGTTGTGAACGGGCCGGGCGAGGCCTTGATGACCGATGTGGGGTTCACCGGCGGCGGCTCTGGCAAGGGCACGGGCATGGTCTATCTGGCAGGCAAGGTCGACCATAAGCTCGGAACCGAAGACATGGTCGAACACATCGCCAGTCTGGTCGAAAAGAAAGCCGCCGAGATCGAAGCGAAGAAGGGCGTTGAAACCTTCGCACCCGTTGCTGCGGAATAGGTGGTCGATACATGACGGGGGATGGGACCATCGATCTTGCGGCAACCGAAAAGCTTGCGCCGGTGACGGTTGGCATATCCCGCGCCGCGCACGCCGTTGAGGCGACGCTGGAACGGCTGTTGCCAGCTCCCCACGGTCATCACAGCCGGGTCCTGCAAGCCATGCGTTACGCCACCTTTGCGGGGGGCAAGCGCCTCAGACCCTATCTCACCCTGATGGGCGCCCGTCTGTTCGATGCGCCGGAAAGCAGCGCGCTTCGGGCCGCAGCCGCCATCGAGGTCCTGCACACTTATTCTCTGGTGCACGACGATCTGCCTTGCATGGACGACGACGATCTGCGGCGCGGTCGTCCCACCACCCATCGCCAGTTCGATGAAGCGACGGCGGTGCTGGCAGGGGATGGTCTCCTGACCCTCGCCTTCGAAATCCTCGCCGATTCAGAGACCCATCCAGCGGGAGAGGTTCGCGCCCGGCTCGTAAGCCGCCTCGCGAAGGCTGCGGGCGCCGAGGGCATGATCGGCGGCCAGATGATGGATATGTTGAGCGGTGAACAGGCGCATGACGAGAGCGAAGTCATCCTGCTTCAACGCATGAAGACCGGCGCCCTGTTCGAGTTCTCCGCCGAAGCAGGCCCCATTCTCGCCGAGGCCGGTGAGGGCGACCAGAAGCGCCTGCGCGACTTCGCCCGCGATATGGGCCTGGCCTTCCAGATCGCCGACGATCTGATCGACGTCACCGGAACCGCCGAGACGGCGGGCAAGGCGGTCGGCAAGGATCAGGCTCAAGGCAAGGCGACCCTGGTCTCCATTCTCGGGATCGATGGCGCCCGCCGCGAAGCGCACAGGCTGGCGGAGCGCGCGTCGGATACCCTGTCGCCCTATGGCCACGCTGCGGATGAATTGCGCGCGCTGCCGTTTTACCTGCTCGACCGCGCCTCATGAAGCAGTTGTCATTTTCAGTTCGCCGGATTGAACGCGGCGGACATCGTGCGCGTTATAGAAGCCAGCCTGGTGCAGATTACATAGCCATGAACGCCAAACGTCTTTCCCTGCTCTTGCTCTGCGGCGCGCTTGCTTTGCCGCCAACCTTGTCGTTCGCCCAAAGCGTCGATCCCGCCCTGGCCACGATAGACGCTTTGGACAGCGGGCTTCTGGACGCCATGAAGGCGGGCAAGGCCGTCGATACTGAGGGCCGCTACCGCAAACTGCTCCCGGTGGTGGAACGCACTTTCGATCTGCCGACGATGACCCGGTTCGCGGTGGGCGGGGCCTGGGCTGGCTATTCACTGACCGAACAGGCCGCTCTCATCAAGGCGTTCACTCGGCTCAGTGCGTCGAATCTGGCGCGCAATTTCGACAGCTATGGCGGCGAACAGTTCAAGATCAACCCGGCGGTCCAGACCCGGGGACCAGACAAGCTGGTCCACACGCAGATTGTTCCGACCAAAGGTGCCGCCATGGAGCTGAACTACCGGATGCGCCAGTCCGGCGGAACCTGGAAGGTGATCGACGTCTATTACGGCGCAGTGAGCCAGTTGACGGCCCAGCGCTCGGACTTCGCCGCGGCGGCGATCGCCAGCGGCGCGGCGAACCTGGTTCAGAAGATGAACGCCCGGTCGGACACGCTCCTGAAGCGATAGGGCGCCTGACGCTCAAACGGCCTTGCGATCCGGCGGCCCCAGAAGGACGGGCTCGAACAGCAGCGCGCATACCAGGGTCCAGACCAGCGAAATCATCAATATCTTACCCATGCTGGCCGTTCCCGGATGACTGGAGAGCATCAGGCTGCCGAACGCCGCGCCAGTGGTCAGAGCGCTGAAGAACACCGCCCGCGCCAAGCTGGATTGCAGAAGATCGTGCGCGCCCTTTCGCCAGGCCATGACGAAATAGATGTGAAACGCCACCCCCACCCCGAACAGCAAGGGAAAGGCGATAATGTTGGCGAAATTGATCGACTGGCCGATAAGGACACAGGTCCCGAGCGTCAGGAAGATCGAAAGGACGATAGGGGCCAGGGTGAAGGCGACCTCGCGCACGCTGCGCAGGACCGCGAGCAGCAGAATCGTGATCGCCACGAGCGAAAGCAGTCCCGCTTCGATGAAGGCCCAGGATATGGTGTTCCCCGCCTCCTGGATGGAAATTGGCCCTCCTGATGCGTTCGGCGCGACCGCGCGCACCGCCCGTGAGAACCGCACCAGGGTCGCATTGTCGTTGGCTGAACCGTTGGGAAACACCTGCACGCGGGCATGGCCGTCAGCAGCCAGCCAGTCGGACCTGAGTTCTGCCGGGAGGGTGGCGAGCGTAACCGGCCCAGCCTGCAGCAGGCTGCGTATCTGATCGAGCAACACATTGAGCGGGGGGATCAGCGCTGCGGTCGCTTTTGCGCGCAGGATTGGCGGGCCGTTCGCAAGGGCTTCAATCGCTGCGGTCAAGCGGCGGGCGTCGATTGAGCCTTCATCGCTTCCAACTAGGGAGACTTCGGCCAAAGCCGCCGCAGTCTGACGCAGGCTCGTCACCACCTCTGCGTCGGAGGGGGCGGGCTGGACATCGAAGGGGTTGATTGTCGGATCGAGCAGAGTGTTGGCGTCGCCGATGATCGCCAACTTCGGCGCCTGATCCTCGGGAACGAAGCTCGACAGCGTCACCGCCTGCGAAACCTGCGGCAGCGCTGACAGGCGTTTGGCCATCGCGTTGGCGGCGTCGCTGGAGGGCGTGAGCACATCGATGGTGTTGGGCGACTGTTCCGGGTCGTGCATCAGCGCGTTCAGCGTGGACATCGCCTCACCGTGAGGATTTTTCAGGTGCAGCGGATTGAAGTCGAACCGCACCCAGGCCAGTGAAATGATGCTGACGACCATCGACAGGGCGAAAATCCACAGCACCAGGCTGCGTCGCTTCACTAGGAAATGATCCAGCGGAGCCAGGCGCGGATTGCCAACCTCGCGCGTCTGCGGCGGCGTGTTCAATGCAACCAGCATCGCTGGCAGGACCGTCAGCGCCATGCCGAGAGCAATCACCATGCCTATCCCGGCGATGACGCCCAGCTCAGATACGCCGATATATTTGGTGGGAAGAAAGGCCAGAAAGCCGAGCGTAATCGCAGTCGCCGCCAAGGCCAGCGCGCCGCCGATCCCGTTGGCAGACGCGACCAGGGCTTCGGAAATATCCGGCAAGGTCAGTCGCTCGGCGCGGAAGCGAACGCTTAGCTGTATGCCGAAATCAACGCCCAAACCGACGAAGAGGGGGATAAAGGCCACCGATATCAGGTTGAACCGCCCTACGGTCACGAGGCCCATCGCCGCAGTCAGGATCAACCCGCCAAGGGTGGCGGCGAGAATCGCCAGCATGATCCGCACCGAGCGGACCGCCAGCCACAGCATCGTCAGCATGGTCAGCAGCATTGTGCCGCCCACCAGCCACGCCTTGTCGGCAAGCGAGGCGAACTCCTCGTCCGACAAGGGCACCGACCCGGTCAACCGCACCGTAACGCCGTGGGAAGGATCAAGCGACAGGGCTGCAGCCGCCTTGTGAATGGCCGCGCTGGCGTCGGCGCCGGGGGTGAGATCGCTGTAATTTAGACTTGCCTGGGTCTGGATGAAGCGCCTCAGCGGCGCCTTCAGCCCCTGCCCTCCCCCCGCGATCAGAGCCTGCCAGGAAAAGAAGCTCATGCGTCCGGCCTCTACGCCCTCGAATGCTTCCGCCATGGATTTTAACGGTTTGTCGATGGCCTGAAGCTGGGTCTGTTTGGCTCTCACACCCGCCGCGAGGGTGGACAGGCTGGTCATCACCCCGCGCAAGCTGGGGTCAGCGGCCAAGGGTCCGAGGAACGGTTGGGCCATCAGGAGTTGATCGGTCGTCGCCTTGACGTCCTTTTCCGGCTGGAAGAGCAGCCCCTCGCGGGCAAAGAAAGGGCCGCCATCCGGGCGCTCTACGGTCTTGAACAGGTCCTTACGCGCCGCCAGCGCCGCCGTCAGCCTGCTCGCGCCCGCTTCGGCTAATTCCGGCGTGGCCCCATCCACCACCACCAGGGTCGTGTCGGTGTTTTTCGGAAAGGCGGCGTCCATCGCCGCCTCGTTTCGTCGCCAGTCGACGGTGGGCGAGATCAGCGCCTGGGTGTCTGTGGTCATGGCGAAATGCTGGCTGGCGTAGACCAGCGCCAGAACGCAGAGCACAAGCGCGGTCGCCAAGACCGCCTTGGGGCGTCGGCAACTGAAGATCACGACGCGGGCTATGGGGGAAATACCTCTTCGCAAGCGTCGCTCCTTGTAGCTCCAGCGATCGACCGCGATCATCCGGCTCCAGCGCCCTCAGCCTACAGACTCCCTACGGGGCTTGGAACTGTCCTGAGGATTTGGTCGGCCAGTCTTGGGGGGCGTCACGTTCCACAAGTGGTTGTGACAGAAGCCGACTGAGGATTTTGATATGGCGTTCTGCACCAATTCAGGGACGCCCGGTAGAGCCGTAGGGACACCCCCACATACTGCTTGAACAGGGTGGAGAACCTCACTGTCCCAATCCAACGCAGATCGCAATTTCGTCCGGCGTAAAGGCGGACTGCTCCAGAAGGGTCAGGTCGGACAAGGCGATGTCGTCCGCAACATTCTCCGACATATAGGCCATCGCGCGGTGAAGCTGCCAACTCGACGGTCCGCCCTTTTGAATGCTGCGGCGCTCCTCTTGCTCAAATGCCATCGGTACGGACGGCTCAGTCTCAATGCAGTTTTTTATCGGGAGGTCCGCCGGAACCTGCGCGTGCGCCGCGTTGGTCAGTCAAGGTCCGGTGAGACAAATTGCCCTCACGGAAGTAATCGAAACGTCGCCAAGGCGGGCTTAGGGTGATGCCCTGCGCCTCGCCCAGTGATGGACCAGGCAGGATTTACGGGGTCGCCATGTTTTCACGCTCCAGAACAATCCGCAGTGCAGGACTTGCCGCACTGACGCTCGCGGGTCTTTTGACCGCGTGCAGCGGCGGGGGCGGGGGCGGCGGGTCAACAACCCCACCGGCCGGGCCGCCGCCTGTCGTGATCTCAGAAGCCGATGCGTCAAGACTGTCCAAACAGGCTACCTTCGGTCCTATCCAGCCCCTGATCGATCACATCATCGCGCTGCAAACCGCCAGCGCATGGGTGGACGAACAGCTCGGTGCTTCGGGCAGCAGCTATGCCGCGCTGGCGACCCGCGCAGTGCCCACCAATTATTGCTCTATCATGGCCCAATCAGCGCAGGGGGTCTGCAACCGCGATTACCTGTCCTCGACCCCCGTGGCGATGGCCTTCTACGCCCACGCGACCACAGGTGCGGACCAGCTACGCCAGCGGGTCGCCTTCTCCCTTTCGCAACTCGTGGTGGCTTCGGATTTCGAGGTCCACTCCACGGCTGGGCTGGCCGTCTTCAATCAGATCTTCATCGACAACGCCTTTGGCAACTACCGCGACATCCTCAAGTCCGTCACCCTGAACCCCTACATGGGCGATTTTCTGGACATGGCGGATAGCTCCAAGAACGCACCGAACGAGAATTATGCTCGCGAACTAATGCAACTGTTTTCGATCGGCCTGGTCCAGCTAAACGCCGATGGAACGGCGCAGAAAGACGCCACCGGCGCCACGATCCCTACCTTCACCGGCGACGACGTGCACAGCGTCGCACGCGCGCTCACGGGCTGGACCTATGCACGGCTGAACGGCGCTCCGATCACCGACAATATCAACCGCGACTATTCCAGGCCGATGGTCCTCAATCCGGCGATCTACGACACCACCGCCAAGTCTTTCCTCGGAACCACTGTGGCCGCCGGAGCCACCCAAGACGCCAGCATCAACGCCGTGGTGGATGCGGTGTTCAACGCCTCCTCGACCGCGCCCTACGTATCGAAGTTCCTGATCCAGCAGCTCGTGACCTCCAACCCCTCCGCCGCCTACGTCGGGCGCATCAGCGCGGTGTTCGCCAACGACGGATCGGGCGTGCGCGGCAATCTGCGGGCGGTGGTCCGCGCCATCCTGCTCGATGCGGAGGCGCGCGGCGACGTGCGAACCGGGGCTTCGGACGGCAAGGTGAAAGAGCCGGTGCTGCTCTCTCTCGCCATAGGCCGGTTGATCGGCGACGCGACCGACGGCTACGCCTTCACCACCCGCGATCAGGCGATGAGCCAGCAGCCCTTCCGCGCGCCTTCGGTGTTCAACTTCTACCCGCCGGACTATCCCCTGCCGCTCAGCAACGGTCTTCTCAGTCCGCCGACCAAGCTTCTAACTTCCGCGACCGCCATCTCGCGCCACAACCTCGTCTATGACTGGACGGTCACCGGAGACGCAAGCAGCCGGCCCGAATATACGGTCCAGGCTAGTATCATCGGGGCGACGGGCACCCAGCCCAACTGGTCGTCCTGGGAGGCCTTCGGTTCGGATGTCGATGGGATGATCACCCGCATCGATCTTCTGATGCTGAACAAGACCATGACGGCGGCTCAGCGCGCGGCGCTGAAAACCGCGATGCTAGCCATCACCAATGCCGATCCGACCGCCCAGGCGCGAAAGCGGGCGCAAGTCGCACTCTATATTGTCGGCACGTCTCCCCAGTTCCAGATCGACCGGTAAGGAGACAGACCATGGCCATCTCCAGACGCGACTTCACCCGGCTGATCGGCGGCTCCACCGCCCTGGCGGCCTTCACCCAACTCGGCCAGTCGGCATCGCTGGCCCAGTCCAGCTCCTACAAGGCCATGGTCGGGGTCTTCCTGTTCGGCGGGAACGACGGCTGGAACATGGTGGTGCCGACCGACGCCCGATACGCCGCGTACGCCGCCTCGCGAGGGGCGTCGCTAGCCCTGCCGCTTGCCTCCCTGGTCACATTGCCGGGTTCCGCGTTCGGGCTGCATCCGAGTTTCGCGCCGCTCAGACAAGCCTGGACCGAAGGCGCGATGAACGTCGTGCTGAATGCGGGCTCGCTGTTTCAGCCGATCAACAAGGCGCTCTATCAATCGCGCCCCGATCTTCGCCCCACCAACTTGATGTCGCACGCCGACGAGCAGAACCACTGGCAGGGCGTGCGCGTCCGCACCGTCAACAACGACGGCTATATGGGCAGATTGACGGACAAGGTAGCCGCAACCACCGTGCCGTCTCTGATCTCCGTGGCAGGTTCTCAGCTCTGCCTGATCGGCCAGTCAAGCTCGCCGCTGGTGCTGCCCTCGGTTGGAACCATCGTCCGCAACGGCTTCAACGGCTCAGCGACCGACGCCCCCACCACGACGCGGCAGGCAGGGCTCGCCGCCTTCGCCGATGCGGCCAACCTAGGGCTCGTCAGCGAGTTGAGCGGTCAGCAGCTTGTGGGCGCCTATGCCCAGGCTGTCACCGCGAACGCCATTGTCACCTCCACGACTTCAGTGGTGGACCAGTATTTCAAGAATCCTGGAACAGGCGCGGCCCTGACCAGCGACATCGCCCATCAGTTGATCCGCGCAGCCCGGATGATCGAGGCGCGGGGCGTGCTTGGCCATAGTCGCCAGACCTTCTTCGTCTCCCAGGGCGGCTACGATACCCACTCCAACCAGGTGGATGCGGCGACGACAACCACCGGGACCCAGGCTGCGCTCTACAGCGATCTGGCGATGGCGCTGGCGGGGTTTTACAACGCCATGAAGGCGCTTGGCGTGCAGAACAACGTCACCGCCTTCACCATGTCCGACTTTGGCCGTACCTTTAGAGGCAATGCCCAGCGCGGCTCCGATCACGCCTGGGGCAACAACCACTTGGTTATAGGTGGTGCGTTAACGCCCCAGACCATTCGGGGCGCCTACCCTGACGTGACCCTCGGTGGAAGCCAGGACATCGACAACGCGGCGCTAGGGCGCTGGATACCGACCATCGCCATTGAGGAATATATCGGAGCTATCGCGCTCTGGCAGGGTGTCGCGCCCGCCGATATGCCCTACGTCTTCCCCAACTGGGGCGTGTGGAGCACGAACGGGCGGGGCCCTCTACCCCTGTTCGGCTAGAGGGCCCCTTTTCGGTCAGTGGGTATTGGCGGCGGCGTCAGCGGCTGCGTCCGCCTTTCGCGCGGCGGTCCCAGCGGCGGCCTTCGTGGACGCGACCGCATGATTGGTCGCGGCGGCGGCCTTTTCTCCGGCTACATCAGCCGCAACGGCGACGTTGTTCGCAGCACCCGCAGTGGCGCGTCCTGCGTCCCCGGCGGCGACGGCGGTAGCGGCTCCTGCATGGTCAGCGGCGGCGGACGCATCGGCGCCCGCGGCGGAGGCTTCGTTTTTGGCGGCCGGGCTGCAGCCTGCCAGGGCCAGCGCCGCGATGGCGGCGGTGCAGGCGACTATTGTGGTCGAGCGCATGGATTTTCTTCCCTCATTTTTTTTGAGATCAAATACCTCGCCGCAGGCGGCGCGACGAGGTGATCAGGTCAGATAGGATCGGTCAATACCGGGTGCCGTAAACGGTGCGGTTTACGTATCCGTTTGACCGCACCTGAATGTAACCATTGCCATACCTCACCCAGCGGTATCCATAGGCCGGGCGGCTGAGGTGGTGGTGGCGATAGTCGCCGACCACATAGCGTTGATCCGCCGCATAACCGTCCGGCAGGCGGTCTCCACGGCGCCAGCGGTGATCCCAGTCAGCGCCCCTGGAGCCGTATTCGCGATCGAACGTGCTGCGATCCCAGTCATGATGATCACCATCGCGATTCCAGTCCTGTTGTCGGTCGTCGCGATTATCCCGTTGGTAGCTGTGATAGTTCTGAGCGGACGCAACGGTCGCCCCCAAAAGCGACAGGCCCAAAGCCAGTCCGATTACCCTTTTCATGGTGTCGTCCCATCCTGTTTGAGATCGCCGCGAACGAAGTTTCCTCGCGGCGCGCAGTCTACTGGAAAGGCTCGGCTTCACTTTAGGTTCCGCCGACGACGAGTCTCCACCAAGCGGCGCTGGGCGCCATGGGTTGCGCATCAACATCGTCCTCAGCGCATCATCCGGGTCGAGACGGTAAGTATGCGCACGCGCAGCAACATTACTTTCGCGGCGCCGGTTCGGCTGGCGAGGCCTTATCGGCGATGGCGGGCAGCGATTTGATGTAGAGGCCTATAGCGGCGCGGTCGTCATCGCTCAACTGCGAGGTGGAGCGCACGACCTCGGTCATCGGGCCACCGACGCGGTCGCCGTCGGGGGTCAGGCCGCTCTTCAACATCTCGGCGACGCCATCGACTGGCCAGGTCTTAAGCTTGGCTTGGGTGATGTTTGGAAAACCGAGCTGGCCATAAGCGTTCGGCATACCGGCGAAGCGCTTGTCGGAGGGGATCGCGCCGAACGCGTTGCGCGGGCTGTGACACTCGGCGCAATGGGCGGGACCGTTGACGAGATAGGCACCGCGGTTCCATGCCGCCGACTGGGTGGGGTCCGGCGTATAGGTCTTTCCATCGAGATAGAGCAGCTTCCAGCCGCCCACCAGGCGACGGATGTTCATCGGAAAACGCAGGTCCGCGTCGCGCACCTTTCCCGGAACCGGCGGGAGCGTTTTGATGTAGGCGAACAAGTCGCGCACATCGTCCACCGTCATCCGCTGGAACGATGTGTAGGGGAAGATCGGATAGTAGTGCTCGCCCTCGGGCGAAACGCCCTTTTTCACAGCGGTCACGAACTGGGCTTCGGTCCAGCCGCCGATCCCGTCCTTCGGGTCGGACGAGATGTTGGGCGCATAGAAGGTGCCGAACTGCGACACCAGACCGAGCCCGCCGCCAAGCCGTGTAAGGTCGGGCTGTTTGGGAACGGCGTGGCAGGCCGAGCAATCGCCCGCCATGAACAGGGTCTTGCCGTTCTCCAGATTTGCTGTGTGGGGGCGAAGATCGCTGGCCAGTATCTTCGACGGCATGGTTACGACCCAGAAACCGACGGCGCCGACAACCGCGACCACGGTCGCCCCGGCCAGGAGCTTACGAAACATGAGCGGCCTCCGCAGAGAGGGGCTGGTCGATGACGGCGAGGCGTTGCTGGCCCTGATGGAAGGTGACGGTCCGGGCGCCGATCAGGGCCCGAAGCTGCTCGGGGGGCACCTTCTTGGGTCCAGGCTTGGGGGCCTTACCGGGCGGGGGCTGGGGGTAGGCGGTGGCCATGGCGGTATAGAAGGAGACGTCGCCTTCGACCTTCTGCACCACCTGGTGGATGTGGCCGTTCAGTACAGTGACGGAGCCGAACCGCTTGAGCAGCACAAGCGCCCGGGCGCTGTCCTGCGTGCCCCAGCCCCAGGTGGGATAGACCGCCCAGAGCGGAACGTGAGCGAAGACCACGATCGGAGTCGATGCTGATCGGCCGCGCAGATCATCCTCGATCCAGGCCAGTTGCTGGTCGCCCAGGACGCCGAGCCCGCCAGCCTTGGGACCGGGGTTGCCGATATCGATCTCGCCCATGTTTCGGCCGCTGCTCGATACATTGACCAGGCCCATGAAATGCACGCCGCCGACATCGAAACTGTACCAGCCCGCGCCCTTGGTCCCCGCGCCATAGCGATTGCGGTATTCGTTGACCTCCGGGTCCAGAATGTCATGCTCGCCGGGCACATAGTGAGTGACCAGACCAGACTGGGAGATGATCTGCTGGGCGTCGTCGAACTCCTTCGGCTTGGACAGGTGGGTGATGTCGCCGGTGTGGATCATGAAGTCCGGCTTGACCGGCATTTTGCCGATCCGCCCGATCACTTCGCCCAAGGTGCCCTTGGTGTCGGGATTGGCTGGTTTGGCGAAGCCGATATGGCTGTCGCTGATCTGCAGGAAGGTGAAGCCGCCGATTGGTTGCGCCTGTGCCTCGCCGAGCAGACCCAGAGCATAGGGCACGCCGCCCGCCAGGCCCCAGACCACGCCCGTGCCCGCCCAGGGGGCGCATTCCAGGAACCGGCGACGGCTCGGGCCTCGCCTTTGAACAGGATCAGTCATACGCTGCGGCCCTCGACGCGCGCCCCGCCCCACGCGAGACGCGAAAGGCAGGTGCTCTCACAGTCAGGACGCCGAAGAGGAGCGCGTTATTCCCGGTGTGCGAAAATAATTTGAGCTTGTCCTGTTGCGCCTCGAAGAGCGGCCAAGTCCCGCCTATGAGGGGCGGGTGAGAAAGCCCGGTCGGATCGTCTGTTTTGGGGAAATGCTGATCCGTCTGTCGGCGCCGGGCGGAGGTCTTCTGCTGCAGGAGCGGCGGCTTGAGGTCTGCTTTGGCGGGGCGGAGGCCAATGTCGCCGTTTCGCTCGCCCGACTGGGACATTGCAGCGCCCTTGTCAGCGTGCTGCCGGACAATCCCCTGGGATCGGAGGCGGTGGAGGAGCTTCGCCGTCACGGGGTCGACGTCGCCGACATCAGGCGCGGCGAGGGTCGGATGGGGCTCTATTTCCTCACGCCGGGCGCTGTGCTTCGGCCTTCGGACGTGATTTATGATCGGGCGGGCTCCGCGTTCGCTGAGGCCGATCCAGCCCTGATCGACTGGGAGGAGGCATTGGACGGCGCGGCGCGCCTGCATCTCTCGGGCGTCACTCCGGCAGTGGGGCCGCGTGCGGCGGAAGCGGCCTTGCGGGCGGTGCGCAGCGCTGGGGCCATGGGCGTTCCGGTGTCCTTCGACGGCAACTATCGCGCCAAGCTCTGGGCGGCGTGGGAGGGCGATGGACCCGGCATCCTCAGCCAACTGTTCAACCACGCCGATCTCGCCTTCGCCGACGACAGGGACATGGCGCTGGTGCTTGGCCGAAGATTCTCCGAAACGGACCCGCACGCCCGCCGCCGCGCCGCCGCGCACGCCGCCTTCGCTCGCTTTCCAGCCCTGAACCGTATCGCCTGCACCATTCGCAGCCAGGAAACAGTGGGCGCTCAGTCGCTTTGCGCCGAGATGTTCACCCGCTCTCAAGCGTTCGCCGGCGGCCCCTTCAGGATGAGCGGCGTGGTCGACCGGATCGGCGCAGGAGACGCCTTCGCCGCTGGCGTGTTGCACGGCGACCTGATCGGCGCGGACGATGAGCAGGCGTTGCGGCTAGGCCTCGCCGCCGCCGTCTTCAAACATTCCATAGCCGGCGATTTTAATCTGGCG
The DNA here is from genome assembly GCA_038327995.1 of Caulobacterales bacterium. GTDB lineage: Bacteria > Pseudomonadota > Alphaproteobacteria > Caulobacterales > Caulobacteraceae > CAIOYC01. The sequence continues at coordinate 24,941 of JBBQLP010000007.1, read as the reverse complement.
AGCGCCGACGATCTGGAAACGGCCCTGGCTGGCGGGCTGGACGTCAGGCGATGAGGAGCCGGTCATGGGCCTGAGCATCGACGCGGTGCTGGCCGCATCCCCGGTGATGGCGGTGGTGACGATCTTCGACGCCGCGACCGCCCCTGCCCTGGTGAGCGCGCTGCATCGAGGCGGCGTTGCAACCATTGAAATCACCCTGCGCACGCCAGTGGCGCTGGAGGCTATCCGCCGGGTCGTTGGTGAAGTCGAAGGCGCGCTGGTCGGCGCGGGTACGGTGCTGACGCCCGGTGATCTGGAGGCCGCCGCCAACGCGGGCGCGGCGTTCGCAGTGTCGCCGGGCTCGACCACTATGCTGCTGGAGGCCGGACGGAACGGTCCCCTGCCGTATCTTCCCGCCATCGCCACCGCGTCCGAGATCATGCGTGGGCTCGACCACGGCTATCGCGCGTTCAAGGTTTTTCCGGCGTCGGCCATGGGCGGCGTAGAGGCGATCAGAGCCTTCGCTGGCCCATTCCCCACCGTGACCTTCTGCCCCACCGGCGGCGTCACCCCGGATACGGCGGGCGACTACCTGGCGCTAGGCAACGTCGCCTGCGTGGGCGGCTCTTGGCTGACGCCCGCAGATCTAGTCAGGGCAGAGGACTGGGCGGGGATCGAAGCGCTTGCGCGGAAGGCGCGTAGTCCGGAACTGGTCAGGATAATCGCCAATACCGGCTGAATCCTTTTCGCTCCGCTGAATGCCTGCAATGGTTTGACCTGATCGGGATATTATGGCGTTTTTTATGCCAATACATGCAGCCTATCGCTCCCGAAGGAGACCCGTATGAAAACCCTGCGCACGCCAGATGACCGGTTCGCCAACCTGCCGGACTATGCCTTCGCCCCGCACTATGCGGAGATCAAGGATGTGGACGGCACGGGGCTGCGCCTGCACTATGTGGACGAAGGACCGAAAGACGCCGCCCCGGTGCTGCTGCTGCACGGCGAGCCAAGCTGGTCTTATCTCTATCGCAACATGATTCCGCCCCTGGTCGCAGCGGGACATCGGGTGCTGGCGCCAGACCTGATCGGCTTTGGCAAGTCCGACAAACCCGCCGAGCGCACGGACTACACCTATGAGCGCCACGTGGCCTGGATGAGCGTCTGGCTGACCGGGCTGGACCTCAGCAACATCACCCTGTTTTGCCAGGACTGGGGCGGGCTGATCGGCCTGCGCCTCGTGGCCGCCTTCCCCGAACGATTCGCCCGGGTGGTGGTCGCCAACACTGGACTGCCCACCGGCGAAGGTTGGAGCGAAGGGTTCAAGCGCTGGCTCGACTTCAGCCAGTCCGTGCCAGAACTGCCCGTGGGCATGATCCTGCAAGGCGCCACGGCCCGCACGCTTAGCGATGCGGAGGTCGCCGCCTACGACGCTCCATTCCCCGATGAAACCTACAAGGCCGGAGCGCGCCAATTCCCGGCGCTGGTGCCCGTCACCCCTGAACACGCTTCGGTGGCCGAGAACAAGGCGGCGTGGAAAGTTCTCGAAGCCTTCGACAAGCCCTTTCTCACCGCGTTCAGCGACCTCGATCCGGTGACAGGCGGCGGCGATGCGATCTTCCAGAAGCGTGTGCCGGGAGCCAAGGGCCAGCCGCACACCACCATCGTCGGCGGCCACCACTTCCTTCAGGAAGACAAGCCCACCGAGATCGCCGCCCTCGTCAACAGCTTCATCGCCAAAGGCTGAAAGACCGCCCCATGAATGTCGTCAACCTCGTCCACCCCACCGGCAAACAGATGGCCGAGTTCTTCGGCACACCTGAAGACGGCCCCTTCGTCATGGTCAACCTTCTGAAGTTCAAGGCGCAGGCGCAATACGCTGACGGCTCGGACAGACACCTGACGGGCGCGCAGGCGTACGCCCGGTACGGCGAAGGGGTGAGCAAGCTGGTGGCGGCGCTGGGCGGACGGGTGCTCTATTCCGGCGGGGTGACGGGGCTGATGCTGGGCGAGGTTGAAGACCTGTGGGACGCGGTGGCGCTCGCCGAATATCCCTCGCTCGCCGCCATGCAGAAGATGGCGACCTCGCCCGAATACGCCGCCATCCACCACCACCGCGACGCGGGTCTGGCGGGCCAGCTCAACATCCGCACCAAGCCCGGTGCAAGATCCATCTGACGTATCGAAGACTCAGCCGCTCGCCAACTCCGGGTCGACCGTGGGGGCCAGCACGCCTCTGAAGAAGAGCGCGAAGACCAGCATGATCGCGCCGCCCACCGCCACCAGCCCGGCGTGCAGCAGCCAGAACGAAGCGCCGTCCATCTTCTCCAGAAAGCCGCCCAGCCGCCCCACCGCCATATTGGCCAGAAACAGGTGCAGGTAATAGACGCCGATCATCAACCCGCCGATGGCGCGGGGCGAGGCGCGTGAGAACAACGCCAGCCCGACCGGGAACAGCATCGAAAAGCCGATGTCGTTGATGATGTGAAACCCGAGCCCCCAGGCCAGCAACACCTTGTGTCCCGTCGCCGCTTCCTGAGCGCTCGCCGCCGCCAGCATAAGGGGCGCGGTCATGGCGATCCCGGCGCCGATCACCATCTTGACGATCTCGTCCGGTTCCTTCCACCAGCGGCTCCACAACCGCCAGAAGGCCACCACCAGGATGATCGTCCCGACGCTGATGAAGGCGTCGAGCGAGATCAGCCACGTCACCGGCAGGGTCTGACCAAAGAAACTCAAGCTGTAATTCGCGTCGCCCCAGACGAGGTAGGCGTTGAAAATCTCCTGATTTCCGAGGGCCGTCAGCGCCATGGCGGGCAGGAGCGCGATCAGCACCAGCACCGTCTTCCACTCGCCGCGCGCCAGCTTGGGCCGGACGGCTCTGGCTTTCGGGCCCCGCGCCGTGTCAGCGGGCAGCCACCGGCGCCCCGACAGATAGACTGCAAGGCCGATCAGCATCCCCACGCCTGCTGCACCAAAACCCCAGTGCCATGCCACCTTCTGACCCAGGGTGCCGCAGATCAGCGGCGAGATGATCACCGCACTGCTGGTGCCGAGAAGGTAGATCTGGAAGGCGTCGGCGCGGCGCAGGTCTCCCGGCGCGTAAAGCTCGCCCACCTGGGTGGCGATATTGCCCTTGAACAGGCCGACCCCCACCAGAAGGCAGGCGATGGCGAGCAGGAACGACATCTCGAACGCCATCAGGAAATGGCCGATAGCCATCAGGATCGCGCCCAGCGCCACCGTGCGGGTGCGCCCAAGGAACCGGTCGGCGATCAAGCCGCCCGCGATGGGCGTCAGATAAACCCCGCCCGCATAGATGCCGAAAATCGCCGAAGCCAAGGCCGCAGGCGACAGATGCCCGTAGGCGCTCTCGATCATGGCGCGAAAGGCTGCAAAACCCGCCACGTGCTCCACATGACCGGGCAGGAGCATTTGCTGGCCCATGTAAAGGACCAGTAGCGCCTGCATCCCGTAGAAGGAAAACCGCTCCCACGCCTCGGCGAAGACCAGATAGGCCAGCCCGCGCGGATGGCCGAGAAACTGCTTCACCTCGGGCGCATCCACCATCGCCGCACCCGTCGCCATAACGCCTCGCTATTCCCGGCCAGGGCGTCTCGCAGCGCGAATGTGCAGCGGCCTGACGCAAGGGGTAAAGCCTTCCGGCCAAGAAGCAATCGCTGGCCCTCTACCGCGCCCCTCAGCCCCGCCACGTGGGCGGTCCGCCCGCCCGGGGCTCAGCGGCGTGAACGCCTCGCGCCACGGCTCGCGCCAGGGTGTCGGCGGCGAGCGCGCCCAGCCGTGCGAGGGTGAAGGCCATGGGCTCGGCCAGGGGAATACGGCCCGTGGGAATTACGAACACCACGTCGCCGTCGAAGGGTGCGTGCACCGGGCGGATCGCGCGGGCGAGGCCGTCCTGCGCCATGATCGCCACGCGTTTGGCCTCGGCGGGGGTCAGCATCACATCGGTGGCGATACAGGCGAGAGTGGTGTTGGCGCGGGGGTCGGGGTCGAGCTTGGCGAAGGGCCAGGCGTCGGGGGCGATCGGCGCGACGGACGGGCCGAGGCCCCCGAACTCCCCGCCGATCTCCAGGGCGCCCGCGAAGAAACGCCGGTCGGCCCCCACCACCGAACCGAAACTGTTGACCGCGACGAGCGCGCCCACAGTCATGCCGTCCCCCGTGACGATGGAGGCCGATCCCACCCCGCCCTGAAAGCTTCCCGCCGCCGCCCCGGTCCCCGCGCCATGCGCGCCCAGATCGAAAGCCCGCGCCGCATTGTCCGCCGCTTCGATTCCCAGCCTTCGATAGGGCGGCTCCATGCCCCAGCCCTTCTCGCCCCCGTTGGCGAGGTCGAACAGGATGGCGGCCGGCACGACGGGGGCGGTGACGTCCGTAGCGCGAAAGCTGAAGCCCCGCCGCCGCGCGCCCAGCCACGACGTGACCCCGTCCGCCGCCGCAAGGCCGTAAACCGAACCACCGGACAGCACCACCGCGTCCACCGCATCCACCAGCGTGTGCGGCTCCAGCGCGTCGGTCTCCCGCGTCCCAGGCCCGCCGCCGCGCACGTCCACGGCGCACACGGCTCGCTCGTCAGGCATTATCACGGTGACGCCGGTTATGACGCTGCTGTCGCTCGCCTGCCCTACGCGCAGACCGGCGACGTCGGTGATCAGATTGAGGGGACCGGGGCGGGGCGTCTGGCTCATAGTGGAACTGTCCCGCCACGCGGGCGCTTGTCCAGACGCAAAATCCGGCGCAGATCACGCCGTTGGTTTCGCCAAGGGGATTTGTTCGTATGCCGCTCGTTCGTCCAAGACCCGCCAGCGTCCTTATCGGCCTCGTTCTGGCGAGCGCATTGGCGGGTGCGGTGAGCGCCAAGCCGCTTGCGGCCAAGCTCGCCTCGGACGGCGCGGCGCTTTCGCCTCACGCCATGGTCGCCGCCGCCAATCCCCTTGCGGCGAACGCGGGGCTGAAGGTGTTGAAGGCGGGAGGCAGCGCAGTGGACGCCGCCGTGGCCATCCAGGCGGTGCTGGGGTTGGTGGAGCCGCAAAGCTCCGGCCTCGGCGGCGGCGCCTTCATGACCTACTACGACGCCAAAACCCGCAAGACGGTGGTGTTCAACGGGCGGGAAGTCGCGCCTTCCGCCGCCACGCCCGGCTACTTTCTGGGCGCGAACGGCAAGCCGATCAGCGTTGTCGCCGCGGTGCTCTCGGGCCGCTCGACGGGGGTGCTCGGGGCCATTCCCATGCTGGGCTACGCTCACAAGGCGCACGGACGCCTCCCGTGGTCGAAGCTGTTCGCCGACGCCGAGCGGATGGCGAGCGAGGGCTTCACCGTCAGCCCGCGCCTCGCCGGGATGATCAACTCCCGCTTCCCGCAGGCCAACACCCCGGACGCGACCGCCTATTTCACCAAGGCCAGCGGCGGACGCTATCAGGCGGGCGATACATTAAAGAACCCCGCCTATGCCGCGACGCTGAAACGGCTCGCTGCCGAGGGACCCGACGCCCTGATGAAGGGCAAGATCGCCGATGACATCATCGCGCGCACCCATGCCCTGCCCGCTCCGGAAGGGCTGCTGACCACCGCCGACCTCGCCGCCTATCGTCCGGCCACGGACGAGGCGCTGTGCCGCCCTTATCGCGCCTACGTCATTTGCGCCCCGCCGCCGCCGGGCGGAGGTGTGGGCGTGCTGGAAATCCTCGGCATCCTGGAGAGCACCGATATCGCCACGCGCGGCCCCGCCGACCCGCAGGCTTGGGTGGAGTTCGTGGAGGCCAGCCGCCTCGCTTACGCCGACCGCGACCACTACGTCGGCGATCCGCGCTTCGTGAAGGTGCCGAGCGCCGGGATGCTCGACCCCGCCTATGACGCCGCGCGGGCGAAGACGATGGAGACTGACGGTCTCGCCAAGGGTGCGCCGCCTTTCGGCTCGCCCCCGGGCGCCCCTCCCGCCGGAAAGGACAACACGCCCGAGCCCGGCGGCACCACCAGTTTCGTGATCGTGGACGCTGAGGGAAACGTGGTCTCCATGACCACCACGGTGGAGAGCATCTTCGGCTCGGGCCGGATGGTGGACGGCTTCTTCCTCAACAATCAGCTCACGGACTTTTCCCTCTCACCTAATGATTCCACCGGCGCCCCTGCCGCCAACGCTGTCGCGGGCGGCAAGCATCCCCGCTCGTCGATGAGCCCGGTGATCGTGTTCGAGCGGCTGGCGGGCGACAAGCCGGGGCGGTTCGTGATGGCGGTCGGCTCTCCTGGCGGCAACTCCATCATCGCCTATGTGGCCAAGGCGCTGGTGGGGCTGATCGACTGGAAGATGAAGCCCATCGACGCTCTGGCTCTGCCCAATATCGTCGCGCGCGGGGCTGCGGTCTCGGTGGAGGCGGGCGCGGCCCCCGAGGTGCTGGCGGCCCTTCGCGCCAAGGGGCTCACAGTGTCAGCCGACGCTGGCGAGAACTCCGGCCTGCACGTGGTGATCAGGCGCAGGGGCGGATATGAGGGCGCCGCCGACCCCCGCCGCGAAGGCGTCGCGCTGGGGTACTAGCCCGCGAACCGTGTCATTGGCAGGCCAGCGGTGTCGAGGTCGACAGCGAACAAGGCGCCGTCGAGGCTGCTAGGTTCCAGCGCCGCAAGGTCCTGTCGCGCCGAGGTGATGTAGAGGGTCTTCAGGTCCGGTCCGCCGAAACAGCAGCTCGACGGTTGATGGGCGGGGACGACGATCTCGCGATCCGTCCGCCCGTCCGGCGTGCGCCTCACCACCTTCCCAGCCCCCCATTGTGCGGTCCAGAGCCCCCCCTCGACGTCGACGGACGAGCCGTCAGGCCCGCCCTCGGTCACTTCGGAGAAGACCCTCTGGTTGCTCAACGTTGGGCCGTCCGGGTCGCAGGCGAACGCCCAGATCAAGTGCTTGCGCGTATCGGTGCAATAAAAGGTGCGGCCATCCGGCGAGAAGGCGATCGAGTTGGTGATGCTCATATCGGTCAGCATTCGGGTCGAGGATCCGTCCGCTTCGACGCAGGAGATGGTCCCGGTGGCGCCGCCGAGAGCCACACCTTCACCGTTCTCACCGATGTTGTTCCACATGGTGCCAAGCCAGATACGGCCCCGCGCATCGGTGCGGCAATCGTTGGACCGGTTGCGCACATCGGGGTCGGGACTGCAGAAATGCTGGATAGCTCCGGTCTCGAAATTCAGCCGATGCAGCCCGTCCGCCAGCGCGACAATGGCGTCGCCCCGCGCAGTAGGAATGATGGCCGAACAGGGCGAAGGCGTAGGCCACACCTGCATGGCGCCGCTCAAAGGATCGAGCCGCATGGCCCGCTTGCCGACGATGTCCACCCAGTAGAGCGCGCCCGTCGCTTGGTCCCAGAAGGCGCCCTCGCCCAGTTGATCGCGCTGGGGTGCATCGGACGGCCGGGCGACGACATGGACCAGAGGCGACGCCATCAATGATTCTCGCGCGGCACGGCATGGCCTCGACAGCCCACCAGAAAGTCGAGGTCCGCGCCCTTGTCGGCGCCCATGACGTGCTGGATGTAGAGCGACTGGTAGCCGCCGATCATCTCGGCTGGACGCGCAGTCCAGGCGGCGCGGCGGGTCGCCAGTTCCTCCTCGGACACATCGAGAATGAGAGTCCGCGCCTCCACGTCGAGCGCGATCATGTCGCCATCGCGCACCAGGGCCAGCGGCCCCCCCGCCGCCGCCTCGGGCGCCACGTGCAGCACGCAAGTTCCGTAGGCGGTTCCGCTCATGCGCGCATCCGAAACCCGCACCATGTCCCGCACCCCCTGTTCAAGCAGCTTCTTGGGGATCGGCATATTGCCCACCTCCGCCATGCCCGGATAGCCACGCGGACCGCAGTTCTGCAACACCATCACCGAGTCCGCGCTGACGTTCAGGTCGGGATCGTCAACCCGCGCGTGGAAATCCTCGATGGAGGAGAACACCACCGCCGGACCCCGATGCTGCATCAGTTCCGGCGAGGCGGCGGAAGGCTTCAGCACCGCTCCGTGCGGCGCGAGGTTGCCCCGCAGGATCACCAGCCCCCCGTGCGCTGCGAGCGGGTTGTCTCGCGTGCGGATCACCTCGCGGTTCCAGCAGGGCGCGCCCTTGATATTTTCCCCCACGCTCTTGCCGGTCACGGTGAGAGCGCCGGTGTGCAAAATATCTGCCATCTCGGCCATCACCGCCGGAACGCCGCCTGCGTAGTAGAAGTCCTCCATCAAAAACCGCCCCGACGGCATCAGGTCGACGATGGTCGGCACGTCGCGCCCCAGCCTATCCCAGTCGTCCAGCGTCATCTCCACTCCCACCCGTCCGGCGATGGCCAGAAGGTGGAGCACGCAGTTGGTGGAACCGCCCACCGCGCCGATCACCCGGATCGCATTCTCGAACGCCTCGCGGGTCAGGATGTGGGACGGGCGCAGGTCCTCGTGCACCATGTCCACAATCCGCCGCCCGGTCATCTGCGCCAGGGTGTAGCGGCGCGCGTCGGCTGCGGGGATCGCGGCGTTGGTGGGCAGGGCGATGCCGAGCGCCTCCACCAACGTCGCCATGGACGAGGCGGTGCCCATAGTGTTGCAATGCCCCACGGAACGGGAATTGGCTGCTTCGGCGTCGAGGAACTCAGTTGGCGGCAGGGTTCCGGCCCGCACCTCCTCCGAAAGCCGCCAAACGTCGGTGCCGGAGCCGAGCGTCCGTCCATGGAAGCGTCCGTTCAGCATCGCGCCGCCCGACACCACGATGGCCGGAAGATCGCAGCTGGCCGCCCCCATCAGGAGCGCGGGGGTGGTCTTGTCGCAGCCGGTGAGCAGCACCACCCCGTCGATGGGGTTGCCGCGGATACTCTCCTCAACGTCCATCGAGGCAAGGTTGCGAAAGAGCATGGCGGTGGGACGAAGATTGGTCTCGCCAAGGCTCATCACCGGGAACTCGACCGGGAACCCGCCTGCCTGCAAGACACCGCGCTTCACCTTTTCCGCCACCTCACGGAAGTGGGCGTTGCAGGGGGTAAGCTCGGAGAATGTGTTGCAGATGCCGATCACCGGACGCCCGTCGAAGCTGTCGGCGGGCTCGCCATGGTTCTTCATCCAGGATCGGTGGATGAAACTGTTGCGATCATGCCCCCCGAACCACGCCTGGGACCTTAAGGTGCGCTTGCCGCTCGTCGCCATGTTCTCTCCCGAAACAAATCCCGCTATTCGTGCGAGCGCCGCAAGTGGTGCATCTTAACGCGTCATGGGGCGCTTGGCTCACGTTGGCGGCTTGGCTTGCGCACATCCTTGCCATAACGCTTAATGGGCAATCCTTGCGCAGCACAGAGTATCCATGGCCAGCGAAACAGACCGCGAAAGACTGGTCGGCGCCATTGCCCGCGTCGCGAACGGCGACCGCGACGCATTGCAGCAGGTCTATCAGGACACCTCAGCGAAGCTTTATGGCGTCTGCCTGCGTATCTTGAATGATCGGGGCGAAGCCGAGGACGTTTTGCAAGACATTTATCTCACCATCTGGCGCCGGGCAGGCGCGTTTCAGCCGGAACGGGGACTTTCCCCGATTACCTGGCTGGTAGCCATCGCCCGCAACAAGGCCATCGACAAACTGCGCTCGACGGCGCGGCCCAGAGCCATGCGCCCGTTGGACGAAGCCGCCGAGGCGGTGGACTCAGGCCCTCTTCCTTCTGCGTCCGTAGAGGCGGCTGATGAGGCCGCGTCGCTGGAGCGTTGCCTGGCTCAGCTTGAGCCGCAGCACGCCGCCGTGGTGCGCACCGCCTTTTACGACGGTGTGACCTACGAGACCCTGGCCGCCCGGGTCGGCGCGCCGCTCGGCACGGTGAAAAGCTGGATAAGGCGAAGCCTGCAGCGGCTTCGCGTCTGTCTGGAGGCGAGCGCATGAGCGATACGCCCCCCCCCATCGATGATCGCGAAGACCTGACCGCAGCCGAATATGCCTTAGGCGTGCTGGATCGTGTGGAGCGAACCGCCGCCGAGGCTCGCGCCTCGCGTGAGCCCGCCTTTGCCGCCGAAGTCCACGCGTGGGACCAAAGGCTGGCGCCCCTGACCGACGCCATCGTCCCCGTGCAGCCGCCCCAAGGAGTCTGGCCGCGAATCATCCGCGCCATCGATCCGTCCAGTCCAGCGAACGACACGGCATTGGGCTATTCCCGTCACACCGTGGCCTTCTGGCGCAATTGGGCCATCGGCGCGACGGCCGCTGCTGCCGCCGCCCTGGTCTTCCTCGCCATTCGCCCACCGCAGGTGGTGATCGAGCCGACCCCAACGCCCGCCGCCCAGCCCATTCTGGTAGCGCAGCTATCCGGGCCCACGGGGAAGGGCTCGCTCACCGCCACCTACGATCCGGCCAAGGGGGTGCTCTATGCTCTGCCGGGCACTGCGCTCGGCATCCCGGCGGATCGGGCGGCGGAGCTTTGGCTGATCCCTGCCGACGGCAAGCCACGCTCTCTGGGCCTGGTCGATCCCGGTCATCCGACCCTGGTGAAAATTGCGGATGCGCTGAAGCCCGGAGCCCTGCCCGCCGCGACCCTGGCGATCACAGTGGAGCAGCCCGGCGGCTCACCCACCGGACAGCCGACCACCACACCCAAGTGGGTCGGCCGGCTGGCCACGATCTAGGACGACGAGGCGCACTCTAAGTCCTTCCCTCTTCACGGGAGATGGATGGGGGAAGAAAACTTTCTTGCGCCCGCGTCCGATTTTACAGCCTGGACGTAGATACCTTGCGTCCACAGCGCGCCGTGGCCCCGATCCGTTGGCGCGCGGACGTGAGGGCCGTGTCTACCCCACCCCAGACACGGCCCTCATTTTATTCAATTGTGTAGAAATCTCGCCGCCGAACAGGCGACCACCTACTTCCAGGTGCGCTCGAGTACGGCTTGCAGCGACTGCGCCCGGGTCGGCAGGTCGGCGGCGAGCCGCTCGGCCATTTCACGCACTCCGGCGGGATAGGCTTCGCCACCCTGGGAGATTTCCGCCGCCATCGCCGCCGCCGCGTTCAGTTGCACCTGCAGCGCCTCGACCTGCTCGCGCGCCAGAAGATTCGCCTCGTGTTGCAGACGCTGCACCCGCTGGGCAGTGGTCTCAGGCCCGGTTCCGAGATTGTAGAGTTCGGCTTCGCCGCCCGGAACGACGGTGAGATGGGAGTTGGCCATGGTCGTGATCTCCAGCGCGACTCAAAGTCTATCCGTCCGCGTTCGCAGTGCAAATGGTGAACGGAGCCGGTTGTTCCAGCCACGCTGGCGATTGTCACCGGGGGTGTTGCAGAGAAGCTTCAAGTCTCCGTGCACAACGCGAAAGCCCCGGCCGTTTCCGACCGGGGCTCCACATTTATCGAAGGCTCTGCGCCTTACGCGTCGGCGTCGACCGTCTCGCGCTTGGAGAGGTCTTCGCCGGTTTCCTGGTCGACGACCTTCATCGAGAGCTTGGTCTTGCCGCGATCGTCGAAGCCGACGAGCTTGACCTTCACGATCTGGCCTTCGGACAGGACGTCCGAGGGCTTGGCGACCTTCTGGTTGGAAATCTGCGACACGTGGACGAGGCCGTCCTTGGCGCCGAAGAAGTTCACGAAGGCGCCGAAGTCCACCACCTTCACGACCTTGCCGTTGTAGATCGCGCCCACTTCAGGCTCCGACGTCAGCGACTTGATCCAGTCGATCGCCGCCTTGATCTTGGCGCCGTCGGAGGCCGAGACCTTGACCGAACCTTCGTCGTCGATGTTCACCTTGGCGCCGGTCTTTTCCACGATCTCGCGGATGATCTTGCCGCCGGTGCCGATCACGTCGCGGATCTTGTCGGTGGGGATGGTGATCGTCTCGATCTTCGGCGCGAACTCGCCCACGTCGGCGCGGGGCGCTTCCATGGCCTTGGACATCTCATTGAGAATGTGGACGCGGCCGGCCTTGGCCTGGTGCATGGCCTTTTCCATGATCTCGCGGGTGATGCCCGGGATCTTGATGTCCATCTGCAGCGAGGTGATGCCGTCGGCAGTGCCCGCGACCTTGAAGTCCATGTCGCCGAGGTGGTCTTCGTCACCAAGAATGTCCGACAGGATGGCGTATTCGCCGGAGGGCTCCAGGATCAGGCCCATGGCGATGCCGGAGACCGGCTTCTTCAGAGGCACGCCCGCGTCCATCATTGCCAGTGAAGCGCCGCAGACCGAGGCCATGGACGAGGAGCCGTTGGACTCCAGGATTTCGGAGACCAGACGCACAGTGTAGGGGAACTCCGAGTGCGGCGGCATCATGGGACGCACCGCGCGCCACGCCAGCTTTCCATGACCGATTTCGCGGCGACCCGGCGATCCCATCCGGCCCGTCTCACCGACGGAGAAGGGAGGAAAGTTGTAGTGCAGGAGGAACTTCTCCTTGTAGGTGCCTTCCAGGGCGTCGATCCACTGCTCGTCATCCGCGGTGCCGAGGGTGGCCACCACGAGGGCCTGTGTCTCGCCGCGGGTGAACAGGGCCGAGCCGTGCGCGCGGGGCAAGACGCCCACTTCGGACACGATCTGACGCACGGTGTCGACGGCGCGGCCATCGACGCGCTTGCCGTGTTCGATGATGTCGCGGCGCAGGATGTGGGCTTCGGATTCCTTCCAGGCGCCGGAGAACTTCGATGAATCGAAGCCGTCCGGGTTCTCGTCGGACTTCACCAGAGATTGCGCGCGGGCCTTGGCGGCGTAGATCGCCTCATGACGCTCGTGCTTGCCCTTGTGTTCGTAGGCGGCGCGCAGGTCGGCGCCCACGAGGTCGGCGATCGCCTTGACCATGTGGTCGGTGTTCTCGGCCACGAACTGGTAGGGCTCCTTAGCGGAGTGTTCGGCCAGTTGGATGATGGCTTCGATGACGGGCTTCAGGCCTTCGTGGGCGAAGATGATGCCGCCGAGGACGATCTCTTCAGAGAGTTCCTTGATCTCGCTTTCGACCATCATCACTGCGTCGTCGGTGGCGGCGACCACCAGGTCCATCTGGGTGTCGGCCATCTGGTCGAGGGTCGGGTTCAGGACGTATTCGCCGTTGATGTAGGCGACGCGCGCGGCGCCGATCGGGCCCATGAACGGCACGCCAGAGATGGTCAGGGCGGCGGAGGCGGCGACCATGGCCACGATGTCGGGATCGTTCTCGAGGTCATGGCTCAGCACATTGATGACCACCTGGGTCTCGTGCTTGAAGCCCTTGACGAACAAGGGGCGGATCGGACGGTCGATCAGGCGGGAAACCAGGGTTTCCTTCTCGGTCGGACGGCCTTCGCGCTTGAAGAAGCCGCCGGGGATCTTGCCCGCCGCATAGGTCTTCTCCTGATAGTTCACGGTCAGGGGGAAGAAGTCGAGGCCGGGCTTTGGCGACTTGGCGAACACGACGGTGGCGAGGACGGTGGTCTCGCCGTAGGTGGCGAGGACGGCGCCGTCGGCCTGGCGGGCCATGCGCCCGGTCTCAAGGGTCAGCTTCTTGCCGGCCCAGTCGATGGTCTTCTTTTTGATGTCAAACATCTGAGGTTTCTCTTTCTTTCATCCCCGAGGGCGGATTCCCACGGGCGGACAGGGCGGGTCGTGCGTACGTGCAGCGGAACCGGTGTTCCTCGTCCAGAAACCGGCCCCGCCATCGGGACCGATCAGTAGCGGACGCGGTGTGCGCCCTTGGTAACATCAGGAGCAGATGCTCCCCTATTTCCGCTCACCCTCGCGAAGGCGGGATGAGCGGCATTGGGTGGTCCTACCGGCGCAACCCGAGGGTCCCGATGATCGCCGTATAACGGTCTTCATGGGTGTCTTTCAGGTGGTCCAGAAGGCGGCGGCGTTGCGACACCATCTTCAGGAGGCCGCGCCGGGAGTGGTTGTCCTTCTTGTGCATCTTGAAGTGTTCTGTGAGGTTCGCAATCCGCTCGGAAAGGATTGCCACCTGGACTTCAGCAGAACCCGTATCGTGTTCGGTGCGGGCGTGGGTATGGATCAAATCGGCTTTGCGATCAGGGGTAATCGACATCGTTCAAGTCTCCAGATCGAGGTGAAATACGCGGGTGGGATTGAGCCTTCCCGCGCGAAGCTCACAGAGCGCGACGATCTTTCCGTCCGACATGGCGGAAACGGTTCGAGACGCGTCCTCGCCTCCGATCACTCGGGGGACGAGCCGCGCTTTCAACGCTTCGACCTGGCGGGGAACGAGAACGATCGGTCGCCCTTGCTTCAATCTGAATACGTCTTCGGTGGTCACGGCCAGCGCCGGGATGTCGTCCAGCGCGGTCTCGACCGGAAGCAGCGTTTCCAGACTGGCGCCCGTATGCGCCAATTCCTGAAGTTTTTCCAGCCCTATTGCATTGGCCTCGATGAAGCGGCCAACGCGGGTGCGGCGAAGCTCGGACACGTGCCCGCAGGCGCCTAACGCCGCCGCCAGATCGCGCACCATCGCGCGGACATAGGTGCCCTTGCCGCAGTCGATCTCCAGCGTCACGTGATCGGCGTCAGGGACATCGACTACCTCGGCGCGATCTATGCGCACGATGCGGGCTTCCAGCGTCACCTCCACCCCCTGCCGGGCGAGGTCGTAGGCGCGCTCGCCGTCGACCTTGATGGCGGAATAGATCGGCGGGACCTGCATCACCTGCCCTACAAACACCGGCAGGGCGGCGCGAACTTGATCTGTGGTCGGGCGCACGTCGGAGGTCGCCGTCACCGCCCCTTCCCGGTCGAACGAGGCGGTGGTCTCGCCCCATTTAATGGTGAAACGATAGGTCTTGTCCGCCTCCATCAGGTAAGGGACGGTCTTGGTCGCTTCCCCGAGCGCGATGGGCAGGACGCCGGTGGCGAGGGGATCCAGCGTGCCCGCGTGCCCCGCCTTCTGCGCATTGAACGCACGGCGCACCCGCGAGACGGCGGCGGTGGAGGTGAGGTCGAGCGGCTTGTCGAGGCAGATCCAGCCCGAAACCGGGTCGCCCTTTTTGCGGCGCCCCATCAGGCGTCGTCTTCGTCGGCGGGGGGGACAAAGGGTCTATAGAGATCGCGCGCCACGTCGGGGCGGGCGAACAGTTCGTTCATGTGGGAGGCGGCGTCGAAGCTCTCGTCGTGCAGGAAGCGCAGTTGCGGGGTGAACTTGAGCTCGATGCTCCGCCCCAATATGCCCCGGAAATAGCGCGTGGCCCGGTTCAGGCCCGCCACAACCTCGGCGGCCTTGTCCTTGGCGAGCTTCAGGTCGACCGCCGCACCGGTGAGACCTGCGCCAAGCGGTTCGACGAAGCAGATCGCGTGCTTCAGGTCGGGGCTCATCCGCACTTCGGTAACGGTGACGGAAACACCCGCCAGCGCCGGATCGGCCACATCCTCTACCCGAAGAATCTCCGCCAGCGCGTGCCGCACAAGCTCACCCGCGCGAAGCTGACGCTGGGAGGGGCCGAGGTCCTTGGAGGCCGGGCGGGCGCGGTGTCCTGCACGCGCGCCGCCAGACTTCGGCGCGCCAGATTTGGCGGCGCCGGGCTTTTGACCGCCGCGGCTGGGGCTGGAGGTGCGAAGGCCGCCGGGCTTCTGGGGAGGTTTCATCATCGTCTCCAACGCGCCGGGCGGCTCGAACGCCCCGGAAGTCCACCGAATGTGGGTCTGCGCGAAAGCGAGCGGGTTTAGGGGGCGGCGGGTCCGATGTCCAGAGCGGGCGTTTCGACGGCGTCCGCCTCGCCTGGGCGCCGCACCATGGCGATCGCGAGGCCGACCAACACGCCCCAGAACAGAAGGGTGATGAGAAAAAGCTGGTTTCCGCCCACCGCGAAGTTCATCAAAAGCGCGATCCCGAGCCCTGCATAGACGAGACCGGCCACGATGCGCCCGGCGCGCACGGACAACGCTTCGGCGGCGTAGACGGTCACGATCAGTCCTAGCCCCAGCAGGAACACGTCATAGCGCATCACGCGCGGCACGATCAGGCAGGCTACAGCCAGCGACAGCCAGACCTTGCTGCGCACATCCAGCCCGCCCCGCGCCGCGATCACCAACAGGGCCAGCAGGCTTGAGCCCGTGAACACCGCGTAGGCGATCAGGGTCAGAGGTCCGAGACCGCTATAGCGAAACAGCAGCGTCTGCCAGCCGAGGAAGCCGAACCCCGACGCCTGGGTCGCCACATAGTGTTCGGTCTGGAAGCTCCAAGCCTTCGCGGCCTCACCGCCGGTGAAGAGAAACAACGCGACGGGGGTCAGCCCGAGGATCAGGCCGAGCGCGATCAGCCCCGCCCGCTGAACCCGCGAGCGCGGCAGATAGATCAGCGGCAAAAGGCACGCGGCGTAGAGCGGCTTGACCACCGTCGCCAGCGCCACCGCCAGCACGAACAGGATCGGCCAGCTTTCCAGCACAACCGCCGCCGCGCCGATCAAGGCCGAGAGCGGCAGGGCGATATTGCCCCAGCTCACCGCGCTGCCGGTGATCAGCGCCAGGGTCGGCACGCGTTCCTGCGGCGTTCCGGGAACCCGGCGGTCGAACACCAGGGTGAAGACCATAGATACCGCCGCCAGGACGAACAGCGCCGCGTAAAGAAGGGTGAAGCCTCCACTTCCCAGCACTCCCATGAACCCCGACGATACGTGCGCCACGCCGGGGATATAGACGAAGGGCATGGCGTCCATCGCTGGGCACGCCGAGCCCGGCCCGTAGAGCGGCAGGCCCTGCGCCACGTGCTGGCCCGCGCAGACCAGTTGGCGGAAGTCGGCGAAATAGCTTTTGTGCTTGATAAGCCGGGTCAGAATACCAACCAGGGTCGGGGCCAGGAACAGCACGGCGATCACCGGAAAGCGCCAGCGCGGCGCGAAGATCGCCCGCAACCACGCGGTGGCGGCCAGTTCTGTTTTACCCATAGGTCCCCTCGCCGCCCGTTGGTGATGCAACTCTATCCTGTCCAGCGCTGATCGCCCGGTCAAATCAGCCGGAAGCGAGCGCCGCCGCCCGACTAATCCCCCCGCCGGGACGCAGGCGTATAATGCCGGACCATTGCAGAGAAGAGCGCTTGCACGCGCACGGGTTGTGAAGCCCCACCCAACAATGCGAAGGAGGGAGAAACAGCATCATGGATACAAGCGCCGCCGTATTGCACTCTTTGTACTCGATATGTGGGGTGCAAACTTCCCGTTTGGCGGTCAGCTAGTGGAGCGTATGCGCCGCAGCCGGTGCGAAGAAACGGTCGGCGTAGGCCACGAACAGCCCGAAGATCAGCATGGCCATGAGGTTTTCGATCAAGAGCAGCGGCGACGCATAGTGCGCTATCCCCGCTTTGGAGAGCGGTCTGACCACGTAGTTCATCACCGCGAAGACGCCCACTCCATAGAGGAGACCGAACAAGAGGGTGTTCTGGCGCATCAGCGCGATCCGCTCCGCCGCCAGCACATAGATGGCGGCGATCAGGAGCGACATGGCGAAGTGCAAGCCCACGCCCTGCCATCCCACGTCGTCGCCCATCTTGAACGACGCCTTCCCGTAAAGGCCCGTCGCAACCGCCCTGCCGATGGTCAGCACCGGCAAGCGGTTGATGGTCATGGCCGCGCAGAAGTCCATCAGCCCGGCCGCCAGCCCGCCGCTCAAGATCGCAAGAATAATTCGCATTTCGCTTCCCCCAGTTTGTTGTTTTTATTCGGTTAAATGCGCCAGCCCGTCTCGGCCGAGCGCGAGCCGCCCCTCGAATCCGATCAGCCTGTAGGTCCCGCCCTCGTCCTTGAGGACAAAGACACAGCCGCCCCGGCGCTTGGTAGCGACGCAGGCGCGGCCTCCATCGAGCGGGGTTACATACTGGCCGATCAGGAACGCACCGGGGATCGCCTGTTTCGGGTCATAGCCATATTCGATGGCCACCGCGCGAAACACCTCAGGCCGCAGCAGCGCATCCGCCGTCACGTTGATGAGCGGCCCGGCGGCGAAGATGGCGAGCGCGCCGCCCAGCCCGTGCTGTTTTTCACCCTCGGCCATCAACCGCGAGCGGAGTTGCGCCTTCAGGGCCGGACGGTCAATGTGGGCTTCAAAGGCGGCGCGGTCTCCGTCACGGATGGAGACGAGGAGGGCGTGAACGTCGCTCGCCGCCTCAAAGCGCGGGATGGTGGTGCAAGCTCCCAGGCTGGCGATGGTAAGAAAGGTGAGCAGGGCGCGTTTCATGGGCTGACCCTGTCTCACTCACGCGCCCACATCAAGGCGCCCGCCTCAACACGCCGCCGTGCGTTCCTTGAAGAAGGCGATCACCCGGTCCTCGGCCCGCCTGGTCGGCCCATCCGGATCATCGTCGCGCAGGTTGATGGTCAGGACAGAGTGCGAGTGGGGCCGCCCGAAGGCGGGAAGACCGTCGGCGTCGGCGATCTCGATCACTTCGAACGCCTCACCGAAGGTGGACTTGAAGGTGTCGAACCGCTCAGGCGGCACGAGCGGATCAGCGTCAAACCTGAGACCGATCGCCGAGAGGCCCTCGTCCTGGAACCGTCGCCGGGCGCAGCCGATCTCATCGGCGGAAAGCCCCATCGCCGCCTTGCGCCGGGCGCCGAGGGGGAAGGGCAGCGAGGGCTGGGACAGAACCGGCGCGACCACCGCGGGCTCGGTCATCATGGCCATCGCAAAATTGCCGGTGAAGCACATCCCGATCGCGCCCACGCCCCGCCCACCACAGTCCTTGTGCGCCATCTTCGCCAGCGCCTTCAACCAGTCGACGATGGGGCTGGATTTATCGGTCGCCCAGACGTTGAACTCGCGCCGGATGCAGATCGCCTTCAGGATTTCGCCCGTGGCGTAGCGGGGGGACACCGCCTTGCCGGGCTCGCCGAACAGGCTGGGGACGAACACCGTCATGCCCGCCGCCGCCACCCGGTCGGCGAACCGCACCACCAGCGGATGCAGGCCGGGGATCTCGTGGATGATGATGACGCCGGGGCCGGAGCCCTTGCGAAAGACCGGCCGCGTCCACTTCCCGTCCTTGAAATCAAAGCGGGTGTAGTCCTTCAGCACATCGGCGTCGGCCATGCGATCCTCCCTGGACAAACGCGTCGATCAGCTCGTGGCGGCGTAGATCAGGAACTGTTCGATCTTCCCGTCGGGCATGACGTAGATGGTCAGGTCCAGCGGCTTGCCCCCGGCGATGATGTGGTAGCTGTGGAACTTCATCCCGCCCCGGTCGCCCTCACGTCTGGCCTTGAAGGAAGTGGGTTCCCCAAGAGGACCCAGGCTGCGGGCGTAGTCGGCGACAGTCTTCGCGTCGAGATAGCCGTTGAAGTTCTCGGTGAAGGCGGAGCGGTCCACCTTGCCGTGCTGCAGCCCCTCGAACAGGGCGCGCACCTTGGGATCGAGACCCTTGGGCGGCAGAACGAGGTAGGCGAGCCGGTCAGCGATGTCGGTCTGGGCCGAGCCCGAGATAGTGTTGGTGAGGACGACGATGGCCACCTTGTCGTCCGGATAGATGCGGTTCTCGGCCAGAAAGCCCGAGCCCTCGCCCCCGTGATGGATGAAGGTCCGCCCGTTGTCCTTACCCACCTGAAGCCCGAGGGCGTAACCGGAATCCCGACCGCTGTTCAGCTTCACCGGAGTGAACTCGGCGGTATAGCTCTCCGGCTTCAGAAGGGTTCGGTCCAGAAGGCTCACGTCCCATTTGGCAAGGTCTTCCGCCGTCAGACCAAGCTGGCCCGCCGCATAAAGCCAGCCCTTGCCCTCGTAGGGAGACGGCCGCAGCGGTCCCAGCGCCGCGCGCTCATAGCCGATGGCGTCGGGCGAGATCAGCGGTGTGGCATCCGCGTCCACCGCATCGGTGATGTGAAGCGGCGTAAAAATACGCTGCTGGATGAAGGCGTAGAGCGGCTGGCCCGACGCCTTCTCGATGATCCGTCCAGCGACCACATAGCCGGTGTTGGAATACTGCCAGTCCTCGCCCGGCTTGAAATCGAGCGGCTTTTTGGCCCAGCCGTCGAGGATCGCTTGCGGCGTGGTGGGCCGCGCCATCGGCGCCATCAGATAGTCTTGCGGCCAGTAGTCCGAATAGCCCGCCGTATGCGTCAGCACCTGACGGACCGTGATCTTGTCGGCGTCGGTCAGGTCCGGCAGCCAGCGGGAGACCTTGTCGTCGAGAGACAACTTGCCGTCCTGTTGCAGGATCAGCGCGGCGGCGGCGACGATCTCCTTGGAGATGGAGGCGATCTGGTAGCGCGTGCGGTTGCTCGCCGCGAGCGGAGGCGAAAGGCGGGACTTGCCATAGGCCTTCGCATAGGCGATCCGCCCATCCTTCACCACGGCGATGGAGGCGGACGGGCAATCGTTGGCCTTCAGCGCCGCCGCCACCCCCCGGTCGATCTGGGCTTTCAGGGCGAGGGGTAGGCCCGCTTCCGCCGCATGGGCGGTCAAGGGAGCGGCGGCGAGAAGGGCGGCGAGGGTGATGGCGCGGCGCATGGCGATCCTGTTCCGATATGGGTTGGACCGATCTTAAGGCTACGCTCGCGCTTGGCTATGCCTGATTACTACGTCCCTAACCCTTGATGCAGCGGGTCTTCCAAAGGGTCTCGAAGGCTTCCTTGTCGTCGGGAGCGGCGGTGTAGGCCGGGTCGCCCGAGAACATCAGGGTCTTGCGGTCGACGATGAAGCGCTCGGCTCCTGTTCGCCCCTTCAGGTGCTGTCCGGTCGCCGTTCCGCATACCGTCCAGCGGCTGCCGTGGCGAAAGATTTTCACGCCCTCGTAGGCAGGCGCGGTTACGAACTGGCCGCTCACCTTGCCCTGGCCCTTGCGCAGCACCTGCTTGTCCGACGGCGAGCCGAACCAGATGCCGAAAAGGGAAACCGCCAGAATAACCGACTTCATGACTGACCCCGCCCCCCGGCGCCGACTCTAGAGCGAGCGCTGGATGGTTTCGACCGTGAAGCACTCGATCACATCGCCTTCGCGAACGTCCTGGAAGGCGAAGTTCATGCCGCACTCCTGGCCGGACTGCACCTCATTGACCTCGTCCTTGAAGCGCTTGAGCGTCTGCAGCGTGCCAAGCTCGAGCACCACGATGTCCTGGCGCACAACGCGAACCTTGGCGCCCTTGCGGACCACGCCTTCGGTGACTTTGCAGCCAGCGATCTTGCCGACCTTGGAGATGTCGAACACCTGCAACACTTCGGCGTTGCCAAGGAAGGTCTCGCGCTGGATCGGCGACAACATCCCCGAGAGCACGCCTTTGATGTCGTCCAGGAGGTCGTAGATGATCGCGTAGTAGCGAATCTCCACCCCTTCCCGCTCGGCGAGGTCGCGCGCCTGTTTCGACGCGCGGACGTTGAAGCCGAGGATGGGCGCGCCTGCGCCCTTGGCCAGCATCACGTCGCTTTCGGTGATCGCGCCAGCCGCCGACAGGATGATCCGCGCCCGCACTTCGTCGGTGGAAATCTTGTCGAGCGAGCCGACGATGGCTTCCGCCGAGCCCAGCACATCCGCCTTGATGACCAGCGGCAGTTCGGAGACCTTCTTCGCCGTCAGCTTGGCCATCATGTCGGCCAGGCCGCTCCCGCCGCCCACCGGGCCGAGTTGCTTCTCGCGCTTCACCCGCACGCGGTAGTCGGTAAGCTCGCGAGCGCGGGCCTCATTTTCCACCACCGCCAGGGCTTCGCCGGGCGAGGGCGCTTCATCGAGGCCGAGGATTTCCACTGGCTCCGAAGGGCCTGCGGTTGCAACCTGCTCGCCGTTCTCGTTGATCAGCGCGCGTACCCGGCCAAAAGCCGAGCCCGCCACCACGATGTCGCCGCGCTTCAGAGTGCCGCGCTTGACCAGCACCGTCGCCACCGGGCCCCGACCCTTGTCGAGCTTGGATTCGATCACCACCCCTTCGCCGGAGCGCTCGGGATTGGCCCTGAGGTCCATGACTTCGGCCTGCAGCAGAATGGCTTCGAGCAGGTGGTCGAGGCCTAGCTTTTGTGTCGCCGACACCTCAACCATCTGCGTCTCGCCGCCGAGGCTTTCGGCCACGATCTCATGTTGCAGAAGCTCGTTGATCACCTTGGTCGGGTCGGCGTCCGGTTTGTCGATCTTGTTGATCGCCACGATGATCGGCGCGCCCGCCGCCTTGGCGTGATTGATGGCCTCGACGGTCTGGGGCATCACCCCGTCGTCCGCCGCCACCACCAGCACCACAATGTCGGTCACGGTCGCGCCGCGCATCCGCATGGCGGAGAAGGCGGCGTGGCCAGGGGTGTCCAGGAAGGTGACGCTCTGGTCATCAGGCAGTTTCACCTGATAGGCGCCGATGTGCTGGGTGATGCCACCGTGCTCGCCCTTGGCCACGGTGGCCGTGCGCAAGGCGTCGAGCAGGCTGGTCTTGCCGTGATCGACATGGCCCATAACCGCCACCACGGGCGGGCGGGGCGCGGTGTCCGCCTCATGGTCGTCGGCGGCGAGGAAGCCGGTTTCCACGTCGGACTCGGAGACCCGGCGCACGGTGTGACCGAACTCCGAGGCGATCAGTTCGGCGGTGTCGGCGTCGATCATGTCGTTGATCTTCACCATTGTGCCCTGACGCATCAGGTATTTAATGATGTCCACCCCGCGCACGGCCATCCGCTGACCGAGGTCGCCGATGGTGATGGCGTCTGGCACAACCACTTCGCGGCGACCGGCGACCTGTTCGGTCGCGCCGCCCTTGGTGCGCTTCTCGCGTTCGCGTTCGCGCGCCCGGCGAACCGAGGCGAGGGAGCGCATCCGCTCGGCGGAATCCTCGTCGCCCGCGACCGCCTGGATCGTCAGACGGCCCTGACGGCGGCCCGGTTCGCCCTTGGTGCGCGAGACCGCCTTGCCGGGACCAGCGTCGGCGCTGGCCGCGGCGGGACGGGTGAAGCCGCCCGGACCCCGACGACGATCGTCGTCCTCACCCGCTGGACGACGGGCGCCTGCGTGTGGCGCGGCGGTGCGGGTGGTCTTGGTGATCTCGGGAGCGGAAGGCTCCTCGGTGGGACGGCGAAAGCCGCCCCCGCCCGTAGGCCGGGGCCCGGCGGGCTTGGGCGCGAGGGCCGAATATCGAACGGTGGACGTGCCGCCGCTATCGGGGCGACCTGCGCCGCCCTGCGGGCGGGCGTTGCGATCACCGCCAGCAGGCGCACCGGTGGGACGAGGGCCGCGGGCGGCATAGGCGCCTTCGCGCGGAGGGGGCGAGTAGCTGCGGCCTTCCGGCGCGCGGAAGTCCCCACGCGCCTCGCGCGGACGGTCCTCGCGAGGGCGCTCGGGCGCCGGACGCTCAGGGTTGGGACGTTGGGCGAGGCGTTCCCAGGCGCGCGGCGCGGCGGGCGGGTCAGCCGGGGCGGCAGGCGCCTGCGCGACCGGCGCTGCTGCTGCGGCGGGCGGAGCGCTGGGCGCCGCGTCGGCGGCCGCAGCCGCCTCGGCCTTCGGCGCTTCCACCTCTGGGGAGGCGGCCGGGACTTCGGCTTCCGTCTTTCGCGCATCCTCGGCGGCCTTGAGCCGGGTGTCCGTGGAGCGTTTCTCGTCGGCCTGACGCTGAGCGGTCTCGATGGCGCGCTGACGGGCGGCCAGTTCGCTTTGCGACAGGTTCAGAGTGGCGCCGCCCGCAGGCGGAGCCGCAGCGGCGGGAGCGGCCGGCGGCGGCGCAGCAGGGGCGGGCGCAGGGCGAGGTCCGAACACCTGCTGTGCTTCGGAGCGTCCGGGCGCGGGGCCATCAACCCGGCGGCGCTTGGTTTCCACCACCACGGTCTTGGACCGCCCGTGACTGAAGCTTTGGCGGACCGTGCCGGTGTTCACCGCGCCTGCACGCGGCTTCAGGGTCAGGGGCGCGCGGCCTCCGGGCCCTTGCCCGCTGGAACCGCTACCGCCTTGACCGTTGTCGTTCTCGTCGCTCATTCGCTCGCTTTACTCGTTCCGTCCCGATCACCCGCGCCGATGCGCGAGCGTAGAAATTAAAGACGAGGCGGAACGGAGACGCGTTTGCGCCACCACCCACCTCAGGCCTCGCCGTCCCGGTCGCCCGGGGCCCAACGCTCAGGATGGCTCCAGCTTTCCGGCTGGAGGGAGCGAAATCCGGCGAGTCTGCCGACCTCATCGGTCCAGCGCTGCGCCCATCGCCCTGCAAGGAAGGCGGAGTGTATCGCATGGCCGAGGCCCAAGGCCAAACCCAATTCGTCCGCCGAAAACGCGCCGCAGATAGAGGGCGGTCGTTTTTGCTGGCGCGCGATCCGGAACAGCTTCTGTCGTCCATCGTCCGAGCCGTCGCTGGCCTCGATCAACCAGGCGACCTTGCCGCTCGACAAGGCGGCGGAGACCTTTTCAAAGCCCGATGTAAGCGCCCCCGCCCCCCGCGCAAGGCCCAGTCGGTCGAGGCATCGGCGCACCAGAAGCGCCTCCACCCGGTCTGACAGGTCGGCTGGCGCATTGAGCTTTGTCTTGGCTGCGCGGGAGAAGGCCTGGCGCTTGACCGCCTGATCCACCGCCGCCCGGTTTCCCTCGACCCACAGGCCCCGCCCCGGCAGCGAGCGCCCGAGGTCGGCGACCACTTCGCCCTCCGGCCCCGCCACGAAGCGGATCAGCCGCGCTTCTTCCATCACCGCACCGGAGACGATGTCCCGCCGTTGCCGCGACGCCTCGGCGTGGGTGCGCGGCGCGGGGAAGCTGGGCGACTCTTCTTCGGGCTCGCGGGTTTCAGGAACCTCATTCATGCCGCGCGGCATAGAGGAAGGAAGGCGCGGAGGCGAGGGAGGAGGGTTCTACAACCCGCATTTCTCTTCCCTGTTGAGGGTCCGTCAAGCTCGAAGCCCATTCCTTGTCAGCTACGGCGTCTTGATCGGGGCTTGTTGTGCGGGCGGTAAAGGGCCGGGCGGGGCCGTGAACCTTTCGGCTGCAGCCGCATTAAGTTTTCAATCGAGAAACAACTTATGCTCCTGTGGAGGCTCAGCTATGCGCACTAGGTCACTTCTTTTGGGCTTGGTCGTCATCGTTTCTGTTCCAACCGCCGTCTTTGCGCAGGAAAACTGCCAGCAACAACA